>JAWOJJ010000101.1:0-6404 GCA_046481675.1 Bacteroidales bacterium | reverse complement strand
GAGATACAGGGAACTTTTTTGCGATAGCACGCCCATGCAGAGACAGGCTCAAAATCATTGATCACAAAATCATAATCGGTAACGGGCAACTCCCTGATTTCACCTATCAGTCTTCTGACATTTGCCTTTTTATAGGTTTTTCGGTAATCAATTCCACCTTTCTTGCCAAAAATGAAACTCAATCCTTCCAGACGGTACTTAACCGGAAAAGGCACATCCAGATCAGCCTGACAACCACTGATCAGAATATCCGTTTCACATCTTCTCTGCAACAGCGGGATGATTTCCCTGGCACGGCTTACGTGTCCGTTGCCTGTTCCCTGAATGGCATACAATACTTTCATATTTGCTGAAATTCTTTCATAACCATTCTGAAAATTTCCTTGTCATTCATATCAATCCAGCTCCTGCTGTATTCTTCTTCTGAAAAATCTCCAAAACCGTCCTGCTCATGCGGCGATGTGAACAGGGTCCATTCCCCCAGGTTGTACTCCAGCGCACTGAGATTTTCAACCCAGTCACCGGAATTCAGGTAACCTATCGCTTTATTTTCATTGATCCTGATTTCTTTTATTTCAGGGTGATGGATATGGCCGCATACAATACTGTGATAACCTTTCTGCAGCGCCAGATGCGCGGCATTCTTCTCGAAATTTCCGATATATTTTACAGCCAGCTTCACATTGTCTTTGATCCTGCGTGAAATGGAAATCTTCCTTTTACCAAACAAACCATATACCTTATTAATTAAAACATTGAGCAGAATTAATGCGTCGTAGCCAACCGAACCCACCTTCTCAAGCCATCGGGCGTGTTGCATGACCACATCAAAAACATCACCATGAAAAAACCAGGTACGATTGCTGTTCAACACCAGCTCAAGTTGATTGACGATCTCAATATTTCCAATCTTTGTTCCTGAAAACTTACGCAATGTTTCATCATGGTTTCCGGTAATATAATATACACTGGTACCCTTAACGGATAAATTGATGATGTCCTTCATTACCTTCATATGATACTTGGGGAAGTACCGCTTTGAAAATTGCCAGAAATCAATAATATCTCCGTTCAGGATCAGCACCTGCGGTTTGATCCCCGATAAATACCTGTGTAATTCCTCAGCCCTGCATCCGTATGTACCCAAATGCACATCTGAAATAACCACAATCTCTATCTCTCTCTTCTTTTCTTTCATACAGTAGAAACATGATGACAAATAAAAATGTATGGCATTACATTATTGTTCCGATTGAATTAAGGAATTGTTAATTATTGACAAAACCCATTTAATGCAGATTCTGTAAGCCTAATCCCCTTTTCTTAACTTTCCTGTAACCTTATCTTGACCTTTTCTTCTCTTTTTCTTCATGTTAAGGTAAGCTTCCAGGTCTAGTTTTGCCCCCGAAAAGCCAAATTTATACACATCATGACCAAAGTTTTACAAAACATTATTACAAAACGCATTCTGTTTGTTTTTTTCTCTTTTTTCCTGGTCTTTACCTTTACCGGCAAGCTATACGCACAAACCGGTTCAATAAAAGGAAAAATAGAGGATGCTGAAACAGGCGAAACACTTATCGGTGCCACTGTATTGATACAGGGAACAAATAAAGGTGCCATTACCGACATTGACGGCAATTACACCCTAGGGGGTATTGCGCTGGGTTCCTATAACCTGGTGATCAGCTACGTTTCCTATGAGCAGCTGGTAGAACGCATTGTTGTTGCAAAAGGTGAATCCCCGGAACTGAATTTCAAACTCAAACCGTCATCAGTTCAAATGGATGAAGTAAAAATCGTTGCCAACAAAAGAACTGACACAGAGATTTCCATGATCTCAGGTATTAAATCGAGTAACCTGGTAGCCAGTGGTATTTCCAAGCAACAAATTTCAAAATCACAGGATAAAGATGCTTCCGAGGTAATTTCGCGGGTTCCGGGAGTAACCGTCAGGGATGGCAGGTTTATTAATGTGCGCGGACTTGATGAAAGATACAATGTGGTGTTGATGAATGGTGTTCAAACACCCAGCTCCGAATCCGACCGGCGGGCATTTTCATTTGACATGATCCCGAGCTCACTGATTGACAACCTGATCCTTTACAAAACACCGGCACCTGAAATACCTGCTGATTTTGCCGGTGCTGTAGTGCTAATTCAAACCAGAAATACGGTAGATAATAACAGTATCGATATTTCATACGGTACAGGCTACAGGTATAATACTACATTTAAGGACTTTTACTCATACAAGGGTGGAAAAACCGACTGGATGGGTTTTGATGACGGCACCCGCGCTCTGCCAGGTAATTTCCCTTCCACGTCCCAGGAATTCAGAGATCTGGCCGATGCCCCTTCAGCAGAAGACAAAGAAAAGATAACTGCACTGGGAAGAGCCTTCAACAAAACATGGTCTCCTGAACGGAATCGGTCAATACCCGACCAGTCGTTCAGTGTTACCCTGAACCGGAAATTCCTTGTGGGCAAAGCATCCATTGGCAATACCACTTCTCTTGGTTACAGTGTGGGTGATCAATACCGCCAGGTTTTCAGAGCCGGTTACCAGGCCTATGATTTTACCAATGACCGGCCCGACACAGCCTACTTTTTCAATGATGATATTTATTCCACCAAAAACAAAATCAATGGTCTGTCCAACTGGCTCCTGGTATTCGGCAACAACCAGAGGATAGAATTTCGCAACTTCTTCAATCAATACAGTGACAAACAAACCATTCTTCGTGATGGCAGGGATAATTACGGCGGCATCGACAAAAGAGGCACTGAGCTGAGTTTTCAATCGCGAACCATATATTCAGGACAACTGGGAGGTACATTTAACTTCAGGAAGTCGCAAAGCAACCTGAACTGGACACTGGGATACAATTACACCAATAAGATCCAGCCCGATATTCGCCGTATCGAAATGAACCGGAATGAAGAAACAAACGCTTATTCGCTGTCATTCAACTTCAATGCCGATCCCAAAATGATCGGACGCCTTCAGTTGCGCAATCATGAAAATATTTATGTAGGCGCATTGAATTATGCGCATAAATTCCAACTCGGCGGCCTGAAACCTGAATTTACAACAGGTATTCTCATAGAAAACAAATACCGCGAGTTTGTTGCACGCAACATCGGCTATGCCATCAGCAACGTGCTTGGTTTCAACTGGAACCTGGCATACATGCCCATCGACAGTGTATTTCAGGATAAAAACATCAACTATACCAACGGTCTAAAAATTGATGAGTCAACCGATCCCACCGACTCCTATTCTGCAAGCAACAAACTTTTTGCAGGTTATGCGGCAATCAACCTCCCACTTGGAAAATTCAGGCTCCATACCGGTGTCCGTATGGAAAAAAACAATCAGGTACTTAAGAGTATTGACCGAAGTGGTAAAAGCTTCAGCATTGATAACGATTATATCGACTTTTTCCCGTCGGCCAATCTGACCTACAGCCTTTCTGAGAAGACCTTGCTGCGATTCGCCTACGGACGTACCATCAACCGACCCGAATTCAGGGAAATTTCACTGCAGGCCTTCTACGACTTCGAAGAAAAAGCCACTTTTTACGGAGATACCTCATTGGTAAATGCCTATATACAGAATTTAGATTTCCGTTTCGAATGGTTTCCTGCTCCCGGAGACCTGATCACATTGGGAGGATTTTTCAAGCAATTTCAGAATCCGATTGAGGCGCATTTGGCTGAGGCCGGGTCGGGAAGAAATTACACCGTCGACAATGCCGAAATGGCAAAAAGTTTCGGTGTTGAAATTGATGTGCGAAAGTCCTTTACCTCACTGGGAAATTCAGACAACATACTGAGGTCGTTACGACATATGGTTGTGGTATTCAATCTGGCCCTGATCAAGAGTGAACTCCATTCAAACGAGCCCAATGCCCGTGAAAAAGTAAGAGATATGCAGGGACAATCGCCCTACATCATCAATACCGGTTTGTTTTACGACAACCCGAATAACGGTCTCATGGTAAGCGTATTATACAATATCATCGGACCCAGGCTCATGTTCGTGGGAGACGACAAAACTCCCCACATCATCCAGATGCCCAGAAACCTGATTGACATTACCATGAGCAAGAAGGTGGGAAAACATGCCACATTCAAGTTTGGGGTTAAGGATCTGTTCAATCAGCCTGTTGAACTTCGCCAGAATGAGCGCATCCAGCTCATCCCGGGGGTATCGGACAGCTACGCAAAAAGAATTCAGAAAACACAGGTGTATAAACCTACTACTGCATTTACTGCAGGAATTACTTTCAGTTTTTAATCACATTAAACATAAAACATCATCCATTCAATTATTAACCAAATAATTAACTCATGAAGAAAATTTACAGCACGCTATTCAGTCTCGCCCTGATATTTGCAGGAAGTACGGGACTTCTGAAAGCTCAGCCCACCATCGACAATGCGTTTTTTGAACACGTAGACTACGTTGGTGCATTTGGCACACAAGACTGGACCGAAGGATGGGCAAACTGGACACCCCAGAACACGCTTTACCCGGCAACAACCGTTACCATTCCGGCAGGAAACATGACAACCAACACCAGGCTGTCACCATCGTCACCCCTGATGGGAGCCGCCGCTTTTTCCCATTCAAAACTCAACAACAGCTTTTTTGAGCAGGTTGATTACATTGGGGCTTTTGGATCAACAGACTGGACCGAAGGATGGGCCAACTGGACACCCCAGAATACGGTTTATCCTGCAACAACCGAAACCATTGCTGCCGGTAACATAACAACAAATACCACGCTCACAGCCGATAAAGTTTATCTGCTCGATGGCTGGGTATATGTAAAGTCAGGCGCCACCCTCACCATTGAACCCGGCACTGTCATCCGGGGCAGCAAGTCCAATAAGGGAACAATTATCATTGAAAAGGGCGCTAAAATTATTGCCAACGGAACTGTTGACAATCCTATTGTATTTACTTCCAACCAGGATGCCGGAAACAGATCCTATGGCGACTGGGGTGGTATTATCGTGCTGGGCGAAGCACAAGTGAACAAGGTGGATCCGGTAATTGAAGGAGGCCCTACTTCAACCTATGGCGGTGCCAATGATGCCGATTCATCAGGAATCCTGAAATATGTACGCATTGAATTCCCGGGTATTGCTTTCCAACCAGACAAGGAAATCAACGGCCTTACCATGGGCGGCGTGGGCAGCAAAACGGTCATCGACTACGTACAGGTTTCTTTCTGTGGCGATGATTCTTACGAGTGGTTCGGAGGCAGTGTAAATGCCAAACACCTCATCGCGTTTCGCGGATGGGATGATGACTTTGATACCGACTACGGATACCGCGGTATGGTTCAGTTTGCCGTTTCTCTCAGAGACCCTGCTGTTGCTGATGCCGGTTCAGGATCAAACGGTTTTGAATCAGATAATGACGGTACCGGTACTGATGCGACTCCTGTTACCGAAGCTGTTTTCAGTAATATCAGTATGTTTGGACCGCTGGTTACGCCTTCCACCACCATCAATGCCAACTACAAAAGGGCCATGCACCTGCGTCGCAATACGAGCCTGAGCATATTCAATTCGGTTTTTGCCGGTTATGCCACCGGTTTGCTGATTGATGGTTCAGCCTCACAAGCTAATGCAACCAACGGAACACTGAATGTGGTGAATACCATCATGGCCGGTTGCAATGACTTCTATGCAGCTGAATTTGACAGCCTTTATTTCACCGGCGCCGGTAAAAACAATACCACAATAGCTTCCAACAGCAGCCTCAATATAGCCAATCCGTTCAACCTCGATGCTCCTGATTTCAGACCGCAGGGGGGAGTTTATCTGCTCGACGGCTGGGTATATGTAAAATCAGGCGCCACCCTAACCATTGAACCCGGAACCATCATCCGCGGCAGCAAGGCCAATAAGGGTGCCATTATTGTTGAAAAGGGTGCAAAAATTATTGCCGAAGGAACCGCTGACAATCCCATTGTATTTACCTCGAACCAGGATGCCGGAAACAGATCCTACGGCGACTGGGGTGGTATAATCGTTTTGGGTGAAGCACAGGTGAACAAGGTGGATCCGGTTATTGAAGGAGGTCCGACTTCAACCTATGGCGGTTCCAATGACGCCGATTCATCAGGAATCCTGAAATATGTACGTATTGAATTTCCGGGTATTGCATTCCAACCCGACAAGGAAATCAACGGCCTTACCATGGGCGGCGTGGGCAGTAAAACGGTCATCGACTACGTACAGGTTTCTTTCTGTGGCGATGATTCTTACGAGTGGTTCGGAGGCAGTGTAAATGCCAAACACCTCATCGCGTTTCGCGGATGGGATGATGACTTTGATACCGACTACGGATACCGCGGTATGGTTCAGTTTGCCGTTTCTCTCAG
>JAWOJJ010000089.1:0-16060 GCA_046481675.1 Bacteroidales bacterium | reverse complement strand
GTTAATAAGCTACTACAAATCTAAAGGCCGGCAGGCGGAGTCGAAGCATACTGCCGCTGCTACTGCTACTGCTACTCGTCATACTTCGACCTGCCTACTAGCATGCAAGCTCAGTATGACTGCAAGACTGCTGGACTAAATTGACTGCATGACTTATCCCTGCTACTGCTACTGCTACTGCTACTGCCACTTGTCCCCGTCTTGGCTCTTGGTTCTTGGTTCTTGGCTCTTGGTTCTTGGTTCTTGGCTCTTGGTTCTTGGTTCTTGGCTCTTGGTTCTACTTAAACCTCGCACTAACCTTATCCAGCCTGTCCATATCTGCGTCAGACAACCTGAATTTCATAGCGCCTGTATTTTCTTTTACATGTGTATCTTTTGTAGCGCCAGGAATAGCAACTACCGTATCGCCGTGAAAATGGAGCAGCCAGTTGAGAGCTACCTGAGCAGGAGTCACCTCGTATTTTTGAGCAAGTTCTTTAATCAATGATATCACAGGCAAACTTTTTGTCAATCCCGCCGGTTTAAACTGCCCGCTGTATTTTCGGAAACCGGTATTTCTGATCAGCGCCGGATTGTCGTGAAACTTTCCTGTAACCAGCCCTTGCGCGAGAGGCGAATAGGCAATAATAGTAATGCCAAGTTTTTTCGCCAGGCCCATAATACCGTTTGATTCAATCGACCGGTTCAACAAACTGTAGTTAACCTGGTTAGAAACCAGAGGAATGCCAAGTCTATCCAGAGTTTCCCAGGCATGTTGCATTTGCCTGGCAGAAAAATTGCTGACACCGATGTGTCTGATCAGTTTTTGTTTGAGTAATTCAGCCATAGCACCAACCTCTTTTCGTTCATTGGAGAAGCCCCAGGGTTGATGCACCTGATAGAGATCAATTGGATAAGGTGCCAACGCGTTGAGTCTTTGATCAATGGTTTTGGCTATGTTGGAGGCAAAACGGAAAGCGGGCCACCATTTGGTGGCGATAAAAACCGCATCCGGTTTTATGCCGGCTTTTTGCAGGGCCAACGACAAAGCCTTTTCGGAAGCCCCGTTGCCATATACTTCTGCGGTATCAAACCAATCAATACCCCCTTCCAGCGAAAGCGATACAACTTGGTTGATCACCTCATCGTCAAGTACAGGCCAGAATTTACCTGCCATATTCTGTTGTTTGCTGAACTGCCAGCATCCCAGTCCGATTGCGGATATTTCCGTCATGGTTTGTCCAAGCCGACGCTTTAAAATTTCGCCCATTGGTATTGAATTATTTTAGTGTACAATAGTTAAACACTTCCCAATGCGAAATGTTTAAAACCTGTACCCGACTTTCAGACATCACAACCTGAAGGCCAGGATGGTGAATTCAACTTATTTATTATTTTTACCAAAAACCTTTTATGACATTTGAAAGCCGTTTTGATATTTTTGCCCTTTTCATGCTTCTGGGGTTCTCGCAAGGTATTTTTTTAACCTATTATTTTCTGAACAAAAAGAACCGGACACAGCAGGCAACCTTATTTTTTGGACTTTTTCTGGCCGTATCGGTTATCCTGGTTTCTGAAATCCTGCTCAATTATACTGGCCTGATCGTAAAAGTCATTTTCATTGAAAACTATTCCGAAGCTTTTGTTTTTCTTTTGGCACCTCTCTTTTACCTGATTATTAAAGCCAGACTGAATGACCCATACACACCACAGGACCATGTCCATTTCATGCCTTTTATCTTTTATTTTACCTATTGTTTCCTGTATTTCCTTCAATCACCTGAATTCAAGTTCAACAGTTATGTGTATTGTTATCATCCAAACTGGGATACCCTTCCTGTGAATTACATCATACCTGAAGATCCGCTTAACCTGCGTCAAAGCCTGGCACCGCTTTATCTTAGTCAGGCTTTTGTTTATGTGTATCTGGTTTATGTAAAGCTCAAGTATTATCCATCGCCAGTAAAGTTCAAATTATTTGGCCGGAAAGACCCGGTTATAAAGCCGTTATTTGTTTACTGGTTGCATGCCCTGGCCATTGCCCTGCTGATAGCCTATGTTAAGATTTTCTTCGATAGGGATCTGGGTGACTATATTATTGGTTCCTATATTTCAGTTTTACTGTATGTTTCTTCTTTTTTTGTCATTTCGCGCTATCACCGGCAAGCTGATCAAACAGATGAAACTGAAAAGAAGCCGAAATACGAAAAATCTTCACTTTCTGAATTGAGAAAAGATGAAATTCTGGCCAAGCTCAAAGAACTGTTGGGCGGAAAAAAATACTTCACCCGCAACATGCTGTCGCTCAAAGAAACAGCAAAAGCCATTAATGAAATGCCCCATCATGTTTCACAGGTAATCAATGAAAGAACCGGCAAGAATTTTTACGATCTGCTTTCGGAGTACCGAATTAAAGAAGCGCAGACCTTGCTGTCCGACAAGGCGAATCACAATCTGACCATTGAAGAAATTGCAGAGCAGGTAGGATATAATTCCAAAGCAGCATTCAACAAAGCTTTTAAATCGTTAGCCCTTCTTACTCCTTCGGAATTCCGTAGAGCACAACAATCCGAATAGTGTACAAGCCGTTCGGCACATACATACTGGCTTGTAATATTGTTCAACTCGTTTTACGGCAAATACTTCAATTCCAGTACATCGGATATACTTTAGCCGAAAAAATAACCTTATGATCACAAATTCAAGTATTTCAGAAAGACGATATGATATCGACTGGATAAGAATCATGCTTATTTTCAGTGTTTTTATTTTTCACATCGGTATGTTTTTCAACGGGTTTGGCTGGCATATTAAAAACCCCGAAAGAATGCTCTGGCTTGATCCAATAATGGCATACCTGCACACCTGGCGTATGCCCCTGCTTTTCCTGGTATCGGGAGTGGGAACTTTTTTTGCTTTGGGGAAAAGATCTATTGGCGAGTTTGTAGGGGAACGTTCGCGAAAACTATTGATTCCTCTTGTATTTGGCATGCTGGTCATAGTTCCTCCCCAGGTTTTCGTAGAAAAACAGGCACAATACGGAACCTTTTGGAATTTTATTCCCCATATTACCCATGGTAGTTACCCCGAAGGGAATCTGAGCTGGCACCACCTGTGGTTTATTCTATATCTTTTTATCTGTGCCATCGCAGCAATTCCATTCATTATTATGCTCCGTTCAAGGTATTCCAACAGGTTTTACAACCTGATGCAGCATCTTTCATCTTTCAAAGGTTTGATGCTGTTACTATTGACCGTTCCTTTGTTTCTTTCACAACTGGTTTTACTGCCCTACTTCCCTCATGAAACACATGCGTTAATTAACGACTGGGCATATATAGCCAAAAACTTTTTTTTCTTCCTTTACGGTTATGTGTTGCTCTCCAACAAAGTACTTATACGGAATATTGCAGAGCAACGAAGAATTTCCGCAGTTTTCGCGCTTGCCTTAACCGTGCTTTACTTCATTGACTGGTTTCATTCTATTGATCCCTACATTAATAACACCATACAACTATTCCTGCTTCATTTCGCCATCATAGCCATTGGGCTTGCCATTATCGGTTATGCTGCCAGGTACCTGAATCGGGACCATCCATGGAGGTATTATATTAACGAAGCGATCTACCCCTTTTATATACTCCATCAAACAGTCATACTGGTTATTGGCTATCATCTGCTAAAGGTTTCCTGGAGTCCGGGGCTTAAGGCTTTGATCCTTTCAGTCGGCAGTTTTGCGTGCATTATCATTATTTACCTGTTACTGATCAGGCCTTTTAAGCTCACCCGTTTGTTGTTTGGTATGCAGGTTAAGGCCCGCGAAGCCCGCCAACAATCAATCTCTGCGGGTCAATTGCAGGCTGTTTCCCAATAAATTACCCAGGGCATCTTTCAACCTTGAGTACTTAAAAGCGTAGCCCGTTCGGGTAATCTGATTGCATGACACCCTGCTACCTGAAAGAAACAAGGAGGCCATTTCACCAAAGAGCAACCTGAGTGCAAAAGCAGGAACCGGGGGAAACCACATGGGCTTGTGCAGAACCCCGGCAATGGCTTTCATTAACTGGCGGTTAGTGATGTGTTCCGGAGCCACGGCGTTATATGATCCTTGCACTGATTGATCTTTCAATGCCTTTAAATAAATACCACAAAGATCCTCAATATGAATCCATGGCATGTATTGGCTTCCGTTGCCCAAGTGTGAACCAATGCCCATCTTCACCGGCAGTGCCAGTTTGGAGAGTGCGCCCCCCTTTGGGGTCAGCACAACACCAGTCCGGATTTTAACTGTTCTTATGCCGGCATTCCGGAACCTGTCAGCTGCTTCCTCCCACAACCGGCAGGTTTCACCCAGAAAATCAGCGGCCGGCGGATCAGTTTCCGAAAAGATCTTTTCAGAAGTTGTGCCGCCATAATACCCTATAGCTGAAGCAGATAAAAATGCTTTAACACGTCTTTTTCCCTGCATTACCTGATCAAAGATCAGTTGCGCTGATCTGATGCGGCTGTCCCGGATCTCTTTCTTTCTTCGTTTGCTCCACCTTTTATCGCCTATACCGGCACCTGCAAGATGAATGATATAATCTGCCGAATCCAATGCCCCTGCGTCAACTGTATTGTTCTCAATATCCCAGAACCAGGTTTGCAGGTCACCTGTTTTGTTAATTTTCCTTCCCAACAGCGCCACAGAATATCCATTATCAATCAGCATTTTTGTCAAATGCTTTCCAATTAATCCTGTCCCTCCGGTTATGAGTATATTTTCCATAAAGAATCCGGTTCATTCAGACTTTCTTCCGGTGAAAATTCCGGAGTTTGTCTGAATTTGTATTTTATCAAGTGAATTTATGTAAGATAACGGAATTGTCCGCTTAATTTGGTATAATTCACTTTCCAGTGTCGATTTTTTTGTCACATTACCAGAAAAGTCGTAACTTAATAAATCCTTATTGTAATGTTATTTTTCATAATCAAACAAAACTATCAACCAGATGAAAAAGAACACCGGTATATTTTTCTGTGCATGGATTGTTTGTTTCTTTATTTCAAATGGTCTTTGGGCACAGTCGGATGAGATGCCAATTACTGCCGCATCTCAAAAAGCCAAAAACTTTTTTCTCCAGGGAAGAGAGTATCTGGAGAATGTAGAATACAATACTGCCATCTTACTTTTCAACAAAGCCATTGCGCTGGATCCCAAATTTGCCATGGCCTATTTATACAGGGCCCAAAGTGGAGGGGGTTATGAAATTTACATGAAAAATCTCGGAAAAGCTGTAAAACTAAGTGAAAAGGTAACACAGGGAGAAAGGTTATTGATTTTAATGACTGAAGCGCTTGCCAACAATGACCCTGTTCAGGCAAAAGCACATATTGAACAGCTCTTACAGGAGTTTCCCCTCGATAAAAGAGTTCAGACGGAAGCAGGGAATTACTATAGTTCAACAGGTGAAGATAAGGAAGCACTCAGTTATTATATGCGCGCCATTGAAATAGACAGCACTTATGCACCTGCATATAACATGTTAGGATACTGCAACTTAAACCTCAATAACAATGAAAATGCAGAAAAGGCCTTCAAAAAGTATATTCAACTGGTTCCGAATAAGGCCAATCCTTATGATTCTTATGCCGAATTTCTATTAAATAACGGGAAGTACGATGAATCAATCGCACAATATCAGGCTGCACTTGAGAAGGATCCTGAGTTTTCATTCTCCTTAAGGGGTTTGGGAAATAACTACATATTCAAAAGTGATTTTGAAGCAGCCCGAAAGTATTACCAGAGTTACTTTGACCAGGCTACCGAAATTGACCAGAAGTTTGAAGCCTTGTATTTGAAAGCAACAACTTATGTTTATGAGGGCAATACTGAAGGCGCGTTCAATGTGATCAATGAGTGGCGCAAGCTGGCAGAAACGAATGAAAACACACCCAATATCATTCAAAGCAATGTTACTCAGGGATATTTGCTGGCCGAGGATGGAAGTCCTTCAGAAGCATTAGAGCGTTTCAGCAAGGTGCCGGACATGGCCAGGAATGTAAAATTGGCAGATGCCGACAAAGAAATCCTGAATGCCAGACTCATGATCTGGAAGGTATATTTCTTAACCATGAACGGAGAATATGAAAAAGCCTCCGCAGAATCAGTGAATTGCAATACTCTGATTGAAGGCAAAAATTATTCGGATGTTGAAACATTCTATGACGCCACCATGGCGTTGCTGGAACTCAAAAAGGGAAATTACGACCAGGCCATTCAGCTTTTCAATGAGGCCAACACAACAGATCCTTATGACCTGTACTATTGGGCGCAGGCCTACCAAAAAAAGGGCGATAAGGAGAAAGCACGTCAATTGCTTGATAAAGTAATCCGTTTGAATGTTAACAACATGGCCCTTGCCATTGTCAGAAAACGAGCGCTGGATGAAATGAAGCAATTATAAACACAGATATAACAAATTCTCAGATCAATGAAGAAAACAGCAGTGGTATTTGGAGCAACCGGGCTGGTTGGGAAGGAATTGGTAAAAGCATTATTGGACAACAACCTGTACGGGAAAATAATCATTGTTGCCAGAAAAACGTTGCCCATAGTAGATCAGAAACTGGAGCAATTGTTGCTGGATGATTTCTCAGATTTGGTAAATTATCATAACCGGCTCAAGGCAAATGAATTTTTCTGCTGCATTGGCACCACCATTAAAACAGCCGGTTCCCAGGAAGCTTTCAGGAAGGTTGACTTTGAAATTCCGGTGCAGGTGGCCAAACTGGCGCAGGAATTAAGGATTCAGAATCTGGTAATCATATCCTCCATTGGAGCTGATGCCAAAACGGGTAACTTTTATCTGCGCACCAAGGGAGAAATGGAACATGCTGTTAAAGAAGCCTATAAAGGCAACCTGAAAATAGTCAGGCCTTCCCTGCTTATCGGAGACCGGCGCGAGTTCAGATTTGGAGAGCGTGTTGCTGTTTTCATCATGAAGCTGTTAGGGTGGCTCTTTGTGGGGCCGCTAAAGAGATTCAGAGGGATTAAGGCAAGGGCGGTTGCCAATGCCATGATCCGCGTAACACAATTACCAGTTGAAAAAATAATTATTGAATCAGACGAACTGTATGATTATCAGATATCTTAACGTCGTGCTATCAAAAACAGCGTGAATTTTCCCCGTTTCTTTTTTTCATTTTTGTTAATTTTATCTGCTGAACTATAAATGAAATGTGCGGAAGGGAATTCTCATGGAAAAAGGTACCAGTTTCTTATACAAGCCCCGAAAATTCAACCAGATACCGATTTGGAAAGAGATTACTGAAACGCAGTGGTACGATCCCGCATGGCAACTCAGGCATTCCATACGTACCGTTGATCAGCTCAAACAGGTAGTTAGGTTAAGTCCATACCAGGTGCAGGAAATCGAGCGAACCTGCAAAACCATGAAAAGCCAGGGTAAAGAGCCCATGCGCATTACGCCCTATTATGCCTCGCTGATGCAGGAGGATCCTTTTCACCCGGTGATGCTGCCCGGCGAAAAAGCAGAGAAAAGGCTCGATCCCATTTTCTGGCAAAGCGTTCCCACCCCTGCCAACCTGTTGTTTCCCAACACAGGTAAAGAAGGGGCCATGAGCGAAAGTTCACGAAGTTTTGGAGCAGCCTACCAGCGATATCCCAACAGAGTGGCATTGTTTGTTGCGGAAAATACAAGTTGTGCATCCTATTGCGTACACTGTCAGCGTGCCAAATCGCTTGACGCTACTACTGAAGTAAATACCACTGAAATCAACAAGGGTTTGTTCTATATTTCACAAAACAGCAATATCAATGAGGTGCTTGTAACAGGGGGAGATGCCCTGATGATCAGCAAACACAGGCTTCAGTACATACTCGAAGAACTCAGCCGCATTCCGCACCTCAGGGTGATCCGGATGGCTACCCGGGTGCCTGTGGTTTTACCCATGGCCATCACCGATGAATACCTTGAATTGATTAAAATCGCTGCCAATAAATACACCAAGGGATTTGAGAAGTACGTGTATTTCATGACACACATCAATCACTATCATGAAATCACCGAAGAACTGGCCATTGCTATTAAGAAAATCAGGGATCATGGATTCACCGTCAGAAATCAAACAGTGTTGCTGAATCACGTTAATGATTATTACAAAACACTGGCCGAAACTTTCCGGCGGATGTTCTGGGTTGGCGTGCATCCGTATTACCTGTTACAGTGCCATAAAGAAAAGGGCATTGTGCATTTCATCACGCCTGTACAAATAGGAAAAATATACATGAAACATCTGCAGGGGTGGATGTCGGGCTCAACCGTTCCCCGTTATGCGGCCAATATTGAAGGAGGTGGTGGCAAGGTTTTGCTGATGCCATCGGGACATGATACGCTGAATGAAGGAAATACCATTGAGGACAAAATATCGGAAAGCTTTGCCAATGTGTATACATGGGACGGGAAAGAGCTTTTTCATTACGAAGCACTGGGCAGGTCTTCACGCAGAGAATTCCGTGAAGCTGTACGAATTATGGATGAGTTTATTGGCCGTAAAGGTGTTTTTCTCCCCAGGGTTATCATCGTTGATCAGGCTGGCAACCATATTGAAACCACCAATCGCACCAGGCTTCCCAAACTTGAAAAGTTGCAGAAGTCAGCCTTGCTCGATTATAAGGTATTTAAGAATGATATGCCGCTCACAAATCCCATGGATATTGAAAAAGAACTTTTGAAACAATTCGGTAAATCTCAATATGGGCTCAGCAACAGATAGCAAAAGATTCGGCACAGCTCCGGTATACTTTACAGCCCTGTCAACCGTTCTGGGCGCCATTTTATTTCTGAGGTTCGGTTTTGCTGTTGGCACACTTGGTTTCTGGGGTGTTTTTCTCATTATCCTGTTGGGACATGCGTTGACAATCCCCACTGCATTTGCCATTTCTGAACTGGCCACCAACAAAAGAGTTGAAGGAGGAGGCGAGTATTTTGTGATTTCCCGGTCTTTCGGTCTGAACATTGGTGCCACCATTGGTATGGCACTTTACCTGTCGCAAGCTATAAGCGTAGCTTTTTACATCATTGCCTTTACGGAAGCCTTTGAATTCCTGTTCAATTACTTCAATAACTCTTTTAACATACACCTTCCGCGCCAGGTAATCAGCATTCCTGCAATGCTTCTGTTGGGCACAATTATCCTTAGAAAGGGGGCCAATACAGGTGTTAAAACCCTCTATTTTGTGGTACTCCTGCTCATCATCTCGCTGCTCATGTTCTTTATGGGTAAGAGTAACCCCGAGGCAACAGCAGGAAGTGTACCTCTGGCCGGGAATATCAGGAACATGAATGATTTCTTCCTGGTTTTTGCCATTGTTTTTCCGGCATTTACAGGCATGACGGCCGGTGTGGGCTTATCAGGCGATCTGCGAAAACCCTCACGGTCCATTCCCATTGGTACCGTTGCCGCCACTTTTACAGGAATGGTAATTTACGTAATGGTGATTTATAAGCTGGCCATTTCAGCCAGTGCCGAAGACATGCTTAACAATCAGCTGATCATGAGCAAAATTGCCCTTGGCGGTGTTTTCATCATTCCTTTGGGACTCGCAGCATCCACTCTTTCATCGGCACTTGGCTCCATTTTAGTTGCACCCCGCACCCTCCAGGCCCTTGCACTCGACACCTCCTTCCCTTCGGACCGGATTAACAAATGGTTATCGAAAAGCAGAACCAGTGACAATGAACCTGTTAATGCAACGCTTGTAACCATGGCCATAGCACTGGTTTTTGTTCTATTGGGAGATGTAAACGCTGTGGCCGGAATCATCTCCATGTTTTTCCTGGTGACTTACGGTGCACTTTGCCTGATCTCCTTCCTGAATCACTTTGGTTCATCACCCTCCTACCGGCCCTCATTCCGGTCGAAATGGTATATCTCATTCGCAGGTTTCATACTGGCCCTGTGGGTCATGTTCAAAATCAGCACCCCCTATGCATTGGGATCAGTGCTGATCATGAGCGGCTTATACACCTACATCAGGTATTATCACCGCGACCGGGACGGACTGGAATCACTTTTTGCCAATGCGTTGTTCCAGATAAACCGGAATTTGCAGGTATACCTTCAGCGATCGGGCAGCAAAAAGAAAGTAAAAGAATGGAGACCCAGTGCCATTTGCATCTCAAAGGATTCCTTTTCCAGGGCAAGGGCTTTCCAACTGTTGAACTGGTTATCTTACCGCTATGGATTTGCCACCTACCTCCACCGCATTGAGGGTTATTACTCCAAAGCTACCAGTCAGCAGGCTGCAGAAGAACTTTCAAAACTTATTGAATTGTATGATACTACCAACAACCACGTTTTCGTTGATACGATCATCTCACCATCCTACACATCCGCCATTGTTCAGGCCATACAGGTTCCGGGTATATCCGGTATGGAGAACAATATGGTAATTTTTGAATATGATAAGGAAAATCCACAGGACCTTCCCGAGATCATCGACAACATCAGGTTGATCAAAGCCGGCAGTTTCGATATCTGCCTGCTGGCCTCAAGCCGTAAGGAGATGATTTATAAAAACGGCATCCATGTGTGGATCAATTCGCATGATGTGGAAAATTCAAGCCTGGAAATCATGCTTTCTTTCATTATTTTGGGACATGCCGATTGGAAAAAGTCATCCATAAAAGTATTCGACATCTGCAAACCCGAGGAAATGGAGAAAACGCAGCAGGCACTAACTAACCTGGTAAATTCCGGAAGACTGCCCATCACCTCCAACAATATTGAAATTATTGTTAAAGAACCTGGTATAACAGCCAAAACACTGATCAACGAGAAATCTGCCACAGCTGCCCTTGTTATCAAAGGTTTTCACGTAGAGGGATTAAAACACAACGGAGATACTATTATGAGCGGATATGAAGGAATCGGTACCATTTTATTCGTCAACTCACATACACAAAAAGAAATTTTATAGCACAACGAATTACTTAATTTTTATTCAATGGAAGAATACTTCAAGGATTGGTCGGACAAATTATTACCATGGCTGCTTTCACATGGTATGAAAATAGTATTGATAGCACTGGCAGCTTTTGTTTTGGACAAAGTATTGAGCAGAATAATCCGCAGGGCAGTGATGATTGCTGTGGTACCCGATAGAAACCTATCGCCCGAAGCAGAAATCAAACGTGAAAACACGCTGATCCGTATTTTTAACGGAACAGTAGCCGTTGTTATCACCATTATGGCAGCGCTGATGATTCTTAAGGAAGCAGGCCTTGATATTGCCCCCATCCTTGCCGGTGCAGGCATTGTAGGATTGGCCGTTGGTTTCGGAGGTCAATACCTGATCAGGGATATCATTACCGGCTTGTTTATCATCCTTGAAAATCAATACCGTATTGGCGATGTCATTGATATTGACGGTATCGGAGGTTCTGTTGAAGACATCAGCCTGAGAAAGACAACATTAAGAAACCTCGACGGCACCGTGCATCACATTCCGCATGGTGAAATCACCAAAGTATCAAACCTTTCGAAAAACTTTGCCCGGGTTAACCTGAATATCGGGGTTTCTTACAGCGCAAATCTCGAACACGTCATTGCAGTAATCAACAAAACCGGTATAGAGCTGGCCAATGATTCTTATTACAAGAACTTAATCATTTCGGCTCCGGCTTTTCTCAGGGTTGATGACTTTGCCGATTCATCGGTTGTGGTTAAAATACTGGGCGATACCCAACCCCTGAAGCAATGGGAAGTAACAGGCGAACTGCGCAAACGGCTGAAGATAGCTTTTGATCGTGAAGGCATTGAAATCCCCTTCCCGCAAAGGGTTATTCATCAGGTCAAAGAATAACGAATTTTGAACACATTACTGTTTTGCTTATGAATAACCTGAACTATGGTGTAATTGGTAATTGCCGGAGCGCTGCCCTGGTTTCTGAGAAGGGAAGTATTGATTGGTGTTGCCTGCCCGATTTTGATTCCCCCTCGGTTTTTGCCAAATTGCTGGATACTGAGATTGGAGGTTCTTTTCACTTTGAGGTGGACAGCAGTTATACCATAACCCAGGAATACCTCAATCGAACCAATATTTTGTGTACCACATTTATTTCGCCCGGGGGAGCATTTGAGGTGATTGATTTCATGCCCCGTTATAAAACCGGAGACAACGATTATTTCATTCCGGCAGAGGTGTACAGGTATATCCGGTACATTTCCGGACTTCCGGTTTTCAGAATTGTATACGATCCACGTTTGAATTATGCCCGGGAAGAAATATCACATGTTGTTCAGGACAACCACATCCGCACCTATTCAATAGCCTGGCCTACAGATTGCATTTACCTGTATTCGGATATCAACCTTTCATCCATTCTCAACCGTGAGGAAATACAGCTCACTCAGCATGAATTTATGCTTTTATCCTATAATCAGAAATTAATTCCTGTTGACATTGAAAGGGTTTACCTCGAATACCAGCGCACCAAAGTATACTGGCTGAACTGGGCCAACCGTTCCAAGCGGTTTGAACAACACAACAACATCATCATCAGGAGCCTGCTGGTATTGAAAGCCATGTCGTATGACACTACAGGTGCCATACTGGCCGCATTAACCACAAGCATCCCTGAAACCATAGGTGAGGTGCGTAACTGGGACTACCGTTTTTGTTGGCTGCGAGATGCATCCATGTCGGTTGACACTTTGCTCCGCATGGGACATTACAGTTTTGCCCAACGTTTCCTGGGTTTTATTATGCGCATCCTGAAATCAAAACACGACACCTTTCAGATCATGTATGGCATAAGGGGTGAAAGGGAATTAACCGAAGAAGATCTGCCCCACCTTTCGGGCTATGCCAACTCAAAACCTGTACGCATAGGAAATGCGGCTTACGCACAGCGTCAAAACGACGTTTTCGGATACCTGCTGAATGTAATATATCAGTATTACGAGTATTTTCCGGGCACCCTCGACGAAATTGAAGATATGTGGGAAATTGTCCGGAATATAATTCATACGGTATCCACCCACTGGGAAAACCCCGATAAGGGCATCTGGGAATTCCGTTATGAAGGTAGGCATTTTGTGTTTTCAAAAGTAATGAGTTGGGTAGCCATGGACCGGGCGGCAAAAATAGCCCGCATGTTGCAAAAAAACAATTATGCAGGCGACTGGCAAAGTATTGCCAATGATATTAAGGCAGATGTTTTCAGAAATGGCTGGAACGAAAAACTGCAAACATTCACCCAAACCTATGGCAGTGAAGACCTGGATGCCTCCCTGCTGCTGATGGCTGAATATGGTTTCCTGGCATACACTGATGCACTGTATATTAAAACAGTACATGCTGTAAAAGATGCACTTTTCCACAAGAACCTGATGTATCGTTACGTTGCTCACGATGATTTCGGACAACCTTCTTCAGCCTTCACCATTTGTACGTTCTGGCTCATCGAGGCATTATACAGGATTGGCAGAACCGAAGAAGCAGCAACAATTTTCAATGATTTGCTGAAATGTGGTAATCACCTGGGGTTATTCAGCGAGGATATCGACTTTGAAACCAAACGGCTGCTGGGCAATTTCCCTCAGGCATATTCTCATCTGGCGCTCATCAATACTGCCACATTGTTAACAAAAGAGAAAAAGACATCAAAATTTATTAAACCCTAAACACATTACCCGTTATGAACAAAACCACTCCTTTTAACCGACTGGTGATCATTGCCTACAGGTTGCCATTCAAGTTTACACGGCACAAATCGGGATATAAGGCAGTGCAAAATTCAGGGGGGCTTGTTTCAGCGATACTTGCCCTTTCTGAAAGCTTTAAAAAAACAAACAACCGCTCCGTTAAACAAAAAATTGTATGGAGCGGTATCGGTGATCACCTGATGGAATCAGTACCTGGTAAACAATTTGAAAACGAACATTTTGACATTGTTCCTGTTAAAATTCCCTCGCGACTTAACGACCAGTTTTATGGCGGATTCTGTAACGATTTGATCTGGCCGCTCTTTCATTATTTTTCTACATTCAGCGTAATGAAAAACAATTATTTCGAAGCCTATAAGGAAGCCAATGCCTTATTCTGCGACGAAATTGTTAAACACATCAAACCGGGCGATTTCATATGGATACACGATTACCAGCTGATGCTCCTCCCTGAAATGGTCCGAAAAAAAATACCGGATGCCACCATTGGTTTCTTTTTGCACATTCCCTTCCCTTCCTATGAAATATTCCGGCAATTACCCCGGCCCTGGCGCGAGGTAATCGTCAAGGGCATGCTGGGAGCCGACCTGATAGGCTTTCACACGCACGACTATACCCAGCACTTCATCAAATCGGTGAAACGTACCACCGGTTACGAATGCAAACAAAACATCTTTTTTACGCCCAATAAAACCGTTAAAGCCGACGCCTTTCCCATAGGCATCGATTACGACAAATTTCACAATGCCAGCTGCGATAAGCCAGTATTACGCGAAAAAGACAAGATCAGGAAAAGCCTTGGAACACAAAAACTTGTTTTTTCAGTTGACCGGCTCGACTATTCCAAAGGTTTGCTTTCGCGCCTGCAGGGATACGAAGTCTTCCTGGATAAAAACCCCTCCTGGCGATCACGGGTGATTTTTAACATGGTGGTGGTTCCGTCACGCGACAACATTGAGAAATACAAGGAAATGAAGAAAGAGATCGAATCCACCGTTGGTCGCATTAACGGTAAATACAGCACGCTTTCGTGGCGACCCATCATATACCAGTATAAATCGCTTTCGTTTAACGAATTAGTTGCACTCTACGATATCAGCGATGTTGGATTGATTACACCCCTGCGCGACGGTATGAACCTGGTTGCCAAAGAATTTGTGGCCAGTCAGAATGAAAACAAGGGAGCCCTTATCCTGAGCGAGATGGCGGGCGCAGCTGCCGAACTTAATGAAGCCCTCATTATCAACCCGGCCGACAACAATGAAATTGCCGAAGCCATACTGGCGGCATTGGAGATGAGCCCCCAGGAAAAACAAACAAGGGTTGAAAGAATGCAAAACCGGATTGCCAGTTACAACGTGTTTGCCTGGGCTCACGACTTCTTCAATCAAACCTATGAAATTAAAAGTCAACAGGAAATCATGCGTGTAAAATTTGTAAACCCTGCCATTTCTGCCAAACTTGCTACAGCCTATAATGAAGCTGAACGCAGGATCCTCTTTCTCGATTACGACGGCACCCTTGTAGCCTTTGCCAAATACCCCGAACTGGCTGTTATTGATTCTCCGGCATCATGATATCCATCAGGACTAGGTCGATATCAGGGAATTCGTTCAACCTGTTCAGGGCCTCGCGGCCGTTTTCAGCCTCAAAGATGATGAGACTTTTTTCCGCCAGCGCACTTGAAAGCGAGAAAATATTGCGCATGTCGTCATCGACGATGAGGATCTTTTTCCCCTCGAGCATCGCCTCCTTGTCCAGGGCGGTCCGGATCATGCGCTGCTTGCCGGGAGCCAGTGAGGACTCAACCAGGTGGAGGAAGAGCGTTACTTCGTTGAGAAGCCGTTCGGGACTTTTGACCCCTTTGATGATGATACTTTCGGCATAGTGATGCAGACGCTTTTCGTCTTCGCGAGTCAGCTCACGGCCGGTATGGATTATAACCGGGATACGGCTCGCACTATCAAGCTTCTTGAGCTCTTCCAGCAGTTCAAAGGCGCCCGTATCGGCCAATCCAAGATCGAGTACGATGCAGTCGAATGGCTGCTCTGAAAGCAGTTTAATAGCCTTCGCACCACTGTCTGCAACGGTGATCGTCACATCCCTCTCTTCCAGCAGGGCAACCATCGCCTGGACCTGGATCGGGTCGTCCTCAACAATCAGCAGCATTTTCATGGTCTTCTTGATGGCGCTTTCCAGTGTGCCGAAGACCGTATCCATCTGTTCGCTGTTGACCGGCTTGGTAACATACCCGATGGCTCCCATGCTCATCGCCTTCTGGCGTTCCTCCAGACAGGTGATGAAGTGCACCGGGATATGCCGCGTCGTTGGATTGTCCTTCAGGCTG
>JAWOJJ010000062.1:0-4215 GCA_046481675.1 Bacteroidales bacterium | reverse complement strand
GTTAAAATAATATTTTGCTTTAATTTATTTGACATTTATTATATGCCGTGCACACGTACACGGCAGATATTTTAAACACAAAGTACTCAAAGTGAAATCGTCGCTAAGAACTAAGCACACAAAGGAAAGTCCCGCCCATGGCGGGACCTCTTAGTGTTCTTAAACTTAGTGGTCTTAGTGAAGCTTTCTCTTCGTGTACTTTCCCGCTAAGGCGGGACAAGCTGTGTTAAAGAAAATACTGCCAAGCAAAGCGCAGGCAGAGTATGGTAAAGATCATACTAAACATTGAATATCTATACTTTATAATTATTAGCTTGACGGCTATGGGCACAGCCTGAGCCGAACTTCAGGGGGAAAAGCAGCAGCGAAAAAGCAGTAAGTCGCACTTCGACAGGCTCAGTGTGACTGGCGTTGTCATACAGAGCCGCGCCTACGCCGAGACTCCGGCAGGTAGGCCTGTCGAAGTATGACGAGAAAAGTCTGCGAAATCTGCAGGTAGGCTCAGTGTCAGCTTCTGCGGAATCTGCTCAATCAGCTTAACCTGCCGGCAGGCAGGCAAATCTGCGGAATCTGCTCAATCTGCGGAAACCTGCCTGCCGGCAGGCAGGTCTGCGAGAACTTCTTAAAATCTGAGAGAAATCTTCTGCGAGAAATTCTTTAGTCTGCGAGAAATGTTTTAGAAATCAATCCAGCTTCCGCTCGAAAAATTTCTCTACCGTTTCAATCAACGTGTTGATGAAGAAATCATCCTTAACCACATATTGCATGGCGCCGTATTTGAGGAACTGGTTGATCAGTTCTTTGTCTTTCTCACGGCTCAGGATAACAACAGGGATATCCCCGTTACGTTCATGTATCTTTTTCAGCGTATCCAAACCGGTCATGGCTTTCGACTCACCCTCCCCCAGATAGTAATCAAGCACAATCATGCTGGGCTGCAATTCCAGGCTTTCCAGGCATGCCTCACCCGATAAATAGGATCTGACGTCAAAACCTTCCCTGCATTTAAAGGTGTACTCCATCAGGTTCAGCATCATTTTATCATCATCTACAAAGAAAATCAGCTTGTTATCCATTAAAAAATTCTGCTTAGGTTAGTGACTGGGGTATTATACGGAGTACAAAAAAATGGTTGTGCCAGTTATTAACAATTTTTACCGAACGCTCAAAAATTAAAACAAATATGGCAAAAAAAGGGTTATTTCCATAAAGTAAATACACTTTCCCGGAAATAACCCCTGATTGTTTAAGAAATTAGAACTTAAGTGATACGCCGGCTTTCAGCCAGGCAATACCGTAACCCAATTCACCCATCACGGCAAAATTGTCGGTCAGGAAATACCGGGCGCCGGCAAAAAGGTCATACAAGGCACCGCTGCTGTTAACCGAATAATCTGCACCAGTATAATCGCCAAATGATTTATCGCTTACTATTTTGGCACCAATTACAACACCACCATACAGATCCAGCTTATCTACCAGGTCAGTAAAATGATAGGTACCACGCGCACCGATCATAAATGTCGAATACTTCCATCCATAATCATAAGTGTAGTAAGTGTAATGGTATTTGTAGGAAGAGTAAGCCAAAATTCCACCAACACCCAGGTTTCCCGGGCCAAGATCCTCCCTGAGGCAATAATCACCGGCGATAAAAACGGGCGGTACACTTATCTTATAATAACTGTTCCATCCCCCTACATAGGTTGAACCGAGTCCAAGACCAGCACTTATCACAATATCTCCCTCATCAAACAATTGTGCATTCAAACCGGTAAACGGAATGAATACGGCCAAGGCAAGGCTTAATACGGCAATTCTGATTCCTTTTTTCATATAATAATTGTTTTAGGTATTTTGATTTGGTTTCTACAACAAAAATATAAAAACCAAACGTGTTTCAACTCATCAAACGCTTTTTTTGCCTAAATATTGACAACTTGTTTCGGAAAGATTCCCGAATGAACCGGTAGCCGCAGCTGGTAATCAGGTCTGCCGTGCGCCTGCTGAAATATTCAATGGTTATTTTTCAAAGTAATCAATTAAGTGATATATTTGTGACAATAATTTTAAAGCCTATAATAATGACACAGTTGGTGGGTGAAGTGATTCAAATAATTGGTCCTGTGATTGATATTAGTTTCGAACGTGCAGGAAACGAAATGCCCAATATTCATGATGCTCTTGAAGTGGTAAAGGATGACGGACAGGTAATTGTTGTTGAATGTCAGCAACACATTGGTGAAAATTCAATCAGGGCAATTGCCATGGATTCAACCGATGGTCTGCGTCGCGGCATGAAAGCCAAATCACTCGGAGGAGCCATCCGCATGCCCATTGGTGAGCAGATACGCGGCAGGTTACTCAATGTAATCGGCGATGCCATTGACGGGTTACCCAAAGTAGAGAAAAAAGGAGGGTATGAAATTCATGCTGAACCCCCTAAATACGATCAGCTCTCTACAGAAACCGAGGTGCTTTTCACCGGTATCAAGGTGATCGACCTGCTTGAGCCCTACCCGAAAGGCGGAAAAATCGGACTCTTCGGTGGCGCCGGCGTGGGTAAAACGGTAATCATCATGGAGCTCATCAACAATATTGCCAACAAGTATGCCGGTATTTCGGTTTTCGCCGGAGTAGGTGAAAGAACCCGCGAGGGCAATGACCTGCTTCGCGAAATGATCGAATCAGGCGTTATCAATTATGGCGATGCTTTTAAAAAGAGCATGGAAGAAGGAGGCTGGGACCTGTCACTGGTTGATCCCGAAGCCCTTAAAAAATCACAGGCTACCCTGGTGTTCGGACAGATGAATGAGCCTCCCGGAGCCCGTGCCACGGTGGCTTTATCCGGACTTACGGTTGCTGAATCATTCCGCGACGGCGACGAGGAATCAGGCGGACGCGACATCCTCTTCTTTGTAGATAACATTTTCCGTTTCACCCAGGCTGGTTCCGAAGTGTCCGCACTGCTGGGCCGTATGCCCTCTGCCGTAGGTTATCAGCCCACACTGGCTACCGAAATGGGGATCATGCAGGAACGCATCACCTCTACCAAGAGGGGTTCCATTACGTCCGTGCAGGCCATCTATGTACCTGCCGATGACCTTACCGACCCCGCTCCGGCTACCACCTTCTCGCACCTTGACGCAACCACGGTATTGAGCCGTAAGATCTCCGAGCTGGGTATTTACCCTGCCGTTGACCCGCTCGATTCCACCTCGCGCATCCTGGCTCCCGAAGTCATAGGCAAGGAACATTACGATACAGCCAAAAAGGTGAAAGAATTGCTGCAGCGCTATAAAGAACTCCAGGATATCATCGCCATCCTGGGTATGGACGAACTTTCTGAGAAAGATAAACTGGTGGTTCACAGAGCACGCCGTGTTCAGCGGTTCCTTTCACAGCCATTCCACGTGGCCGAAGCATTTACCGGCACTCCCGGCGTATGGGTTTCCATCGAAGACACCATCAAAGGCTTTAACATGATCATGGATGGCAAGGTGGATCAGTATCCCGAAGCTTCGTTCCACATGGTGGGCACTATTGAGGAAGCCATCACCAAAGGTGAAAAGCTGATTGAACAATCCAAAAAAAGCTAATTTAACCGCTCTAAAGTGAAACTTGAGATCATCACCCCCGAAAAAAGGCTTTTCGACGGAAAAGTAAAGCTTGTCCAGGTTCCCGGAACAAAAGGATCTTTCGAAATTCTGAAAAATCATGCTCCGGTGATCTCCACACTTACTGCCGGAAAGGTAAAAGTGATTACCCAGGCAGATAAACAGGAATTATTTGATGTGGTTTCAGGAATTGTTGAAGTAAAAGGCAATATCATCACCATACTGGCGGTGACAGCATAACAGCATATTCTTCTGTGAAACTTAAGACTAAGCCCGCCGTACCGCGGGCTTTTTTTTGATAGAACCCGAGGGGCATAGCCGACAAACTAATAATTTAATCAATTGCTTACGCCCTTACAGGGCATATATTCAATGTGTTGGCTTTTACACAGGGCTTCGCCCTGTGCTGTTTGCTGTTGCCCCTTCAGGGCATAAACTTATACGGCTTTTGAGCCCTGAAAGGGCATTATAGCATTAGCCCAGGGCGGAGGCCTGGGTCTTATGTAAGCTCTCAAACATAAGCCCTGTAAGGGCGTAAGCTTTTCTTAGCTTGACGGCAATGGGCTCCCAGCTAATTATTCCCCAATCCAATTATTTC
>JAWOJJ010000056.1:0-2964 GCA_046481675.1 Bacteroidales bacterium | reverse complement strand
GAGGCAATGATGACCAGGTTGTTCTCCAGAATCCGGTAGTGGTTGTCGGTATTGGCCAATAATTCGTCCAGCACCGCATCGATGGCCATATCCTGGGCAGTCAGGGTAACTGTTTTGTTTTCAACATCACTTTCGCGGTATACAAACTTATACGTACTTTGATTTTCTATTGCAGATAGGGCTTCTTTAAGAGAAATCTCGTTGAAAGTAATATCGAAGTGACTGCTTTGTGAATAGCCTATAGCTGCTACCTGAATTAAGTTCACAGTTAGCAACAATGTAGATAGTTTCATAATTAGGAAAGTTTTGGATTTCCAAAAGTTTGGACAATATGAAAGAATTTTCATACATTTGTAATGTTTAATAGTTAGGTAATAATTTGTTAAACAATTAATTAAGTGGGGATGCTGCAACATTTCCCACTTTTTTTTCTATAAAATGGTTAATATCCCATAGGCAGATAGATTTTAGTGTTTATTGGTATCAATGGTTATTATATTTTTGTTGATCTCATAAGCGAAAGGTTGAGTAAGGCTCAAAGCGCGCATTACATCGGTAATCGACTCACCATGAAAACGGGCTGAAAACCGGGTGCTTCCCAAAGCTTTGTCTTTAAGGGTAATTTCAACATTGTACCAGCGTTCCAGTTTCTTCACAATTTCGCTGAAAGGTTCATTGCTCAATATCAGTATGTCGCTCTTCCAGGCAATATCTGTTTCAGTTTTTTCAGATTTCTGCCCGGCAATTGTAGCCTTCAGTATGGGTCTCAAGTTGCTTTGAGCCGGCAGGCCTTCTTTCAGAGACAATCCATCGCGCAGAAAAACAGCCTTTTCGTTTGGCTTGAGCATAATTCTTTTATACTCCTTATTGCGCTGATCAAAAGCCTGGTGATTGGGCAGTATTTCAACCGACCCGGAAACCAGAACCGTTTCCATAATGTCTTCTTCGGGGTATGATTTCACATTAAACTGTGTTCCCAATACCTTAATGGTTACATCATCGGTTTTCACATAAAAGGGTTTCTGCTTGTTGCGGGCCACATCAAAATATGCCTCCCCATGCAAATAAACAGTCCGGTCAGTTTCTCCAAACTGATCAGGATATTCCAGACTGCTGCCTGAATTGAGGACCACCTTTGAACTATCGGGCAATTCAATAGTAGATTTGGAACCATAGGGCACTGTAATTCTCAGGTAGTTCACCTTTTTAACAGTCAAATCTGCCTGTTGTTGCTGTTCCCCTGGTTTAAGCAACCAGGCTAAAAAGAAGGCCATAATAAAAACAGCAGCATACTGCAACAAGCGTCGCACCATCCTTACCCTTTTACCTCCCTGAACCTGAGGTTCTCTGATCCCTGCTTTTGCATGAATTTTATTCAACAGGGGCAGCGGCATCGCCGGCCTGCTTTCATCTTTAATTTGCTCCCATGCCCCATCAATTAACGACATGATCTCCGGGTTCTGCTCTTCCTCCAATAAGTGATACAACATCCGCAATTCCTCTGCCGAAGCCTCGCCCTGCCGGAATTTTTCCAATAAATCTTTGCTCTTCAACTTTTTTTCCATAATAGTTACATCCTGTATTACCACAAGTAAATAAAACTAATGACCGGGAAACGAAAAAAAATGGATTTTTTCACACTTCCTTATATATCAGCCTGATATGCTGCCTGATAAAACTCATTGCCTTGGTGAGCTGGGTATTGATGGTGCTGTTGGTGATTGAAAGACGCTCGGCAATTTCATTGTATGACAATCCTTCATCGCGGTGCATCCGGATGATTTCACGCCTTTTCGGAGGCAATTTTTCAATAAGTTCCTGAACAACTGTATCCAGCTCATTAAACATTACCAGATCTTCAGTAACAAAAGCCGTTTTCGAATGATTCTGTTTCAAATATTCCAAATAACCCTGGCGATAAACCGCCTTTCTCAAAGCTTTATAAATACTGTGGCGGGCAATCGAAAAGATATAGGAATCAAAGGGTTGGTCTTCAATGATCTTATTCCTGTTTTCCCACAAAGCAACAAAAACAAGCTGCACAATTTCCTCGGCATCTTCTGTACATGGCAGAAACCTCAGTGCGAGGTGGTATATTCTGGCATGGTACCGGTTGTACAACTCATTAAAGGCGATGATATCGTCTTCCTTAAGTTTACTTACCAAAAAGGAATCAGGTTTATCCATTATCAGTGACAGTCATCTAACTTCGTGGCTAAGGTAAATTAAAAATGATCTCATCCTTTAGCAAGTCAGTCATTTTACCCCAAACACGAGGTTACTCAAACATAGTAAAAAGAAGACAAAATCGCAAGCAATACTTCAGAAACCTGACTACTTTGCAAATATTTCCAGCAACTCCAGGGGATGTTTTAGTAAAGCCCTGGCTCCGTTGGCCTGCAACTCCTCTTTGCTCCTGAACCCCCACAGCACGCCAACGGCATACATTCCGGCCCGGCTGGCTGTTGTCATATCCACATCCGAATCGCCCATATATACTATATGTTCCGGCGGAACTTCCATCAACGTACATATTTCCAGTGCTCCTGCAGGATCGGGCTTTTTGGGAAAACCGGCCCGTGCGCCTGCAACTTTAACAAACGGAATGTCCCCCATCAGCTTCGAAACGATCTGTTGGGTAAGCGGTTCGGATTTATTGGAAAACACCGCCAGTTTCAGGTTCATTTGTACCAGTGCATCCAGAAGCTCGCGAACGCCTGTATACAAATGTGTTTCAACAAGACAATTCCTGTCGTAGTCCGCCATCATTTCCGCCAAACACTTCTCAATAATTTCGTCCTGCCTGGCTTCAACTGGCAAGGCCTGTCTGACCAGGGTGTCCAACCCGCGCCCCACAAGCATTTTATAGCTTTCTTTCTCATGCAGGGGATATCCGCAATGCGTCAGCATGCGGTTCATCGACCCGGCAATATCTTCAAGCGTATCGGCCAGTGTGCCGTCGAG
>JAWOJJ010000040.1:0-15106 GCA_046481675.1 Bacteroidales bacterium | reverse complement strand
TGGGGGACGGCTTGTTTGCTGATAAACTGCTGCAACAGCCGAACAGGCAGACGCTGCCCTATGATGGCGTCAAAGCCGGACACCAGGGTGCGTCTCGTTTTGGGTTTGCCCAACAGATCGCCGAAGGCCGGGCAGCCACCGGACAACAGATGGCTGCCTGCGCCAGGGCCATGGATACGGTTTAACTGTCGACACGTTCCTTGAGTTCTTTACCAGATTTAAAAAAAGGCAGTTTCTTGGGTTCGATGGTCACTTTGTCCCCTGTTTTGGGATTCCGGCCGACATAGCTTTTATATTTTTTGACATAAAAGCTGCACAACCCCCTGATTTCAACCCGTTCGCCCTTGCCCATGGCTTCGGTCATGCTATCGAAGAAGATCTGGACCACTTTAGCAGCTTCTGTTTTAGATATCCCTGCTTCATTTTTTAATGCAGAGATGAGTTCTAATTTGTTCATAGGACCTCCTTCCATCCGTCAGATGATTTACTTACAGTGAAAACTACCCTGAAACAAATGCGTGCTGCACGAATCTGGTTTACCTACAAGCTTTATAATGTTGCCGGTGAACTGGTAAATGAAGCGGAAACTGAGCTGGCTTTTGTTCAGCGGGATACGTGGAAGCCCTGTGTGGCACCTGATTTTGTAGTTGACGCCATTAAGACTCATCAGGCAGGAGAATTACTGCATGCCTGATTGGCATCAAGAATACGCATAAATACCTATCCACTTTTAGTAAAACACTTGATGGGTATAAAGCAGTTACTTCCTACATTTGTTAGCTAATTAACAACAGTTGCGCCTTATGAGTAAGCTTGTTGATCAACTCAAATCCGATTTCCGGATGATTGAAGGATTAAAGGCCTGTATCAACTGCGGTACTTGCACTGCCATTTGTCCCGCTGCCGGTGTGAGCGATTATGATCCCCGGGTGGTGGTGGATACAGTGCAGGAATATAACGAAGCATCTTTGATTGATCTATTAAAGTCTGATACAATCTGGAAATGCGGAGAATGCTTATCGTGTAAAACCAGATGCCCCAGGGAGAATGTTCCCGGATATGTGATTCAGGCTTTACGTTCATTATCTATTGACACAGGTTTTTTTATGGAGAGTGAGCAGGGCCGGAAACAACTGGCTTTGAAACGTACCGTTGGGGATCATATTTTGCAATACGGCTACTGTGTTTATGTGGATGAGGTAAACACGGAAATGTTCCCGGAGCAGGGCCCGATTTGGGATTGGCTAAAGGATAACAAAGAGCAGGTGCTGGAGCGTTTGGGTACCAGTTATGGCAAGGAACAAAGCGGATCGCTCAGGAAAATTCCCGAGGAGTCCATTCGCAATCTGAAAAAGATTTTTGATGAAACCGGAGCTACTTCACGATTCGAGAAAATTGAGGAATGTGCAAGACAATATGCTGAAAAGGAGGGAATCCAATTTGATGGCAGCAGGGAATGTGAGTATTTCAGGAAAATGTATGAAGATTAAAAGCTGATTCATGAGACCACTGATTAAAAACAAAAACTGGCAGGCATATCAGAAGGATATTGCCGATGACCATTATTATTTTGCACGCAGTTGCATACGCCAGAATGTTTTTCCGGCTGCAGAAGATGTGTTTCTGAAAATATTACGCAATGAACTTGGTAAAGACATCTTTGATGATGAGAGACAAACATCATGCAGCGGAATTGCCTATCATTCGGGCCTGGTACCGTTTGAAACCACAATGACTGTTGTGGCACACCAGTTTGCCCTGATGAATGAGGCAGGTTATGAGAATTTTGTGTGTTCGTGTGTTACTTCGTTTGGAATTTATTCTGAAGTACTTGAAACCTGGGCCTTTTTTACCGATACATTGCAAAGAACCCGCGAAGCATTAAAGAAATCCACGGGAAAAACTTTTGAAATACCTAAAAACCTGGTTCATGCCAGTGATGTTATTTTTAAATTCCGTGAAGAAATTGCTGCCAAAGCTAAATATCGGCTTATAAATGCAAATACCGGCGAACCTCTGAAGGTGGTGGATCATATAGGTTGTCACTATGCGAAGATTTTCCCTGAAAAGGGAATCGGCGGAGCCGAATATCCATATGTGCTGGCTGGACTTATTGATGAATGGGGTGGTGAACAGGTAGATTACCCCGAACGCCGTCATTGTTGCGGATTTGGCTTTCGGCAATACCTGCTCAAATCCAACAGGGGCTATTCTGTGGCCAATTCCAAGAAAAAGTTCGACTCAATGAAACCCTACCAACCCGACCTGATCATTGCCAACTGTCCGGGTTGCACATTCTTTCTGGATCGCTGGCAGTATACCATTGCTGAAATGGAAGGACAAACCTACGGGTCGAATGGTTATGGAATACCAGTATTGACTTACGAGGAGCTTGCAGGTTTGATGCTTGGCTATGACCCGTGGGATATGGGATTGCAATTGCACCAGGTGACAGTGGAGCCATTGCTCGAAAAGCTGGGTGTTGCCTATGATCCTGATGAGAAATACAAAGGCCCTAATCATTCCGATTTGGGCAAGCCAGCCATGCCTGAAATTCTTAAATGTTGCTGATAACATGCAGGTATTAACACTGATAGAAAACCTGGTTTACCAGAAAGACCTTGTTGCAGAGCATGGTCTTTCGTTTTATTTCGAAGGCAATCATAAGAAAATTTTGTTTGATACCGGACAGACCGGCAGTTTTATTCACAATGCCGCGGTGTTGGGTATTGACCTCACGGCAGTTGATGCAGTGGTAATCAGTCACGGTCATTATGACCATACAGGTGGATTGTATTCTTTTTTAAAGATCAACAGGAAAGCCAAAGTATATATCAAAAAGGATGCCTTTCAACCCAAATACCACGGGCCGGAGAAATTTATTGGGGTAGCTTATGATCCGGTTCTGGACAACCGCATTGAATATGTTCAGGAACAAACTGAGATCGATGACGGTGTTTATATTATGCCTGATATACCGGTCAGGTTTCCTGAAGATACCCATTACGGACATTTACAGGTTAAAATTGGCGATAGGCTGGTTGAAGATAGCTTTGAGGATGAGTTGTACCTGGCAGTCACACAAAACAGGCAATTGTCGGTTATCAGCAGTTGTTCACACAGGGGCATTATCAACATCATGGAAGATGCAAGAGAACATTTTCCCATGCCGGTAGATACAATACTGGGCGGCTTTCATATCAGGGCAAGCCTGGATAATCAGCTGGAGACCCTTGTGAAATATTTCAATGAAATATCACCTGGGGCAATCGGTGTTTGTCATTGCAGCGGCGTTGAAAAGTTCGCCTGGCTTCAAAGGCATCTGGGCAACAAGGTGTTTTATAATCATACCGGGAAAACTGTTGACATAAATACATGAAGGATTATTATTTTTGCACAAAATAATCCGGAAGATGAAAGAAAGAAAGATTGCCATTCCCACAAACGGAAATCAGGTGGATGATCATTTTGGCCACTGCGCCATGTATTCAGTTTTAACTGCAGATGAAAACCACAACATCATCAATAAAGAAATCATTCCTTCGCCCCAGGGTTGCGGATGTAAGTCCAATATTGCATCAGTTCTTCAACAGATGGGAGTTACCACCATGCTGGCAGGAGGCATTGGCGAGGGCGCCATCAATGTGCTTAGCAGGCATGGTATTCAGGTGATCAGGGGCTGCTCGGGAGATGTGGATCAACTGGCTGTGAATTACCTGAAAGGGTCGCTGATTGATTCTGGCATATCCTGTTCGCATCACGAACACCATGGCGAGGGGCATTCATGCAACCATTAATTTTCTGTTCTTAATGACCACCATTTGTATTATCCGACATGGAGAAACCGACTGGAATTCATCCGGCAGGTTGCAGGGATGTGAAGATATTGAACTGAATGATCAGGGGAGGTTGCAGGCAGCCAGTCTGGCAGCTTATCTGAGTAAGCAGCATTGGGATGTGATCATTTCCAGTCCTTTAAAACGAGCTTTTGAAACTGCCCGGATCATTGCTTCTCATCTTTCATCGCCTGTGATCCAGAAAATGGAAGGGTTGAGAGAAAGAGACTATGGTGCGGCTTCAGGCTTATTACCTGATGAACGACATAACCGTTTTCCGGATGGAATCATTCCCGGCCAGGAAGAATTTGAACATCTTCGTGAAAGGGCAATACGTGCGCTTGATGAAATTGCAGAACAACACTCAGGCAAAAGAATCATTGTGGTTTCCCACGGTGCATTTACCAATTCCATATTGTATACGATTTCAGGAGGTGAATTCGGAAGTTTCAAAACGCGGTTGAAAAATGGTTGTCTGAACCTGATTGTGCGAAGTAACAACCGGTGGTCAGTTTCGTATTATAACAAAACAGTTGAAGAACTTACATGAACCCGGCTTATGTATCGCAAAGTATTCAATTTCGCTGTAACCATACTGTCCATACTCACCGTTAACCTGATTGCCACATTTTTCACCGATAAGCTGATTAGTTATAAATGGGAAGTGAAACCGCTTCGTTTCACACTGATCTCAATGGGCATCATCACCATTGTATTTTACCCGCTTTTTCTCAAGTTCGAGGACTGGCTGAACGCTTTCTCAAAGAGGTTTATAAAAGCCGGCCATGGCCTGGCGGGCAAGTATCTGGGCCTTATGCTGATGTTTATTACTGGCCTGTTGGTGTTGACTTATTTTTATGCCATGCAGTGGTATCACATCAATATTTTCAGGATGATATTGGAGGGCAGTTTTCTGAAAGCCTTTTAAGGAAAGCTCAAATCATTAAGGCGACTTTTTCAGCTACCTTTTCTGCAATGATTTTACAGTGTTTCACGCAGGAACCGTTGATGAAGTTTTCCACATCTCTTGTTTTTGCAAAATCATATCCCCAAATGCGGTTACAGTTAGTTGAACCGAATTTATTTCGGAACCAGGTACCTAATTCTTCACTTAGCCGAATCGACCGGTTGAAATTATTCACTTCTTCTTTCATGGCTTCATCGGACTTATTATGCATCAGCAACCAGGTCATTCGGGCAACGCGTGAATAATCATGCTCCATTCTGGCTGTAGCTGCGCTTAATGCCATAACACCTCCGGCCAACGCACCACAGGTGCGGTTCATCATGGCTATTCCCCCGGTAAATATCCATGAAGCCTGGAGCAGTTCTTTTGTCAGTGTTATCTTTTCGCTTAAATTCTTCAGTACGTTTTGTGAGCAATGAAATGAATGGTTGTCGAATTCGTGCATGAGAAGAGAGAGGGCTTCTTTTTTTTCTGCAGACATTTCACCCGGATCAGATATTGCAGTGGCCCGGAGTTGATGAACACCACACACCGCTTTTATACACGATGATATACCGTTTCCCTGAATAATCCTGCAGGCAAATGCATTATTGTATTTAGTGAATTCTTTATAGTATGCCTGTGAAATACTGATCAGGCGCAACTTTTCTTCGATAGTAGCAGAATCAGTGGTACGTGAACTCATAAACATCAATGGCGCCGTAAGCGCTCCGCACTCCATGTCGGAACCGGCTATGCCTCCTGCCATCGCTCCGGCATAGAGAACCAAATCACTGCTATCGATATCGTCGAGGTCGGTCAGCGTTTGCATAACACTTGGTGCGCAATGCCCCATGCGTAGCAGGTTGTTCAGGCTTCTTAATTTCTTTTTATTATAAAAGCCATACCCGGCAACACTGATGGTTCCAATGCCTGCCGCTGCAATCAGGCTTTTTCGGGCAAATTCCCTCCGGCTTAAAGAACGGGATATACTATTTTCTGCCATTGTATTGGAAAATAAATCATTCGAATTTATTAAAACCCGTTTAATTAGAAAAGGCAAATATCTTTTGGGGATTAAAAATGGAACATTATATTTGCAGAACGATTGAACAGTTGTTCATATAATCCATTATGAAGAAACAAGCTTCTGATAAGAACCTGCAAAACAGTGTAGAAAAGGCAAAGGTGATTTCAGTAAAGAAAAAGATGAAAACCGAGAAATGTTTTCAATACCTGGCCGAAACATTTAAAGCCATGAGTGATCCCACCCGTGCTAAGATAATTTTTGCCCTTTGCCAGGAAGATGAATTGTGTGTCAGTGATCTTTCGAGCATCATTGAAACAACTAACTCTGCCATTTCTCATCAGTTGAAAACTTTGAGAAACATGAAGCTGGTGAAATACAACAAAGTTGGTAAGTTGGCCTTTTATTCATTGGATGATCAACATATTAACAATCTCTTTGCAGAAGGTTTGAGGCATGTCGAAGAGAAATAGTTTTTTTTAGCTGATAGTTGAATAGGTGTTCACATATTTATATTTTAATTCACATGATTACTGAAAAAGGAAACCGGCTGTTATCTGAGATGAGAATTGGTGAGACTGGTTTCGTTGTTGCGGTAGCCGGGGGTAAGAAGGCAACAAAAAGGCTGGCAGATCTTGGATTGATTCCGGGAACATTGGTAAGGGTGGTCCGCAAGACTTTGTTCTCAGGGCCTATGCAGATTGAAGTTTGCGGTTCGAAATTTGCCATTGGAAAGGGATTGGCGCAGAAAATTATTATGGATATCAATGACTGAAAATAATCATATTACAATTGTACTTGCGGGCCAGGGAAATGCGGGAAAGTCTTCATTGTTTAATAATTTAACCGGGTTGCATCAGCATATTGGCAACTGGGCCGGAAAAACAATTGAGAAACGCGAGGGCACACTTTTTTATAAAGGCCATACTATTGATGTACTTGATTTGCCGGGCATATACTCATTTACCACTTATTCTGTAGAGGAGGTAATTTCCCGGGAGTTTATTACTCATCATCATCCCGATTGTGTGATCAACGTGGTTGATTCTACAAACCTGGAGAGAAGCCTTATTTTTACACTTCAATTGCTTGAACTGGAATGTCCTCTGGTATTGGCTTTGAACATGGGCGACCTGGCGAAGAAACGAGGAATACAGATTGATTATGAAAAGCTGCAGGACCTGCTCAACACCCCTGTTGTACCAACGGTTGCATCGCGCGGTTACGGATTAACCAACCTCATCGACGAGATTCTTAATAGCAGAGGTAGGCGGGCAAGTCAGAAAGTCCACAAGTACGGGAAAGAAATTGAAGATTGTATTGGGCAGCTGACAACACTAATCCGGGGTAATGAATTCTCCTACCCTGCAAGATGGATAGCCATTAAACTGCTTGAAAAGGACAAGGACATTACCAAACTGGCAGGTGATCAGCAGCCTGAAATCATGGAAAAGGTAAAAGAACTTTGCGACCATCTTGAAGATATTCACGGACACGATTCTTCCCTTGTTATTGCTGATGAAAGAAGTCACCTGGCTTATCGGATAACCAGGGAAATTGAGACCATCCTGGCCGGCAGGAAAACAAGCCTGAATGAGAGGTTAGATGCCATCACCATGGATAAGGTAATTGGTTATTTTGTTATGGTACTGATCATAGGTGCTATGTTTTATACGGTTTTCAGCTTTGGCAACTGGTTTTCCGGATTGTTCGACACATGGTCTGTGAGCCTTCATGAATGGTGGAATACAGCAGTGGGGGTGTCATCCTGGTCTTCTTTAGGCTGGGCGGCAATTGAAAGTGTTGTTGCTCTTATTCAGATTGCTTTTCCTTATATTCTTCCCTTTTATATCATTTTATATATCCTGGAGGATTGGGGTTATATTGCGCGTATTTCTTTTTTGATGGACCATCTGATGCATAAAATGGGGATCCATGGAAAAGCTTGTATTTCGTTTATTATCGGACTGGGATGCAATGTGCCGGGTTGTTTGTCATGTCGTATTATGGAATCGAAACGGGAAAGGTTTTTAACAGCTGTTCTTGTAACGCTTGTACCTTGTTCTGCTGTATCCGTGATTGTCTTCGGCCTTGTAGGCAAATATGTCGGCCTCCTTTGGGCCCTGGGCCTGTATGTTTTTGCCATGATACTGATATTTATTGTAGGGAAAATTGCATCTAAACTGATGCTGGGAGAACCTGTAGAACTGATCATGCCGATGCCTGATTACAAAGCACCACAAATGAAGACTGTTTTTTCGCAAACATGGGATTCGTTGAAGGAGTTTGTCTACATTGCTGCACCTATCGTAATCTTATCCGGTGTTTTTATTCGTGCTATTGATCTGGCCGGCTGGATGCCTGCAATTTCCTCTGTATTGAGTCCAATAACTGTTAACTGGCTTGGATTACCTGCAGTTACCGGAATACTGTTGATTTTTGGCGTTTTGCGTAAGGAGCTGATCCTTGTAATGCTTGCTGCTTACATAGGTACCACCCATTTTTCTGATGCGCTGAGTGCCCAGCAGATGATCACCCTGGCAGTAGTTAGTATGTTTTATGTTCCCTGTGTGGCAACCATTTCTGTTTTGTGGAATGAATATGGCTGGAAGAAGGCCATGATGGTGAGTATACTTGAAATTGTCTTTGCCATTTTGCTGGCCGGTATTGTGAAGAGAGTGCTGGATTTTGTTTTTTGAGCACTTTTGGATTCGCGCAACTGAAATTTTTGAGCCTGGCGAATTCCTTTTATTGTAATTACCTGGATTCTTTGTTCAGCGGTGTGATTTTTTCCGAATCACAGTTCCGGCATTGTCTGATGGGTTTCAGTGCAGCAATGGTTTCAAGACAGTCCTGGCATTTGTACCAGTAATCTTCGGTAATATAATTGCCTCCCTGAATCATGATGGCTTTGCCTTCAACAAAAGCTTTGGCAACACTTTTGCGGGCTTTATCATATAACCGGGTAAAAGTAGGACGCGAGATATTCATCCGTTCTGAAGCTTCCTCCTGAGTGAGGTTTTCATAATCCACGAGCCGGATGGCTTCAAATTCTTCACATAACAGGATCACCGACTCCAGTTCACGCAACGGGATGCCGAACGGTTTAAAGCCTTCCATAGGAGGGAGCATGGCTACTCTCCGGTTTCTTCTGCGATTGGGCATGCAACAAGTCTGTATTTACTGTAAAGATAATTCATCTTGGGCTTCCAAACAGTTTGCGGATATAAAATTTCCAGCCGTTGTGATCTATCTCAAGTATTAATCCTTGCTTCATCAGCGACTGCAAAACCTGTATTCCTGCCTGATTTTTTCTCAGCAATTCATGCAATGCGTCTTCGCGTAACGGATGAACGGCAGTAATGTTTAAGATATCGTCATAAGGATTCCCTGTAGCTCCGGTATCAATACCTTCAAAACCTGCAAGCATTTCAACCTGTATACCATAACTGCTGTAAATCTGCCATGCTTTTACAAGTTTTTCTTCATCCGGAGCCTTTACGGTTTTATCAGCAGGGGGTCTGATGGGTATGGAAAAATAGGCCACTTTGGGATGAAGAGGTGCAATAAAAGACGCGGTCTGGTTGATTTGCCCGGGATCGTCATTAATACCGGCAACCAGCATGGTTTCGGTATGCAGTTTTCCCTTGTAGCTTTTGGCAAATTCCTGAATACCATTCAGGATATCCTTCTGGTCAAGAGATTCAACTGGTTGGTTAATCCTGCGCCAGGTAAGTTCTTCGGTGGAATCCACCTTTACCGAAACCCAGTCGGCTTCCATGAGTTCCTCACGAACCCCGCTGTTGTTGATCAGTGAGGAGTTGGTGATTACAGCAATGGGAATGCCGAACTGTTTGAGTAAGCGGATTTCTTCACCCAGATGAATGTCGAGCGTGGGTTCGCCATTGGTGACAAAGGTCAGATAATCGGGCTGATCATTGGGCTTGAGTTTCTTCAGATGCTTGCTTACCTCTTCTGTCAGTACCTCAGGATGGTAGAAAGCTGTTCTGGTGATGGATTGTTCTTTGGTAAGGCCTATCTGGCAATAAACACAACTATAGGAACAAACTTTACGTGAGGCTATATTGTTAATTCCCAAGCTTTTTCCGAGTCTTCGTGAAGGTACGGGTCCGAATGCGATCATGTTGGTTTTTTTAAGAAGCTGTTGGCCCTGCCTGCGCTGTCGCTTCGGCAGGCAGGTGTTGGCTATTAGCCTTTGGTTTTTAGCTAATGGCTAAAGGCCAATGGCTAATAGCTTTTCATAACAAAGATACACATTTAAGTGAGCATATGTTCATTAAAATAAGCTTTTATAAACAAAAAACCGGTTAACCTCCAGCTTGGCAGGTTAACCGGTTGCATATCCGCAATAATAAATTAAGATACTTTGCAATTATTTCATAAAAGCATTGAGCATCCAGATGGTCTTTTCCTGCCCCGAGATATAACCAGTCATCAGGTCTACCGTGCCGTCATCACCATTTTCGGCTGCCAGGGCAATAATGTCGCGCTCATTTTTCAATAATACCTGCAATTCATCAAGCAATTCCTTAACGGTTGCCTGATCGGTTGTTACATTCACTTTTTCTTTAATCTCGGCACGTTTCAGGTAGTCCGAAAAAGCATGAACAGGTTTGCCTTCGAGCATCAAAATTCTTTCTGCCACTTCATCAGCCTTTTCATTGAGGTCATCATAAACCTCCTCGAATTTCTCATGCAGCTTAAAGAAATGTTTGCCGGTAATGTTCCAGTGAAAACCCCTTACATTCATGTAGGCTACCTGAATATTGCTTAACAAATCATTCAGCTTATCCGAAACCTTGTCGGCATAAGCTTTTTCTATCCCTATTTGATTTTTCATAGCTTATAAAATTATATTATTAAAAAAGAATAATTCTTATATGAGAACAAATATAAATAAGTTTTTTCAAAAAAACAAATCTATCTTAAACAAACTCTATAAAAACCCATAATTGTGAAAGGCGGATTCAGTTTGCATGTTGCCTGCATGCTTGGTTGTAAAAATAGGCAAAATCATTTTTATCTGAACGAAAGTTCATTTATTTTTGTATGACATGATCCATGTATCCGATATGATGAAAAACTGGTTTTTTCTCTTAACAGTTATTTTGGTGTCTTTCAGCTGTTGGAGCTGTCATGATCCTGAAGAAGAAACTCCGGAAGTGCTTATTGTATCAGGCGTTGTTTCCAACGTGAGCGGATTTGGCGGAAGTGATGGTTATATTGACCTGAATGTTAGTGGCGGAACTCAACCCTATTCTTTTCAATGGTCAACAGGTGCTAATACCGAGGATATTGCCAACCTGTCCGCAGGATCTTTTGTGGTTGTGGTTTCTGATGCCGGAAACCAGGAAGTTTCAGATACATTTGTCATAACCCAGCCTGAGATTGCATTGTCCGATTCCCTGATAGATTATGATGGAAACCGGTATTCCATTGTAAAAATCGGAGAACAGTTCTGGATGGGTGAAAACCTGAAGGTGAGGCATGCCTCTGACGGAAGTCCTGTAACAGGCTATGCATATGGTAATGATGAGAACAATGTGGCACTTTATGGCCGTTTATATACCTGGGATGTGGCCATGAATGGAACAACTGTTGAGAAATCGCAGGGAATTTGTCCATGTGGCTGGCATGTTCCTTCGGATGAAGAGTTTAAAATACTTGAGATGGAATTGGGCATGACCAGGTTGGAAGCAGACATGGAAAATACCTGGCGGGGTTCGGGTGTCGGAACAAGTCTTATTACCGGGGGAGCGTCGGGTTACAATGCCATGCTTGCCGGAAGGCGTTCGTCGGCCGGAGATTACTACCTGCTTGGTGCTTATGAATATATGTGGACCTCAACCGAATTTGGCAGCAATGCCTGGAGGAGATGCCTGGATATTCATTCTGATCTTGTGGGCAGATGGAATACCTTTCCGAAAAGCTATGGCTTTTCGGTTAGGTGCGTTAAAGACTATGAACAATGAGCCAAGAACCAAGAACCAAGAGCCAAGAGCAAAGAACCAGGAACCAGGAACCAAGAACAATGAATAATTCAACATTTTTTCTATTATTCCTAATGGTTGCAGCCTTATTTGCAGCCTGCAACGAAGATGATGGCGGGGAAGGGGATCCCAACCAGCCGTTCGTGTATCAGTCGCTTGTTGCTGTTCACGACACGATCTGTTCGGGTGAGACCACCCCGGTAACGGCCACTGCAAGTGGATATAAGCTTGTTTATTATTGGTCGGCTTCAGCCGGAGATATTCTCGGTTCAGGTGCAAAAGTTACTTATGCTTCATCTCCCTGTCATGTTGGAACCAACCAAATTACCTGCCAGGTAAAAGACGGTAATGGGGCATCGGAAACAAAAACAATCACCATTGTTGTTGAATAAAAACATCATATTGCTTCTCATTGCTGCAGGTTTCGGAGTTCCTGACGCTGCTGCCCAGTGCCTTTCATCGGTGAATCCGGTAGGTGGTACTGAAAACCTGCTGGTGCTGGAAAAAAAATCGCTGAGGGTCATTACCTTCTATAAACACAGCATGGGGAGACAATACTATGAAGGTGACCATCATGCTGATTTCAATCTGATTGACAGGGCCTTTTATAACAACCTGACTTACTTCATGGGGTATGGGTTGAATAACAAACTGGCCCTTGAAACTGAGCTGGGCTATTTTATTAATAAAACACAGGTGTACAATACTGAACCTGAATACAAATTAAGGGGTTATGGCTTTTCAAACCTGGTAATATCAACCCGGTATGGGTTATATGCCGAAAACTTCAAAAGGGTTTTTATTACCCTTGCCGTGGGCCTGAAAATTCCTACTTCACGAAAACCGATGTCGGTTGATCATGTTGAATTGCCTGTAGAAGTTCAACCTACCATGGGATCTTACGGCTTGGTAATGAATACCACATGGGTTAAGGAGAATTCGGGTAAGGGAATGCGTTTTTTTCTGACCAACAGAATTGAATATCATTTCGAAAACAATAAGGAATACCGGCCAGGAACTGCCATTTACACATCGGGTTACGTATCAAAGCACATCATGGCCAACAGGGTAAAAGGCGATTGGACGACAATTCTTCAATTGAGAAACGAAATCCGGATGCATGATGAGATAGCCGGTGAAATCAAAGAATCATCAGGAAGTGTTTTGTTTTTCGTTGTTCCACAATTAAACTATGTAATCAGAGAAAAATGGAATCTTTCTGCACTGCTTGATATTCCTGTATACCAAAACTTCAATGGAACACAGCTGGGCGCCGGCTATGGAATAACCCTGAGTATGGCACGGACTTTTAATCTTTCAAACCAAAATAAATAATATGCCCAGTTTATCACCCGGAACCCCTGGTACTAAAGAAGCTTATGGAATTTCCCTGATAAGGGATGATCTGAGCATAAATATACCGCCAAAGGCATTTCAGCATTATGGCTTAGCCGACGGAGATGAGGTGCTGCTGTCTACCACCCATATCGGAGAGGGCGGAATGGGAATCATGATTAAGGAAAAAGCCTATAATAGCGTGTTTAAGAGTATCATCGACCGGATTGGCCGGCTGGATTCTTTTGTCGTCGATAAAAACAGATATTATGCGCTCACAAAGATTATTAGCGGAAAGATCTTGTTAACAGAAGAACTCCTGGCTGTTTTCAACCTGAAAAAAGGTGACCGGTTACTGGTTGTTAAAAGTACAACCGTTACCATGAGCTATACCCCTGTAGAGATATGGAAAAGAAAATTTGAACAGCGCGGCCTGTTTGAGGCCTCCGGGAATATTGAAAAACTGGAGACATTCTGAAGGATGTATGCTGCTGAGCTTCCTTCAGTCAGATCAGCATGCATATATCATCATTTTCTGACCAGGTGATCTTGCTATTTCTCGCGCTGCCATGCCTCTGCTGCTTCCACACTGTCAAAGAAACGTGTATTTACCGGAGTATCGACTTTCACCTTCTTCGCATAATTTTCTACGGAGAATCTTGAAAAGACATCTTTGGGAACAATGATTGCTTCTTTGAACTTGCCATGTTTTTTGGCATACGCACCAATTGCCTTGGCTGCCACTTCCTGGGCTTCCGGGCCAAGGCCTTTGTGTTCACGGGCATCCAGTATCAAACCGTCTGCATTTGCTTTATTCAGCTCGTCTACAATAATATTGAGCAATTTATAGAAAACTTCGTTGGTCGTGATTCCCCACCAGGTTTCATGAATGTAATTGCCATCATTCACATATTCCAGTCTGAGGTTCTTGTCTTCGTATACGATTCGTCCCATGGTAAAAAAATTATAGTTAGTAAAAACTTTACCAGCGACTTATATGTATGGAAGGCTATAAGTCGGTTGGTTTTAAAATCTAGGTAATTTAATTACGTGGTTATGCTGCTAATGGTTTCAATTATGATTCAATCTCCTTGATTTTGATATCAAAGGAAAAATTTTCTTTTTTTTCTCGCTGATTACCGTCGTTTTCCTGTGCTTTGCCGAAAAGCTGGTTGCACTTTAAATCCGGTAGCTTAATTTCGCCTTGTAATATAATACCAGAACTAATGAACAACAACAATCAGATTTGTCCCTGGTGGATGGGATATGCCTTACTCATTCCGCTGCGGAAACTGGGCCAGAATCCATACAAAATTCTTGGTCCGCACATAAACAGTGGCATGACGGTAATGGATTATGGCAGTGCCATGGGTTATTTCAGTCTTCCTATGGCAAAAATGACAGGCAATAACGGAAAAGTGTATTGCGTGGATATTCAGCAAAAAATGCTGGAAAAGCTTAACAAACGAGCCCGAAATGCCCGGCTTGATCATGTTATTGAGCCACTGCTTGTGGGAGATACTTATAAGCCTGCAGAATTGGTAAACCAGGTTGATTTTACACTGCTTTTTGCTGTAGCCCATGAAGTGCCGGATAAGGATATATTGTTTCAGGATATCTACAAAGTGACCAAAAGCGGCGGCAAGGTTTTATTTGCCGAGCCGTCAGGCCATGTTACGATCCAGAGCTTTCAACAATCTCTAAAGATAGCACAGGAAGCCGGGTTTAGCCTGTCGGAAAGCAAGCCGATGCCAAATGGTTTGTCGGCTTTGTTTGAGAAAAAATAAGAAAAAAATCAAATAAGTGAACATATGTTCATTTAAAAGCGTATATTTGTTGTGAAAATGCTATTAGCTGTTAGCCGTTAGCTGTTAGCCGTTAGCCGTTAGCCATTAGCCATTAGCCGTTAGCTAAGAGCTAAAAGCTAAAAGCTAAAAGCCAAAAGCCAAAA
>JAWOJJ010000019.1:0-44589 GCA_046481675.1 Bacteroidales bacterium | reverse complement strand
TTTGCGATTGCGGTGACACGCTGCATGGCACCTATCCTGCCGTCGCCACACAAGGACAAGCCATGATCCCTATTCTAAATTCATTGGCGCTTGATGCCATGACGGCTCATTGGGAATTTGCTTATGGGCCGGCAGTTTTTAAACAGCGGGTTGCTGAACTCAATTATCCGATGTTGGCAAGTAATGTGTTTGATAAAGCGACAAAGAAGCCGGTTTTTCCAACTTATGCTATAAAAGAGATCGGCGGATTGCGTATCGGAATGATTGGGATTGCCTCGAATATTGTGGACAAAACCATGCCGCCATCCTTCAGCGAAGGCATATACTTTACATTGGGTAAAGATGAACTTCCGCCAATTATTGATTTGCTGCGTAATAAAGAAAAGATTGACTTGACTGTTCTGATTTCACACCTTGGCTTCGCTCAGGATATGAAGCTTTTATCTGAGGTACAAGGTATAGATGTTTGTCTCAGCGGCCATACTCATAACCGTATTTATAAACCGGTTCTCAATGGAAAAACTATTGTTATACAATCAGGCTGTCATGGCTCTTTTTTGGGTCGTCTGGATTTGGAAGTAATTGACGGACATATTGTGGCTTTTCAACACCAGTTAATTGAGGTTGAGGCAACTATACAGCCTGACCCAATAGTAGCTGAACTGGTGAAGCAGGCCCTTGCACCTTACAAGAATGAACTCGCAGAGGTTGTTGGTGAAACTGCAACAGCACTTAACAGGGGAACTACATTGGAGACTACAATGGACAATTTTCTGCTTCAGGCAATACTTGAAAGCACCGGAGCACAACTGGCATTTTCGAATGGATGGCGCTACGGCGCACCAATAGTTCCGGGGAACGTAACGTTGAATGACCTTTACAATATTATCCCTATGAACCCGCCTGTTTCAACCATAGAATTGTCGGGAGCGGAAATAAAGGCAATGTTGGAGGAAAATCTCGAATTGACATTTTCGTGCGACGCCTACAATCAAATGGGCGGATATGTAAAGCGTTGTCTTGGACTTAATGTGTACTTCAAGATAGAAAACTCTTTTGGCCTCCGAATCCAAAAACTATTTGTTGGCAATGAAGAGATTCAGGCTGACAAATATTACTCAGCAACATTCGTCACGATGCAAGGTGTGCCTCAAAAATACGGACGAAATCGTAAAAACCAGTCAGAACGAATTATAGACGCAATGAGAAAATACCTGGCAAAACATCACCCCATTCACGCAGAACTCAGGGGTACTTTTATTGCGGTATAAGAAGGCATGGTGCGGGTAGCGGTTAAAATTATGAACCAGATGAAGATGGCAAAAAGGAAAGTGCATTACTTTTTCTTAAACAAGGCTTTTATTTTTTTAATCCATTTAGGAATTTTAGGCTTCTCTTTTTTATCACCGGAAATATCGTTGCTGATTAGCATGGCAATGGGCTTCAATTGATCAAACTCTTCGCACACCACTTTAAGCATAGCAGCAAAGGGTAGAAATAATACCATACCTGCTACCCCCCAAACCGAAGCTCCGATTAGTAAGCTTAAAATTGCCACTAAAGCATTTACATTTACGCTACTACCTACAATCTTAGGATTTAAAAAGTTGCTTTCAATAGTTTGAATTGACCAAAACAAAACTATTACAGCTACCGGCACCCATATCGAATCTGAGGACATAAAGGCATAAAGCACCGGAATAGTTGCACCTATAGTGGTACCCACATATGGCACAATAGATAAAACAGCTGCCAGAAAACCAAAAAGAAACGGGTTATCAATTCCAATAATCCACAGTCCTATACTGTTGGCAAACCCCAATATTAACATCAACAGGAACATTCCGGAAAGGTATTTTTTTCCTATGCTCTGTACATTTTTTAGCATCCTGAAAATTTTACTTTTATTCTCATCATCACCAAATGCTACAAAAGCTTTGGTTAATCCTTCCCTGTATATTAGTAATAAGAAGGTAAATATTATTGTGGCAATTAGACCTGTAATAAATGCAGCAGAACTACTAAAAGCATTTTTAATTAATGATCCGGATGATTCTTTAATCCATTTCTTTCCATTTTCTACCAATTCCTCCCTGTTTAAGTTATCAATAAAATTTACATTACTGTTGATGTAGACTACAACATCTGATAATGTTTTCATTATTTTTCCAGTAAAATCATCCAACTGTTTAGAAAGACTCATTATTTCGGTAGAAAATAGGGTGATAGTTCCTCCGATAATTATGAATAACATCAGCAAGGATACAAATGCAGAAAGTAATTTATTTAAGCCCCAACCTTCTAATTTTTTAACAACCGGTAATAAAATGAATGAAATAAATAATGCCATGCTTAGCGGTATTAGTACTGGTTTAGCAAATACCAATACAGCAAAGAGGCCAAATATGAAGACCAATACATAAAATAATTTTTGAAAAGATAGATTCATGAGCTTCTCAAAAAATATGTTTTAGGGATAACTTAATTTCCCTACAAAAGTACGAATCAATTAATATGAAAATATTACACAATAAAAAGTATGTGTTACATAATTCCCAGATTATTTTTGATTCTTAGAAGAGAAATGTGTGAATCTTGCAACATTTTTCAAAAGTTGTGTAAAGCTATTCGTTTTTATGTTTATCACCTTTGTAGCCTAATTATCAGTTCAAAAGTTTGAAAATAGAAGAACCAATAGTTTCAATTAATAATTTTAATTTAGAACAAAATGAAAAAACTAATCATAGTATTTGCAGCAATTGCAATCGCCACTTGTGCATACACACAAACCGATTCAACAGACAGAAAAATGAGTTTAGTGAACATGAACAACAATCAAAATCAAAACCTGCTAAACAATCCGGTTGGAATATCACTCCCCGATGGGGTAACGATGCAAAACGGAAAAATGATGATGGTGAAAAACGGACAAACGACAATCTTAGACCATGACATGACCATGAGCAATGGAACAAAAGTAATGAGCGATGGAACTTGCATTAAGAAAGATGGCACAAAATTGATGATGAAAGAAGGACAACATGTAGATATGTCAGGCAACATGATGCCCATAAAAACAAATAAAGATAAAGACATGAATATAGTTCCAGATAGCACCAAGAATTAGGATTATCCCCATGAGGAATCCTTGAGCAGGCAATAGAAAGATATTGTTCCATCCTTCTATTGCCTGCCGGGATTATTAAATATACAGCTCAACACTACAGCTCAACACTACAGCTCAATAATCAAAGCCTTATGCAATTAGAAATATCTTTGTCAGAAGTTCAACAATTCTTAAGTAATCAATATCACATTGACATAGACTTAAAGAATATTGAAAAGAACAAAATTGAGGCTACTTATATTGATTCGGTAGTTTTGATAATAAAGGAGGTGAAAAATAATGTGGCCCTTTTCAATTATGAAGTAGATGGGCTTGCAACTATAGTAACTAAGATCGCTCACTTTTTTCTGGATAAAAAATTGGACAAAACGCCCATTGAATGGGATTCAAAGAATAAAAAAATAAAAGTAGATTTGAATGAATTTTCGGAACTGAAACCATTTTTAAAGTTCGTATCTATTTCTAAAATACACTTTACAAAAGATACAATTGTTTTGGAAATGGTCGCAAGAGGCAAAACATAAAACCATAATAATTGAATAAAGGAAAAGCAATTATTAGAAAAACTTCAAAAGCTATACTTTGGGTGGCAGTGAGCCTCGTGCTTTTATTCATAATAATTACTGCACTAATCCGCATTCCTGTTATTCAAAACAAAATTGTACACGCTGCAACCTCTTATATAAGTAGCAAAACGCATACACGTGTTGAGATAAAAAACATCAGCATTTCATTTCCAAAAACAGTTGTTATTGAAGGTATATTTTTGGAGGACATTCAAAAAGACACCTTATTTTTCGCCGGAATGGCAAAAATAAATATTGCACTTTACGACTTAATATCCAGCAATATAGATATATCTTCGTTCGCATTGGAAAATGCAATGATCAATCTTTACCGCAGGGATACTGATTCGCTTTTCAATTTCAACTTTTTACTGAAGGCTTTCAGTGAACCATCCACTATAAAAAAAGTTAATCCTAAATCCGCATCCAAATGGACTTTCAGCATTATTAATGTAAGTCTGAATAATATCAGATTCCGTTATGATGATGAATTTGGAGGAATGAATGTAACTGCTGTTCTGGGGGATCTGGAATTAAAAATGGATAAAACTGATATTGCGAAATCAATTTATAGTATTGATGAATTGCAGATTGAAAGCCTGAAAGCATATGTTCAGATGAAAAAGCCGGCAAATGCACCTACTAAAAAATCTGAAGGAATTTTGCCCATGATAACGGGCAAATATATAGAAATCAATAATTCTGAAATCGACTACACTGACGAAACGAAAAATGCTGAAATAAAAAACACCTTTGATGTAAGTCGCTTGAATTTCAGTCATTTAAACCTTGAAGCGACAGACTTGTTTTACTCCACGGATACGGCTCACCTATTGATAAAAAAATTCAGCACAATTGATCAGAATAAATTCTCAATTACGAAGTTTGAAACAGCATTCAGTATGGATAAGCATTCCATTACTTTGAAAAAGCTGAAAGCCGCAACAAATCATTCTTCAATTGCTGCTGATCTGAGCATACAATACAATTCGTTGAAATCATTAAAAGACTCCATCCCGTTCCTTGTGCTGAAATTGAGGCTCGAAGATGCAAGTATTAAAAATGCCGATGTTCTTTATTTCAGTCCTCAACTTATCAAGCAACCATTCTTCAGCATTAGGACAAATATTACCACCATTTCGGGAATTGTAAGTGGAAAGGTGAACAATCTGAAAGGTGAAAATATGGTTATCAAAACCGGGGTTGGAACTCTTGTAAAAACCGATTTCAGTATAGCCGGTTTGCCTGATGCAGCAAATGCACATTTTGATTTCCCCAACCTGAGACTATATACAACCAAGCACGATATTGTAATGATGGCCAGACCGGCATTTCCTATGAGCATTGAACTACCGGAAAATCTGGCATTAACCCTTGCTTTCAAAGGCACTATGAAATCCTTTGAGTCAACCATGGGATTGAAAAGTAGCTTTGGATCAGCCAGTCTTTTTGCGACGATTGATGAAAGCGAAAATTTCAAAAGTAAAGTGAGCATGACTGGCTTCGATTTAGGCAGGCTGCTGAAAGATACTACAATGTATGGACCTGTTACACTAACAGCTCAAACAAAAGGGCATGGACTGGATAAAAATACGATAACTGCAAAAATCGAGGGTGAAGTATCAGAGATCTATCTGAATAAATATACCTATCACAACCTTACTATAGATGGTGATATCCATGGGCAGGAATTTGAAGGAGAAGTGAATCTGAATGATGAAAATGCAATTTTTGAATTTGATGGTCTGGTTAATATCAATCCAAATCAGGAACATTATAAATTCCGGTTGAATGTGCAGGGAGCAGACCTTCAAAAGCTAAATTTCACGAAAGACAATATCAGGATAGGTCTGACTGCAGCAGCAGATTTAAAGGGTGGCACTGTAAATAAAATGAACGGTACTGCCGGAATCTCGAGCCTGTTAGTTTTCAAAGGGGAGAAAGCATATATGCTCGATTCCATATTATTTGCTTCGATAAATGAGCCGAACAAAAGCGAACTGAACATCAACAGTGCCCTGGTTGGTATAAAATATTCAGGAAATATTTCTCCGGCCAGTCTTCAGGCGGAGTTCAGCGATTTCATAGAGAATTATTTCCGGTTTTCGGACAGTATCAGGACAAAAAACCAATCCATTGGATCCGATTTTACTTTTGAAATACAGTTGCACAATCATCCGATTCTTTCGCAGGTTCTGTTTCCACAACTCAAAGAATTCGAGCCCGGTATAATTAGCGGAAGTTTCGAACGTGAGAAAAGCGAACTGAAGTTGAATGCAACCATAAAAAAAATAGTTTACGGATCAACAGAGATCAATAATTTGTCGGTGATTGTAAATTCAGATCCGGTTGCATTAACTTATAAAATAACCGGCAGCAATGTTTCGAATGCACAGGCAAAATTAGATAACTTCATGGTTGATGGGAAACTGGAAAATAATATCCTATTCGCGAATGTATCGTCAATAGCTGATAATCAGGATAAAAAGTTAGTGATCCGTTCTCAAATTACCAGGGATAAAAACATTTACAGGCTTGTGCTCGATCCGGAAGATTTTTACCTGATGAATAATCAATGGAACATTGCTGCTGATAATTATATAGAATTCGGGAAAGAGGGCTTTTTGATCCATAACTTTTTTATGACTAACAAGGAAAGCCAGATTAATATCGCTTCGGTTCACGATAAATTCAATGATGATTTGAACCTGACAATAAACAATTTTAAGCTTGATGACCTTTCCCGGATCATCGAAAAGGACACAAGCCTGTTAAAAGGGAATGTGGATGGAAATATATTGCTCAAAAGAGTGAATAATAAGTATGGTATCATTGCAAATGCGAAAATTAGCAACCTGGTTGTTCGTAATGCTCCTATCGGAGATCTGGCTGTAAAAGCTGATAACCCTTCAACTGAAAGATTTGATTTGGAGGTGGATTTATCGGGAACAGATAACAACCTGACAGCCAAAGGGTATTATATTCCTACAGGTGGCAACAACTCAATTAATATAAAAACTGATATTCAATCACTTTCAATGAAAACGATTGAAGCATTTTCGATGGAGCAAATAACAGAAGCAGCCGGGACGCTTACAGGAAACTTTTTAGTACAAGGCGAATCCGATAAACCACAAATTACAGGTGAACTGATATTTAATGATGCATTTATAAAACCCGCCGTGCTGAATAACAGGTTGGAATTAAAACATGAAACTATCCGGCTAAAGGCCGATGGCATTTACTTTAATTCATTTACACTTTTGGATGCCGGTAAGAATTCCGCAATTATTGATGGCACAGTTAAAATGAAGCAGTTTAAAAATTTCGTTTTTAACCTGGATGTGAATACAAAAGACTTCTTACTATTTAATACAACTTCAAAAGACAACAAAGCATTCTTTGGCAGGATGGTAGTTGACAGCAAGATTGATGTAAACGGACCCATTGCACTTCCGGTTGTAAATGCAGAAATAAAAATGAAAAAAGGGTCCAACTTTACATTTGCGGTGCCTGAGGAAAAACTCACTACCGATAAAGGTGAAGATGTAGTGGAGTTTGAAGATTCATTGAAACTGAATTCGATTTTGTACAAAACCGCGGGGAAAGCAGCTTCAAAAAGCAACTTTACAGGTATCGACCTCTCTTCGATTATCCAGGTAGATAAGGATGCCACACTGCGCTTGTTAATAGATCCCTCTAACAATGATTCACTGGTTGTAAAAGGCGAAGCTGCATTGAGCTTAACAATGGACAGAAGCGGAAAAATGAGTCTTACCGGAGCCTATAATCTTGATGAAGGCAGTTACCTTGTTTCGGTAGAGTCCATAATAAAAAGGAAATTTGAGATTAATTCCGGAAGCACAATCATATGGAACGGTGATCCGCTGGATGCGGAAATATCCATTAATGCAACCTATACCGTTCGCGCTTCACCTATTGACCTTGTAACTGATCAGCTATCGGGATTAAGCCTGGTTGATAAAAGCGCCTATAAACAGAAGTTTCCATTCCTGATCCTACTGAAACTTCGTGGTGAAATTATACATCCCGAGATTAGTTTCGAGATTCAATTGGCACCGGAAGATAAAGGTATTTTAGGTGGGGCTGTAAATGCAAAACTGAATTTGCTGAACGACAATCCTTCAGCACTCAACAAACAAGTATTTGCTTTATTGATATTTAACAGATTTTTACAGGAAAATCCGCTACAAACGGATGCAAATATCGAAGCCTCAAGCATTGTGCGTGCTACAGTAGGCAGATTATTGTCCGCGCAATTAAATCAGCTTGGTTCAAAAGTTGTATCAGGTGTCGAGTTGAATTTTGACATCCAGTCCTATGATGATTATTCCTCCGGACAGGCAGAAGGAAGAACTCAGGTGGAACTCGGGCTCAAAAAGCAACTATTTAACGAAAGATTAAGCGTACAAGTTGGAGGTACGGTGGATGTAGAAGGCGCAAAAGCAAAACAAAATTCGCCGAGCGATATAACCAGCGATGTTACCGTAGAGTACAAACTGACCAAAGATGGTCGTTACCGGTTGAAAGGATTCAGGCACAATCAATATGAAGGAGCTATTGACGGTCTGCTCATTGAAACCGGAATGGGGGTTTCCTATGTTCATGATTTCAACAAATGGAAAGATTTCTTCCGCGCACCGAAAAAAGCAAAAGGGACTAATCCGGAAAAGCAAAAGTAATGCCACTACACATTAAAACTATATTAGCTCAGTTCACCATATGCCTGCTTTTAGCATCGTGCAGCGGAACAAAGCATTTTCCCACAGGCGAAAAGCTTTATACGGGCGCTGACATACATTTAGAATCCTCAGATCAAATCAGTCGCCGAAAGAAAAAGTCAATCAAAACTGTTGCCAAAAATGCGATACGCCCCGAACCAAACAAAAATATTGTTGGGTTGCGCCCCAAGTTATGGATGTACATGAAAGCTGGCGAAAACCCTCAGGGCAAATTTAATAAATGGCTCAAAAAAAATGGGGAGGCTCCTGTTTTCATGAGCACCATTAAACCCGCTGTTACATCAGCTATTGTTGATGCAAGGCTTTTTAATATCGGAATTTTTAAAAGTTATACCGAATATAAAATCATTGAAAAACAACACACCTCCAAGGTCATTTACACCAGTCATATTCAGGTCCCTTATACACTTAAAGAAGTTACCTATTCAATTTCTGACGACAGCTTAAGCTTGATCATCCTCAAAGAAAATAAAAAATCGCTGATAAAAGCAGGCGATGATTATAATCTTGAAAAACTGAAAAGCGAAAGGATTAGGCTTGATGCTTTGTTGAAAGATAATGGATATTTCTACTTCAATCCCGACTTTCTACTATTTAAAGCTGATACATCCGCTAAAAACCATGAAGTAACGTTACGGCTTACTTTAAAGGACAGTATTCCTGAAAAGGCATTGAGGGTGTATCGCATAAACAACGTGTTTATTGATCAGGATTTTTCGCTTGACAAAGACGAAGCACAGGTAAAAGACACGCTAAGGTATCAGGGTAATTTTTTCCTTGGCAAAGAAGCAGAAATGAAAATCAGGCCAATGGTTATTTCAAGATCGGTTTATTTGTATAAAAACGAAATCTATGCTCGGAAAAACCATAACATCACACTGCACCGATTGATGACCATGGGCAATTTCAAATTTGTGCGCATGAATTTTTCTGACAGCGATACTACTGCTGCAGGATTTTTAGATGTTACCATCTTAATGACACCCATGCCTGTGCATACCTTCAGGGCTGAATTAGAAATTGTTTCAAAATCAAATAATTATACAGGACCCAGACTGAATACGAGTTTCATAAACAGGAATACATTTAAAGGTGCCGAACTATTGAATCTTAGTTTGGCGACATCATTTGAGGCACAGTTAAGCGGTACAAATAAAAATCTATATTCTTTTTCTGTAAATCCCCAGGTTGAGATGTATTTTCCACGTTTTATTTTACCATTTAAAATTAAAACTAACAGCTTATACATTCCAAAAACACGGTTGTCAATATCGTATAACTTTTCAAAAAGAGTCGGGTATTTCAACATGCAATCACTTCAATTCCTTTATGGGTATAAATGGAAACAAAATATCAGGATTGAGCATGAATTAGATCCGATAAATATAAGCTTTACCAAACTATCAAACCAAACAGTGACATTCAGTGAATTGCTGAATACAAACCCTTTTCTTAAAAAAAGCTATGCAGAACAGTTCATTGCAGGAGGAACTTATATCCTCACTTTCAACGAACAGGTTTTTCCATTGAAAAAAATTCAGTACTTTTTTCAATTAACCACTGAGGCTGCAGGGAATGCATTTTCGTTGGTTAAAACAATTACCGGGGAAAAAATAGTTGAAGACAATCCATCAAGCGTGATTGGATCAGTGTATTCGCAATATGCCCGATTAGGTTTTGATGCCCGTGGTTTTTATAATTTCCGGGACAATAATAAATTGGCAATGAGGGTGTTTGCTGGCATTGCCAAACCCTACGGAAACTCGTCCGTATTGCCTTATACCAGGCAGTATTTTAGTGGCGGGCCCAATAGTATCAGGGCATTCAGCATAAATTCCGTTGGTCCGGGTACTTACTACCAGAATCCCGATAGCATCGGGTTTTTACAATTAGGTGGTGATGTAAAACTGGAATTGAATTCAGAATATCGTTTTGGAATTTATCGCTTTTTTAAAGGAGCCCTATTTGCTGATGCAGGGAATGTATGGCTGTTAAAATCAAATCCTTCAACATTTGGAAAACCGTTTTCATTTTCCCGGTTCGCAAATGAAATAGCAGTAGGTGCCGGAGTTGGTTTAAGAGTGGATGTGTCGTTTTTTATTTTACGGTTTGATCTTGCCACACCTATACGGAAACCATGGCTCGAACAAAAAAATAAATGGGTGATCAATGAGATCAACTTTGGAAATTCAGCCTGGAGAAAAGAAAACCTGATTTTAAATGTTGCAATAGGGTATCCTTTTTAATAGAAATTATATGACCATCGGCAATCATGCATAAAGTATATTTAATGTTTATTATATTGCCCCGAATGGGGCTTTAAACTTTTCTGAAATTGGCTATTTCTACCAGGATGCCGCCTCCAAAGGGGCTTAATATTGGTAGATAATGAGATAAATAGCACATAAGTTTGGTAGGAAAACGTCACGTAATAAAGCCTATATTTCCGTCTATATAGCAAGCACAATTCGTTTAATTTCCTTTGCGATATCCTCTGGTGAAAGAACAAAATCTACACAGCCGCTTGCTATGGCACTCTCAGGCATATCCGGTTGAGTGGCTGTGTCGGGTTTCTGAGCAATGGTGATGCCGCCAACCTCTTTCATATCGCACAGCGCATCTGCACCGTCGCCATCATAGCCGGAAACAATTACAGAGATAAGTTTGCCATCCCAGTTCTTAGTCAGCGAACGCATAAAAACAGTAATCACATCCGGCCATCCCCTGGGTTTTGAAATCGGCTTCAGTCGAAATTCATTATTAAGTATGTGTAGATCCCTCTTCTCCGGGATTATAAATACATGGTTAGCCTTAACATCTAGTTTTTCCGTAATCAATTCCACAGGCATCTTTGTATATTGCGGAAGAATTTCATGTAACAATGTAGCTACTGACCTCAGGTGATTAACAATAACTATTGCTACTCCCATGTCAGCAGGCAGATTCCGGAGTAACCTGATATAGGCATCAAGTCCGCCAGCCGATCCACCCACACAAACTATGGGAAAGTTCTTTACGATGCGCTGACTTTTCATATCTGTTCTGTATTCTGTGTAAAAATTAACTGCATTGCCCAAGCACAAGCCAGAAAATAATAAATACCACAATAGTGCCTAAACAGCCACCACCCAATTTCATGGCTCCATATCCTGACAATAGTCCTCTGAATAAATTATTCATAATGCTTTTCTTTAATTAACCCTTTTTAAAATCAGCTTTAGCAACCTTTTCCATTTTAGCAAGTCTGGTATAGTAATCAGGAAACTCCTTTAAATGAGCCCATGCAATTTCTCCGGTCAATTTTCCGTCATTGTCGGTGACATTGGTTTGCGGATCTTTTGATCCATGCTCAAGCTCAACATTTAGTCCTCTTGTAAACTCACTCAGGTTTATTTCTTTCCAGTTGATATGGAGAACTTTTCCTATTTGCTTTGCATCGTTTTGATTAAATCTTTTCATTGTTTGCCTATTTATTGTCCGGTTTTGCCATGTTGAAGTAGATTCCATTGTATAAAAACCAGGTAGCACAACAAAATTAAGTCCATTAGCTCAGGGAAGTGTTACATAATAAATTGGAAAAATTACATTATTCCCACATTTGTATAGTTCTGTTAGAAATCGGGAGAAACGCGGACCAAGCCAGGCAGGCAGGCCTGTCTGTTGCCAGATAGATGTAAAGGCATAAGCGCCTGATTCTGATACACAATGTGTGAATAATGTAACTTTTTGCAGAAATTCTGTAACGCTCATATCTTACAATTATCAGAATTTTGGAATATCTACTTTCGAACTCTTCATAGACACAAAGAATACTTTCCGGAATTAAAAATTAAAATTCAAAATAAATGAAACCCATAATAATACTTGCCGTGTTATTCCTGATTTCAATTTCTGGTAATACGCAAACAAAAAATAAAACACAACCAGATAGTTTGCCTGCTCCTTATGCAACCAAGTCGGTAATGAATTTTAGTCGTGTAATTGGCTGGAAAGATGAGATACCAAAAGCACCCCAGGGATTTGTTGTTGAAAAATATGCCGATGGATTTGAAAATCCACGCTGGTTGTATATAACCGCAAATGGAGATGTACTGGTTGCAGAAAGCAATTCAAACTATTCTTTTCTTAAAAAGGTGGGCGGGTTTATAGTGGGTGCATCTAAATCCAATAATTTAAGCCATAGTGCTGACCGGATCACATTGTTGCGCGATACAAATAAAGACGGAATCCCGGATCAAAGAGAAACATTACTCACTGGATTAAATCAGCCATTTGGAATGTTAGTGATCGGCAAATGGCTATATGTTGGAAACACAAATGCCCTAATTCGTTATCCTTATAAAACAGGTCAAACTAAAATTAACGATCCGCCAGAAAAAATTGTTGATCTTCCGGCCGGAAAACATAATCGACATTGGGCAAAAAATATAATTACCAATTCAGATAGTTCAAAAATTTATATATCAGTTGGTTCAGGTAGTAATGTAGCAGAAAATGGAATTGCTAATGAATTGTTGCGTGCAGCCATTCTTGAAGTAAATCCGGATGGATCAGACTTACGAATTTATGCATCGGGATTGAGGAACCCGGTAGGCATGGGATGGGCGCCAGGTACTACAACACTATGGACAGTTGTGAACGAACGTGATGAACTGGGAGATGAACTTGTACCGGACTATTTTACAAGTGTCAGCCAGGGAGGGTTTTATGGGTGGCCATATACTTATAATGGTCAAAATATTGATCCACGGGTGAAAGAATTAAAACCTGTTCTTGTAAAGAATACCATAGTTCCCGATGTTCATGTTGGAAACCATACTGCAACTCTTGGTTTGGCATTCTACACCGGCAATTCATTTCCCGAAAAATATAAGGGAGGGGCTTTTTTAACTCAGCATGGTTCATGGAATCGATCAGTTTTAGCGGGATATAAAGTAATTTTCATTCCATTCAAAAATGGCAACCCATCAGGAGAAGCAGAAGATTTTTTGACCGGATTTATATCCAACCTTGAAAAAAAAGAAGTACGCGGAAGACCAGTTGGAATAACAGTTATGCCTGATGGATCACTATTAGTGGCCGATGATGTTTCAAATACCATATGGAGAGTTACCTTGTAAAAAGGTTGGAATTGTCATGATGCCAACACCAATATCGTGTTATTTGTAATGCAAAGAGGAGGACACCAATGATTTTATCAGCAGGCTTTATTCCCACCCACGGCGGTTACAGGAGTTTATTCAGCTATCAGAAAGCAGAAATCATTTTTGATGGCACCAAGTATTTTACCAATCGCTTCTTCAACAAATACGACCGTACCATTGGGCAAATGGAGCAAGCAGTACGCAGCGGAAAGCAGAATATTGCAGAGGGTAGCGGCTTTTTTGAAAGAAGGTGGTTTAAGAGAAAGAATGACTAAAGCAAGAATAGAGGAAAGAAGGAAGAAAAAATAGTTTTTTTAAGTAAACTTGTCTTTTGATGTTACCCAACACCTAATTTTTCTTAAGCTCTTTTTATATAGTTTGCTTTACTAAATCAAAAACTTTGATACTATGATGATTGATATATATCAACTCGATGCTTTTGCCGACAAGCTTTTTTCAGGCAATCCGGCAGCTGTGTGTTTGCTGGATAAGTGGATACCTGAAGATGTGATGCAAAACATTGCTGCAGAAAACAACCTGGCTGAAACGGCATTTCTGGTTCCAAAAGACAACATTTATGAAATACGGTGGTTTACGCCCACCCACGAGGTTGAATTATGTGGCCATGCCACCCTGGCGAGTGCTTATGTTTTGATGAATGAACTTCAGATCACAGAAAGCAATCCGATCCATTTTTATTCCCACCACTCCGGTGACTTATATGTACGTAAGCTCGAAGACGGGCTGTTTGAACTGGATTTTCCAACCGATCAATACCAGGAGCATCCGATTCCGGATGTGATCCGCAGCAGTTTCAATGTAACGCCCCTGGAATGTTACAAAGGCAAAACCGATTATTTATTGGTATTTTCGTCTCAAGCCGATATTGAAAACATGTCACCCGACCTGAAATTACTGTCAAAGGCTGACGGAAGGGGTTTTATTGTAACAGCTCCGGGAAGAGATGCTGACTTTGTATCGCGGTTTTTTGCACCGCAAATTGGAATTGACGAAGACCCGGTTACAGGTTCTTCTCATACAACATTAACCCCATACTGGTCCAACCGCTTAAATAAAACCAAACTGGAAGCTGCTCAGCTCTCCAAACGCGGTGGTCGCTTAACCTGTACTTTTCAGCATGACAGAACACTAATTGCCGGGGCCGTAGTATTGTATCTGAAAGGAAAAATTCAGACAGCATGAAAATTATCCTTCTTGTAGTGGTGCTTTGCCTGGGTTTGATAACCTGTATCAACCCTATATATCCCCGTGAACAATTCCTGCAGCACTTGGGAACACTGCTTATCCTGATTATACCGGCTGCTGATTTGCGTTCAAACAGGCTCAGTCTGTTGGCCTACTCCTGCGTCATGGCATTTCTGATCATCCATATTATCGGAGCACGTTATATTTATTCTTATGTACCTTATGTCGACTGGATCAATTCACTGACAAATGCTGACCTGGGCAGGTTTTTGCAAAGCAACAGAAACCACTATGACCGGTTTGTTCACCTGGCATTCGGGGCACTGGCCTTTCCTTACCTGTATGAGTTGACCAGGCGATCCGACAGGTTATCGAAGGTATTCAGACTGTTGATCGCATGGTTGGTAATACAATCCGTCAGTTTGCTTTACGAAGTGTTTGAATGGTTTTTAACTTTTGTAATGTCTGCTGATGCCGCAGCGGATTATAACGGCCAGCAGGGTGATCCGTGGGATGCCCAAAAGGATATGGCGTTGGCCTTGTTGAGTTCATCGGTGCTATTTATGGCTTATTGGTTCAGAAAAGGGGGAAAGAAATGATAAATCGACCGCTGCACAAAGGATGTTTATTTTGTATCGTCAGCATAGTTACCAGAAGTTATTTTGTAATCAATTAGTTAAGAAAACATGACCAAACGCCTCATAAGAAATTTCGTATTAATTCTGGTGCTGATTGCACTGGCCTATGCATGCGGTCCGAATATGTTTTACCGAAATGCAGGTACAAGTGAATCAGTTGGCACAACCGGAAACGGATCGCTGAAAAATGCCTGGCAGATCAGTTACAAAACCAGCAATTCGAAGTATTTCAGTTTCATCAGTTATTATTTAACAGGTATGGGATATGTTCATTCCAGCCTTTATCAGACGTTGACAGATACCTACAAAACATGTGAATCATCCTGCCCCGGGATTCAATTTCGCATCATGGAATGTTCTTTAAAGAATGGTGGTAAAACGCTCCTCCACCGGTCGCATAAAAATGGATTGAGCGTTGACTTCATGGTTCCTAAAATGAAGAATCAGAAGCAGGTTAAACGGTATGACAAAATTGGTTTATGGCATTATCTGCTGAATTTTGATGCAGAAGGCAGGCTGACTTTGAACAAAGATGTAATCATTGATTTTGAAACCATGGGAAAGCACATCATTGCCCTGGATGATGCCGCAAGAAAAAATGGTTTGGCCATCAGCAAGGTAATCCTGAAAATTGACCTGAAAGATGAGTTTTACAGCACCAAATCAGGCAAGGAAGTAAAACGGCGGGGCATTTACTTTGCCCGTAATCTCTCTGAGATTTTAAACAAGGTGCATGATGATCATTACCATGTAGATTTTAAAATCATCAATTGATGGCATCAATTATATCCTTAACCAAAACATTCACAGTATAATTGACAAATATTCTATATTTACCTTCACAGAATTGACACCCATTAAATTGGAAATAGTTTCCATAAGAGAAAATCCCGCCTGGAAAAACAGGGCCATCGCCTATTTCCAGAAAAGCTGGAATACCGTATTGCCTGCCATCTATGAAGACTGCATCAGTCATTGTATTCACGCCAGTAATCCGTTGCCGCAATGGTATTTGTTGGTAAAGGATGATGAAATAGCAGGTTGCACGGGACTGATTACCAATGATTTTATCAGCAGGATGGATTTATATCCCTGGCTTTGTGCGTTATTTATTGAAGAAAAATTCAGGGGAAACGATTACAGCGCCCTGCTCATAGATAAGGCAAAAGATGATGCCAGGAAAGCAGGTTTTGTAAATTTATACCTGTCTACCGACCACACCGGATTTTATGAAAAACATGGATTCAGATACATCGGACAGGGATACCATCCCTGGGGAGACGAATCAAGAATTTATGAAATAGGTTTATAAATGAATTTACATTAACTCGTAGACTGCGTCATAACCCTTTATTAGCAGCGGTGGCATCTCCCGGGACGGCAATAACCCCTGCGTCAGGGCTTGAAAAAGTTTTCAGGCATAATACAAACTCACGAACTTCAATATACCCGATACAACATATAACCTGCATATCAACCACATAAATATAAAAATCTTATCTTTGTTTCACAATCCGGTTTCCATGAGAAAAGAACTGATATTAGGTAAAATAAAAAAAGCCATTTACCAAAAGGATCCTCAGGCTGAGGTCTATCTTTTCGGTTCAAGAGCACGTGGAGACAGCAGAAAGAACTCTGACTGGGACATACTCATTCTTATTGACAATAAAAGTGTTACCAATGAGATTGAAGATAATTTCAGAGACAATTTGTATGATCTGGAATTGGAATCGGGTCAAATAATTTCCACTTTTATTTACCCAAAAGAATATTGGAAAAGTTACCTATCCTATTCTCCCCTATATAAAAATGTTTATAAGGAGGGAATCAGATTATGATAGTAAATAATCGTGATGATTACATTAAGTACAGATTTCAAAGAGCACTTGAATCATTCGAAGAGGCCTTAATAATGGCTCAAAATAATCGATGGAATGCAGTAATTAATAGATTGTATTATTCTTGCTTTTATGCTGTTATAGCTGTTTTACTAAAAAGCAATATTGAAACTCAAACTCATGACGGTGCCCGGTCACAATTCAGCTTACACTATGTTAAAACAGGGATAGTTGACAAAAAATACGGAAAATTATTTGCTAAACTGTTTGATTATAGACAAAAAGGTGACTATGGAGATTTATATGATTACGACGAGATTATTGTGAAACCTTTGGTTGAAGAAGTGAAGAACTTTGTTGATGAGTTAAGGAAACTTTTGTAGTAACCCTTTTTTCTCTAAAAAGTTAACCAACCCGTATTCCATTCAAAAGCAAACGATTGGCACAATAAAGAATAATACCAATTGAATCTTGATTTTTTATATAAGGGTTTGATCCTTGGATTTTCGGTTGCAGCACCGGTTGGTCCCATCGGGATCCTTTGCATCAACCGGACCCTAAACAAAAATTTTACGGCAGGCTTTATCAGCGGGCTTGGCGCAGCCACTGCCGACTTGATCTATGGTTTGATTGCAGGTTTAGGCCTTACCGCCATTTCCACTTTCCTCATTGACCAGAAACTATGGATTCAATTAACAGGACTGTTGTTCCTGGTATTTATCGGGATAAAAACGCTGATTAGGAAAGATGCTGATGTTGAATATAAAACAGCTGAGGATAAAGGTTTACTGAAAGACTACCTGTCAGCTTTTGTGCTGACAATCACGAACCCCATGACCATCTTGTTTTTCATTGCTGTGTTTGCCGGACTTGGGTTGTCCGGTTCCATTCATGGACTATCTGCCGCCATGCTTTTAATCATTGGCGTATTCACCGGCTCTTGCGTGTGGTGGATTTTTTTGAGTGGTTTAACACATCAGTTAAAAACCAGGCTCAACAAAAAAGTACTGAAGAAAATTGACCTGGTTTCCGGGATGATCATATTGCTTTTTGCATTGTTTATTGTGGTTGATTTGGTGAAGGATTTAAAGCAAATGTAGTTTGAATGCTCTGTTTTGGCATTTGATATGATTGAAAGCAAAACACCAGCCCATATGAAAAATATAAAACATAACCTGTGCCTGTTGTTGATGATAATTGCCATTGGATGTAAATCGCAAATTGCTCCTGATGCAAAAACAGAACCATTAGAGAAACATCTTGTGCACTTTAAAAAATCGGAAAACGTTAAAGGTATCGCATTTGCACTATTCAATAAGGATAGCATAATATGGCAAAAATGCCTTGGCAATTCTACCTATGGTTACCCTATTGATGACAAAACGATGTTTAGTATACAATCCGTTTCGAAAAACATAACTGCCATGGCTGTTATGATTGTGCTGCGCGACGAGATACTGGAACTTGATAAGCCTATATCAGAATATCTTACTGATTTTACAATTAACAGCTGTTTTGAAGAAAATCCTGAAGATAAAATAAATTTGAGGATGTTGCTGACGCATACTTCAGGATTAACCCATGAGGCTCCCCTGGGCAATAACTACGATTATTCCGTATGTTCCTTTGATGAACATTTGCAAAGCATAAAAGATACCTGGTTGAAATATCCTGCAGGCAGCAGATATGCTTATTCAAATTTAGGTTATGATTTAGCCGCAACCATTATAGAAAAGGCAAGCGGAATGAGGTACGTTGAATACCTGCAAACCAAAATTTTCGGACCACTGAAGATGAACTCCACCACCATTGATGACAACAAGATGGTAGCCAGCATCAATAAAACAGAAGGCACTATCAGCGCTACCCGGTCAAAGCATCTCTGTATTCCGTTAATCGGTTCCGGTGCTGTTTATACCAATATTACCGATCTCGTGAAGTATGTCCAGCTTCACATGAATTCCGGCACCGTTGGTAAAACGAAATTTATAGATAAAGAATATCTTATGGAAATGTACAAAATCAGGCACAACAATTATGGTTTTGGCACTTACATTGATAAAACCAACCAGGTTTTTTTCGTCAATCACAATGGCTCCGGCTACGGGTATAGTGCTTCATTTGTATGGTATCCCGAATTCGATATTGCAGCTGTTATGTTGTGCAATAAGCAGGTAAATACATTTGATATCTGTATCAATATTTTAGATGAATACAAAAGCAGGTCCGGGTTGTCAGGCAATATAACCGTTTCGAATGAATTCAATTTTCACAATAATGCCCGCCTTGCTGAATCAGCAGAGGAATTTGTTCCCGTTATCTGCACTACGGATACAATTTATAAAGACAGCTGGAATAAATACCCGGGCAAGTATTATCTGGTTTTCAAGGGCCTTGAGTTCAAATGGCATGCCCGGCTTGCATTTGCACTGGGCTTTCATCCTCAGAAAGTTACTATTGAACTAAGAGATCAACAGCTTATGATAAAAAGCAACTATGGTGAAAGCCGCCTTGGCGAATACAAACCAGGGATGTTTTTTACAACCGGAGGTGAAGTCGTTGACTTTACTTCAGCTATTCCAACATACAAAAATATCGAATTGAAAAAAATAAGGTAAGACGATAATCAATATTATCGAGCTATTCACCGTCTTTTATTCGTCACGCTTTTTCCGTTTAGTTTCAAACTAAATAAACAAGGAAGGAGCAGAATATATTAAAAATTTGTATTCTTAATCGTTCTCCGAAGATGTGTAATTATCCTTAGGTGCATTTAGTTAAGGAGTAATATGAATTCCTGGAATAACCCGTGAATAACAATATACCATGGGATATTTAGAATTCAGACTTTATATTTAATTATCAGAATATAATCTAACACTCCATAAAATGAATACTGATAATAATACCGAAGGATTTATCCCTACCCACGGCGGCTACCGGAGTTTGTTCAGCTATCAGAAAGCAGAAATCATCTTTGATGGCACCAAGTATTTTACCAATCGCTTTTTTAACAAATACGACCGTACCATTGGCCAAATGGAGCAAGCAGCGCGCAGCGGAAAGCAAAATATTGCAGCGGGGAGCGGCTTTTTTGAAAGAAGGAGGGTTAAGAGAAAGAATGACCAAAGCGAGAATAGAGGAAAGACGTAAGAAAGAATAGTTGGTGGGACATTGGAGACCAGTGCGACAATGTCCCCAACGTCCCACGAGTCCTTAAAAACCAAGATTAATGCCTAAAACGAGGCAAAAACAAGAGTTGAAATCATTCGTGGTAGCAGGCAGCTAATGGCCAACAGCTACTCCACAATCGCATTGTACACCACTTGTTGTACTTCGGTGCGGACGTTCATTTCCACCAGTTTGTTGTTGGAAGCATCGGGATAAACGCGGTTAGAGAGGAAGATATAAACGAGGTCGTACTCGGGGTCGGCCCATACCATGGTTCCTGTGAAACCGGAATGCCCATAGCTCTTTGAGGAGGCACTCCGGCAGGCAGGACCTGGTTTCTGTGCATCCGGCTCGGGCTTATCGAAACCCAATCCCCTGCGGTTGTTTATCATGGATGATTGCCTGGAAGTGAAAAGCTCAATGGTTTGTTTGCTGATGTATCTTTCACCTCCATAAACCCCGTTGTTCAGCATCATCTGGAACAGTTTGGCCAGGTCAACAGCATTGCCGAAAAGTCCTGCGTGCCCGGAAACACCCCCGAACATGGCCGCACGCTGATCATGCACATATCCCCGGATCAACTGCTTCCGGAACAACTGGTCATCTTCGGTAGGGGCAATGCTTTGCATGGCGAATTTTTGGAGTGGATTGAAACACAGGCTCGAGGCTCCCAGCTTTTGGTAAAATACCGAATCGAGGTAGGTATCAAACGGAACACCGGTGATGCTGTCGATCATTCGCTTGAAAAGAATGAAGCCCAGGTCACTGTAAACATATTCCTTTTTATTCAACCGCGAGGCGGCTATGCCCTGGTACATGGAATCGGGCCAGGTGCGTGAAATGTACAGTTCATCAGCAACCTGGTATGGAAATTCACTGGAATAATTTTCGGAGATGATGTTGCTCCGGTGGTGCGTATACCTGTTCAAATACTGGCCTGTGGCTACTTTCAACGGATTGGCATCGGTGATGCCGGAGGTGAACATGGGCTGGTTTTTGAAAACCGGCTCTTCTGTTGCGAAATAAAACTGGATGAAGGGTAGCAAACCCGACTGGTGCAACAGGATGTCTTTGATCACCAAATCCTTTTTGTTGGATTGCTCAAGATAAGGAAGGTAAGCCGCCAGTTTCTGGCTGATATCCAGGCAACCCTCGTCCACCAGCTTCATCATAGCCTGGGTTGTGGCAGCCGCTTTGGTTATTGAAGCCAGGTCGTACAGATCGGTTAGCGCAACAGGCTGCTTCCCCTTATACACCTGTGCTCCATAAGCCTTGTTGAAAATGATCCGGCCCTTGCGTGCAACCAGCACCTGGCAACCCGGGAAAGCCTGGCTTTCAATGGCTTTATTAACAATATCATCAATCTTTTTCAGTGTATCCTCACTCATACCTGCCTCGAGCGGGATGGTGAATTTCAGCCGCCCGAGCGATTCCATCTTCAGTCCCGATTTTAACGCAGGCCACTGCGTGGTAGATACCGGAACAATACCTCCCGAACCAATTGCACCACATATTGCCTGTGCCGACAACTCCTGGGTCAGGTCGGAATTGTCGTACGATACGAGCACAGCCTTCAGCCTGTCGGAATGCCGGAACCTGTTCATCACGTATGGATTTGCAAATAAATCGAGTACAACCTCATGGTACAATGAAAGTGAATCAACCAGCCCGATCATGAAGTCGTTGATCCCGTATTGTTTTGCAGGGCTCAGATCCGTTGCATGCACGCTGGCAATAACCAGGTTATATTTTTTCAGTTCGGCAAACAGGCTGTCTACATTGTCGTGCACATCACCCCGGATGTAAAAACGGGTAACAGGCAGGTATGATTGCAACGTCTGCGGGAACACGTTTTCGGGCTTGTTGCTAAAAACTACAGAAGCCACCCTGAGTTTACCGAAATTTTTCAGGGGAAGTATGCCGTTGCGGTTTTTCAGCAGGGTAAGCGACGACTCTGTCAGTTTTCGCTGCAGCAACCTGTATTCCGCTTTGTTCAGGTCGTTCCTGAGCCCGGCCAGTTCAACCGGCCGGTAGCGGTTCAGTCCTGCCCAGTATTTTGCAGCCAGCACCTTCCGGCAACGCTGGTCGATTTCTTCAGGGTTGATTTTGCCTTGTCGCACTCTTTTTGACAGGCTGGCAATGATGCCGGGAACATCATTGGGCATCAGCAGTATGTCATTTCCGGCATGCAGGGCCATCTCAGCAGCTTCAACCGGTTTATAGTGATCTGAAACGCCCTTCATGCCCAGCGCATCAGTAAAGATGAGGCCTTTAAAACCCATGTCTCTCTTCAGCAGTGAGTCAATAACATATTTTGAAAGTGATGCCGGAACCGTATCCCGTGAGTCCAGTGCAGGGATTTGCAGGTGGGCTGTCATGATACCCGACAGACCATTATATATCAGCTCCCTGAACGGGAACAATTCCAGGCTGTCGAGCCGTTCTTTGGAATGTTGAATAACAGGAAGTTCATGGTGTGAATCAGCTTCGGTATCGCCGTGGCCGGGAAAATGCTTGGCAACAGCAAGGATGCCGTTATTTTCCATGCCAATCATGTAAAACAGCGACTTCCGGGTAACCGCCGTCATGTCTTCACCAAAAGAGCGGGTGCTAATAACCGGATTCAGGGGGTTGTTATTGATGTCGATAACCGGGGCGAAGTTGATGTGAACCCCAAGCCGTTTGAGCTGGTGAGCAATCTGGCTGCCCATGTCGAAGATCAGCTTATCGTCATCAATAGCGCCCAGCATCATCTGGCTGGGATATCGTATGGCACTGTCAATGCGCATGCCGGGCCCGCTTTCGGCATCCATGGCAATAAGCAGGGGTGTTTTGGAAAGCGACTGGTAAAGGTTGGTAAGTTGGGCCTGCCGGTGAGGTGCACCCTGGAAAAACACGAGTCCTCCTATATTATATTCTTTAACCAGTTTGGTTACTTCCTGTTCATTTCTGCGGTGGTTGTTGGAATAGGCGGCAACCATGATGAGCTGGGCTATCCGTTGCTCCAGGGTGAGTGAATTCAGCACCGAGTCAACCCAGAACGCAGGTGAAAGCAGAAACTCCGGATCGCTCTTTTTTTCAGTCCAACGAAATCCTTGTGATTTTTCAATTTTCTCCACGGATGCAAACCTGGAAAACAGGATCACAGATACCAGAAGCCCTATAGCGATTGTCGATTTGAGATAATAACCTTTCATTTCCCCGTCCTTCCCAAGAGTAGTCTATATTGGGTTGTACTGCAATCGGGACTGCAGGGTTGCGTTTCGGGGAATAAAAGTTTTGTAATACCCCTGACAGGGTTTGAAACCCTGTCAGGGGTTGAGTTTGAAACCCTGTCAGGGGTTGAGTTTCAAACCCTGTCAGGGGTTGAGTTTCAAACCCTGTCAGGGGTTTTATGGATATGCAGTGCCCTGCGGATCAAACCGGTAAAATCAAACAGCACCCACACATAGCAAATGGAGATCAGGAGCCACATCATGGAAATATTGAACCACAGGGTTTCTGTTTTTTGCCCGTTAACCAGCTTCATGGGGGTGAAAAGCCGGGCTCTTCCGATATCCGAAGCAGGTTCCTTATAAACAGCACCCCTCAATGGCACAATTTCATTCCCGATCACATCATATTCCTGGTCGCTGTGGCTGCTGGTCACCACTTCTTCCAAGGCCTGGTTGTGGTGTTTCAGTTTGATTTGGTTCAATTTTTCGGAGCCCAGTGAAGCGGTCAGACTATCGGTGCGCATACCTTTTTGCCGGATCATTTGCTGATGCTGTTCATAAAAATGCAAGCTCAGGTAGGTGAGGTAGTCGCTGGTTTCGCGCGCAATATCTTCATTGGTAGAAATCTCATCGAGCCGTGTCAGGTATTCGAAAGCAAAAACATCAGACACTTCCGATATCCTGATCATTTCGTTTCGGAGCAGTGCCGTCAGCACATTAACGGAATCTGCATCCGATGTGATGAGACAGTTTTGCAGTGATTCCTGCAGCTTGGGGATCATGTGAAAAGTATAGAAAGAAGCCTGGTCAATTTTCTGATCCACCTCATAAAACAGCTTTTCGTAGCTGTTGTTCTTAAACTGTTCTACAGCAAGCGCTTCATATCCCCATCGGGTAACCATGAGATCAGCGATCCAGGGTGTATACCTGGTGTTGCCCAGGTTCATCCGGTCGTAGGAAACAAGTCCGCCTCCCAGGAGTAGCTGAATGGCAATGACTACAGGTATAATACCCTTTTGGAGCAGGTTGCTATTTTGCATCCCGGCAGAAAGCGCCAGGCCCAGGAGAATGCCAAAACAGGCAGCGCTGAAAAGAACAATCCAGTATACAAAGAAAAGCTCTGAAATGCCCATGATCAGGTTCCCGACCAGGATGAACAGCAGTACCTGGATGGCCACCACAGGGAACAGGTAGAGAATTTTGGAATTCAGGTAACTGAACCTGCTGAATTCAAGGTATTCTTCTTTTTCCAGGATGTTTTTTTCGCGAATGATCTCATCCACGCTGGCCACAAGTCCCATGAATACAGCTGCAATTACGCTGACAAACTGGTAAAGCGGAAGGTTCAGGTTATTCAGCAGTGTGTAATTGCCTTCTCCCCGGTAATGAAACAGCACCGACAGCACAAGTGCAATCAGGGGGCCGATGGCAAGTGATTTGATGACGTTGTTGATGCGGGAAAACTTGCATTTAAAATTCCGGATGGAAAAAATCAGCAACTGAACCTCAAGATTGGGGATTTTCACCATACGGGCGGGCATGCGGACATTGTTCGACAGGGGCTGATCCCTGAGCAACTGCTCCTTGAGGTATTGGCTGTGCCAGTCGGTCGGTTCCATAACTCTTTTCCACACCAACCCCTCCTTGTCGGGCAGGCGGTAATTCACCAGGTCGACAAGTTGGGTGGGGTCCACCTCATCAATTTTCTGCGTGTTGAGTTTCAGGTTTTTCAGCAGGTAATTATAAGCTCCGCTAACCGGACCATTATATACGGCACAGCCGCCTTCGTCGAGTATCCAAATTTTGTCGAACAGCATGAAGGTACTGCTGTCGGCCTGGCTGATTGACGTAATTACGAGGTTGCCCTGGAAGGAATATTCATGTAATACCTTAATAACTTTGGATGCGTCAGACATGGCCAGCCCCGATAAGGCATTATCAACAAGCAAAATCTGGGGTTCGCGCAACAATTCAAGTGCAATATTAAGCAAACGTCTTTGCCCGGGCTGAATGTGCTTGTTGTCGGCCGGACCTGCCATTTTATGTTTTAATTCCAGCAGGTCGAGCCTGCTCAACAAACCATTTACCTTATCGGTGATTTCCTTTTTCGTCAGACTGCTAAAAAAAAGGCGTGCTGTCAACGCCAGGTTGTCAAATACAGAAAGCTCATCAAAGAGCAGGTCTTCTTCAGGAACAAAGCCAATGATGCCCTTCAGAAAATACTTGTTTTTCCACAAATCATATCCGTTGATCAGGATGTTCCCGGTATCGGGTTTCATTTTACCAGCCAGGAGTTTCAGTAAGGTACTCTTCCCCACCCCTTCGCGGCCAACAACGCCGATCAGCTGACCGGTGTTTTCAACAGTAGTAAATGTATTGACCTCTTTCAGGCCCTTAGCTTCGGAATAACTTATCTGGTTAACCACCAGGGTTACTTCACCTTTTTCATCACGCTGAATGAAACGGTTCTTCAGACCCGAAAAAGTGATTACCGGAATACCTTTAATGCTCAGTTCCTTTCCCGGGCTCAGCAACCTGAATGAGCATTGTTGCTCCGCATCTTCATCAAACAATCTTCCGGTTGATTCCAGGCAGCGGATCACATACGATCTGACAGGTTCAATATACATAACGAGTATGTTCCGGTCCAACTGTTCCGGGTCAAACGCATCTGAAACAGCTGTTACTTTGGGCGCATTATTCTCGATCCAGCTGCCCTCGAGCCTGTCGTCGTTATCGGCCGACCTGGGTGAAAGCAGCAGAAAATCACTGTTATCGGTTAACCTTGCATCCTGTTCAAGAAAGTCCCTGAACCTGCAGATCAGCCCGCGCTCAATACCCAGGCATTTATATAACCAATTCAGGCTATTAATAAAATCGGGGCTGTCATGCATCGGCAACAGGCAATCCTGCACAAGAAGCAGTAAATAAACTTTGTCCTTTTCTGAAAGCGTGCTGTTTATTTCGTTGCACAGCATATCTGCCGTGCCCTGATCGGATGAATTGCCTGCAAAATCAGCCATGACCTCAGCAGGTATCCCGAGTTTCTGAAAATACTGCCGGATGAAAAGAAAAGGTATGGATTTCGCATCACCGGGATGAATGGATTTCAACAAATGAACGGTTCTGACGGCCAGTTTTAGAATATTTTCCTTCATTGAGCCCTGTTGTTGAAATGCTGATGTGCAGAAGTGCTGAAAAGAAATGCTGTTTTCAAAAGTAAAATTAATGAATTAGCCAATCTTTGGTGAATCAGTTGCCGGAATATCTGTTAAAAAAACTAAAAGTTTCCGCAATCAGCCTGTGTTCTATCAATAATCCATTAAAACAGGTGATGAATATCACCACTTGGATTGATGCAAATCACCGGAAAAAAAAGAACGGATATTGATAAACAGCGTAAATTTGTATAAGAAATCAAACGATAAGAATTCAAGATATCAAAGATAGGTTTTTGTCAGATAGGGTTTATTAGTTTTGGGTGTTGGATCCCGGTGTAAAAGCCGGGATCTTTTTTTTATGGCATTTTTGCCTAAATTTATACGAAATTTCCTGCACATGTTGTTGAGAAAAACTCCCGTATACTTACTGATTGCCGGATGCCTCTTGCTGCTGACAAGCTCATTCTCCGCTAACATCAACGGCAAAACAAAGGATTCCGGTCTGCCAGGCAAAGATAACTATGATATTTCATTTTACCACCTGAATCTGGATGTAAGTGATACTTCAACCTATATTCAGGGTTATGTTACCATCAGGCTCAAGCCGGTGGTCGCGTTACTTGAACAGGTAGTACTTGATTTTTCCGACCTGCTGGTGCTTGATTCGGTTACGGTTAACAACCGCAGGCAGACGTATTCCCGATCAGCTGATGAATTGACCGTGAACCTGGATGAGCCGGCGGTTCCAAACGAAACAATTTCGCTGGATGTGTATTACCGCGGACCGGGTAACGACGTATACATACCTTCGGGAATATACAACAAGCATGTGTTTTCGTGGAATAAAGACGTTACCTGGACGCTCTCGGAACCTTTTTCGGCCAAATACTGGTTTCCCTGCAAGCAGTCGCTCACCGACAAGGCCGATTCGGTATACATTTTTCTAAGTACCGATAAAAATCTGAAAGCCGGATCAAACGGACTTCTCACTGCGAGTGTTCCCCTGGCCGATGACCGGATCAGGTACGAGTGGAAATCAAGATTCCCCATTGCTTATTACCTGATCTCATTTACAGTAAGTGATTATAGGGATTACAGCTTTTACGTAAGGCCAAAAGGCGCACAGGATTCAATCCTGATTCAGAATTACATTTATAACCACCCGGAATACCTTAAAAAAAACAAGACGCTAATTAACCGGTCGGAAGAACTCATCTTGCTTTACTCCGACCTGTTTGGCCCTTACCCATTTGCTGCTGAAAAATACGGGCATTGCGTGGCTCCTTTTGGCGGGGGCATGGAGCACCAGACCATGACCACGCTGGTGAATTTTTCATTCCTGCTTGTAGCCCATGAAATGGCCCACCAGTGGTTTGGCAATTATGTCACCTGCAGCACCTGGCAGGATATCTGGATCAATGAGGGGTTTGCATCCTATTCCGAGTACCTTGCCTGTCAATATCTGGGGGAGGAAGGAGATGCTGAGAGGTGGATTAAGGGGACACATGATTACGTCAAATCATCAGCCGGGGGAAGTCTTTATGTTCCGGAGGAGTATGCTACAGATGATGACCGGATATTCGATTCCAGGCTATCGTATAAAAAAGGGGCTGCCATCATTCACATGATCAGGCAGGAAGTGGGAAACGACAGCCTGTTCTTTAAAACGCTGACCGGTTTTTTACAAAGGTACCGCAATGGAAATGCCTCCGGTGCTGATTTCAAAAACCACCTGGAAGGGTCCACTCAAATTGACTTCGGCCAGTTTTTCAACCAGTGGTACTATGGACAGGGATACCCGGTGCATCATGTTACCTGGAATTACCTGGGGGATACGCTTTATATCAGTTCACTGCAAACCGTTTCTTCAGAAACACCCTTTTTCAACGTGTTGCTTGAGTTTAAGGTGGATCATAACGGCAGGGACACGTTGCTTTCTATGCGGCAGACTGCATCATTTGTCACCCGCGCTTTTTATCTGCCGGACGGGGTAAATACCGTGGAAACCGACCCGCACAACTGGCTTCTGTTTGAGCTTACCGGTAGCACTTATGCCGGAACACCGGAAGCGGAAAAAAAATTCAGAATCATACCCAATCCGGCCAAAGAAAGGATTCATGTGCAAATCAACAGTATTGCCGGCAATTCCATTTTATACCTGGCAAACCCGGGGGGCCATATTGTATATGCCCAAAATAAACTTACCCGGGACAACGAAATTGATATCAGTTCCTATGCTCCTGGCATGTACTTTGTAATTATCCGGGATATGAACAACCTGTATTCCGGAAAATTCATCATCAGATAGAAAACATAACCAGTGAGGCTGCTCCTTATGAAAAAATGGATATTGATATTGCTGATTGCCGGACTGATCCCGGGAGCCGAAGCCACGTTTGCCCAGGAAAAACTGACAACCCGGTCGAAAAAGGCAATTGATGCCTACAACAGCGGAATTCAGAACTACACCCTGAATAAATACACAGTTGCTGCGCAATTCCTTGAAACTGCCGTTGCGGCTGATCCCGGATTTATCGAAGCCTACCTGGTACTGGCTGAAGTTTATGAGTCAGACCAAAAGCCGGGCAAAGCCATTGAAACCTACCGCAAAGGACTGCCGCTGAATGAGAACTATTATCCTTACGGACTGGTAAGATTGGGAAACCTGGAGTACCGGGAAGGATTGTACGAAAATGCGCTGGCAAGTTACAGTCGCTTTGTTTCACTGAACATCGGGAATGAGGCACAAATTGAAAAAGCCAAAGACGGTATGGCCCGCTGCATTTTTTCTATTGATGCCATGAAACACCCGGTGGATTTTAACCCTGTTACCCTCGACACCACCGTGAATACCCCTTACGATGAATACTGGCCATGGCTCTCTGCCGATGAAAAGACTCTTGTGGTCACCCGGCTGTTGCCAAGCGAAGATTTCATGAAGCAGGTGCAGGAGGATTTCTTCATCAGCCAGTGGACTGGCAACGGATGGGGTGTCATGAAAAATGCCGGCCGGCCTTTAAACACACCCGACAATGAAGGAGCGCAAACAATTTCGGGCGACGGTAGGTACATGATTTTCACGGCCTGCAACCGGAGCGACGGAATCGGGCGTTGTGACCTTTACGCGTCTACAAAGGAGGGAGACAACTGGTCGGTTCCGGTTAACCTGGGAAGACCCGTGAATAGCGCCTACCGCGAAACACAACCCTCCATGACTCCCGATGGCCGCACACTGTACTTTTCAAGTGACAGGCCGGGGGGTAAGGGACAGCACGACATCTGGGTTTCGCTCCTTGATAAAAGCGGAAAGTGGACAAATCCCGAAAACCTCGGTGATTCTGTCAATACAAAGGGCACCGAGATGTCGCCTTTCATTCATCCCGATAATCAATCGCTTTATTTTTCGTCCGACGGTCATATAGGCCTTGGCGGACACGATTTGTTTGTTGCCCGAAGAGACAGTACCGGAGCCTGGAAGAAACCCGTCAACCTGGGCTACCCGATCAACACCAACCGCGATGAGATTGGACTGATCGTGAACTCACGGGGCAATAAAGCCTATTATTCATCGGATGTAAACCAGGCACAGGGTAAAGACATTTACGTATTTGACCTTCCGGTTCAGAGCAGGCCTGTTGCGGTAACCTATATGAAAGGCAAGGTTTTCGACGCACGTGACCAGAGGTTGCTCAGGGCGCAATTTGAGCTGACGGATCTGGAAACCGGGAAAATCATCTACAATTCATGGTCCGACAGTCTCACCGGTGAATTCCTGGTGAGCATCCCCGGGAACCGGAATTACATGCTCAATGTTTCCAGAACTTCCTACCTGTTTTTTTCAGAAAACTTTTCACTTAAAGAAGGGTTTGATGCCGACCGGCCCTTTATCAAGGATGTTCCCCTGCAGCCCATAGTGGCCGGGAACAGCATCGTACTCCGGAATGTGTTCTTTGAAACCGATTCCTATTCATTAAAAAACGAGTCGAAGCTCGAACTCAACAAAGTGGTTGAATTGCTCAAAGTCAATCCCGGTATCCGAATCGAGATAGGCGGACATACCGACAATACCGGCAGCGCCGGATACAACCAGAAATTATCGGACAACAGGGCCAAAGCCGTAGCGGATTACTTAATAGCTGCCTCAGTAGGTGCAGGAAGAATTGTTTCAAAGGGGTATGGCATGGACAAACCCATTGCTGATAACGAAAGTGAAGAAGGACGGTCGCAGAACCGCCGTACCGAGATGAAAATATTGGAATAAGACAGAAGCAAGAGCCAAGAACCAAGATATAAGACAGGGACGAGGGACAGGAGCCAGTAGCAGTAGCAATGGCAGGAGCAGGAGCAGTGGCAAGAGAAGGAGCAGTGGCAAGAGAAGGAGCGGTATTATGGAAGTAAAAAAATATTTTGTTTACTTTTTTCATTGTTTTGTTAAACATTTTTCATTATAACCTGTTATATGTAAAAGAGACCAGCTATGAAATCACTACCCATTATACTATCCTTTCTTTTATCGGCAATCGTGCTTCCTGCCAATGGAAACCCGGTAAAAGAGTACATGACCGGCACCTATGTGTTGAAATTTGTGGACCAGCTTCCCATGCGTGCAGCAAACATAATTATGATCGTCAGTACACGTCATTTCAAGCCTGAAAAAGGGTATGAGTTAAAAAAAGGCCTTGATCCGCAATACCAGCGCTTTTATTTTATAGCCGGCACCCTGGGCGATACTGCTTATGTTGAACCTATGAAAGGTATGGATGGGACAAACAGACGTTTGCCGGCAAACAGGGATTTCCTGGTATATGTGGACGGACACGGCAAAACATTTCAGCAGGTTTTAGAAAGAGGCTTTCATGTTTCGGAAAGGTTTGCTGTTAATATGGTGGTTTTCGACTGGCCAACCGACAACATGGCGCTCAAAAAAACTGCTTATGCTGCTTCAGAAGTTGCCCCCAATTTTGTTATAGCCATGAAGGAACTCAGTAAATTTCAGCTGGAGCAATACCCTTCGTCATCCGTATCCGCCATGTTCCACAGCATGGGAAACCAGGTTCTCCGCAATGTGGCAAAAACCTCGCTGCTTTCGCACATGCCCAAAGAGTTGTTCAGCAATCTCATATTGAATGCTGCTGCCGTAAATCAGTACCAGCACCGTAAATGGCTTGAGAAACTGAATATTCAGGAAAGAATTTACGTAACCATTAACGATGATGACTTCACGCTGCACGGGGCCATGATTTTGAGGGCAGCAAAGCAACTCGGGCTTGGATACCGGGGAAATATTGCAATCAATGCAAATTATGTGAATTTCAGCGATGTGGCCACCCGTGAACACAATTTATTCCTGGGCAAATCGGCCACAGAAAAAAACAATCCTTATATATACTTGTTCTTTGAGCAGGCTTTTCACGGAAGAGAGGTAAGCTTCGTTGAAAGTACAGGATTTCAGATTTTCAGGCCTTCAGAAAGCGACCTTTTCTCTTCGAGGTAATTTGCTCTTGAATCGCCATAGTCGAATCTTAACCTGCCAAATTTCAACGCACTGTTTTTCCTGGCATGCGTCCAGGTCATCCGAAGGGTGAGCCGGTTGTAAGAGTCCTTACTCCGCAGAATCCCGAGTTTGGTAGATTTAGGGCACATAGGTTGATTATCTTCTTCTTCGTTTATTATACGAAAATGAACAAGAATGGTGCCATTTCAGCGTGTTTTTATTACATTTTTCTATAATTTTAGCAAGGAAAACTCATGCTGCTTTATGAACAATCAGGAAATAATCAAAATGATCATCCACCATGTGGGTATGGCGCAGGAAGGAATTGCAGGGTACAACGAGTTGTATGCCCGTGCCGGTTCTGATGAAGCAAAACATGAATTCCTGTTTTTTATTAAACCGGAGATCACTTTAAATATTGAATCAATCCATTTGAAGGCCATTCTTGAAATGATGTTCAACAAGCTGGCACAGCATAAATTTACCGTAAAGGATATCAGGTTGCTGGGTGCATCATATCTTGAGATATACGATATTATTGCCCGGCATTACGGGGTGATCAACGCTTTGAGCAGAAAACCTTTGGATTACATGTCGCACGAAGCGCTTGAAAAGTTCAAAGAAGCTTTCGGACATGACCCCAAAGACGCAAAGGTACTGGGAAGCCTGGAACTCCTGCAGCAGTACAGCGATTTTACACCTTCTTCGGTTGACGAGCTTTGGCAAAACAGCAAATCAGTCAAGCTGGCCGGAGGAACCTATTGCGCAAAGGTTGAAATAGATGAAGAGCAGGTGTTTCTGATCAATGGGTTTCATCCGAAACAACTGATGCATTTTACCGAAGAGGGCCGTTCCATTATTGCGTTCACACTCACCGGAGACACCGACTGGGCAGTTGCAAGGAACAACTTTATAGGTAAAACCAACCCTGCTGAAGCCTTACCGGGCAGCCTGCGCAATGACTTACTGGTTAACAGGGAGCAATACGGTCTTCCGTCAGTTTCTTCAAGCCAGAACGGATTTCACCTTTCTGCCGGACCTGTGGAAGGTCTGGTAGAGTTGATGCGCTATTGTTCTGATTATTCAACAAAAAAAATGAGGAGCCCGGAAGATTTTGTTTTCGGTCGCGAATTGAAACGCCTGTTTGACGATGCACAAATAAGAATGATTTGCGATAACCAGGTGGTCACACACCACGGAAAAAGAATCAACACCTTCGACCTGACTGAAGAAAAGAACAGTGAAACTGCGTTGGAATTGCTGAAAGCGTGTGTTTTCTGATTGATCCGAAACACCGGATCAATAGCCGATGATTTCAAATGGCAAGCTGATGTTTTCCTTGAACTCAATGCCAATGTCGTACATATCTTCATCGTCCTGTTCATAGTACCAGAGGATGTTCACTTCATGGCCTGATTCATTCAGATTTTCAAGTTTGAACAGGATATCCTGTACCAGCTTGGACGTAGCTGTGTTGAAATAGATGTATTTAAAAACGAATTCCGTTTTCTTAACAGGGTGATTTTTGTAATCATCAAGCCAGTCGAGCACCGGCTGGTAGAACGAAACCACATCTTCGGGTAATGAACGCCCTGATATCTCGAAAATATCATTCGCCGGATCAAAAATAACCCGGGGCGTATCATTTGTTCCCATAATATCTAATGGTTCCATAAGCCGCTGAAATAATACAATAAAGATATTAAAAGTAATTAAATACCCAAAGAATATGTTTTATTTTGGATTCTATCTTTCTCCTAAAGGCGGTTATGAGCCTGATGAAGGAAAATAAATATTAACTTTAGCAAAAAACTACAACATGACATACCAACCTGACTCATCGCGCTACGAACAGATTCATTACAACAGGTGCGGCAGAAGCGGAGTTAAAATTCCCGCCATTTCTTTGGGTTTGTGGCACAATTTCGGAGGCGTGGATGTGCTGGAGAACAGCCGGGCCATGATCAGGCATGCCTTCAGTGCGGGTATCACCCATTTTGACCTGGCCAACAATTATGGTCCGCCTCCCGGTTCAGCTGAAGAGAATTTCGGAATTATCCTGGAAAAAGATTTCAGACCTTACCGCGATGAGATGATCATTTCTACCAAAGCCGGTTATGTCATGTGGGAAGGCCCTTACGGCGACTGGGGATCCAGGAAATATTTGCTGTCGAGCCTGGACCAGAGTCTCAGGCGCATGAAGCTTGATTATGTGGATATATTTTATTCACACAGGCCCGACCCCGAAACCCCTCTTGAAGAAACCATGGGCGCACTGGCACAGGCAGTAAAACAGGGAAAAGCACTGTATGCCGGCATTTCCAATTATCCCGCCGATAAAGCCAGGATGGCTGCAAAAATTCTAACAGAACTTGGAACACCCTGCCTCATACACCAACCCAAGTATTCCATGTTTGAACGCTGGGTTGAAAACGGACTCCTGGAAGTGGTTGAGGAAGAAGGAATGGGGCTAATAGCCTTCTCCCCGCTGGCACAGGGATTGCTGACCGACAGGTATCTTCAGGGTATTCCGGAAGGATCGAGGGCTTCCAAAGCGCACGGGTTTCTGAAGCAAAAAGACATTACCCCGGAAAAGCTCAATAAGATTAAAAAGCTCAACGACATAGCCGTAGCACGGAACCAGACCCTGGCGCAAATGGCCATCATGTGGCTGCTTAAGGACAGCCGGGTAACTTCGGTACTGATAGGCGCCAGTTCGGTGGATCAGCTCAGGAACAACCTGGATGCATTGAAAAATCCAACATTCAGTAAAGAGGAACTGGAAAGGATTGAGGGGGTGCTGGAGTAGGCTGGATGCTGGATGCTGGATGCTGGATGTGTGGGTATTGGGATTTGAGTGTTGGGATTTGACGGCTGCTATTGCTACTGCTAATGCTACTGCCGCTAGTCTCCTAATTCTGAGCATTAACTAACCCCGGGCTTCAGAGGCTAGTGATAGGTGCTTTTCCCATCAATAGCCCCGGCATTCATGCCGGGGTCGGCATTCATGCCGGGGTATTTTAAACGTGATTCTCTCTTTTTATGGGGTTTTAACCCCAAATGTAACCCCACGGAGGGAATATTGATTCCCAAATCCTCAATTTTTGAATTTTCACACAGCCTCTGAAGGCCGGGGCTATTTATATTCTCCCTGTCTTGGTTCTTGGCCCTGCCTGCGCTGCCGCTCCGGCAGGCAGGTCTTGGTTCTTGGTTCTACTCATACTTCAGCACCTCGGCCGGATTCATACGGGCTGCGCGGTAGGTGCGGTAACTAACCGTAACTAATGCAATTACAAGCACAATCGCCACAGAGACAATGAATTCCATGGGTCCCAGCCCAATGTGATACGAGAAGTTCTGCAGCCATTTCTTCAGGAAGAAATACGAGAGGAGCCATGCCGGCAGGGTTGCTATAGCGATCAGCAGCGATACCTCCCGCGTAAATAACAGGATAATTCCGCCTTCAGATGAGCCCATCACCTTTCGCAGGCTGATCTCCCTTGCACGCTGTTCGGTGGCAAATGAGGTGAGCCCGAACAATCCCAGGCAGGCTATGAAAATGGAAAGAATGGAAAATGCCAATGCTATTAAAGCTGTTCGTTTTTCCTCTTTGTAAAACTTCTCAAATTCCTGGTCCAGGAAGAAATACTGAAACGGCTCGTCTCCGGTAAACTCGTTCCACACCTTTTCAATTTTTGAAATGGTTTTCGACATGTTGTCCTTTCCCACCCTGATGGTCAGGTAGCCCGCCCAATCCCATTTTTCAGGCTTGAGGATAAAAACATGGGGCAGGATTTCATTCTGAAGCGACTGAAAATGGAAATCCTTCACTATTCCCAGGACGTTCATGTAAACCCGTTGATCCACAGTGGCTCCCGGCTGAATGAACCGTGTGTTAAACGGATCATTGAGTCCGAACCTGCGCACAGCCTCCTCATTGATGATCATGCCAACGGAATCCGACGGGAAATCGCGCCCGAACTCCCTTCCTTCAAGCAGTTTTATTTTATAGGTGCTCAGGTAATCATAGTCGATCCAGTTCACATTTAACAGAAAGGTTTGTTCTGCGGATCTTCCCTCGATCTGAAAGCCGTTGTTGTTGTTCGGATAACCCGGAACAGCAGTGGAATTGGCCACACTGACCACATCAGTTATCTTCTTCAGCTCGTCTTTAAACGGCTGAATCTTTTTAATAAGTGCATCAGCCCTTCGGATCACCATGAGTTGTTCCTTTTCGAATCCCATATCCTTATCGAGCATGAACCGGATTTGTTTGTATATAACCAGGGAGCTCAATATCAGCGCGATAGAAAAGAGAAACTGGAAGACAACCAGTGTACTTCTGACAGCGGTATTGGATAGTCCCACTTTGAGTTTTCCATAGAGCACTTTAACCGGGGCAAAGGATGCCAGGAACCAGGCGGGGTAGCTTCCGGACAGGAACCCGACCAGCAGTGTCAGCAGCAGCAGTCCGGGTATCACATACCAGCGTGAAAAATAACCAACCCTCAGGTTGGTTTGCAGCATGTTGTTGAACAGGGGCAGCAAAAGTTCTACCAGTACAATGGCTATTCCGGTAGAAATAAGCGTCAGCAGCACGGATTCCAGGATAAACTGGCGGACAAGCATGCCCTTTGAGGAACCTACTACCTTGCGCAGCCCGACTTCCCTGGATCTCCTGGCGGATCGGGCTGTAGAAAGATTCATGTAATTGATGGCGGCTATAATAAGGATCAGCAATGCTATTGCCGAAAAAACGTAGATGTACTTCCGGTCGCTGGGTCGCTTGGCATCAGCATCAATGGATGGATTGAGGTGAATGTCAGAGAGCGGTTGCATAAAAATACCATATTCGTTGCCCGCATCTGAAAATGTTTGCAGGTCCATTCCCAAAGTTCTCTCTACCTGTGGACCGATGTATTTTTCTATAATATAAGGTATCTTACTTTCAATAACATCAAAAGAAGTGTTCTCACGCAACAGCACATAAGTGGCAAAACTGTTTGAAAGCCAGAAATCGTCATGGGCACGCGGATGCGTCAAAAATGAGATCAGGATGTTGAATTCAAGATGGCTGTTTTCAGGCACATCCTCCATGATTCCGGTTATGGTATAGAGGTTGGTATCGTTCCCGATTCTCAGGTGTCGGCCCATGGCATCCTCATTACCAAAGTATTTATTGGTCTGGCTTTTGGTAAGCACCACAGAGTTGGGCTGTGACAATGCTTTAGCCGGATCACCTTCAAGCAAATCCAGGCTGAATACACTAAAAAAGCCCGAATCAGCAAGTGCAATTTTCGACTCAATGAAATTCCGGTCTCCAATCCGGATCAGGGATTCATCCCAGCGTTGCATGCGAATGGCAGTTTCCACTTCCGGAAACTCAGCAACAAATGCTTTGGCAGTAGGCGCAGCTGTCCATGCCCCCTTGAACTCCGACTCACCAAACTTACCTACCAGGTACAACCGGTATATCCGGTCGTACTTTTCGTTGAACTTATCAAAGCTCAGTTCGTGCATCACAAACAAAAAGATCAGCAGGCTGCAGGCAAACCCTACTGCAAGTCCCAGAATATTGATAACTACGTAGGTTTTGTGGCGAAAGATATTTCGCAGTGCAGTTTTTATATAATTGGCAAACATTTCAGATGGGTTTACTGTATGTGACGATTGGAATCCCTAATTGTTACAAAATCCGAAGTATTTCTATATGATCATTACCTGGTTTCCGCACCTGACACAGGCGCCGGTATTGGTAAGTCCGGTTACAGCTATTTGATAACCCTGCCGGGTCACGAGTAATTCGCCGCATTTGCTGCAGTATGTATTCTGCAAGGCACCCATACTGATATTCCCGACATATACGTAGGCCAGTTTTTTACGTGCAATCTCATAGAATTCTTTAAGTTTCACGGGCGGGGTTGGTTCAGTATACAGATTGTAGTCCGGATGGTAGCGCGAAAGGTGAAGCACTGTTTCGGGTCCCAGTTCGTCCGCGATCCAGTTGGTCATATCAGCAAACAAATCAGTACGATCGTTCAGGGAGGGAATGACCAGGTTGGTAATTTCCAAATGCTTTGCTGCCTTCCTGATCTGTTTCAGCGTTTTCAGAACAGGTTCCAGCCTGGCACCGGTGAATTTCAGGTAAAATTCTTCACTGAAACCTTTCAGGTCGATATTAAAAGCATCCATATAACCCAGCAATTCTTCGAGTGGCTTTTGTGTGATATACCCGTTTGACACCATCACATTTTTGAGCCTGTTTGATGCTGCCAACCTGGCAACAGCCAGCATGAATTCGTACCAAACGACGGGTTCATTGTATGTATAGGCAATGCCCATATTGTCATCGTCAGAAAGAGCCATGTTGACCACTTCATCCGGCTCCACACTCCTTCCAAAGGAATAACCGGCAACCGGGGACTGGGAGATATGCCAGTTTTGGCAACAACGGCATTTCATGTTGCAACCCACACTGCCAATCGAAAGTATGTTTTTACTTGGGTGAAAATGATACAGGGGCTTTTTCTCTACCGGGTCGGTATTCACAGCCGACAACCTGCTCCAGGTTTCTGCCATCAGCACTCCGTTAACATTACGACGCACGTTGCAGATGCCTGCTTTTCCGTTTGAAATGATGCATTCATGTGGACAAAGCCTGCATCTCAAACTGTTTTTAGCCTGTTCATAGTAGCTGGCCTCCATACATACTTCCCTCCGGAATTTTACTTACTTTTACGCGTGCATTGTCATCAGGTCTTTAACAAAGAATCACGGGTATGAAACCCCAAAGCAAGCTTTGGAAACTAATTCCGCAGCAGAGCTGCGGGGTATTATACCCTCCGACTTCGTCGGGATTGTTCGACTTACAAATTTCAGTTCGCTCACTCCTGAAATTTGAGTCTCACGAATAAAACAAAGTTCCGAAAAAACGGTTACAAAAAAAATGAAAACAAAGGGCATGTCCGAAAAAGAAATCCGGCAAATCCGCAAAGATGTTGCCTGTTTTATGCGAAGGTTATATGACAGGGGATTAACAACCGCCTCAGGTGGCAACATCAGTTACCGGGTTGAGCAGGGTTTCTTCATCACACCTTCGGCATTGGACAAGGGGTTGATTAAACCGAAACAGGTTGGAATGATCACCTTCAAGGGGAAAAATCTCACGCCCGATCTGAAGCCCAGCATGGAAAGTGAGATGCACCTGGCCATATACCAGAAAAGAGCTGATGTACAAGCCATCGTGCATGCCCACCCTCCGGTGGCAAGTAGTTTCACTGCCATGAAGAAGGAGATCAATTGTTCCCTGATTGCAGAAGCCAGGGCCATGCTCGGAACGCCTGTAATTGCGCCCTATGCGCTAATGGGGACAAGGGAGCTGGCAGCAATTGTTGCTGATGCAGCAGCAACAAATCAAAATACAGGCAAAAGCAGCGATCGCGAAAAATCACCGGCATTTCCCAACGTGATCCTGTTGGAAAATCACGGCATTGTATGCCTGGGAAAAGATCTCCTTTCAGCTTTCGACCGCATGGAAGTTCTGGAAGCCGCCGCCAAAATGACATTAATTACAAGCCTCATGGGCAGTACATCTCCGCTGAACAGCGAACAGATGAACCAGATTGACCACCTCATGGGCATTTAACCACATACATCCACTTCAGTTTCTTAATTCAATGCTTTCAACAACAATTACACCGCGTTTTGGAGATATTGACGGCCTTGGCCATGTGAATAACAACATTGTGCCCATGTGGTTTGAAACCGCGCGCAATCCGTTTTTCAGGTACTTCAACCCCGATCTCGACCTGAAGAAGTGGGACCTGATTCTGGCCCGCTTTGAAGTCGACTTTCTGAATCAGCTTTATTATGGAAAAGATGTTGAAATAAGGAGTTCCATATCGAGAATCGGCAGGTCATCTTTTGAAATTTACCAGGAAGCCTGGCAGGGAAACAAGCTCGGGGCAAAAGGCACTGCGGTTCTGGTTCATTACGATTTCATCAGTCAGAAATCAGTACCGGTAGCCGATCCGGTTAAAAAGCTGCTGGAAGAGCATATGCTGAACAAATAATTACAGCCGGCCTTATAAGCAACAACCTGCAAGCGCTATAGCCTGTAAGCTTCGGCAAATTCACCGGAAATGTAATTGTCGTAACTCAGGCAAACGTGGGTGGCAAATTCAACCGCTGTAGACACAAGCTTTTCCCAGGTCTTTTCATCCAGGGTTTCCAGTTCTTTAAAACCGATGTTGTGCTTGTACAGCGAATAAACAATGCCCGCGTTGAAGTTATCGCCTGCGCCAATAGTGCTGACAGGCTCAATTGTTTTGACAGGGTATGTCAGATTCACCGAAGGAGTCCTGACAAACACCCCTTTTTTATTGGCTGTATAAAGCAGATTTCTGCAATACCGGCTTGTTTCGGCATAGGTTTCTTCCACGTTATTAGCCCCGAGGATAAAGGAAAAATCCTCATTGGATCCCCTGATGATCTGGGCCAGTGACAAGTTTTCAAGGATCAGGGGTTTCAGTTTACCCAGCTCATGCAGGTGTTGTTTCCTGAAATTCGGGTCATAAATAACTATGGCCTTTTTCCTGTTTGCCTGTTGTATGAATTCAAGAAGTTTTTTGCGGATCTCAATGGTAACCGCGTAAATGGATCCGAACAAAACGATGTCATCCTGCTGAATCTCCGGGAAATTTAACACCAGGCGTTTCTCGGGATAGATCTTGTAAAAGTCATAGCTGGCATCGTTGTTTTCATTCAGAAAAGCCAGAGCCAGTGATGATTTCCCATCGTAATACCTGTAAACGTATTGCGTTGACACGTGATTGTCTTTCAAAAACTGGTCAATAAAATTGCCCACCTGGTCCATACCGAATTCCCCGATGAAATGTACCGGCAAATTCAGTCGACCCAGGGTAACCGCGCTGTTCAAACAGGCACCGCCCGCCTTTGCGGTAACAGGAAGGTTGTTCTTAAATAAAATATCCAGTACCGTTTCCCCTATCGTATATATCTTCCTCATATTCAATAATAATTCCTTTTTTTATGCGCCTCACGAAGTTAAAACATTATTCAGAATTTCCATCAGGTAATTTTGTCATGAAAAAACACGAAAAAAAATTTGGTATATTTATTGACTGAATGAAGCAGAAACTATTTAAAATAACTGTATATGAGTCTATTTAAACCTTTGGAAACCAATCCCGATAAAAAGAATATTGCCGGTCAATCAAATCCTTCGGAACATGTAAAATGCCTGATTATCGGATCGGGCCCTGCAGGATATACTTCAGCCATTTATGCTGCCCGTGCCAACCTAAAACCCTTGCTTTTTAAAGGCATTCAGCCCGGGGGACAACTGACCACCACTACCGAAGTGGAGAATTTCCCGGGATATCCCGAAGGCATAACAGGTCCGAAGTTAATGGAAGACCTGGAGCAACAGGCTGCCCGTTTTGGCACCGACATTCGCTGGGGAATAGCCACTTCCGTTGATTTTTCAGGTACTCCGCACAAGGTGGTCATTGATGAAAAAACCACATTTGAAGCAGATACGGTGATTATTGCCACCGGGGCTACAGCCAGGTATCTGGGATTGGAATCGGAGGAAAAATATAAAGGTTCGGGTGTTTCTGCCTGTGCCACCTGCGACGGTTTCTTTTACAAAGGGAAGGACGTGGCGGTTGTAGGCGGAGGAGATACAGCCTGCGAGGAGTCGTTGTACCTGGCCGGTATGTGCCGTAAGGTGTACCTCATTGTCAGGAAACCCTTTCTCAGGGCGTCAAAAATTATGCAACAACGGGTAATGGATGCACCCAATATTGAAGTCATGTTTGAAAGAAACACCAAAGAATTACGTGGTGATCAGGTAGTGGAAGAGGCTGTACTCATCAAACGAATGGGACTACCGGATGAAAGCGAGGAGGTGATTAAGATAGACGGCTTTTTCCTGGCCATTGGCCATACCCCCAATTCCGACATTTTCAAACCTTTTATAGAAACGGATGAAACCGGGTATATCAAAACCGTGCCCGGAACACCGCGGACCAATGTCGCCGGGGTGTTCGCCTGTGGCGATGTGCAGGATAAAACATACCGTCAGGCAGTGACAGCTGCCGGCTCAGGTTGTTCAGCGGCCATTGAGGCCGAGCGCTATTTGGCGCACCGGTAGGTATGAAACGCACAGCGAAGTCTACATACCATAGCCATTCACTTCAGGGATTATAACGTAAAACAAAGTATTTGTTTTAATTGTCTGCGATGAGCTTGAATAAGGCACTATCCCCCGCTGGCCTTGCTCTGCCGTAGCGGCTACGCGAAGGCGCAGCGGGGGCTGGGGGTGGATTTTAAGGTGCTAATAATTTTAAACATTAGTCAAATATGGAAATATTTTAAATACGAAAAACAGTTAAACTAAATATATAAGTCCACCCCATCGCTAAGCGTAGTCTCCTGACTACGCTTTTTTTGTTTCAACCAAACTTAAATCCCATCGCTAAGCGTAGTCTCCTGACTACGCTTTTTTTCGGCCCGCCCTTTTCTGAAATTATATAAACTTTCCCTGTAATTTTATGAATTTTTAATTTAAAAAGTTAATTTCGGGGCTGTCATTTTTTAATGAACCTGTAATTAATTTCAAACCAATATTCTATGACACGAATTAAGAAAGTATATCTTGAGGCAAACGAAATGCCAAGGCAATGGTACAACCTGGCTCCCGATCTTCCCACACCTATGCAGCCGCCACTGGGGCCCGACGGCAAACCCATAACACCCGAAATGCTGGCCCCGGTATTCCCCATGAACCTGATTGAGCAGGAAGTCAGCACCGAGCGTTGGATTGACATTCCCGAAGAGATACTTGAGATGTTGGCTTTATACCGTCCGACTCCTTTGGTAAGGGCATATGAACTTGAAGCGGCCTTAAAAACACCGGCAAGAATTTATTACAAAAACGAAAGTGTTTCTCCGGCCGGCAGTCACAAACTGAATACTGCCATTGCGCAGGCCTGGTATAATAAACAATTTGGAATTACCAAGCTCACCACCGAAACAGGTGCCGGTCAGTGGGGCAGCGCTCTTTCACAGGCCTGTGCATTGATTGGCCTGGAATGTAAGGTTTTCATGGTTCGCATCAGTTTCGACCAGAAACCATTCCGCAAACTCCTGATGAACACTTATGGTGCCTCCTGCATTGCCAGTCCGAGTAACGAAACCAACATAGGCCGGGAAATTCTTGCCAAAATGCCGGATACGCCGGGTAGTTTGGGTATTGCCATCAGCGAAGCAGTGGAAGCTGCTGTTAGCGACCCCGAAGGCAAAACCCGCTACAGCCTGGGCAGCGTGCTCAACCATGTGATGTTGCACCAAACTATAATCGGACTGGAAGTTAAGAAACAGCTGGCTAAATTTGGCGAAAAAAATCCCGATACCGTTATCGCCTGTGTTGGCGGCGGCAGTAATTTCGCGGGAGTGTCATTCCCCTTTATTTATGAAAAGCTGCATGGTGCCAACATCGACATCATTCCGGTAGAACCCACATCGTGTCCCACGCTCACACGCGGCCCCTTCCTTTATGATCATGGCGACACTGCAAAAATGACTCCCTTACTGCCCATGTATACATTGGGCCATAGTTTCATACCCGAGCCCATACATGCAGGCGGACTGCGTTATCATGGCATGAGCCCGCTGGTATCAGCTGCACTCAGGGACAAATTGATCAACCCGATGGCCATCGACCAGATCGAAAGTTATGAAGCCGGTATCCTGTTTGCACGAACCGAAGGCACTGTTCCCGCACCGGAAACCACACACGCCATAGCTGCTGCAATCAGGGAAGCCAAAAAGGCAAAGGAAGAAGGCAAGGAAAAGGTAATCCTGTTCAACTTCAGCGGACACGGCTTACTGGATATGGTAGGTTACGACAAGTTCCTTACCGGTAAGCTGGTTAAGCATGAGATGAATGACGAAGAGCTATTCAAATTTCTGAAAGAACTTGATGACTATCCAAAACCGCAATAACAACAAAATCCCCGGCAAAACCGGGGATTTTTTTTGAATGGCCTAACTTTAGGTTTACTATAGATAAAACAACCCCCTTACATATTATAAGCAGATTCTCCGTGTTCATAAATATCCAGTCCTTCTTCCTCAATGCGTTTTTCAACACGAAGGCCGTTCAGGTATTTCAGAGCAAGGAACAACACTGTTGAAGCAGCCAAAGCCCATGATGCGATAGAGAGCACACCAATTGCCTG
>JAWOJJ010000066.1:0-11007 GCA_046481675.1 Bacteroidales bacterium | reverse complement strand
ACTCAGCTCCACCAACCTGATAAATTCTGACCGGTAGCCATCTTTGTCCACACCTTTTGAACCACGGGCCATGGACAACACTTCGTCATAGGTGATGCTGCCCTTGAATTCCGAATTGCGCAGCAGCATGCCAAAACCGGCAACAGCAGCAGAAAACCGGAAATTGTCTGACGTTTTTGCTAAGCTCAGTGCGGTATGGGGAATGGTTTCGGTCATCAGGATGCTTTTGTCACTATCGGGTTTTTTATACCTGAACTTGATGGTGGCCAGTTCATTGGCGACTGAGGCCTTTGGTAACACTTCCGACTGCTGGTACTTCAGCTGACGGGTTTGATCACCCTTGCCGTCTGCCGGAACAATCTCGTACAAAGCGGTCACAGTATGTCCTGCCCCCAGCTCGCCCGCATCTTTCTTGTCATTGTCAAAATCCTCCTCATTGAGCAACCGGTTTTCATATCCTACCAGGCGGTATTCCTTTACATAGGCCGGGTTGAATTCAATCTGTATCTTCACGTCTTTGGCAATGGTATACAGCGTGCTGCTGAATTCGTTCACAAAAACCTTTTTGGCTTCCATCAGGTTGTCGATGTAATTGTAATTGCCATTACCCTTGTCGGCTATGATTTCCATCTTGTCATCCTTGTAATTGCCCATGCCAAATCCGGTTACCGATATGAAAATACCCTTGTTGCGGTAAGTTTCAATCATCCGTTCCATTTCGGCGTTGCTCGAAGGTCCAACATTAAAATCACCGTCGGTTGCCAAGATAATACGGTTGTTGCCTTCTTTCATAAAGTTTTCTTCTGCTACTTCATAGGCCAGCTTCAATCCGGCTGATCCTGCTGTGGAACCTCCTGCCTGGAGACGCTCCAGGGCTGCATTTATTTTTTCCTTCTGGTTACCGGGAGTGGAGGGCAGTACCAGCCCCGAACTGCCTGCATAAACCACCATGGCAACCCTGTCCTCAGGCCTTAACTGACTTACCAGCAACTTCATGGCCTTGATCAACAGCGGCAGCTTATTGGGTGAATTCATCGACCCCGAAACATCAATCAGGAAAACCAGGTTGGAAGGCGGGACTTCTGCCGTTGACATTTTCTCACCCTGCAAACCAATATGGAGTAATTTGTTATCCTTGTTCCAGGGACAGGTTCCCAGTTCGTAAACAATGGAAAACGGATGCTCGCCTTTGGGCTGTGGGTAATCGTAATCGAAGTAATTGATCATTTCCTCAATGCGCACGGCATCGGTTACCGGTTTTTGTCCTTCATTGATAAAGCGCCTGACATTGCTGTAGGATGCCGCATCCACATCAATTGAAAAGGTGGACAGGGGTTCACGCAGCGGACTTTTAAAACCGTTTTCGTGAATGGCGGAATAGCCTTCGGTATTAAAATCCTGTGACAGGGCATTGAATGCCATGGATTTACTGCTTGCCGGAGCAGAACTGATTCCCCTGATTGTGGATACGGCACCCGTTACATCACACCGCTTTTGCACTCCATATCCGATAACAACACATTCTTCGAGGCTCACCAATTCAGGTTCCATCATCACCATGAGTGTATTGGATGATTTGATTTTCACCTCCTGGGTTTTGTACCCGATATAGCTAAAAACCAAGGTGGCGCCAGATTCCGGAACGTTAATGGAAAAGGCACCGTTAACATCGGTTACGGTTCCGGTTTGGGTTCCTTTTATTAATATGTTAACGCCGGGAAGGGGATTGTTACTTTCATCAGCAACAGTACCGGTAATTACCCGGGCAGATGCACCTGACACCATCAACAGTGTCATACAAACGATCAAAATTGCTTTTTTCATGGGATTGGGTTTTAAATGAAACATGTTTTGTGAATAAGGTGCAACTCGGTTTGTGATTCCATAAAAGATTTTGATATTTTTGATATTCAATTCATGCAATCTCATACTTGACCAACATACCAAATAACTACACACTCCTCTCCGATCCGGAACTGGTAGACCTGTACCGAAAAGAATCGGACCTGGAAGTACTGGGGGTGCTTTATAAAAGGTATATGTACCTGGTTTACGGGGTGTGTATGAAGTACCTGAAAAACCGCGACGACAGCCAGGATGCCGTAATGCAGCTGTTTGAAACCCTGGTTACCGAAATTCCCCGTTTTGAAATCCGTAATTTCAAAAGCTGGCTCTATGGCGTAACCCGGAATCATTGCCTGATGAAGCTGAGAAAAGACCACGCCGAAAGAAACCGGCATGGTCAATTTTCAGGGGAAATATTTATGGAATCTACTTCGGTTTTTCACCCTATTGATGACAACGAAGATCCCGATTTGCAGGAGCGTTTGAAAGCCTGCATGGAACAGTTGAAAGAAGAGCAACGCCGGTGTGTGGAAATGTTCTATTATCACCAGCGCTGCTATAAGGAAATAGCCGCTGAAATGGCACTTGATGAAAACAAGGTCAAAAGCGCCATCCAGAACGGCAAGAGAAATTTGAAAATTTGTATCGAATCCAAACCATTGGTGAAAAATGTCCAGGATTGAAAACATAGTTGACCGGATCACCAGGTATTTGAAAGGACTCCTTTCAAACCGGGAGCGTCATGACCTGGAGCGCGACATGATGCAGGATGTTTTTGACGAGGAAGCATTTGAAGGACTTACACGGCTTACAGGCGAAGAACTGGAAGCCGATTTGGAAAAGCTGACGGCCAGGCTGGATAACCGGGTGGAAAACAAGAAAACCAGGAACCTGACCTGGTTTTACCGTATGGCCGCTGCAATTGTTTTGCTGATCGGCATTGGCAGCATCCTGCTCCTGGTTGTAAAGAAGCCTGCGGACGACCTGATTTCCCAAAAAACAGAACAAACAATAACACCCGAAGAGACTGCAACCCTGCCTGTTGAAGCTCCGGAAACAGAGACTTCCACGGTAAAAGAAAAGGCTGATCAGCAGCCGGTAAAAAAATTGCAGGAGCCGGAAAAAATTCAGCCTGTTGAAATGGTAATTGAAAATACTTTAACCACAGAAGATTTTGCGGTAGTTCAGGATTATGAAACCATAACAATGGAAAACGAAGCAGTTATTATGCCGGAAGAGGCAGCCATGCCCGCCCCCATAGCTGAATCGCATGAAGTTGCAGCCGCAGCCCCGGCAACAGCCAAAAGTAAAAAAGCTGAAGCCGTTAGAATAAGAGGTGTATCCTCTATATCTCCCTCCGGAACTATTAACGGGCGGGTTGTTGATATTCAGGGGCAGCCTTTACCCGGAGTAAATGTAATGATCAAAGGAACCAACAAGGGAACAGCTACTGATGTAAACGGCTATTTCAGTCTTCAGCCTGCCGGCGATAATGCTGTTCTGACGCTGAGTTACGTGGGTTATAATTCACTGGAAGTGGATCCGCAGGAAGCCTCCGGAAAAGAAATAATCCTGACCGAAAACGTGATGGCTTTGGACGAGGTGGTGGTAGTGGGTTATGGCACACAAAAACGATCAACCGTTACAGGAGCTATAACAACTGTTGAATCAAAGGATATCTCAGATGCCAGGGAAACTACTCCATACAATTATATAAAACCTGTTCCTCCCGGCGGTTCAGCAAAAGCTTTCAAAGAATGGGTAGATGGCAGCGTCAACAAATCCCTTTTCATCTCGTTTCCCGGTAAGCACCGGATCACCATTCACCTTACAGTGGGTATTGATGGTTCATTAAGCCAGATTCAGGCAGAAGACAAGGTTCCCTCGGTAATTACCGATGAATACATCCGGGTTATTGCCACAAGCGGCATATGGCAACCGGCCCAGGAAAAAGGCACACCGGTTGAAGCAGAGATTGTATTGCGGTTTGTATTGGAGGTTGAATAGGGAAAAAACACGATCACAAGGTTAATATTACAGAAATGGACACAATTGATAAAGACCAAAAAGGTTCACAATTAACCCGCAGAACCATCCTGAAGGCATTCACCGGAATACCTGTTTTGGGATTGCTGGGATTCGAAGGGTATAAAAAAATCAGGCAGGATTCGAACCGGCAAAAAGCAGTTCTTAAGGAACTGGGCCTCGATTCCGTTCAATTCGAGATACCGGAATATGGAAATGTTAAACCGGGAAGAGACCTGATCCGGGTTGGAATTATCGGATTTGGCAGCCGCGGAACCCAACTGGCCAGGTCTTTGGGATTTATCCATCCCAATGAAGCAAAAACCAGAACAAGCGAGGGCACATTGGAAAGCTGGCTGCAGCAGGAAAATCTGGATGTGGCCATTACCGGTGTATGCGACGTTTTTGACCTGCATGCCGGGAACGGGCTGGCAGTTGCCACCAGTGAGATCCGGCCCGGTGTTGAAAAAGCCCCGAAAATGCCCGTGAAGCGCTACCGGACCTACCAGGACATGCTGGCTGACAAGGACATTGATGCCGTGGTTATTTCCACGCCCGATCACCATCATGCCCGGATGGCTGCGGATGCCGCAAGGGCCGGAAAGCATGTATACTGCGAAAAAAGTGTTGCCCTGGTTGAAGAAGAACTTCACGAACTATACAAAGCAGTGAAGGAGAGCAACATCGTTTTTCAACTGGGACATCAGAATACCCATAATGTTGCCTTTCAACAGGCCCGGGCAATTATCAAACAAAATGTGCTTGGAAAAATTACGCTGGTAGAAACCACCACGAACCGGAACTCTGAAAACGGCGCCTGGATCAGGCATCTGGATGCAGATGGGAATCCGAAACCCGGAGATGAAAAGGCAATCGACTGGAAGCAATGGCTGGGAAACACACCTTACGCTCCGTTTGATATCGACAGGTTTTACAACTGGACCAAATGGTTTGCCTATGACTCCGGGTTGATAGGCCAGTTATTCACCCATGAATACGATGCCGTGAACCAGTTGTTGCATATCGGAATTCCCAAATCAGCCTCTTCTTCCGGCGGCCTCTATTTCTGGAAAGACAACCGTGAAATGCCCGATTCGCTTCATTGTGTATTTGAATATCCCGGTCACGATCTTACCCTGACTTACAGCGGCAATCTGGCCTCAAGCCTCGACCGGGGCAGGGTGTTCATAGGGCACGATGCATCCATGACACAGGGAGCTACCGTTCAGGTAAATGCAGACCGCGATTCCACACGTTATAAAAAGGCCATCAGCTCGGGTTTGATTGATCCCGACACGCCCATATTGTCTTTCAACCCCGGTGCAGGACGAATTGATGCAGTCACCTCGGCTACTGCCAAATATTATGCCTCACGCGGACTTACCACCACCACCATCAACGGTCGCGAAGTGGATGTCACCCACCTGCATTTGCGCGAGTGGCTTCATTGCATCCGCAATGGCACCAAGCCCAGCGCCGATATTGAAATGGCTTTCCAGGAAGGCATTACCTGCATTATGGCACACCGGTCGTACATTGAAAAGCGCCAGGTGATATGGGATGCTGAAAACAACAGAATTTCCTGATATAGAAGTTTTCAGCTGAAACAATTATTATAACAGAAAAGGCTCTTTTAACATTGAACCTGACAAATCTTCTCTTTATTTAGAATCAGAATTTGTACATTCAGTCGCTTTTATTCAAACCTTAACACCCCATACTATGAACAGACTATTGATTTTATTATCTGCCATTACACTCCTTGCCGGATGTGACGGCAAACTGGCAAACAGGAAAGTCTATGAAATTCCGGAACTGACCTACCCGGCAACTTCGAAGGTTGAAGTTATCGACAACTATTTCGGAACCAGTGTTGCCGATCCTTATCGGTGGCTCGAAGATGACACGGCCGCCAGTGTTGCAGCATGGGTGAAAATGCAGAATGAGCTTACCGACAGCTTTCTGAATCAAATTCCGTTCAGAAACAAAATCAAATCAAGGCTTGAAGAAATTTACAACTACCCCCGCGTGGGCGGCCTGGTAATGGCCGGAGAATATATTCTCTATTATAAAAACAACGGATTGCAGAATCAATCGGTGATTTACAGGAAAAAGGGCACAGATGGTGCAGAGGAAGTATTCCTGGACCCCAACACGCTATCAGCCGACGGCACCATTGCCGTGAACCTGCTGGGAGTTTCCAAAGACAAAAAATACATTGCCTGTTCCAAATCGGTTGCCGGATCCGACTGGAAAGTGATTTTTGTAAAGGAAGTGGCAACCGGAAAGGAATTGCCTGATCTCCTGAAGAATGTAAAGTCCACCGGTGCAGCCTGGTTTGGAGACGGGTTTTTCTACAGCCGCTTCCCCGAGCCTGAAAAGGGCAAGGAATTGCAGGCCCTGAACCAGAATCAACGGGTGTATTATCACAAACTGGGGAATCCGCAGGAAAAAGATGTGCTTATTTTCGAGGATCCGGTCAACCCGTTGCGTTACCACAGTGTTTATTTAAGCCACGACAACAAATATATGTTTCTTATTGTGGCTGAAGGCACCGATGGTTACGAATGCTATTACAAGCCAACCGACCTGAAAAAGGGCGGATTCACCCCCCTGTTCACAGGTTTTGAGCACAAAAGCAGTGTTGTGGATCACCAGGACGGCCTTTTCTATGTTCAAACCGACATAGATGCGCCCAATTACCGGTTGGTTGCCGTTGACCCCAACAAACCTGAAAAGGAAAACTGGAAGGAGATCATACCTGAAAAGGACTTCCTGCTTGAGTCCGTCTACCCCCTGGGTGGTAAGCTCTTAGCCATGTACCTTCAGGACGTCAGCTCCCATCTATACCAGTATGCATATGATGGCAAACAGGAAAAGGAAATCGAATTCCCTGTAATATGTTCGGCAGGCATAATGGACGGGGACAAGGATGAGGATCAGTTTTACTATTATTTCACCTCCTTTACCTACCCCACCACCATTTATTCGTATGATATTCCATCCGGAAATCAGGAACTGTTTTTCAAGACCGACGCAAAATTCAACCCCGATGCATTCGAACTGAAACAGGTTTTTTATATCAGCAAAGACAGCACCCGGGTACCTATGTTTATTCTCCATAAAAAAGGCATTAAACTGCACAGCAAAAATCCGGCTCTTTTATACGGATATGGAGGTTTTAACGTAGCCGAAACACCCTATTTCTCATCTTCATTGATTGCCCTGCTGGAATACGGCGCCATATATGCCGTTGCCAACATCAGGGGCGGAAGTGAATACGGCGAAACCTGGCATAAAGCAGGCATGTTACTGAACAAGCAGAATGTGTTCGATGACTTTATTGCTGCCGGGGAATACCTGGTAAAAGAAAAATATACGTCACCTGAAAAACTTGGCATTTACGGCGGATCTAATGGCGGACTTCTGGTGGGTGCCTGCATGAATCAGCGGCCCGATTTATTTAAGGTAGCCATTCCGGCCGTGGGAGTTATGGATATGCTTCGTTACCAAAAGTTCACCTTAGGATTCGGATGGGTGCCTGAATACGGTTCCAGTGAAGATTCTGTTCATTTCAAAAACCTGTATGCCTTTTCACCCCTTCACAACCTGAAAGACGGTGTTGAATACCCCGCAACACTGGTTACCACAAGTGATCATGACGACCGTGTTGTGCCTGCCCATTCGTTTAAGTTTATTGCCACCCTGCAGGAAAAACACAAGGGCAGGAACCCGGTACTGATCCGCATTGAAACCAGGGCCGGTCACGGCGCAGGCAAACCCATTTCCAAAATGATTGAGGAAACCGCTGACAAGTGGGCGTTCTTTTTATATAACACGCAAACCAGTATAGAAAAATAATGAATAAAGAAAGCCGGGTCCGTAACCCGGCTTTCTTTTTGATGTAGTAACTTTGTAAAAAGCGAATTCCATGAAATTCACCCGTGATGATTACAACCAGCGGATCGTTGACAAGGCAGGGAAAATTCCCGACAATGAGCCGGTATTCCTGCTCCGCGCACAGGATGTATACGCCCCGTCAACACTCCGGTTTTACGCAAAACTGCTCGAAGATGACGGGAACCTCGAAATGGCTGAGGAATTGCGCGATCACGCCCGGCAAATGGTAGTCTGGCAAAAATCGGTAAGGGTTCATCTGCCCGATAAGTAATCAGTTCACCTGGCCTTCCGGTAACGCTGCAACTAATCCTTCAATGTATGCGTACACTGAACCATGAACGCGGCAACTATGAGAAAGCTTTTTTTGTTTTCCTGCATCCTTTTATCTGCAATTGCCCGGATGCCGGCACAGAACAATGCTGCAGACAGCCTGCTGAATATTGTCAATACAAGCAAAAACGACACACTGAAAATTATTGCACTGAAGGACCTGGCATTCATGTTAAGCCGGAATGCACCGGCAGAAGCAGAAAAATACTGCCTGCAATGCCTTGAATTGTCGAACCAGGAAGATTATGCCCAGGGAATCATCAGGTGCAACAACATCATGGGGATCATCAGCATCTACAAAACCGATTTTGCTTCCGCCCTGCAATACTTCAACAATTCACTTGAAAAAGCCACGGAAATCAACGACCAGATGAACATTTTCAAAGTACACAACAACATTGGAAATGTATACATCAACCTGAGCGATTACGACAAGGCTGTGAAATCATTTACACAAGCCCTGGCTATTGCCGAAGCCCTGGATGATAAAAAATCCATGGCCCAATGCTACAACAACATTGCCATTATTCATAAATACCATACCGACTATGCAACGGCAATGGACTATTACGATAAAGCGGCTGCATTATCCACATCAATCAGCGATAAACTGTTATTAAGCCAGGTATACAGCAACATCAGTACCATCAAATTCCTCCAAAAAGATTTCATGAGTGCCATTGATTTTTGCATCAAGGCACTGGCCTTACAACAAGCCAATAACGACTTGTATGGCATTGGTATCAATTACGCCAACCTGGGTGAGTATTATTTTGCTGTTCATCAAAACGATTCATTAAATACAGTATACAGCAAAACAGCACTTGACAGTTCTGCCCATTACTACAGGAAATCGTTATCGCTTGCCACGGAATTGCAGGATGAACAAAGAATCTGCAATGCAAAAATCGGACTCGGGCTCATCAGTTCTCACAACCAGGATTATGCCGGTGCTTACAGGTATTTTAACGAAGCGGTGGAAATATCCCGGAGAATCGGCATTGTGGAAATCACCATGCAGGCTTATGATCATTTGACCGATTTGGATGTGGCAACAGGTAACTATAAACGGGCCATGGAACATTTCAGATTGCATAAAGCATACAGCGACAGTATTTATACCTCCGAAAACCAGAATTCCATCAACGAAATGGAGGCCAAGTACCAGGCTGAAAAAAAGCAACAGGAAATTGAAATGCTGAATAAGGAAAAAGCACTGGAATCAATGAAAAACAAAGTGCTTGCTGGAGGAGTGATTCTGCTTTTGCTATTCCTGGGTGCGGTATTTATTGCCCTGCTTTCGCGAATCAGGGACAACAAACTGCTCAAAAGCAAGAATGCCGAAATACAACACCAGCGGGAGAAGATACAGATGCAGGCCAACCGGCTCACAGAAGCCAATTACGAGATTACCCTCCAGAAAGATCAGATTGAGAAAAGCCATTTGAAAATAACCGACAGCATTGCCTATGCAAGATACATTCAATCGGCTGTGATGCCTTCTGAAGAGCATATATCTGAACTACTGCCAAAGCATTTTATCCTGTTCAAGCCACGCGACATTGTCAGCGGCGACTTTTACATGATCAAGCAGGTGGACCAACAGATTTTCATTGTGGCCGCCGACTGCACCGGGCATGGCGTTCCGGGTGCATTCATGAGCATGATGGGGATCGCCATCCTGAATGAACTGATGCAGAAATCAGAAATAAAAGGAGCCGCCCAGTTTCTTGAAATGCTGCGGATACAAATTAAATCAGCCATGAAACAAAGCGGACAGGCAGGCGAACAAAGAGATGGAATGGATATTGCCTTGTGCATACTCAACCGGAAAACCAACGAACTGAATTATGCCGGGGCCTATAGTCCGCTCTGGATGTTTCGCCCGCCTAATACAAATGAACTCAATCAGGGATCCGGCGAACCGGAATTTACCGAATTCAAAGCCGACCGCCAACCCGCAGGTATTTATCAGAAAGAAAAACCCTTTGCGGAACACAAAATTCAGCTGCATAAAGGCGATAGGTTCTACATCTTTTCCGATGGTTTCTACTCACAGTTTGGAGGTGAACGGGGTGAAAAACTCAAAAAGAAACCTTTCAGGGAAATCATTACCCGGGTAAGCACTCTCCCCATGAATCTTCAGAAAGATGCCCTTGAATCGGCATTCAACCAATGGCAGGGAAATGAGACCCAGATTGACGACGTGCTGGTGATGGGGGTGGAAATATAAATTTCTCTCGCTGGTCATAGTCTCCCCGGCCTCAATAGCCCCGGCATTCATGCCGGGGTATTTTAAAGGTGATTCTCTCTTTTTCTTTGGGGTTTTAACCCATAGCCGTCAAGCTAATAATAATAAAGTATAGATATTCAATGGTTAATATGATCCTTACCATACTCTGCCTGCGCTGCGCTTGGCAGTTTTTTTTAACACAGCTTGTCCCGCCTTAGCGGGAAAGTACACGAAGAGAAAGCTTCACTAAGACCACAAAGTTTAAGAACACCAAGAGGTCCCCGCTGAGCGTAGTCTCCTGACTACGCTCCCGACTACGCTCCAACACTCCTGCCTCAAAACACCTTCCTGCAAATACAATTGAAATAACCGCTAAATATATCATTGAAAATGATTATCTTAGTAAAATATAATTTACTGGTTATTTGGTAGTTTAATCTTAAAAGTTATGCGACGAAACCATTTTATTCTTTTGGGTATTTTGATGCTTGTGGCATGCGAGAAAGATGTTACCCTACCCCCGGATCGTCGGCGGCATTCCTCCAGCGCGCCGGCAAATGCGCAACCACGGTGGCGGCGATCATCGTCACCGCATGTTCGATGCGGTAGACCGGGAAACCCGCCCCCGCTGCGCCCATCCAAATGAACAGGATAAGCCCCAATGTCGCTTGCAG
>JAWOJJ010000044.1:0-14163 GCA_046481675.1 Bacteroidales bacterium | reverse complement strand
CTCCTGGGTCGACGAGACGACCACGCAGCTGGGCTCGAAGAACGAGTCCTTCATGGTCATGGGTGCCGGAGCACCTTGCGAGCTTGCTGGGCGCCAATTCACGAGATGCAAAAGGTGTTGCTTTCAACTGGGCAAAATAAGCATATGGCCAAATCCAGGGTGAGGAAAACCGAATGCCCCAACTGCGGATATAAATTATCCCAGGCTTTCAATTACTGTCCCTCATGTGGACAGGAAAACCATACCCATAAATTGCCCTTCAAACACTTTGTGGGGGAGTTTCTGGAAACCTTGTTTCATTTTGACAACAAACTTCTGGTGACACTCCGTGATTTGTTTATCCCGGGACGCATGACGCTTAATTACAACCAGAACAAGCGGGGCAGGTATGTGCCTCCCGTGAGGCTATACATATTCATAACCTTTGTTTTCTTCCTGATACTGACCTTATCATCGAGATTGGAGCACCAGTCTGATGAGAATGAATCTAACGATGCCAAATCCAATAATTTTTCAATTAGTTTTTTAGACATCAAAGAAGACACGACCGATGCACGACTCGATCAGATCCGGAATTCTACTAATCCTGATCCGCTCATCAATGATTACATCCGGGATGAGTATCCCGAAGATGGTTGGGTCATGAGAAAAATGGTACGTAATGCAGTGCTGATTAATACCGGACATGTTGGAAAAGAAGAGTATATGCATAAGCAACATAAAAGCATCTCGGGTTCCATGTTTATACTGATGCCCTTTTTCGCATTGTTCCTTTGGTTATTCTACAGGCGGAAAAAGATGTTCTACAGTGAACACCTGGTTTTTTCACTGCATTTTCACACGCTGATGTTCATCATCTTCACCCTGTGGCTTTTGTTGAACCTGGTTAACCTCCATATCGGCCTGCTTTTTCTGGCGGCCATACTGGTTTATCTCCTGTTTTCACTAAAAAGTGTTTATGCACAGGGGTGGATGAAAACCACAGTGAAGTTTCTCCTGTTAACAGGGGTGTATTCCCTGTCGATTGCAGTCATCCTTTTAATCGGGTTCTTATTCAGTTTTCTCATTGTCTGAAAAAACAGACAATTACTATGTACTATAAAGCGGGTAAAAACTGTCCAGCCTGACTGCTTGTGAGTATTAATGGTTGGCTTTTTGAGTAAATTGGCTTGATAAAGCTGAATTATGAAAAAGATTAATATCTTGTTATTCATATCATTGGCAATAATTGCTTGCGGCAATGATGACAACCCGGCTCCGGATAAACCGGATACTACCATGTATTTTCCTTCTGATCCGGCTGCTCCGTGGGAAACAACATCCGTTTCTCAATTGGAATGGAACCAGAGTGCTGTTCAACCACTCCTGAACTATCTGGCTGAAAAAAACACCAAATCATTCATGATCCTGGTAAACGGAAGGATCGTTATGGAAGAGTATTTCAACGGCCATGACGCCTCAACTGTGTGGGAATGGAACAGTGCCGGCAAAACACTGGTAAGCGCAACAACAGGAATTGCGCAACAGGAGGCATTACTTAACATCAGTGACCTTGCATCGGAGTATTTGGGAACCGGGTGGACCAGCATGCCCCTGGAAAAAGAAAACCTGATCACGATAAGAAATTTGTTGACCATGACCTCAGGGTTAGATGACAGCAAACAATTGGTAGTCAAACCAAACCTGACCTGGGTTGCTGATGCCGGTACCAGATGGGCCTACGGTAATGTTTTCCAAAAGTTGATCGATGTGGTTTCCGATGCGGGTACCCTGGAGTTTGAACCGTATTTCAACGAGAAACTGAAAAACAGGATCGGCATGGATGGATATTGGAACTACGGAACGGTTTTTACCATTTATCACAGTACCACAAGAAGTATGGCCCGTTTTGGACTGCTGGCTTTGAACAAGGGCAAATGGAATAACGAAGAAATCATTGATGAAACCTTCATTACCCAAAGCATGAATACATCGCAGGATATCAACCCTTCTTACGGCTATTTCTGGTGGTTAAACGGCAAAGGGAAATACATGCTTCCGGGAGGTCAGACCATCTATAATGGCCCGCTGGTGCCAAACGCACCTGTTGATATGGTTGCCGCCATGGGTGCTTTGGACCAAAGAATTTATGTAATACCGGGTAAAAATATGGTGGTTGTGAGAATGGGAAATGCATCCGATCCGGCCAATCCCGACTTTGCAGTCTCCGGGTTCGATAATGAACTCTGGGGAAGAATAAATGCGGTTATTGATTAGCGCAGATAACAAACTTCCCAAAATCATTTCCGTCAATTTATGCATTTGATAATATGCTTGCGCCCCTGCCTGGCCGGCCGGAAAGCTTACAGGCATATGCGTCAACTCAAGAAAAAATTAAATCCATTATTTCTGAAAAATCCAGGATTGTTAAGGGGTGAAGCCCCGAAATATAATAGCACAGGGCGAAGTGCCTGCCTGCCTACCAGGCAGGAAACGAAGCTCTGTGTTGTATGTGGGTATTGATTTTTGAGCGCTGTCAGTGCGAAACTTTTTAAATGAATATGCCAAAGCATTACCTTACGGGCCTTCAGCCCTTAGAAACATTTCTATCAACCTACACAGGGCTTCATCATGCTTTCACATGACTTGGCCCTGTGCTCATACATATCGTTCCTTCGGAACTTTTCAGGAGTAATGATTCGCCAGGAAAATCCCTTCATGTTGCACTAACCTATGGGTGCAAGGCACTACATATGCACAACATTTATTATTTTTTATTTTATATAGGCACTACAGAAAAAATATAAAATATTAAAAAATAAATAAATAGGAAATTTAAAAAACACTACATTAATTTGTACAGCAATTCGTATAGCACTATACGGACAGAACAGTTATTACATTTGTACCACTTAAACGCTGATAACCATGTTTAATTTCAAACACGCGAAAAAATCGATTGAACTGATCGAAGCGTTTCTGACCCTGATGGATGAGGGCTGCCTGATATTTAAAGACGGTGTGAAAAATTACCTCTTCGGCAATCGTTCCAGCTTTGAGGATAATCTGAAAACGCTGGCCAATATTGCATCTGAAGCCGACATCAAGAAAAGGGAAATAGAAAACATTCTTTACACCCAATCGCTCATGCCCGAACTCAGGGCGGACATCCTCAAGCTGCTCGAAGAGCTGAACAACATCCTGGAGCTGGCCAAGGCCAACCTCTTTGAATTTGATGTGGAAGTGCCTTTCATCCCCAGTGAACTCAACCAGGACCTGACCAAACTTACCGAGCTCTCGGTTTTATCGATCGATTCCTTAATACCCGCAACCCGTGTTTTTTTCCGTGATCCGGAATCGGTTAAGGAGCACCTGCACCGGGTATACCTGTATGAAAAGGAAACCGACAAGCTGGCGCTTTCCATAAAACGCCGCGTATTTCAGGATATGTCCAACATCAAACTGAGCGAGAAAATTCACCTGCGCTACTTTACACTCCACATCGAATTGCTCTCGGATAAGGCACAGGACGCTGCTGATGTACTGTCGATCATGGCCATAAAACGATCGCTTTAACCATGCAGTTGCTGCTGATCATATTATCAAGCGGGTTATTCCTGGGTTGGCTACTGGGATCGAAAGACACCGTGAACCTGTTTGGTTCGTCGGTGAGCTCCCAAATGCTGGATATCCGGAAAGCTGCCCTGATTGCCGGAATCTTTGTAATACTGGGGGCAGTCTTTCATGGCTCGGCCACCACACAAACCGTGCATGCACTGGGAAATGTAACCGACCCGATGGTTGCATTCCTGATTGCCCTGGTTGCTGCTCTGGTTGTTTTGCTGCTCATCAGAATAAAACTGGCTGTTTCAACCAGCCAGACAGTGGTTGGGGCGATCCTCGGATGGGTGGTCTTTTCAACTGGCAGTCTGAATATCTCCCAGTCCTCAGAATTCCTGGTTGCATGGTTTATGGCGCCGGTTGCCGGTATCATCATCAGTGCCCTGCTGTTTATATTGTTCCGGTGGATAATCCGGAGGTCAAAAATTCACATGCTGCAGCTCGACGCCTGGTCGAGAGTGGGCCTGATAGCCGGCATTGCACTTTCTGCATTCGGACTGGGTGCTAATAATATAGGTAATATAGCCGGGGTTTTCTACCATTTTTCACCTGACATACAACTTGGTTTTGGACTTTTCAATGTGAACGGACTCCAGTTCCTGAGCCTGCTTGGCGCTGTTGCCATCACAGCCGGCCTGGTTACATACGGCTATCGTACCTATAACGGTTTAGGCAAACGTGATGTGCTTTCGCTGATGCCCGAAGCTGCCATTGTGGTGCTGTTTTCACAGGCTATTGTGCTGTTTCTTTTTTCATCTGCATGGTTTAGAAACCTGGTTACCAGCAGCGGTATTCCCTGGTTTCAGCTGGTGCCTGTTTCGAGTACACAGATTGTTATTGGTGCCGTTCTTGGTATTGGCCTGGTAAAAGGGGCCCTGGAGATTGACAACCGTACCCTCGCCGGTATGGGTATCGGCTGGATTACAGCCCCTTTAAGCGCCGGTATTCTTATGTATGTGGTGCTGTTTGTGCTGGACAGGGTATTTGGCTTATCTCTTCAGAGAGAAATACCTTACCTTGCAACACCGCTTTCAGATAGCCCCCGGATTTATAATATGGTTGTCCCCGGGCTGGCTGTGCTGACGGTTCTTGTATTTACGGTATTTGTTTACCTCATCTTCAGGCAGCAGAAAGCGCGCCTCAAAATGGAAAAGGACCTGCTGATTCAGCAAAACCAGCTTTACCATTCACAAAAGGCCATGTACGAGATGGAGATGAGAACCATCAGTGTTGAAAACGAGGCTTTGAACACCAAGTTGAATGCCAAGCGGAAGGAATTTATGGATATTGCCCTGAATATTAACGAACAACGGCTGTTCCTTGAAAAACTCTCCACAACCGTCAATGAAATTAACAACACCACGGATGGCACAAAACGTTCGGAAATGCTCGCGGATATGGCATTGCACATCAGGCAGCGGATGTCGTTTTCACGCGAAACAAAGGAGTTTTACATGCGGGTGGAAGACATTCACAAGGATTTTCACCTGAAACTGAAATCGTCTTTTCCCAACCTCACTGAATTTGATAAGCGGCTCGCCGGTTTGCTTCGGTTAAATTTATCTACCAAGGAAATGGCTGCGTTGTTGAATATTTCGCCCAAAAGCGTTGAGGTGGCCCGTTACAGGCTGAAGAAGAAATTACAACTGAACAAAGAACAAGCATTGCATGATTTCATTAATAACATCTAATATTAAACTATATCATTTATGAAAATTAAAAACAGCATGTTGATGGTTTTACTCCTTGTTGCTTTCTCTTTCGGAGGCAACCAGGCATTCGGACAGCACCAGGATTCTGTCCGGTACAACCAATATGGGCAAAAGGTAAACCGCACGCCTATGACCATTGAAAACCGTAACGGTATACTGGTTTTCGAGTCTCCTGACCAGAATTTCCGCACCTGGTTCGACCTCCGGGTCAATTTCGACGGAGCTTACTATTTCGACCAGAATGCGCTTAACCCTTTGGGAAATGGCTTAACAATCCGCCGTTTGCGCTTTGCCATGAAGACGGTTCTGTATGGCCGGTGGACCGGTGAAGTGGATCTGAATTTCGCGGGAGGCGAACTCGACGTAAAAGATGCCTTTATCGGGTATAAATGGGACGATCACAAGATGAATCTTAAGGCAGGCTATTTCAAGGAGCCCATTTCCATGGAAACAACCACTACCTCACGTTATCAGACTTTTGTTGAAGAACCCTATGTAACCACGTTTGCACCGCAACGTCAGCTGGGTATCAGTATCAGCAAATGGGACAGAGCCTACATGGGTTTCTTAGGGGTGCATTTCAATGATGTGGAGAACGTAGAGGTATCTACCTATACTAAGGATGCCAACAAGGATTATGGCACAGATGAAGGTATTTCTGTTACCGGTAAAGCCGTGGTACGACCCGTTAATGCTGAAGGCAAACTAGTGCATGTAGGTGTTTCAGGTTCCTACCGCACCCCGAAAACAAGCTGGGAATTCGAAGATACCTACCGGATCTCCACACGTGACATGACCAACATCAGCCGCAAAAAATACCTCGACACCGATGACATTCCCAATGTGGATTCACATGTGCTTTTTGGCGGTGAACTTTCGGCCAGCCTGAACAATTTCAAGTTCTCAAGTGAATACATTTATACCAAAATCAACCGCAAGGCAGATAATCCTGATTATGAGGCCAGCGGCAGCTACGCCTCCTTATCGTGTTTGCTCTTTGGCGGTAAGTACAACTACAACAGCGAAGAAGGCGAGTTCACGCAGGTTACCCGGGGCAATGACTGGGGCGATGTTGAAGTGGCATTGCGCTATGACTACATTAACCTGAACGACACCAAGGCACAGATTATGGGTGGCAGCGCCAGCGGATTCACCGCAGGAATTACCTACCATATCAATTACAACGCGAAACTCATGCTCAACTATACCTACATCAATCATGACCGGTATGCCAGCGGAAAAGGAAAACTTTTCGTGGGCACTGATGAAAACGGCGAGCTGACCAAAGATTATACCCGGGTAACGGAAAAGGACGGAAAGGCAGGAGATGACTACGGATTCCTGCAGGCCCGGTTTGAATTGGATTTTTAATACCACATTTAATAATACTTTCTGAATATGAAAACAAAATTGTTATATACCCTGCTTTCACTTGGTCTCCTGCTTCCGTTTTCGTGCGTGGAAGACGAACTGTTTGAAGACAACACAGGTCCAGTTTCCGAGATTGAACTGGTGATCAATGAAGTCGCCTCCAACAACGGCGACCCGATACCCGACTGGATTGAAATCTACAATCCATCAGCAAGTGCAATTGATATGAGCGGATTTGGTGTTTACGACAAACCCAGCGCCATCTATAAATTTCCTAATGGCACAACCATTCCGGCTCACGGCTATCTTGTTATTACATGCGACAAGGACCTGGCAACTGCCGACCCCGACAGCTATGCCAACTTTGGTATTTCATCAGGCGGAGAATCCGTTTTCCTGGTGGATGCAGCTGAAGTGGTTATTGATGAGGTAGCTGTTCCGGGTTTGGACGTAGGCCTTTCCTATGCCCGGATCCCCGATGGAGGCGAAACCTTTTCAATAGCCAATCCTACCAAGGGAGCTGCCAACAGCAATACCAACGAACCTCCGGTTATTGAGGCCGATACCCTGGTTACCGGTATGGTGAATGACAACGAGCGTTATCGCTATGACGTGGTTGTTAAGGATGCTTCGGGTGTCAGCAGTGTGAAGCTGTGGCTGCAAACCGAAGATGAAGTTTACTACCTGGATATGGTCCCCATGGGCGGCGGCGAATACAGGTTGCTGCTCCCGTTGCTTGCTGCCGGAAATATTGCCTATTACATTGAGGCCGAAGACGAAACCGGGCTGAAAACAAAATTCAGACCCGAAGGTGAAGAAGCTTTTGAACTGGCCGTAATTGACGGACTTGCCATCTTCCAAAATGTGGCCTTGTCAAACAACAACCCGTCAGATGCGGAAGATATTGTTGTTACTGTTGATGCTTATGATAAGAGCGGTATTGACGGGGTTCGTTTATATTACCTGGTTAACAGCGAAAATGCAGATGATAAGGAAAGCATTGACCTGACTTATGTAAACGGGGTATGGACAGATACTATTCCCGGACAGGCCGAGGGCTCGGTAATCAGGTATTACCTGAGAGCTACCGACAATGCTTCATTGAAATCATATTACCCTGTTGAAGAACTCGACGGTGAAGGCAATGTAATTGGTGATTTCGACCATGACGATGCCACCACATGGCCGCAGATCAGCGTAGCGCCATTGGTGATTCTGAACCAGCTGGTGATCAACGAGATCAATGCCTCTGGAGATCCTTATGATTACATTGAGTTGTACAATCCCACCAGTGCTGCAATAGATATCAGCGGTTATAAGGTTCATGATTCAGGCGGACTGACTGAAGCATACATCATCCCTGCTTCCACCACCATAGCTGCCGGAGGATTTTACCTGATAGAAACCGGATCCGGTTCACCCCAGGGGACATTCGGCATATCCAGCTCGGGTGAAAACATTACACTCACTGATGCTTCAGATGTTGTGGTAGATCAGCTGGCAAAAGAAAACTGGCCCGGAACGCCACTTGTATTCAGGAAAAAAGATGGCGCTGAACTTTGGATCACGGGCGCTACAGCCACACCGGGAGCAACCAATAATTAAGAACTTTACCTTCAGGAAGCGTTGCCCAAACAGGGTTGCCTGTTCCGGGTTCCGCTTCCTGGTTTGAAATACGGATACTACTTTAAAAAAATAATTTATGGCAAAAGAAGAGATGAAGATTGGCGAAATATCCAAGCCACGGTTTGAATTCAGATCGTTCGGACAGCATTTTGAAGACGCGGCCAAACGCATGACCAGGCTGTCTGCTCCCGTTCCTGAAAAAGTGTGGGAAAGGTATTCGGATGAGATATATATACTCTCGCGGACCAATGATGTGAACAACACCAAAATCCGCGACGGCAAAATGGACATCAAAACCTATGTGCAAACCGTGGACGGATTGGAGCAATGGAATCCGCTGATGAAAGGAGAATTCCCGATTAAGGCCGAAGTGCTGAAAAATGAAGTTTTCCCGGCTTTCCAGGTTCAAATGCCTGCCCTGGTTAAGGATGTATATACCTTTGAGGAATTCATGGAAATGGTTTACAGGCACCCCGATCTGGCAGCCGTGAATGTGCACAAACAACGGTTTGGCTACATGGTAAACAATACCATCTGCGAATTCGGTGAAGTGCTGATCAACGGCGCAAGGGTGTTTACCATCAATTCCGAATCAACAGAAGTTGAAGACATCAAAAAAACAGTTAAGGACATAGGTCTTGAAGGTGTTGAAAACATCAATTACCTGCAGGCAATCAAACGGGTGATCGGGATGATTCGTAAACCTTTGGCTAATTAACATTATAACAGTAAATTATATGGCACAGGAAATAGAACGTAAGTTTCTGGTACAGGGCGACTTTAAAAAGGATGCCAGTAAAGAAACCCGGATTACCCAGGGATACCTGTCCTCGGTACCTGAAAGGACTGTAAGGGTAAGGGTTAAAGGCGACAAGGGTTTCATCACCATAAAAGGAATTGGCAGTGCTTCAGGAGCAAGCCGCTTTGAATGGGAAAAGGAAATACCCGTTGCCGAAGTGGAATCGCTGCTGCAGATTTGTGAACCGGGTGTGATTGATAAAACAAGATACCTGGTGAAATCGGGCAATCATACCTTTGAGGTAGACGAGTTTTATGGCGAAAACCAGGGCCTGGTGGTTGCAGAAGTTGAATTGCAGGCCGAGGATGAGTCATTTGTAAAGCCTGCATGGCTGGGCCAGGAAGTGACCGGTGATACACGCTATTACAATTCCATGCTCATGAAAAACCCATTTAAAAAATGGTAATGTAAAATTCTCATATTGCTATTGTTGAGCAGGTTAGTAAGTTGATTGCTGAACTCAGACAGTTGAGCGTAGTCAGGAGACTGCGCTCAGCATCTGGGGATATCGCTATGTTCAGCCTTAACTGATACAATATTGATATAAACATTTGCAAATGATTGGTTATCTTGACAATACGCCTCCTTTGCTCGGCGTAGTTTGCAACTACGCCGGAATATGTAATTTTATAAATCCACAATAGACACAACCGACAACCGAAATCAACAATTCCATCATGTCAGACATTACCCCAACACCGAAAAATGCGCCCTACGATCCGCTGGATATGCGCAATTACCGGATCGAAAAATTGCCCAAAAGAGCGAAAGGAAAAATTGAAAAATGGTTGACCTACATCGGTCCCCCGTTGGCTGTCATCTGTTTCATCCTGTTTGCTTTTGTTTTTAAGCTTTCATTTCTTCAGGATATTAATCCCGATCAATTGACAGATGTGGCAAAAGAAACCTTTGATAAAATTGGAGCCTTAGCTTTTTCAAGAAGCAACGCCTTTATGCTGGGTATCTTTTTGGCAGCACTGATTTTGTGGATTACCGAGGCAATTCCCAATTACCTCACCTCACTCATCGTCATCATCAGCCTGGTGCTTACCGGGGTATTGCCCGAAAAGAAAGCCTATGCCCAGTTGGGTCACCCTGTCATGTGGTTGAACATCATGTCGTTTGTGCTGGCCAGCATGCTGGTTGCAACCGGGGTGGCCAAGCGTTTCGCCTTGTGGTTTATTCTGAAATTCGGAAAAAATGCATCTTCCATATTTCTCAGCTTCATTGCGATCAATGTGGTGTTGTCGGCATTTATTTCTGCAACAACAGCCAAAGCAGCCATCCTGCTTCCCATTTTCATGGTTATTGCTGCTATTTACGGCGCCAGGGGCGGAAATAACCGCAATAATTTTGGCAGGAGCATTGTGCTGCAAAATCTTTTCTGCATCAACATCGGGGCAAGCGGTTTTTTAACGGGCTCAGGTGCCAACCTGCTTGCTGCAGCGCTTATTTCCGGAGCCATTGGAAGTTCCGTGTTCTTTAGCGACTGGATGATGGCCATGTTTCCTGTAATGCTGACCATGATGCTGCTGGGCTACCTCCTGGCCATGAAGGTCTTCTTCCCGCTGGCACCCGGTGAGCGACTTCCGCAGATTGAAGGAGGCATTGACCGGTTGAGAGCGGAATACGCCAAACTCGGAACAGTAAGTCTGCTGGAGAAAAAAGCAGTTGTCATTTTCCTGCTCATCCTGGGCTTTTGGGCAACCGATAAACTCCACGGAATCAGTCCCACTGCAGTTGCCTTTGTGGGCGCCATTGTGGCGCTGCTTCCAAGAATTGGAGTAGTTAAATGGAATGAAGTAGATGTTCCCTGGCACCTGATGTTGTTTTCGGCCGGGGCTTATACTTTGGGGTCGGGATTGGAGGTAACCGATTTGCCGGCTATCAGCATAAATGCATTCTTCGATCATGTTGGCATCACCGGTCAAACACCATTCTGGGTGCTTTACCTGTTACTCACCGGCGTAATGGTTTTGAGTGCCCTGCTGTTTCAGTCGAAAACCATGCGCGCCATGATATTTGTACCCATTGCCATTGGCGTGGCCAACCGGTTTAACCTGAGCATTATCAGCCTGGCATTACCGGTGGCCTTTATGATTGAACATGTTTACGTACTGCCATTCAACAGCAAGCCGGCTGCCCTTTTATACGAAACGGACCAGTACAGCATGGGCGATACCTTTAAATTCGGGTTTACCCTCATGATTGCCGGATGGATACTGAATATCATTGCCGGTGAAACCTGGTTCCGGTTTTTGGGTATAACTCCTGACGGCGTATTTAATTTATTTTAAGGTTATATTTGGTTTTATCATAGGAAAATCGGAGCATGTTAACCCGGATTTACAATAACCTGGTGAATGGCCTGAGCTTTACCGGTGAACTCCGGTCGCTCCGCCAGAAAATCAATATCAGTATTGATTTGCCGGAGTATATTGAGGAATTCCCCGATTCGCATCCCAAGGGTTTCATCAAGGAATTCAGGAAAAGAAGAACCACCATTGCTGAAACTTACCTCCGGATTACCAAAAGCCTCGATTCGGCCCGCTACAGTCAGCGTGTTCAGGCATTGCGTCTGCTTGCCGAGCACATCACCTATTCCCGGTCGCTGAAAATGCCGCTGAATGCCGCCCGGGTGCAGCTGGCCATTATGAAAGCCGTGGTTCAAAACCGCCATGATAAAAGAAAGCAGCTCGAGCTGATGCACGATTTTTCCGTATCGTCATTCGGTCATCCGCGCGCCATCAGGCGTTACCTGAGGAAATTCAACCTGGTGGAAGTTCCCGAAACCGGAAAGGAGCTTTGCGATCTGAACATGGGATGGGATTTCCATGTGCACGATAAAACCTCCTATGGATATAAACTTCCGTCACAGCTGATCATTGATGCTTTCATCAAAGGAATATCGGAATTAACCGTTGTATACAACAACCTCGACGAGCCCAATGCGGTGAAAGAAGTGCTGGAAGCCGGTAAAATCATGGGAATTAAGGTGAATATTGCCCTTGAATTCAGTGCCATGAATGAAGGAAGGCGTTTCCACCTCATGTATACATTACCCGAGTTTTCAAGCAAAAAGGGCCGGTTTAAAAAATTCCTCAAACAGCGTTCCAATGGTTTGGAAGCGTTTCTTGATGAGCTGGAAGCCAATGAAAAGAACCGCCGCAAAAACCTGCGCCAGCTGATTGAGCAGTTCAACAAGTTGCATTTGGCAGAAATCAATGCAGGTTATGAGCCCGGTTCGGTGTATTACCTGGGCCCTGTTTCTATTGATGATGATAAAGGCAATATGTGCAGCAGCATATTCTCACGCCGCCAGCTCGGAGAATTCCTGTATCCCCGGATGAAGGACGTGCTCGAAAAACGTTTGATGCGTGCCATGGCCCACAAGATCAGGGTAAAAAAAACACCGGAACATTTTTCTCCTGCTGAAATTGAAAAAGCCTGCCAAAAGTATGCGGCAATCCGTGATCAATACCGGAATCTCGACCCCGAGAAGCTCAGGTTGGCCTATTTCTCGGATCAATCGGTTCTGTCGGCCGAAACAGCGGTTTCAAGCCTGCAGGCTATCTATAAATTATCTAAGAAATCAGGAGGCAGCATCAGGCTGATACAGCCATTGGAACACGGCTTGCAGGCTGCGGTGAATATGATTCTTGAAGAAGCTCCGGTGATCTCACAGGTGGAATTGTTCAACACGGTTGATACGCTGCAGGTTGAGCGGGCCGACTTCATCCTCTTCGCGCAATTCATCAACTTGCTGAACGGGGGAGATAAAGAGCCTTTGACACGATTTCTGGATGAAAATCAACTGGAATATAAAAAGAGTCACCTGGCTGACGCCCTGGATGTGATCCGGCACCGGAAAATCATACCGGTGGCCGGAAGTGATGCCGCCGGCACCTCAACGCTGTTGCCCGGAATGGGATTCATCTTCAGCCATCGCATTCCAAAACGTCAACAGAAAGATTTCAGGCAGCACCACATGATTCTGCCGGCAGAGATTTCCGAACAGGTGTTTCACCATATGGGCGGTGAACACGGTCACGATATCCGTGAAAAGCCTGATATCATTTGCCTGGGTGCGCTGAATTATGGTAAACAATATGTGCTGACCGATGAATCTGATGATTTTATTCACCTGTCCAGGGCCTGGGAATACCTGAACCCACTGATCAAAAACCTGTTTTTTGTGATGATTGGTTTTATTCCTGCTTATCTGACAGTGGGTTTGGGATATGCCATCATCTGGTTTTGCATAACCGGGTTCCGGAACATCTTTGTGGATGTCATCTCGGGTAAGGGATTCACTCCGCGCGAATGGAGCCTTGACGATGTCAGCTGGACCAACCTGGCACAATCGCTGTTTTTTACCGGCTTGTCTGTTCCCATCCTGGGCTTTGTTAAAAGCCGTTATGACATTGTATGGACCGGCCCGCAGGAAGGCATGTTGTACGAGGTAATCGGTTTCTTTTTCATCAACATCACCAATGGAGCCTACATCGCATCGCACAACTACCTGCGCGGATTCGACAAGTCCACCATCCGGGCCAATTTTTTCAGAAGCGTGATGGCCTGGCCACTGGCAACTTTATTTGCGCCTGTGGGAAATTTCATGCTGGTACCCCGGATTGTCCAGGCAAAATTCTGGTCAGATGTGGTGGCTGCCTTTGTTGAGGGAACAGGTAAGTACCGGAACATCCTCCAGGTGAAGAAACAGGTGATGAAAAAACTGGTCCCCGACTTGTTAAGCAAGGATGAAGACGAAGAGAAACTCGCCTTGCTGGATATGTTATACTTCCTGAAGGAAAGTAAACGGTCAGGAACCGCGTTGATCAGGCAACTGGTGCCTGAACTGGGCTTCTGGAATCAGGCAAACCGCATTGTCAGGAGGAAAAAACGCCGGCATTCCCGCCATCTTGCTTTTTATGCAATTAAGAAAAAGCTCGACCGCAATGATACCTTCAGCAGGCTTTCAGACTTTGTGGTAACGCATTACAACCGCCAGCAAAGCCTGGTTTTGCTGAACATGTTGTCAGAAGAATACCACAA
>JAWOJJ010000042.1:0-23918 GCA_046481675.1 Bacteroidales bacterium | reverse complement strand
TAGGGGTTACCGATTCAGGGACAGGTATTTCTGAAACAAAAATGGCCACTCTTTTCGAAGTTGAGCAGGAAAAATCCACTTCAGGAACAAGGGGTGAAAAAGGGAGTGGGCTTGGATTGTTAATTTGTAAGGAATTTGTTCAAAAGAACGGAGGTGAGATAACTGTAAAAAGTGTTGTTGGACAGGGAGCTGCATTTACCTTCACAGTGCCCTTGAAGCCTTGATTATACTTCGTAAATCAGTATTCGGCTCCGAACTCTGAACTCCGCACTCCGAACTCCGCACTCCGAACTCCGCACTCTGAACTCCGAACTCCGAACTCCGAACTCCGAACTCCGAACTCCGAACTTCTTCTTCTAATACCTGTTCAGCCACCTGTATCTTCTCGCGTTATCACCGAATTTCACAGCGGCCATAATTTCATGTGAACCAAACGTGCGTGCTCCTATGGCATTGAAAGTATAATCAACGGAATATCCGAAATAATACTTATCTACCCTTACTCCACCCATGAATATAATGGAGGAACCTTTACCGTTCATTGTTTCTTCAGCAATGCTGTAACTGCCTCCGGTACGGTATGAAATACCTGCCCAATAATCTTCTTTTAAGTACATTTTAAGGTTTACATCAATCTGGGAAATAAACTTTTCTGTTGACTTGAACAGGAATGAAGGCTCCATCAGCAAATCCTTGCTTACTTCAAAGCGGTATCCGGCTGTGGCAAAGTAATGCCGGATCATCCGGAAACCGGGGCCTTCTGTATCAGCGCCCAGCTTCAGGGGAGTCTGGAACAACTGCATGGCCGATAATCCGGCATACAGATTTCTGTCGGTATAGTAAACCCCAAAATTGGCATCGGGAATGAAAGCCGATTTTTCTGTCTGGTATAAAAGCACATCACCTTCATCCCAGAGCTTTATCTTATCTTCATTGATACGAAACTGGTAACCGGTAAGCGAAACGCCAAATGAAAGCTGTGACCTGTCGAACGGAATATGATAAGTATAAGTTCCCTGAATACCGGTGCGATTGAATGCTCCGGCCATATCGGTAAATACATATCCGCCGTATCCTACGCGGCCGCTTCGTGACATTACCCTTTTCCGCTTGCGGATAGAGGCGGAACGCGAGATATAGCTGTTCTTCAGCAAACGGGTCTGGTAACTAAGGGCATAGGTTCCGGGTGCGTCTTTCATACCGGCCCATTGTTCCCGGGCTGTAATGTTTAGGGCTGTATATCCTTCATGACCGGCGACTGCAGGGTTCAGCAGGAAACCGTTCATCATATACTGGCTATATACGGGCAATTGTTGGGCTTCTGTAATAAAGGTGGTTATTGTGAGGGTGAATGCGAGTAGGGTGATAACCCTTTTGTAAAAATTCATCATGTAATTATCTTTTTTCTTATTATACTGAAAACACAGATCAAGGTTATGGTTGTTTGACATCAAAATACACGTTGATGTAGATCAATGGTTGTTTCACAATCGCCTTCCTCACTGACACAGCAACAAAAACAGGAAAATACTCTGTTTTAATTGCCATTTGACAAAATACCCAAACCCTTGGATGAATGTTTCCGGATAATTTGATTCGTCAATAATAAATAAATTGTATTTCCCTCAGACCTTTTTAATTATTAAATTGTTAACATAGATGAAATGAGTTGAACCTTTCGTAAATTTATTTCATAGATAGAGGTATGCAGTTATCCTACTTTTAATTTTTTAAAATGAAATCCACAAACGACAAAAATTTCAGATTTCGGATCATGATACTTGCAGCGGGGGCTGTTCTGATAGTACTTCTGTTGGCTTTTTTTCATTTCCGACAACAAAAACAGTTTGTCAGGAAAGAAAAACACAGTCAGCTGGGTTCCATATCGGAGTTTAAAATAAACCAACTTACCCAATGGTATAAGGAGCGTTTATCGGAGGCAGGCTTTTTCGCTTCATCCAGCCCTTATACCACATACATTAACGCTATACTACATGGCAATAAAGAGGCTGAAGATTTATACAGGAAGGCGTTGCTGCATATCATGAGCGGTAACCGTTATGAAAATATTGTATTGTTGTCGGCAAATGGAGAGCTTGTTTACAGTGCTGTTGAAATTGATAAAATTTCCATTGATTTGGTTATGGAGGGTCTTTTAGAGCAGGTAAGGCGGATGCGAAAAATTGTCGTCAGTGATTTCTACTTCTGCCCTGAACATAATAAAGTCCATATCGATTTTATTTCTCCTGTTGTTTCTGCGAGCAACCAACTTCTTGCCTTTCTTGTTTTCAGAGTTGAACCCGATGATTACATTATTCCCATGGTCAGAAAATGGCCCGTGCCATCTGAAACGGCTGAAACCTATCTTGTAAGGAAAGACGGCGACAGTGTAACTTTTATAAGTCAGTTAAGACATACTCAAATGGTTCCCCTGAAGATGAGACTATCACTTGATCAGGATGAGGTCACTGCAGTTAAGGCAGTTAAAGGTTTCGAAGGTTTTATCGATGGAAGAGATTATCGGGGAGAAAAAGTTTTATCAGATGTTCGCAAAGTACCCTATACAACATGGTATATGATTTCGGAGATTGACCATCGCGAGATATACAGCGAGTTGTATAAACAGGTTATGTTGTTGGCAATCGTTATTCTTATCAGTTTGTTGCTGATAGGTGTTGTTGTGGTATGGATTTTTCATTACCGGCAGCGGAACATATACAGGGAGTTACTGAAAAAGCGAACCTTGCTGAATTTCAGGGAAGAGGAGTTGAGATCTACTCTTTACAGCATTGGCGAGGGGGTTATTACTGCGGATAAAAACGGTTACATTGAAAACCTCAATCAAACCGCTGCTATCATGACCGGTTGGAGTGAAAACGCAGCACAGCGCAAAAAAGTTGAGGAAGTGGTCAAAATCATTCATGATGATAGTCGTGAGCTTTTAGAGAATCCTGTTGGTAAGGTTTTGCACGAAGGAAGGGTGGTGGAATTAACAGATCACGTGGTTCTTTTAACCCGGGATGGTAATGAAATTCCCATCGCATATAACGCTGCTCCTATAAAAGACCAGAAAGGAGTGGTGCTTGGAGTGGTATTGGTCATCAGCAACCAGACTGACCAGCGGGCACGGCAGAAAGCCCTTGAAGAAAGCGAAGAGAAATACCGCCGGATTGCTGATAACATAACCGATATTGTGTGGACATCAGATCTGAATTTCAGAACAACCTATGTTAGTCCTTCTGTTAATAGATTGTTAGGTGAATCCCCCGAAGAACACATGGAACGCTCCATGCAGGATAAATTTTCCCCGGACTCACTCCGGAAGATTGAAAGTGTTTATTCTGAAGAAATGGAAATGGAAAAGGATCCGGCTTGCAGGCCTGACCGCGCCAGATTGATTGAGGTGAAGCATTACCGCTCAGATGGAAGTGTCATTTGGGTGGGTATGAATATCTCATTCACACGTGATAGCAAAGGTAATATTACAGGACTTCTTGGTGTAACCCGTGATATCAGCGAATGGAGGCAGGCTGAAGAAGCCCTGCGCATCAGTGAGGAAAAAATGAGAACCCTGTTTACTGTTGCACCTATTGGAATAGGCCTGGTTCAGGATGGTATGTTAATTGAAGTGAATCCGCTAATTTGCAGTATATCCGGATATGCTGTAGAAGATTTGCTGGGTGAGCCTTTGAGCAAATTGTGCCCGCGTCACGATGAATGCACACTATCGGAGATTGATAAGGAAAATCATAACATGCTGACTGGAAAGGGAGAAAGGGATATGCGATGGAAGAAAAAAGACGGCACCCATATCGATGTCAGCCTTTCCTGGTTACCGGTTGATCCGGATCATGCTTCAGCAGGTATCATTTTTACCGCCCGGGATATTTCGGAGCAGAAAAGCATTGAAAACAAGCTGAGAACCAGTGACCTGATTTTCAGTCTTTCCCTGGATATGCTCACCATTGCAGGATTCGATGGCTATTTTAAAGTGCTTAACCCGGCATGGGAAAAAACGCTGGGATGGACAATGGAAGAACTCAAGGCGATACCTTTTAAGGAATTTGTTCATCCCGATGACTTGCCCCGAATGTTCCAATTAACCCAGGAGTTATTGGACGGGAAGGATGTATTCCAGTTTGAAAACCGTTATCGTTGCAAAGACGGGACTTACAAATGGATGGCCTGGAATGCATTCTCCAACCGGAATGAAGAGGTTGTGTTCAGTGTTGTCAGGGATGTGACAGAGAGGAAGCATACTGAGGAAGCACTCCAATCAAGTTACGGCCTGATTAAAATGGCCGCTGAAAGCGCCCGGTTTGGCGGATGGCGGGTAGATATGGCAGCCAACCGGGCGATCTGGTCTGATGTGGTTGCCGAAATTCATGGGGAAAAACACGGATTCTCACCTACACCGGAAGAGGGTATAAATTATTATGCGCCTGAATGGAGGCCCAGGATCAAGGAAGTATACCATCGTTGCTTAACAGATGGTGTCTCGTTTGATGAAGAAATGGAAATCATTACTTCCCGGGGAGAACGCAAATGGGTAAGGGTTATCGGCGAACCCATTTTCGATAAAAACGGTATTATAACCGGTTTGAACGGGTCTTTACAGGATATTCAGAAAATCAAGTCTGCTGAAGTAAAGGTGGAAGAAAGCCGTCAGATCTTAACCCGTTTGATCAGCAATTTGTCAGGTATTGCATACAGGAGTCAGAATACTCCTGACTGGCCTATGGAATTTATCAGCCAGGGATGTGTCAAACTTTCGGGTTATACCGATCAGGATTTCTATACGAATCAGATAACCTGGGGCAGCTTAATCATAGAAGAAGATAGCGGAAGGGTTTGGGAAAAGGTTTCAGAAAGCATACACAAGCAGGTTCCTTTCGAGATTGAATACCGGATCAGGCATCGTAATGGACGTCGTAAATGGGTATGGGAAAAGGGATGCGGTGTTTACGGGAATAAGGGTGAGATTATTGCCATTGAAGGCTTTATCACTGATGTTACCGAACGCAGGGAAACGGAAGACGCCCTTAAAGACAGTATGAAAAACTACCGCGAACTGATTGATGGTATGAATGAAACCGTTTGGGTAATTGACTTTAATGGCCAACTTATTGATGTCAACCGGACGGCATCGGATATTTTGGGTTATTCTAAAGAAGAGTTGTTGCAATTGGGATTAACAGGAATTGACAACTCTTTGACCCGGCAGGCAATTACCGGATTAGCCCAAAACATGCCCGAGGACGAACTGCAGATTTTTGAAACCACACATCATACAAAAGACAGGAAGATCATCCCGGTTGAGGTGTACTCAAGCCTGGTTACCTACCAGGGCAAAAAGGCCATACTGAGCATTGCCCGTGACATAACACAACGCAAGCAAATCGTTCAGGATCTTATTTATGCAAAGGAAAAGGCTGAGGAAAGCGACCGGCTGAAGACCGCGTTTTTGGCCAATGTGAGCCATGAAATCAGAACACCCATGAATGGTATCCTGGGTTTTCTCGAGTTGCTCAAACGTCCTCACCTTACCGAAGAAAATAAGGAGAAATTCATAGCCGTTGTCAATCAAAGCGGGGAACGATTGCTTGAAACCATCAATAAAATAGTGGAGGTTTCAAGAATTGAATCAGGCCAGGTTGATATTTCCTTTGTTGAGGTTGACATTTGTGAAATCATGACCTATCAGTACGATTTTTTTAAAGAGCAGGCAACCGGCAGGGGGATCGACTTAAAACTCAACATGGATGCGATTTCGGACTTTAAAATTATGACAGACCGGTTTAAACTTGAAGGGATTTTTACCAACCTGATCAACAATGCCATTAAATTTACTCCAAAGGGGTATATTGAATTTGGGGCCTATCAGGACAAAGGTGATTTGGTTTTTTATGTGAAAGATACTGGGTTGGGAATACCTGAAAACAAGCAGGATGCAATTTTTGAGCGGTTTGTACAGGCCGATCTGAGTTTGACCCGTCCGTATGAGGGTTCCGGGCTGGGACTGTCCATTGTAAAAGCCTATGCTGAAATAATTGGTGGCTCTGTGCGGGTTGAATCAAAGCCGGGAGAGGGTAGTACGTTTTATGTTACCATTCCATTAATGGTTTCAAAAGAGCCCGATTTGGAAGCTGCTATTCAGAATCTGCCGGAAATAGCAGTAAACAGCAGGGTCAGAATTCTGATTGCTGAAGATGATGACGTCAGCATCAGCTACCTGAAAACCATTTTGGAAGGAGATTGGAATGAGCTTATAGTGTGCACAAATGGAATAAGCACTGTGGAAACAGTCCGCAGTCAACCCGATATATCAATTGTGTTAATGGATATCAGAATGCCAGAAATGAGCGGCATTGATGCAACGAAGGAAATAAGGAAATTCAATAAAACCATTCCCATAATTGCACAAACAGCAAATGCTTTGATAAATGATCAGAATGAAGCCCTTGAGGCCGGTTGTAATGAGTATCTGACCAAACCCTTAAACCGTGCAAAATTGCTTGACTTGATATTGAAATATACCAGGCAGAACAAAGATATAAGTTGAATACTACCTGATTACATTCACATACCCTGTCATGGGTTTCACATTGGGGATTTTCAGGTCAATTACGAAATAGTATGCATCCATGGGCAATTCAACACCCGACATGGAAGTACCGTCCCATTCATTATTGGCAATGTCATTCGTACGGAAAACCAGCCTTCCCCAGCGATCGAAGATTTCAAGTACCGCATCAGGGAACATATCGATATTGGGTATATGCCACGTATCGTTTTCACCGTTGTCATCTCCCGGGGTAATGGTATTGGGCATATTCCGGAAAAGCAGGGTGGCATCACAAACGTTCAGGATTACCGTATCTGATCCGCGGCATCCGTTTTCATCGGTCACCGTTACCCAGATCAGTTCGGGTTCAATACGATCTCCGTCAACTGTAATGGGATTAATGATGTCACCGGTTGACCATTCATAATTGGCAAAAAATCCGGCATTCAGCAGCATGGTTTCGGTTCCGCAAAGTGTGGTGTCATTACCCAGGTCAACAACCGGAAGCGGATTTACCGTGAGGTACGCCGAGTCGGTATCGGAACAAAGGTCGTCCATTCCGGTAACCCTTACCCAAATGTAGCCTTCTGCACCGGTTGAAAAGGTGTTTCCGGTGCTTCCATCGGGCCACAGGTAGGTGACCCCGGAACCATAGGAGGTGGTAGCGTCAAAGGTAATAATATCGTTCAGGCAGATCTCTTCATTGTCTCCGATATTGGCAACCGGACCGTTCACAGGTACCGATGCGCCAATTGGTTCGCCATAGCAATTGAATTCAGTTCGTTCCACCACGGTAATACTGTGAACTCCTTGCTCACGATCCCAGCGAATGAGAACCGAATCATTCCGGTTATCCACGATGGTGCCTCCAACCACTTCCCAAATAAAAACCGAATTGGGGAAGCCGGTAACGCCGTAAGCCTCCACTGAGCCGGCACAGGCAAAGGGTAAACTTTGCCCGTGCGTTGGCATCAAGGAGCTTATGAAAAGCAAGAGGGTTAATATAACTGATCGCGTAAACAAGTCCTGTTACAGATACTGTGGTTTATAATCTCTCCATCAGGCTGCAACTTATTGCAGCTCATCAAATCAAGTTGTTGCAGTTCATTACAGGCACCATGGCACTGAAGAATCAGCAAACAAATTCAAACCAGGCAGGCATTCAAATAAGAACTATGCAGTGAATGCCTGTCCCTGGTCAGGTATAATTAGTCGGCCCAGCTGTTGTTGATGTGATAAAGAGGACCGGTAACAGGAGTCGGATGAACGGTTACAGTCAGCGTTTCACCAATTGCATTGTAGGTGAACAGTGATGCATCAGCAGCGCTGCCACCACGGGCAATAAAGTCACCAAAGCGCAGGGCACGGTCGTTGATGCTGGTAAGCTCATAGGTGTAAACCGTGGTCTGGTTGTTGATGCAGGTAAAACCACCGGCTATAGAGGTAATGTCATATGCGCCGGCTGCTGTGGCAGTTTTATCAGGAGATGCAGTTGTATACTCTTCAGCCAGGGCTGCTAAAGCAGTTTTATCGGTATCATAGAAATCATCATCGTTTCCGGCATTGTCCAGCGTTTTGATTTCAAGGTTCCAAACCAGCCAGTAATTCTGCCAGCCGTCGGAAATGGTAGCATTAACAGCGGCAGGCAAACCGGCGCCGCCTTCGCATTCCTCATAAGTTAAAGTAGCACCCAGGGTAGCATCAGGAGTAGCATGAACAATTACGTTGATGTCCTGACCACCATCGTCACAAGCACCCCAGGCAGCAGGTGACCTTTCGGCAACGTTCACAATGTAAGTGTTGCCGGCAGTTCCTCCTGAAATAGTAGCATAGTTGTCATTGGCATCATTTGCAGTAACCAGCGTAAGCCCGGCAGGAACTGTCCAGTGCCATATAAAACCGGCTGTAAGGGTGTAAACCTCGGTACCCGGATTATAATTGGGATGGTAATACGGATCGGGCATGGCAAACAACGGAATAGTGGTACCTGCAACCATGTGGGCATCAGTTGTATTATCGGCCCAGTTGGTAGCAAAATTGGCGCCGTCACCGGGAAGATTGGTTCCCTGTGCCCATGCACCTGCAACAAATAAACAAGCAACTGCAACAGTTGCCAACACTTTTTGAGTAATCCTCTTTTTCATAGTTCCAAAATTAAGTTATACGTAATTAAAATATCTGTCGAATGAGTATGTTCTTATTATTCCTTATATGTATCAATGCGATAAAATGTTACACTGTTATATGAATTAATGTAATTTTTTACATATATCCCATGATTTTCCGGACTAACGTAGTAAGGGCATCCACGAAATTCATCACCTGTTTTGCCTTTCATTTTTACCCTATATTCTTTCATATTCAGCAAATTATCAATTGTTCCAAAGATTGTTGATGTGATGTTGCGGGCCGGTTACCGGTGTCCTGTGAATTCTTATGGTCAGTTCGGTTGGTGAACTGGCTTCACAACCATTACTATCGGTGTAGTTAACATCCACCGTATGATCTTCATAATCGCCGGTAATGGTTCCCCAGGTTACTTCAATCTGGTTTGTGGTACCTCCTGTAAAAGTTCCGTTGGAAACGTGCCATGAGTATCCGGTGATGCCGCCACCGCTGTCGGTTGTGTAGTTTATCACAGCTCCGGCGCAAACATCCTGCTCACCAGAAAGAGCAGGGACGGGCAGGGAGTTGACCGTTACGGTAACCGTAAAATCTGCGCCATCGTAACTGCCTACCGTTGGTGTTATTGTGTAAGTGGCTGTTTGAACAGAGGCTGTTGGATTAGTTAAAGTACCTGAAATACCTGCTGCCCCGGAACCTGCCAGACCACCTGTAATACCTCCTGTAACCGTTGGTGCCGGCCAACTATAGGTTGTTCCTGAAGGCACAATGCCGTTGGTGACGTCAACAGGCGTTACAGTAAAAGTCTGGCCACTGCATATGGTGGCTGTCATGTCGGAGATAACCGGTATTGCATTGACTGTTATTGTTACAGTAAAGTCCGCTCCTGTACATCCGTTTGCCGTTGGTGTGACCGTGTATGTTGCAGTTTGTGACGAACTGGCAGGATTGTTCAGCGTACCCGATATATTTGCCGATCCCGTTCCTGCGGTTCCACCGGTTAGTCCGCCTGTAACAGTTGGAGCAGACCAGCTATAGGTTGTTCCGGAAGGAACAACATCGGTGCCGTCAACAGGGGTAACGGTGAACGCCACGCCGCTGTATGTTTCACTTGTTTTATTGGAGATGTTCGGGATTGTGTTTACTATAAATGCTCCGGATACTAAACTTGTTGCTGTTCCGCAGGTTCCGGTTACAACACAGTAGTAATATAATGTACCTGCAACTGTAGCCTGAGGCGTGTAGGTGTCGGTTTGTGCGCCGTCAGCCGATCCGAGAGAGGTGCCTCCGGTAGTGCTGGCTGTTGTATTGCTGTACCATTGATAACTTAAACCTGAACCTGCCGATGTAACCGATATGGAAGTAAACACACCTCCAATACACTGCGTTTGTGCACCGGTTGATTGGGTGCTGATGGATACAGTGTTTACTGTTAAAGTTGCTGCATTGCTTGTGGCTGTACCACAGGTGCCGGTAGCCTGGCATCGGTATTGATAACCATTCAGTGACACAGACGGACTGGTAATGGTCATGGTACTTGTGGCAACATTGCTGTAGGGAGATCCGTTGCTTAATGGAGTCCATGAAACCCCGCTGTTGGCAGACACTTCCCATTGATATCCCGTTGCAGCAGGGGTTGTAGTGATGCTGATTGTTTGACTTCCCATACCGGCGCACATTTCAGGCGGATTAACAGGTTGGCTGTTAATGATAAGATTGGCATTCACAGAAATGGTATTGGAAGCAGGCGTTGCTCCCTGGCATCCGCCACTGGTATAATTTACGGTAACCGTCTTGCTGCCGGTTGTCAACCACCTCAAAGTAACCGTGTTATCAGTGGAACTGCCTCCTGAAATAATTGAATAATCCATAAATTGAGTTCCGCTAAAGGTCCATCCGTAATTAGATTTTCCTGTTTGTGTGGTATAGGTAAGGTCGCTTCCCTGGCATGAAGGACTAGAAGGAGTGGCTGTAAAAGTGGGCACGGGGGAGGCAATAGAGACAGCCATACTGTTTGCCGGACTTGTTCCGCATGTATTGGTAGCTGTTACGCTTATATTACCGCTTCCTGAGGCTGCAGTCAGGACTGTAACAGAGGATGATGTCGCTCCGGATATGATGGACCAACCTGCCGGAACTGTCCAGTTATAACTCAGCGCCTGGGCAACCGGTGTAATACTATATACTGAAATTATTGACGGACATACAGTGGCATTTCCTGCTATAGTGCCAGGAGTTGCAGGAGCACCTGTAAAGACCCTTAAAGTGACAGCATTGGATATTACCGGAGAACAACGGTATGCTGCACTTGACAAGAGCACCCGGTACATGTAGCCGTCATTTGCTAATGTAACAGCACTACTAATTACAAGATTTTCCGTAGTAGCACCTGAATATATACCGCCATTGGTTACATTAGCCCAACCGCTACCGCTATTTACCTGCCACTGGTAATCAGGTGATCCGGTTGCTGTAACGGAAAATGTGGTTCCGGTTGATGGTGCACATATATTGCTGCTTATCGGTTGTGAGGTTATGGCTGGAATTCTTTGCATGAAATCTCTTATGCCATCACTGTTATTGTCCCATGGCGTCGTATATCCAGCAGCACTTGTAATACGGCCTTTTGCATCATAGGTGACCGGTGTTGTGCCAAGTATTCCGTCATTATTGCCATCGGTGAATCCGGCTTCATAGGTATCATAACATCCGTCGTTATCACTATCCCTGTCTATCAGGTTTGGCAATCCATCCATATCTGTATCGGGATTTTCAAGGGGAGTACCGTTTTTAACCTCACCTCCGCCACTTCCTGCATCCTGGTTATCCACGGCATCAGCCAGTCCATCATGGTCAACATCAGTGGCATAACTGTCAATGATACCGTCATTATTGGCATCAGTTCCACCGGCTTCATACACATCATATATTCCGTCATTATCCGAATCAAGATCCAGCCTGTCCTGAACTCCGTCTCCGTCGGAATCACAATGGATGCGATATTTGCATGAAATATCATCCAATGCAAAATCGTTTCCGCTTGCAACAGTATTGAGATTTATGATATCAAACGTGGCTGTTGTTTTATTGCCTGAATTCCAAATGGCCACTGCATTAACCCATTGACAGGTAGTTGTAGTAGCATTAAACTGGCTGCCAATATTTTCGCCGTTTACATTCCATATAAGCTGGGCCGGATTTGTAGCATGCACTGAAGTAACGTAAAAACTAAGGGTATAGTCAGTATTTGGCGTTACTGCAATGGAGCCTGAACTCCATGCAATTTTTCCGGCTGTAGGATCAGCATTGATTACCATCATATTACCGGAACCGGTTGTATGATCGCCGCAGGTAGAAAAATTATCATGAACCGTACGGGGATTCGTAACAATGCTATATACCCCTTCAGGCCATAGTGCATTGGTTGTTGGAGCCACGTAACCATAAGCAGAAGAAAACCCGGTATTGCCCGCGCTGAAATCGGTGTTCGGAAACAGCTCTATTGCAGATGTATTACAGGGTTCATTTTCAGTAACGTCCGGTATCCCGTCATTATCGTCATCCCAGTCGTATAAATCAGCAACACCATCTCCATCGGAGTCTATATTGGTCTGAATGGTCTGAACTCCGCCTTCATATGCTGTCCCTGTTTTCGAACCGGCGCTATAGGTGAGGTTTGTAGTTGTAATGGCATTTACATATAGCGTATGGCCCGCAACTGCAGTAGCTGAGATATCCGCAGTGATCCAGAAATAACCGATGCTTCCTGCATTTGTAGTGGTAGATGTAAAACTAACAAACGGGTGTGATCCGGGTCCCGTGGATGCTGTGACTGTTCCAATCTGAGAAGCGCCGACCAGACTGTTCACAGTGCTGTACCATAATTTAAAGTTTACAACATCCGCTGCTCCGTATGTTCCTGATGTGGTAAAGCTTACGCCGTTAAGTGTGGCATTTGATCCGGTGATGATTGTTGTAAATTTGTAGACAGGCTGCTTCACTGAACCCTGAAGGACGCTGTTTGCAGAAACTGCCGGACGGGTTGATCCCAGCAGAATTCCTGATGTGGTGCTTATGGTCATAATGCCACCGGCGCTTGTACTTCCTGATTTTATAGCTCTTTCAAAAGTCAAATCCGATGTGGTAATGGCGCTTACCCTAAGATTCCGGCCGTTTGTGGGGAAAGAAGAAATGTCAGCAGTGATCCAGAAATAACCGGTTGTTCCTGCATTGATTAACTGCTCAAGATCACTGAAAGTATGTGTGCCAGCTCCCAGTCCGGAAATTATCCCTGACCCTATATTGAAAGCTGAAGCAAAACTATTTGAAGAATTATACCATAATTCGAACCGTACCAGATCACTGCTTGTGCAGCTACCGGTCGTAGTAAAAGATAACGAAGTCAGTAATGCACTGGCATTGGTTACTGCTGTAGTGAAAGCGTAAATCTGTTGATCAATGGTTCCCTGTGAAACGCTTGCTGCAGGTACAGCAGGATTGGGTGATGAAATTGCTACGTTGGCTGTTGGTTGTATCAGTTGTGTTCCTCCTGTTGAGGTAGTACCGGTGATATTGGCCAATTCATAGAACAGCTCCGCAGGAGTAATAGCATTTACAATTATTGTTCTTCCTGTAACTGCCGTGTTGGAAATATCGGCAGTGATCCAGAAATACCCGGTTGTTCCGGCGGCAACAGTCTGGTTTAAGCTGGTAAAACTGTGAATTCCGGTTCCCAGTGTGGTTGTAATATTTCCACCGATCTGAATGGCAGAAGCAAAATTGCTGGTTGCTGAATACCATAACTGGAATCGGGCAAGGTCAGAGGCTGAATAAGTGCCCGATGATGTAAAATCTACCTGAGTGAGCAAAGCATCTGATATGGAAATTGCTGTGGCAAAACTGAACAGGGGTTGTTTCAAATCTCCCTGGAAAACTGAATTATTTGCAATTTGTGCTGGTGATGATAAGGCAACTGTTGATGGTAAAGTTACGATTACAAGTCCGTCTGCACCTGATCCGCCCGTTCTATCTGTATTATTATTGGTTACGGCTCCACTACCTCCTCCTCCGTATGTGGATCCGGGAAAGCCGTTTGCACTTCCGTTCCTTCCTGCACCGCCGTTACCACCATTAAGTGGCGTTCCTGTCCCGGCAAATCTTCCGTTGGCGTTTCCTCCATTACCTGTTGTGCCTGCCGCGCCACCACCACCGCCTGAATAACTAAATGTGGCATCTCCATTTGCACCATTTCCTCCGGCATATTTTGTTGTTCCCGTTGATGCGGCAATTGTTCCCCCTGCGCCTGCGGTTGTGGCATTAATGGTGCCTCCTGAACCTCCTGCTGCAACTACAATCGTTTCGCCAAATGAAGAACTGTTGCCATCTGTGTTTGCCGCACCACCTGATCCTACAACGACATTGTATGTATTTCCAGGAATAACACTTACGATGCTGCCTGCAAAGGCGCCGCCACCTCCGCCGCCGCCTCTTCTGCCATTGGCAGTAATGGAGCTTCCTCCTCCTCCGCCTCCCCAGGCTTGCACTTTTACAGAAGTAATTCCCGGTAAAGCGGTAAATGTTCCTGTTGAAGGATACTCAAAAGTTGAGGGAAGAATGGTTATGTTTCCTGAGGTATAAACGGTGTTTCCAAGTCCGCATGCACTTGCGTTATCCGCAAACCAGCAGTAGCCTTCACAAACCGCGTCGAAAGTGAGGTTTTCGGTACCTGCTGTTGTCGGGGCTGTTATGGTAAGTGAATAAACCTGTGATGCCCCTACTGCCAGGTTTCCGGCATCAATGCGAACAAAGTAATCGAGGTCGGAATTCCACTTCACACCAATATTAATATCCGGATCCGAATCGGTCCAGGGTGCCAGTCCGTTATTGATAACCGTTACGGTAACTGTACGGGTTTCACCGGCAAACCATGTGCCTGATCCGATGTCCATGGCGGTGAACAGCGCCTTATATACAGGTGTCCAGGTTATTCTTACCTGGCCGTCGGCACCATTACCACCTGCACGGTTGGTATTATTTCTATTTCCACCGGCACCGCCACCACCAGGGAGTAAACCATTTTCCCCTGTAGCATTTCGTCCGCCACTACCTCCTGCACCACCTTCGGTAACTGCAGCACCTCCGATAAGACCGGTGCCGTTATTTCCATTTGAAGCCGGGCCAGCGCTACTACCACCTCCACCACCTCCTGCTGCTCCTCCTGTACCATTTACACCGTTTGCACCAATCCCTCCGTTATAGGTTCCTCCGATTCCACCAATTCCTCCGGCACCACTTGAATTTGTTGAAACACCTGTTCCGGGATTGCCTCCGCTGGCTGCGGCATACATACCGACAGTTGTTGCGCCACCCGCCGTAGCAATGGCACCAGCGGCTGTTCCTCCAGTACCACCGGTTCCCACAGTAAACGGAATGCTAGTTCCCGGCGTTACAGCTATGGTGGTTATTGTATATGCGCCGCCACCGCCACCGCCACCGGCCGCACCATTAGCTGACCTCGCAAAACCTCCTCCTCCGCCTCCTCCCCAGGCTTCAACAATAATTTCTGTTACACCGGGAGGAACCGTAAAGGTGCCTGATGAGGTGTAGGTTTGTGAAGCAGTTTGCCCCCATGTTCCCTGCTGAATGAAAAGCATGAGCACAAAAAGAAACAAAATACGATAATTATAGAGTATAATACCCCTAAAGAATTTTTCAGCCCTTTCACTCAGGAATAGGCTCATTTTATATTTCGATTTAGGCATATGCTTTGAATTTGTTACAAAAAGGGTAGGGATTTCGGTTGCGTTTTCACGCAGGCAGGTCTTTTCATGATGCACTGGCAATAAAAACAGCCAGTTAAAGAGTCTTTTTAAAATCAATCAGCTAGTTAAATAAACAGATATAACGAACAATGAATTTGTAGGTTACAAATGTTTGATTAAAACGATGGTAAATTTGATAAATAAAGCTGAGCCTTCGGTGACATCCGGAAGGATTTTATTAACAATCAGCCTGATTTACTATAAGAAACAATTATTAAGGCCGGTAAATGTATTACCTAATCATTCCACTGGTTGTGAATGTGGTATTGCGGACCGGTTTCGGGTAGCCGGTACAGGGTCACCTCCCATTCCAGTATTGCAGGGCATCCGTTAGCCGGATTGAAATTGACAGTTGAAGTTACGGTTCGTATCATTTGCGCGTCACTGGCATAGGGCCCCGTAAATACTTCTGCGTTAACTTTCCAGTTGACAGTAATACTGTTTGTATTACTTGCTCCCTGTATAGTGCCTACGTTATCTTCAATGCTCCATGAATAGGCCCATGCAGCATTATTTGTAACCGTGAATACCTCACCTGTATTTCCGGTACATGTAGTGGTGTTTCCTGTAATGATAGAAGCTGCAGGGGCTGCATTTACCGATATATCAAGTGTTGAGGGCACGCCACTTCCACAGGCATTTACCCCGTAAACAGAAATAGTGGTGGCTCCTGAATTGGGAAATGTGAACGTTATGCTATTGGTTGTACTGGTTCCTGTTGCCCCGTTATTGGCACTCCATACATAACTGGTGGCATTGGCAATTGCAGGCACTGTGTAGGTTACATTTGAACCAATGCATACATTTGTGGCTCCTGAAATAGAGCCTGCATCGTCAGGTAATGGATTGGTAAGAATTTCAAACGAATCTACATCAAAACAGAAACCTTTATATACAATTACCTTATACCAGCCTGCTACAACACCTGAAATGTCTTCACTGGTAGCTCCATTGCTCCAGGAATAAACGGGCGGCGGATTAATTACTCCGGTTACCGTAATATTAACAGCACCATCTGCTACCCCTTCGCACGAGGCATTTGTAATTGTGGAACCGGATATGGAAATATTACATATGGAATCAATAATTTCTTCAAAAAAATCAAAAATGGGGTCGTTTACAATGTCCTCTTCATCACCAAAATCAACATCCGGAGCTTGATTTCCAGGACCCCATTCAGGTGTATCATCAAAGATAAACATCTCGCCACCATTGTCTGTTATGTCTCCTTGTCCGCCATTTTTGTTGAAATCTCCGGTTACTATAAAATAACCGCCCAAACCCAAATCAACCTTGTTTTTTGCATCGAAATCACCAATAACGATTAAAACACCTGAGGTGCTAATTGTTAAATCCTCGTCAATATCCAGGTATAGGTTACCATAAATAATTAAGGTATCATTAACAGTAAGATCGCCGCTGGGATTGAAAGTAGTAGTGCCTCCCGGAATTCCCCATACAGTGTAATCATTGATGATTACCTGACTGTTAAGTGGTAATAAGGCAAAAAAGAACAAAAACAAGATAAAAAATTTCCTCATTTTGAAGAGTAATATATGATTTTACTTCACTGAAAATTAAATATCAGATAGTTACTACAGGTTTCGGGGCGATTATTTATCTGTTTTACTTAAATTATCTTAATATTCTACGAAAAAAAGAAAACAAGGTTGTGTACCATCAATTTCTCAGAAGAGATGTTGAAATCCTGAGGTATTAAAACTAAAACCTGACAGTCATCCGCAGGTTCAGCAACCTTCCCGTTAGGTAATTGGGTACGGCAAACATGTTGGGAAAACCAGCCTGGTTACTTACTGTACGGATCCATTGGTAGGAGGCCTGGTTGTTAAAACCGAAGAGGTTGAACACTTCCAGGCTGAACCACAGATCGCGAATGTACTTTCCGGTTCGGATGTTGCCCTGCCTGTCGGTGAAAAGCGATTTGGACAGTCCGATGTCAATACGCCTGTAAGCGCGTAAGTAATAATAGTCCTCCGGGTTGTCATATTCCGTGGAATTGTAGGGCAACCTGCTGCCGTAAAACAGGTTCAGGTGTACGCGGAAGGAAGGGTTGTTGGGAAAGTAATCCTGGAAGAACAACCCAAAATTAACCAGTTGATCGGTGGCACGCGGATATTGCCCGTATGCATCACCTTCCCGGTCTTCGCGGGTTTGCAGGAACGACAGGGTAGCCCATGATTCGGCATCGTCCACAAATTCACCGTTGATTTTGAACTCAATGCCTGTGGCATACCCGGTGGCTGTGTATTGGGGAAGATACTGTATGTCCACATCATCTATCACGTAAGGGATCAGGTGATCGAGCTTTTTGTAATAGGCCTCGGCACTCAGCCTGAAAGGCCTTTCCCACATGCGGAAGTCGAGCGCAGACCCCACTACGAAATGAATGGAGCGTTGGGCTTTGACCTTGGTGTAAAGTTTGCCTTCGGGGTCACTCATTTCTTTATAAAAAGGTGGCTGATGGTACCAGCCCAGCGCGGCATGAAATGACAACTTCTTATCCCATGTGGGAATGATACGGATTCCAAGTCGCGGACTGACAACCAGTTGCTCATTGGTGGTCAGGTAATTGAACCGCAACCCCGCATTCAGCATGATGCTGGTGGAACCTGCTGTAAAGTTGGAGGTATTCTGAATGAAACCTGCATAACGCCATGAAGTCAGGTGATTCGCTGCTTTGGTGAAGCGTTGCATCCTGATTACACTGTCGGAATAGGGCATTGAAAACCCGGCAGAATCAATCAATTCCCATTCCCTGATCCGGTCTGAGAAATCTTCCTGTTGTCCGCCCAGGCCCCAGTTCAGGTGGTTGTTCTTCCAACGGTAGGCTCCTTTATGAGACAGACTGAAAATATTGGCATCCAGGTAATTCCGGGCATGTGTCAGGTTGCCTCCGTACCCGATGTTCAGGATGCTGTCTTTTGATGTTTCGGAACCTGCCGTATTGTCAAGCAGATCAATGAAATACTGCCCCAGGATATCATAGGTAACCGCCTCATAGGTGTTGAATCCTGAGGAAATGAATTTGAGGGTAAGTCTTTCCGAAGGGTGGTAATCCACCGCAAGCGCTCCAAGCAGCGTGCTGAAACGGTCCCTTTCCTGGCCTTCGTAATAAACGGTGAAATCAAAAGTTTGCTGGTAGGTGCCAAAGGAAGTCTTTCTTGATTGCGGGATCAATTCATAGGAATTCCGGGCCAGGTTACCCAGGAAGCTGATCTCCAGGTTGCTGCCGGCATCGTAGGTGAGAAAGGTTTGCAGGTCAAAGAAATTCGGGTTGTATTCTCCTTTGGTCTGCATGGTTTTCAGCAGGTACTGGTTCGATTTATAACGGATACCGGTAATGTGGGTGAATTTTCCTTTTATAGCGGTGCCTTCAATATGGGCAGAGCCGCCGAGCAGACTTGCCGAAGCACTTCCGCCAAATTTAATGGGACGCTTGTAACGAATATCCAGCACCGACGACATTTTATCGCCATACCGGGCATCGAATCCGCCTGCGGCAAACTGGATGGAGGATATGAGTGCCGAGTTGACAAAGCTGAGCCCTTCCTGCTGTCCGGCTTTCACCAGCATGGGCCGGTATATTTCCACATCATTCACATATACCAGGTTCTCGTCGAAATTACCTCCCCGCACCGAATACTGTGAACTCATCTCATTTCGTGTTGAAGCACCCAGCGAAGAGAGTATGGATTCCACATTTCCGGAAGGCAGCGGAATGCGATCAGCCGCTTTCAGGTCGATCTGCTGAAGGGCTTCGGCCCGGTCGTACCAGCTTTCAACCACAATTTCCTGAATGGCTTCGGGCGATGAAATCAGCTTGTGTCTTAAAATTACCTGTTCCCCGGGCAGGATGTTTACTGTAACGGTGTCTTTCAGATAACCGATATATGAAATTTCGAGGATTTTTTTACCGGCTTCCGGAAACAAAAGCTGAAAATACCCGTTTGCATCGGCCTGGATACCCTTTCCTGTTGCAAGCTCTATGATTGTGGCCCCGGGTAACGATTCTCCGCTTTCCCCGGTAATGTATCCCTTAATAGTTGCCGGTTGCTGGGCAATCAGCAATGAAGTGATCCAAAATATGATTGTTGCGCAAAAAAGTAACCGCTTCATTTTTCATATTTAAGCTTAATCTGTGCATTGTCCCCCTCGGGACAAGCTCTCCAAAGGGGGACAGCTCGTCCCTGTCTATTGATAATTGTTCATTGATAATTGCTCATTGTTCATAGTCCCTCTTCTTAAAATCCCCCCGCTTCAACGCCTTGAAAAACTTGGCCCAGGCAAAGGGATTTAACAGCTGGTACGATGGAATTCCGCCCTGGATGAATGTTTGCTCATATTGCTGCTGCATTACATACCTGAAATTTTCACGCGCACTGGGCTCATGATCCATGATGATCTGGGTTCGGATCAGTGCAATATTTCTGCGGGCAATTTCCATATCGTCTGTGGGGAGCTTCAGGTTTACAAAAGCATCCTTGAATTCTTCGTATGATTTCCAGGGGTATATCTTAGCCTCTCCGATTGCTAACGTATCAATACTCAGGATTATTTCCATGGTCAGAAACTTGGATGGCAGGTTTTCGGGGATGACCATGTATTTCCGTTTATACCCTACAGAGGAAATCAGCACCGAATCAGACTCTTCCACAACAAGTGAGAAATTGCCATAGGTGTTGGTGATGGCACCCCGGTAATTATTCAGTACCAGAACGTGAGCAAAAGGCATGGGACGCAGGTACTCATCCATGATTGTGCCTGAAAACTGAACGAGCTTTTTTTCCTGAGCCTGAAGCGGATTACCCAAGAAAGAGAAAAAAAACACCGACAGGAAAAAATACTTCATGTATAATCTTTAGGTAATTGGGCATTTGACACGCAGACTCATGCCGTCAAAAATAAGTAAAATAAAAAAAATTAGCTAATTTTATCAATAAGTTGATAATCCTATAAACCCAAAACCATGTTCAAGGAGAGAGACATTAAACAGCTCGGGGAAAAAGGCATTGACCTCAAGGCAGCTGAACAGCAAATAGGGTTTCTGAAGAAGGGATTCCCTTTTATGAGGCTTGCCAAAGCCGCAACCATAGGGCAGGGAATAAAGAAGCTTACGGATAAACAACTCAAAGAGTTTACCGATAAATATGATACTGCTCAAAAACTGAACCGGGTTAAATTTGTTCCGGCATCCGGGGCGGCTACACGAATGTTTAAGGCCCTGTTCGAATTTGATGAATTTTTCCGGCAGTCGAATTATGATCCGAAAATACTGTCACGCGATGCCTACAAGCACGTAAAAGAGTGCTTTGACCGGATTCAGGATTTTGCTTTTTATCCCGAGTTGGAAAAGACAGTGACCAAAGCCGGAACCTCCTTGAAAGATGCCATGACAGGAAAGAACTATCATGTTGTGGTTTCTTCACTTCTGGGATCTGAAGGAATGAATTATGGCAACCTCCCCAAAGGGTTGCTTACCTTTCACAGGTATGACGGTCAGTCGCGCACGGCTGTTGAGGAACACATGGTTGAAGGTTCAGGTTACATTACCAACAGCGGCTCGGCGGTGCACATTCATCTGACCGTTTCCCCGGAACACAAACCGGCCTTTGAAAGCCTGATGAAGAAAGTCAGAAAAAATTACGAGGACAAGCTGAACGTCAATTTCAACGTTTCCTATTCTGTTCAGAAACCTTCCACAGATACCCTGGCCATTGATGATAAGAATGAACCTTTCCGGGAAGCAAACGGTTCACTGCATTTCAGGCCCGGGGGACATGGTGCCTTGCTGGAAAATCTGAACGATATTGACGCAGATATGGTATTTATTAAAAATATTGACAACGTTACGCACGACAGAAACAAAAAAGATACGATCACTTATAAAAAGGCCATTGGTGGACTGCTGATGCATTATCAGGAAAAAATCCACAACTACCTGCATCAGCTTGAGAAACCGGCCAACGCAACTCCTGAATTGATCAAAGAAATTGTTGCTTTCCTGAGTAACGAACTGGGCACCACAGTAAATTCCAAAATCCTGGGTAATGCTGCTCAGGCAGCTGAAATTTTGCACGGCAAACTGAACAGGCCAATCCGGGTTTGCGGCATGGTGAAAAATGTTGGAGAGCCAGGAGGCGGGCCTTTCTGGACAATGGAATCAGATGGCAGCAAATCGTTGCAGATTGTGGAATCGTCTCAGGTTGATCATCACGATCCGGAACAGGCTGCTATCCTGAGTAGTGCCACCCATTTCAACCCGGTTGACCTGGTGTGTGCTATGAAGGATTACAAGGGAAAACGTTTTAACCTGATGAAGTACCGGGATCCGAATACCGGGTTTATCAGCAAAAAGTTCAAAAACGGAAAATCGCTGAAAGCTCTTGAACTTCCGGGATTGTGGAATGGCGCCATGGCACAGTGGAATACGATTTTTGTTGAAGTTCCGATCACTACCTTCACCCCTGTTAAAACGCTACACGACTTATTGCGCCCCGAACACCAGTGAAGAAGATGATCATTGCCGTAAATACGAGGCTGCTGCTGCCCGGTAAAATTGAAGGTATCGGCAGGTTCGCCCAGGAAACACTTCGCATCATCACCCGGGAACACCCGGAGCACCGGTTCATCTTTATTTTCGACAGGAAGTATTCGGAGGAATTCGTCTTTTCGGATAACATCACACCGGTTGTCACCTTTCCTCCTGCCCGTCATCCCTTGTTGTGGTATGGGTTTTTTGAATGGGGCGTTCCACAAGTGCTCAAAAAATACAAAGCCGATCTCTTTTTTTCGCCTGATGGCTGGCTGTCGTTGCGATCACCCGTCATATCGCTTCCCGTAATTCACGACCTGAATTTTTTTGCCTTCCCCGAATTCATTCCCTATCCGGTAAGGAAATATTACCACTATTATTTTCCGAAATTCATTGGTAAAGCAGCAAGAATAGCCACAGTATCTTCCTATACAAAAAACGACATAGTCAGCCGCTTCAATTATCCCGCCAACCAGATGGATGTTGTATACAACGGGGCAAGCCAGGCCTTTTTGCCCTTGGAGGAAGCGGATCGGCAACGGGTGCGGGATACATACACAAGAGGCTGTCCCTACTTTCTGTTTGTGGGGTTGATCCATCCGCGCAAAAACCTGGCCAACCTGATACGGGCATATGACATGTTTAAGAAGTATGAGCACAGCAATATCAAGTTGCTGGTGGTAGGAGAGCGGAAATGGTGGACACAGGATATGGAGCAGGCTTATGATTCATTTGATTTTAAGGACGACATTATTTTTGCCGGAAGGAAGAACGATGATGAACTGGGCCCGATCACGGCATCTGCACTGGGTATGGTTTATGTATCGCACTTCGAGGGCTTCGGGATCCCTGTTCTGGAATCCATGTGTTGTGATGTTCCGGTTATCTGCTCTTCAACCACTTCACTACCCGAGGTAGGCGGTGATGCCGTTATTTATGCGGATCCTTCCCATGTTGATTCCATTGCCTCGGCCATGATCCGGTTGTATAAGGAACCCGGGTTGAGCCAGAGTCTCATTGAAAAAGCACGCCTGCAGCGCGAAAAATTCTCGTGGGAAAAAACAGCGCGGTTGTTGTGGGAGAGTATTGAAAAATGCCTTAAGGCGTAAAGTCTACAAAGTCTACAAAGTCTACAAAGTCTACAAAGTCTTCTAATCAGGCAGTCTTTTAATCCCGGAGGGATTACATGTTTGTAGAAAATCATTTAGAATCAACACATACGACCCCGGTCGGGGTCGAATATCTCTGTACCCAAGTTCGGCTTAGGCTGTGCCTAAGTCGAATCTATCTCAACAGGCTCCTGCCTGAAATATATCACATCATGCAAAAGCATGAACACATAAAAAATGTGACCGGGTTGACGGATGAATATATTTGCAAATTATCTTCAGGCAAAGCCTGCTAACATAGAAACGACTCAGGCACAGCCCATAGCCGTCAAGCTAAGACGGTTTAAATAATTATATAATAATTAGTTATAATAATAATTTGTTTTATTTTTTTGACATTTATTATCTGCCGTGCACACGTAAACGACAGATATTTTAAACACAAAGTACTCAAAGTGAAATCGTCACAAAGAACGCTAAGAACTAAGCACACAAAGGAAAGTCCCGCCGATGGCGGGACCTCTTGGTGTTCTTAAACTTTGTGGTCTTAGTGAAGCTTTCTCTTCGTGTACTTTCCCGCTAAGGCGGGACAAGCTGTGTTAAAAAAAAACTGCCAAGCGCAGCGCAGGCAGAGTATGGTAAGGATCATATTAACCATTGAATATCTATACTTTATTATTATTATTAGCTTGACGGCTATGCCGCCAGCGGAGCCTGTCCCGATTCATCGGGAGGATATCGCCATG
>JAWOJJ010000013.1:0-6442 GCA_046481675.1 Bacteroidales bacterium | reverse complement strand
GCCCTGGATTGGCTGGGCATTATTTGGAGGAACCATTGTGGTAGTTTTTTTGCTGGGACTGCTGGCTGCCTCCATTATACAGCGAAGAACCGAGGCTGTATTTGCCTATACACCAACCGTGGACTACCCGGATTGGGAACCACGCAACGAGGTATGGGGTGATAATTTTCCACGGGAATACCAGTCGTATCTGAAAACCAGGGACACCTCTTTCAAAAGTAAGTACAACGGCAGCGCCATGATCGACATGCTGGAGGTAGACCCCAGGATGGTAGTGCTGTGGGCCGGTTATTCTTTTTCAAAAGACTACAGCCAGTCGCGAGGCCATTACCATGCCATTACCGATATTCAAAATACATTGCGTACCGGCGCCCCTATGGCCGGAGCTCAGAGCCCCCAACCCAATACCTGCTGGACCTGTAAAAGCCCCGATGTCCCCCGCCTGATGGAAACCAAAGGTGTTGCAGAATTTTACAAAGGTTCCTGGGATACCAGGGGCTCAGAAATTGTAAATAATATTGGTTGTGCCGACTGCCACGATGCAAAAACAATGAACCTGAGAATATCCCGTCCCGCTCTTCAGGAAGCCTATGATCGAACCGGCAAAGACATTACCACTGCAAGTCACCAGGAAATGCGCTCACTGGTATGCGCACAATGCCATGTTGAGTATTATTTCAACAAAAAAATGATTGAAGGGGTTGACTATCTGACCTTCCCCTGGGATAAAGGGAAAAGCGCCGAAAGCATTGAAGCATATTATGACGAGATTGGGTTCAGCGACTGGACCCATGCGTTGAGCAAAGCACCCATGCTGAAAGCACAGCACCCCGATTATGAAATATACAGCACCGGCATACATGCTGAAAGAGGCGTTTCGTGTGCCGACTGCCACATGCCCTATATGAGTGAGGGCGGCGTGAAATATACTGATCACCACATCACCAGTCCGCTCAGCAATGTAGCCAATTCATGCCAGGTTTGTCACCGTGAAGAAACCGATGTGTTGGTTAAAAATGTATACGACCGCCAGGATAAGATCATTGAGAATCGCGATAAACTTGAGGAACTGCTTGTAAGAGCCCACGTAGAAGCCAAGGCAGCATGGAATTATGGCGCCCCGCAGGATAAGATGGACAAAGCGCTACAGCTGATACGTCAGGCCCAATGGCGATGGGATTTTTCTGCTGCAGGTCATGGTAATTCCTTTCATGCCCCCGTTGAGATCAGCCGTATCATAGCCTCGGGCATAGGCAAGGCACAGGAAGCCAGGCTGGAACTGGCCCGGGTGCTGGCTTCACTGGATCACAATGAAGAAATACCCTACCCCGATATTGCCACCAAGGAAAAAGCACAGCGGTTTATCGGACTTGAAATGGCCTCTCTGAACGCGGAAAAGGAGGAATTTCTAAAAACCATTGTTCCCAAATGGCTTGAAGAAGCAGAAAAAAGGGAAGCATCATGGGCAAAGAACGAATAAATCAAGTATTTTCGTGAACTACTAAACAGGTATCATGAAAATTCTTTGCTTTGCTCTGCTGACTTTCTTTTTATTTGATTTCACAATAGCCCAGAAGCTTCCCGAAGGTTATATCCTTCAATACAAACAGGACTTCAATAACGGGAAATCACTGTCGGATTTTGCTTTTGATCATCCCTCGCATTGGGGTATTTTCAGTGGAAACGGCAATTACTTCCTGCAACGTACGGGCTCATCCGATTCATTGACAAAACCTGGTCTTCCGTCGGTTACAGCCCTGGTGAACAATAAGGTATTTGGCGACTTCATTCTCGAAGCAGATGTAATGCCGGTGACTGATTCCAACGGATTCGGGGAAATTTGCCTCTTCCTGGGGTTTAAGGATGACTCGAAGTTTTACTATGTGCAGCTGGCAAACAAAAGCGACAGTGCCCGTCACGGTATTTTCGTGGTAAAAAATTCACTGCCCAGAAAGTTAACGGAAACTTTTCCTGAAGCCATCACCTGGAAAGAGAAAAAATGGCATCATGTGAGGTTGGAGCGCGACATCGTAAGGCGCACCATTACTGTATTCCTGGACGATATGATTCAACCCGTATTTCATATTAAGGATTATGAACTGGTGATGGGGATGGTTGGTGTTGGGTCTTTCGGTTCGCCCTGCAGGTTTGATAATTTGCGGGTATGGTCGCAGACTGTTATCACAGAGGAATAGTATTTTTTATCTTGTGGAACCAGAACCGGGAGTTTCACAATTACCCTTTTGTCACTTTTTGCTACAGCGCCAAAAGTAGACTCTAATAGAACAAATTTAGCTTTTCATAATAGCGTTACATCGTTGGCAATCAACCGGGGCTTTGCCCCGAAGCCCCACTTCATTCTTTGTCTTGACACAAAGAACGAAGCATACTTCGACAGGCTCAGCAACCGAAAAGTCAACCTGCCTGCCGGTAGGCAGGGACAAAACGAACCCCCTGCAAGTCCCGGCACGCCCTCTGCGTTTTGTCAGGCCATCGCACGGCACGAATTGGCTAGCAGTGCTAACTAATAAAGCCTTTCCATTGATTAAGGCTTCATACAGTACAATGAAGGAAACACGATATTGTCAATAGACGAGTTTGAAAGAAGCAACAACGACCCTGAAGTAGGGTGATCCGCCTCTGAGAAAAGGCGTGAAGAAAATCAATTCACTGCAGGCGTGCCTGCTTAACAAATTCAGATAAGAAAATATGTTTGAGGCCGGTTCCTACGGCCGAGTTTATTTTCTTGTGTAACATATGAATTGATTTTTAGCCTTTTATCAGCAGCGGCGGCGTTTTTGGTTACTTTTGGCGCTGCAGCCAAAAGTGACAACAAGTAGGTAAATAATAATATACAAATGATTGTTATTAACAGCCTGTCTGGCAGGCAGGTTCAGTTTTAATTGCTAACGACTATTGGCTAATGGCTAATGGCCAATAGCTAATGGCCAAGGGCTCCCTTCCCCGCCCACAGCAGAAACACCGGGTAGTCCCTGCCATTGGGGCGTTTCACCTGATAGCAAGGTACATATTGGCCCCGGTCAAACCCTTTCTCTTCAAGCACATCTAAAAGCTGTTCCGGATCAAATCCCTTGTGAACATCCTCTTTGAAATCATGGAACGAACCGTCCTCCTCATACAAATCTGCGATCACCATAATTCCATTCGGATTCAGCATACCTGAAAACCTGTGAAGCAGTGTATCCATATCAGTAACATGATGCAATACCATGAGGCTGTAAATGATATCAAATTTCGCCGGATAGTCCTTATGCTCAAGGTCAAACCACACGGGTTGGATATGGGGTGTCTGATAGTAAGCACTTTTTTCTTCGCAAACGCGGATCATTTCCTGCGAATTGTCCATTAATACAATTTCGGTAAAAGCATCTTTCAGTTCAAAACTAAGCAATCCGGTTCCCGATCCGTATTCCAGCGCTTTCATTCCGGGCCTCAACGGAATCCGCTTTTTTATTTCAGCTGCAACAGCTGCAGCACGGTTGACATGACGCTGGTCATTGTCCCATTCCCTGGCCTTTGTATCAAATTCGCTCATCATTCCTTTAGTAGCAAAAAGTGCAAAGATAACCTGAAAAAATCCGCTGTTAATAATTACTTTTTTACTTTTACCAAAAAACAAATCAGAGCATGTTTAAACAGGTCCCCGTTTCCGAGCTGAATGCCAGACTTACAAGATTTATCAACCAGATGAATGCCATTCACCCCCATTGGGAAATGGCCATGATCATCAACAAAATCAACCTCTATTATTTTACCGGCACCATGCAGGAGGGCATGCTCATAGTACCCCGGGAAGGCGAAGCCATATTGTGGGTCCGCAGAAGCTACGAGCGTGCCGTCAGCGAATCGCTTTTTGCCCGCATCCGGCCCATGGATAGCTTCCGGGATGCAGCGGCAGCCTACCCCTTGATTCCTGAAAGTGTGCACCTCGAAACGTCTTTTATCCCGGTGGCTTTTATGAAGCTGCTGCAGAAATATTTCCCCTTTCAAGAAGCGCTGTCGCTCGACAGCCAGGTTGCCCTTACCAGATCGGTTAAAAGCGCTTATGAACTTGCTTTGACGCGCAAATCAGGTGAACTACACCGGATTGTCCTCGAAGAAAAGGTCCCGGAACTCCTCCGTGAAGGCATGAGCGAGGTTGACCTGGCCGGCGCACTCTATGAACAAATGCTTCAGCTGGGACATCACGGCGTGGCCCGTTTTGGCATGTTCGACACCGAAATAGGTATTGGTCACATCGCCTTTGGCGAAAGCAGTCTCTACCCTACCAGCTTTAACGGACCGGGTGGAAACTTTGGCATGAGTCCGGCCGTACCCCATATTGGTAACCGGAACCGAAAACTGAAGAAAGGCGACCTGGTATTTGTGGATATCGGATTTGGCGTGGATGGTTACCACACCGACAAAACCCTCAACTACCTTTTTGGCGGAAAACCCGATCAGGCTGTTCTGGAAGAGCACAACCGGTGCGTCGACATACAGGATCAACTGGCCGCACAATTGAAGCCGGGGGTGATTCCCTCAGCTTTATATGAAAATATGATGAACAGTCTTCCCCCCGGATTTCTGAAAAACTTCATGGGCTTCGGAAACCGGCAGGTGAAATTTCTCGGTCATGGTGTGGGATTAGTCATTGATGAAATCCCGGTAATTGCCAAAGGATTTGACGCCCCGTTTGAAGAAAACATGGTGATGGCCCTCGAGCCCAAGAAGGGTATCGAAAACGTGGGCGTGGTAGGCATTGAAAATACCTTTATCGTCACCCCACAGGGAGGGGAGTGTGTTACGGGGCATAGCAGGGGACTGGTGGTAGTTTAGTGACGAGAGACAAGTAGAGGAAGGGTTATTAGCATGGGCGGCGGCAGGAGCAGCGACAGGAGCAGTGGCAACGGCAGGAGCAGCGGCAGTGGCAGTAGCAGTAGCAGGAAAAAAGTAGTGCAGTCGCACATCCTACCGGTGATGCAGGCGTCATAAACGCTCGCCAGCCAAAGTCCGATCGGTTGAACTCGGTTTGTTTTATTAAAATCTGAATCCTATCCTGATTGGAATTAATAAGGATTGCTGTGTCATTAGAACTCCTGATTGCAGATAAATACTTATTTTCTCTGTCAATCTATAATTTAACCCCAGTCCCAATTCACCTAAAGCACTTCCTGTACCATTTTCATATTGATTCCAAATATGATTGTATCCAAATCTCATGTTACCAAAAGGACTCAATTTTGTTTTGAATGGGACGTATTCAAAGTCCGTAAAAATTGAAAAACCATTTATACCTTCAAAATTCAAATATCCCAACCCAATTCCCAAAAAAAACTTTTTCCTAAATGATAATCCATTAACTACATTGAAATCAATTCCATTTTCGCCATCCAAATGATATCCTTTCCAATTTGGACCAGGGTCTACCTGTACTGTATTATATTGATAGAACATATAGCCCGTTTCAATTTTTCGTTGATAATCTGCTTGAGCGTACCCGATAACGGAAATCAATCCCAATAGCAAAAGCAATTTTATTTTTTTCATACTATTCATTTCGTTTTCATCTTATGAGGGAGATTTATGTTAAGGGGTTGCGCTTTGCGCCGATCGAATACATGCTGCTGGTTTCCGGATATCAGATACTGGACCTGCCTGCGCTGCCACTCCGGCAGGCAGGTGCTGGACCTGCCTGCCGTCAGGCAGGTGTGTGCGTACTGGGATTTGGGATTTGACTGCCACTGTCGCTGCCACTGCTGCTGTCCCTATCTTGGCTCTTGATTCTTGGCTCTTGCATCTTCTCTTTTCACCCCAAATAATCCGAGCCGTTTATGGAACCGGCATCAGGATATAAAATCCATCCCTTTTCCCCGTTTTTTGTTCTGATTTCAACCCACCACTTCTGCGAATCATTATAATATGATTGTGAGGAAATCATAATCCGGCCATTCACCCATACTTTGGAATGTCCTTCTCCGATATTTGACAAAACATAATATTTTCTGCCAGGTTCAAGCAATACGGATCCTGTTGAATCATATGCATCAATGGTTTCACTAACGATTACTTCCAAAGGTGTAAGGTAAACATGACCGGTAATGGCAGTGAAAGTTTCTCCTGCGTGTATTTCCCCGGTTTTTTTACTTCCATTTGGCTTACCATAGATGGCAATGGATTCAGAGGTTGTCCATTCCCCGAATTGGCAACCTTCTCCCGGACAATGATTAAAATCTACATATAATTCAGGTGGTTTTTTACAACCTCCTTCAGGAATGGATAGCACACTGTCAATGAGTTCATGAAAAACAGGGGGCCCAATACTTGCGTTTTCATACCACCACAAGCAATACTCTTTGACAACACCAGGCAATTGTTCCAGCCATGCAGCATATCCTTTCTCAACATCAGGTATAACTTCAGGTTCAGGAAAGGCCCAAAA
>JAWOJJ010000087.1:0-53936 GCA_046481675.1 Bacteroidales bacterium | reverse complement strand
TGTCCGGTTAATCCTGTAATTACCGGGGCATCATTAACCGGATTTATCTCAATGGTTACGCTGGCTACATTGCTTTCTGCAACCCCGTCATCGATAAGATAGGTAAAACCGTCTGAGGTGGTTTCACTGCCGTCGTGCGTATAAACAAACGATCCATCTCCGTTCAGGTTGAAGGTTGAGCCGTTAACAGGGCCTGTGACAGCTATGGCAGTCGTAGATTCGTCATCTGCATTGAGATCGTTTGAGAGCACTCCTGACGCGGGAGTGCTGAGCGTAGCGCCCTCGTCCACCACATAATGGTCGTCTATTGCCTCGGGGTTGAGCCTGTTGACGGTAAAGACCGCGAGGTCATCATCTTCTGCCAGTCCGTCCGATACCGTGAAAGTAATGGTTTCACTACCTGTAAAGTCTTCCGGCACCACCACGTATGCATAGTGTAGTTCATCAATATTAACTGACAGTTCTTCATAACCATCGGAGTCCCAGGCAAGTTCGCTTTTGTCGTTATCAACGTCAGTCACATAATCATCGAGTAGTACCGGAGCAAATGCTTCGCCTTTATTGATTGTGAAATCAGGGATGCCATTTATTACCGGTGCATCGTTGACCGGTGTTACCGTAAATGTTGCCTCATCGGAATCAGTAAGCGCGCCATCGCTAACAGTAAAAGTGATGTTTTCGGATCCGTACCAGTTTTCATCGGGCAATGTGACAACGGCTGTACTTTCGCTGAAATGAACCAGCAGTTCCGTATTATCGGATGCCTGCCAGTTCAGCTCTTCAAAGGGAGTATCTAAGTCAATTACCTTCTCATTCAGCATTATTTCTGCAAAGGTGGCACCTTCTGAAATAGTCTGGTCAGGAATATCGGATAATTCAGGAGCAAATTGTCCATTCATATTTACAGAGAAGGCAAAAAGACATATTGCAGTTAACATGCAAACAAGTTTATTTATTCGCGGAAAGGTTTTCATAACAAGTGGTTTAATTCGGTATGGCAACATGGTCATTCAGGTTAACAATAGCCTGCTTTGCATCGTAACTACAAAAGTACAAAAATACAAGGTAAATCGCAGCAACTATTTGATGAAGTGAGCAAAAAAGGATTTTAATGCCTCAAATGAATGGGGCAATCGCAGCGGAGTAATAATGAAGTAAATCAGAAAGAAGCTTCCGGGCCTACTTTGATTAAGGCTACAGCAGTATTTCGATCTGAATGGTGGGCGGTTCCAAGAACAATAAAACCACCATTTGAAACAGGCCTGAATGACATTGCAGTAAGTTCACTGGCTATACCGAAGTCCGAACGGGATTTCTGATTTCCTGAGGCGTCGGCAGTAATAAGGCAAATCGCAGAATTTGAAGCTGCAGTGCCCGATGTACCTAAAATATAAATTGAATTTCCTGCCTTATAAAGGCTACAACCTGTATTTTTTCCATTGTCGCCGTATGTTTTTCTCCAGTCGACGTTGTGAGGGAATGCGGCAAATGAAACAGCATTGAGCGCTATGTTGGTTCCGGTAGCGGTTTTAACCGTGGAAAGAACCAGAAAATGATCGTCGTCCAGTACCCTGATGCAATTGCCTTCTTCATCTATGTTTGATGACAGGTAATATTGATCATTCACAGCACCCTGATCGGTGGTTTTCATTACAAATACATTGGGAATACCCGGATTCGTTGGATTGTTTTTTGAGGTGCCGGTAATGACAAAATCGCCATCGGATAAAACCTGAATGTATTGGCCAATGGCATCCCGGGGTGCATATTGGGAGAGGACTTTTGGTGTCCATAGCAAATTACCGTTGTTATCCAAAGCTGCCAGCCAGATTCTCTTGATGTTGTCGGATTCCTGGGAATAGCCGGTGATGATGAATGAACCCGCATCATTGATTTCAAAATGGCGGGCTTCCAGGTTAGCGGTTGTTGAAAAAACATGTGACCAAAGTCGGTTGCCTTTCTGGTCAGTGCGTATGAAGTGTACATCCTGTTTGTTGGTAAGGGGGTTCCGGGATGATCCTAAAATTGCAAAACCGCCGTCAGAAGTATTTTTAAGGCAAAAAGCCCGGTCGTTGTATGTCTGGTCACCGACTACCCTGGAGTAGTATTTTACAGAATCGATGGAATTTCCAAATTCATCAGTCCGGATCAGGCAAATTCTCGTTGTTTCGTCATCCAGCTTTGAGGTGCCAATAAAAGCATATCCGGTAGACGTTTCGGTAACGTCGGCGGCTGAGAAATCCGAATAATTCTTGTAGAATTTGACAAATTGTTCAGCCTGGATGTCGGATATTTCCTTCTCATCACAGGCAAAAACAAACAGGATCAGTAACGCGGGTATGAAAAATTTCCCTTTCATGATTAACGCTGTTTTTTGGGCTTATAAAACGAAAAATAGTAACCGGCTGTGAGTGAATAGGTATTCAGAGAGAAATCATCATCACGGTAATAGAATTTATCAATAAATTCTTTATTGTCCGATGCCACTATGTTATTGATTCCAAAACCGGCTCTTAACCCCACGGCAATTACTCCCTTGGGCACCTTGTACCTGATTCCGGCGCCGGCTAATCCGCTGTATAGCATTTTGGTTCTGTAAGCACTTACGTCTGTTGATTCTCCGGGTAACGATTGCATGTTTTCATGGAACTTCCTTGAGGGTTGTGCGGTAGCTCCTGTAATTTTGGCAGCGGAAGCACCCAGGCTTACGTAAAAATTTACCTTTTGGATATTGAATTCATAGGCAACATAAACGGGTATTTCAACTTTGAATAGTTTCTCAGTATAGGAAACCGAGCTTAATCCATCGATCAGGGGCTGACGGATTTCATCGGTGAACTTATACTGATTGGCGCTAAAGTTGAATTCGATGTTAAAAACCATGTGTTTGCTGATGTAGCGCCCGACACCTAACCCAACCTGAAAACCGGGTTTCATGGTGTTCTTAAGTTCTGCCTGGCTCAGGTCGAAGGTAGAAATGGGCTCAATGATCCGGGGATCAGTAAGGTTGAATCCTGCAATAATTCCGAAAGAGAAGACGGAAGTAGTCCGATAGGACTCAAAGAGATAAACAAATTCGATGGGATCAGTGGACATAATCTCATATTCAGGAAATTTTTTGAGAAATTCGAGCATCGATTTCTCAGCCTCAAACTGATTGTCATCAAAGAGATAGGCAAGAATGATGAGCTTGTAAGCTTCAATCTTCTGCGCCCGCGAGAAGCCTTCTTCCATGCACGGCGCAAGCATCCTGGGTATTTCATCAATCATACCCTGATCATACAGTTTCCGGGCTTCCTGAATTTTTGTAGAGCAATCTTCCTGGGCATAACTTACGCTTTCACTAATAAATAAATAAAAGCAAAGCACCAGTAAGGCCAGCAAAATAACTCGGGGTTTGGGCACGACTTTGAATAACATATAGTTTTACTATTTATTAGGACAGGTTTTCTGGAAATTGACATCATAACCGACATACGTATCCCACTCACGTTGTGTCAGGTTTCGTGAAACATGGCCACATATTTGTTCAGCCATGGAAACGGCATGCGTTGGCCAGTAATAAATATTTCCTTTTTCAGTTGAGGAAATCAGGTATTTACCATCAGGACTGAAGGCCATCGACAACACCCATGAATCATGCCTGCTGATGATAATCGGTCGGTTATTCATATTGTTAACATCCCATATCTTCACTGTTTTATCTGTGCTGCAGGTGGCCAGCTGGCGGTCGTCGTGGCTGAACTTAACATCCTGTATCCGAACAGAATGAGCAGCAAAGCTGTTGGTTACACGATTGGTGTTTGCGTTCAGAATCCGGAGAAATCCGTTCTTGTCGGCAAAAGCAATGCGTGCACCGTTGGAACTGATGGCAACGGAATGAATGGAATTACCGTCTGACTGGAACACAACGGTTTGCTCCTTGGTATCCAGGTTCCAGCGTATCAGCCGGCCATCGTCTGTGCCGCCAAAGAGAAATCTTCCTGATGGAGAAACGGCAAGGCACCTGACATAAGTGTTTGCCATATTCATGAAAACATTGTGCGTATTTTCGATAAGGTTCCAAACTATAATGGTCTTGTCGGTGCTGGCCGAATACAGGTTTTTGCTGTCGGGAGTATAGGCAAGTGCCCCAACCCAGCCTTTATGTCCTTCAAGCAGTTCGGGAACAGCATTTGCTGTATTCAGATTAAAAAGTTGAATACCCGAAGTCTGGGTGCCACATGCCAGCCAACGTCCATTTGGACTGATGGAGAGGCTCCTGTTAAAGAATGAATTCCTGATAAGCGGTCTTCCTGTTTTGGTATTGCTATTCAGATCAAAGCGCAGGATTTTTCCATCAAATCCAGAGCTATAGAAGGAATTAGTGCCCGGCACGAAAGCCAGCGACTGCACTGATCTCTCATGACCCGAAAGGGTGTTATAGCCGGAGCCTTTGAATCCTGCCATGGCATCTAACAAAGCCAGGTAAATATCGGGGTGGTCGTTCTGGCCACCGTAATCCTTGTTAAACTGAAATGCCTGATAAGCCAGCAAACCTTTCAGGTTGTTGTCGTCAACCTGGGTGGCTTTAACTGCCATAGTTTGTCCAATGGAGAGCATTTTTTTGGTAAGCTCCTGGGTTTTTTCCATTTCAGTGACGCTCTGCTGTTCAATTGCTATGTCGGCTGCTTTTTCTGCCTCTTCTTTTTGCCTCTGATAGGTTACACTTCTTTTTGCGGCTTCTTCTGCCTGCTGGAATGCGATTATTTTTTCCTGTTCGGCAACCTTCGACTGGAAGAATGCAAGTTTTCCTGCACGTTCAGCCGAATCTGCAATCACTTCGGCAAGCATTTGCTCTATCTCCGCCATGCTGGCTCTTCCTTCGGCCAAAATCCGGAGGCTGTCGGCCTCCTTCTTTCTGTAGATTGCCTCTTCCGATGCATCTTCGGCTTCCCTCGCTTTTTTTATTGCTTCACCCCGCTGCTGGAAGCCCCAAACCGAGATGGTAAGGAAAGCGACGGCTGCAATAAGCATACTGGAGGCAAATTTCCGGGTACGGTTCAGTTCCATACGCTGCAACCGCACTTTATTTTGTTCTTCCTGCTGGTATTTCTTCTCGCTGGCATCCAGGAAAACCATTACCTTTTCAAAGGCCGGATTGTATTTTTTAGCCCATGCCAGGGTAGGTTGCTGCGTTTTTTTCCAGTTCAGTGCCAGCTGCAAATCAGGCGGCCGCCATAGTCCTGTTTTCCCTACCTGGTACAACGAAGATGCTTCAGCAAGCCTCAGGTACATCTGTACGGATGAGAATTCTTCATCTACCCACGACCTGAGCTTATCCCAGATGCGCATGAGGCTTTCATGGGATATGTCGATTACGGTATCGCTGTCGATAAACACCTCTTCTCCCGGGGTGACAAAAGATCTGCCCTTCGCCCTGAATTTGTTCACCACGTCGATCACCTTTTCATCAGGCACCTGGGCTATTTCCGCTATAGATTTAATGGTGGCAGGGTGGCGTGTACCCTTATTGTCCGATCCCTTTTCTGTAAGGCAGCGAAACATGGCTTTACAAATCACCTTACCTTCATCGGTAAGTTCTTCAAAAGCTTCATTGGCATGCATCGACAGGGCGTTGTCAATTCTTCCGGCAACTTCGTAATCGCGTATGCGCAACGGTGCAGCAGGTTCATTATTCCGGGTCCAGAATTCCCAGGTTCGCATCATCACATGCTGTAGAACCGGAAGCTGGTCGTTTTTATCTTCAATGGCATTCAGCAAATGCTGTAACAACTGCGGGTCAATCTCAGCTCCCCCAACTGCCAGCGGGCCGTTAATGGCTTCGCGGAAATCATCACGCGTCATTTGCGGAATCAGAAAGTTGCTTTTGTTGATCAGCTTGGTTAATTCCTGGAACTGAGAGCATTCCCCGATAAAATCGGAACGCATGGTAAGCACTACATAAATGGGCTGATCTTTTTGCTTGATGGCATTTACCAGCATTTTAATGTAGGCTTCGGTTTCATTAACAACGGTAATATCTTTCCGGCTTTCCTTATATCGGAACAATTCTTCAAACTGGTCGAGAATCAGCAGAATGTTCTCATCCTTTGAAAGTTTGATCTGCCTTGCCGCATTGACAAGGCCAAATGAACTGCGCCTTAATATGGTATAAAGAATCTGCTTATCGGTGGCAATTTCTTCATCTGTTTTATCACTTTTTTCACTTGCTGCAATGGCCTGGGCAAGATTTTCAACCGGACTGTTTCCGGGCCTTGTGGTAATAATTCTCCATTTTGAACCGGCATTGGTAATGAAACCCCCATATAAAGCCGGTATCAATCCACAATAAATCAGGGATGATTTACCGCTTCCGGATGCACCGGTAACAGCTGCAAAACGGTTTTTGGCGAGGTATTCCAGTACAATCTCACACTGCCCTTCACGTCCAAAAAACAAATGACTTTCTTCAACGCTGAAAGGCCTGAGTCCGGGGAAAGGATTTGCCAGTGTGAGCGTGCTGGTTCTTATATTTCGTATCGGATTCTCTGTCATTTCTTTCCCAAATGATCTAAAAAGTGATTAATCACATCGTGGTTTATTTCGTCATCCCAGTTAACCGGTACATTTTTCAGGAAAAGCAATGATTTATCAGCGGTTTTCCTGTTCGAAATGATTTCCACAGCCCTGAAAGGCTTGCTTTTCCCAAAACCCGGTGATTTTACCAGATCACGTATCTTGCTGTTTAGCCAGTCCATAGTGCTGTCGCCCTTATATATCAATACAGCATCGGCAGCAAGCAGGTTTTCGATATGCCTGGAAAGCGGGTAAAATTCCTCCGCGGTCCCATTCTGCTCTAAAATGGTGAACCCCTTTGAACGCATAACGTCAATATATTCGGCCATTTTCCCGGATGCGGCCTTTTCATAAATAATGTACAGCTTGTTCTTTTCCGCTACCGGCTTTCCCTGCGGATTGGTCAGCTCATTCAACCTGGCATTCAGAATGGTCTTGAAAACTTCAAAGGGAGTTTCAATTATTTCTGTAAGATATTGTGCCTCATCTCTTTTTAACCTTTTCAGATAGAGTGCCTGACGCTGATCGGTGGGCTTAATATCATTGGGGATCCAAATGATCTGATTGGGCTTTTGATTGTTCTCTTTATTATCCAGGTAGTCTTTGACGGTTTTTATCTGGAAATCGATCAGTGAAAATTTGGAATTTTTAATGAATTCTCCATACCATGATCCGACAAGATGAATGGTCATGACGGATTGTTTGAGACATTGCTCAATGGCCTGTTTGGCCTTATCAGCTTCCTCCGGAACTGGCAGAACCGGCAATACCCGGTATCCCAGATACTGCAATTCACGTTTCAGCATATCCCTGCTTTCGGTAAGATCAAACGTAGTTTCAGCCAGGAAAACTGCAGGGCAGTTCTTTATTGGTTTTTGTTCTTGCTGATCTTCCGAAAGATCATTAAGAACGTCTGTTATGTCGTAAGCCAGGTCAACCAGTTTGGACCAGAATTTTTCATCGGGGCCATTGTCTCCGTCAAGATCGAAAGTAACGGGCTTCTTGTTGAAGCGATTAATTTCATAGAAGTTATAGCTCAATTCATTTTTCAAACATTCCGGCTGGTCTTCATTCAGCATGGGATGGGTAAAGACTTTAAAAATCCGGTGTTTTTTGCCGATCTCGCTTTTATCGCTGTTCAGCCAGTTGTGAAGATCTTCCAGTTCTTTAATATAGGATTTGGATTTTGCGTATTCCGGGGATAAAATCACAACAAATACGGCCGTGTTCGCAAAAAGGTTTCCGGCAGTTTCGCCCAATACGGATTGCCTCACGCGAAGATCGTCGTGCATCAGAAACCGGGGGCTCTTATCAGACAGCCTGTTCATCAGCAGCGTAAGGTACTTGCTAAACTTCTGTGCCCACCCGGTTGTGACCAGATTATCATTTCCTGCAGCAGGGGCGTATCCAATGAATATGTCGTTTTCGAAAACCATTTCAAATTGTTTAAGATTGCTCAACTATTCCCAGTATGGCATCCCTGAATTCGATATAATCAAACATCAGGGAATTAAGAACTTCCTGCTCCAGGCTGTAGAACTTCAGTTCAGTGGCTGCTTTCAGGGAGTAGATGTTGTCTTCAACATAAATATCGCTGTAAATTATATCATTTTTCTCAAAGGTATAAACTTTACCTGAAGAATTATTTATATGAGCAGTGCCTTCAATAATGATCATGAATGCAAAATGAACATCTTCACGCTTAACCAAAAACTCCTCACCGGCATTCATATGGTGAACATCGAAGGTTCGGGCTATTTCCTGAAGTACATCTTCGGTTATATGTTCAAACGGGATACAATTATTAATGAATCTGATGCGGTCAAGCAGCAGATAGGGAATTCCATCAACACGTTGATTCAGGGATGATTTAAGAAGTATAACCTGTTGTTGACCCAGTCGGGCATAAACCGAGTCAAGCCTTGCCGGCTCGGTTTGTTCGGTGACAAACGCCGCTGTTTCACTGATCATCTGATTCGGATGAAAAATGCCGGCAATAATTTCGGCACTAACGTCATTTTTCCTGAGATTCATATAGCTTGAAATAGCACAGGCTTTTACATATAACGAAAGCTGGTTGAAATCCCTGGTAATAATGTTCAGAATGATGTTTTCGGGTGATTCCTTAACCGCCGGGAAGAAATACTGAAGTTGTTTATAGCGTTCGGTTATGGATATATTTTCCACTACGGGAAAGAAAACCTGCTTGATTTCTTCATTTACAATCTGGTCAAGCAGCTCTATGCCAAAGCTGATGTCTGTGTCGCTCCCCTCTAAAAGCATATTCTTGATATTGCCTATGGATGTAGGATTATAGGCAAGCGCCAGGAGGTGGTAGAGCATGTTGTAATTATCCTTTATTTCTTTACTTAAAGCATCGGTGAGCAAGGTGAACTGACTGTATTTACGGATGATTCCGAAAACCGCAAAGTTCCACGACATCACGCTGATTAACCGGACAATGTCATTTAAAATACGGTTGATATTGCCGGGAGTTGCCTGAAATTTTGCTTCGCGCAGCGCAAGTAAAGCCTGTCTGGATATGAGGCGGTTCTGATTCTCGACTTTAGCCAGCAGGTAGTCAATGGAAGCAGGGCTTGCGATTTTGCCATAAATACGCACTACCCTTGAAAGCAATATATTATCTGCCTCGGGCTGCAGAAAAATTTCCTCCATGAATTGTATGCCGGGCTCGCCAATCTTAACAAGGGCTTCAAAAGCGTACGGATAGAAAACAGGGGTGGCCAGGTAACCGATTAATGCGTAACTGTGATTGGGATTGCCTAAGCGGGCCATCGCTTTTATGGAGGCAAGCTTGACATCCGGCTCTATGTCTCTTGAAAGAAGAAGCAGGTAATTGCCCCAGTCCTGGTTACCTGAATTGCCAATAATTTCTGCAGCAAGTATCCGGTCGGTAAGAGTGGGTGAATTGACCAGGTTTTCAATGCCTGGACCTGAATTACCGGCATTAATTTTGATTTCGAAACGATTGATCAGTTTGACCAGATTGCCATGATGCTGGGAGTTGTTACTTGTCTTCTGAATTTCCTTTAACCTGGGTAACGCATTTAACAGGGCGTTTTCATGTATTCTTTCAAGGAGATATTTTTGCAGGTTGCCGGAATCGGTTCCCAATAATGAAATGATATGTCTTTCATGGCTCAGGGGCTCAATCCGTTCAATGATTGAAAGGGTATTGATCGACTTAACCGGATCTTTGCTGTTAATTAATGTATGCGACTTTTCATCTGTGTTCAGAAGATCCATGCCAATGCTTCTTTTACTGGTCTTCAGCCTGCGGATGGTTTCACGAAGTGCTTTCTGGTATGCTTTTACAAGAAAAACCGCAACGGGCATCCAGATCAGTGAAAGCAAAAGAATAAGCAAAACGATGAAAAGTCCCCTGTTCAGGTTCAAAAGAAATAAGCCCGATAACATAAAACCTGCAATCAGCAGGCTGAGCATCCTGAATGAGCCTTCAAGCCTGGGTTTAATCGAATAAATAAACCTGAGGTCAAGCGTTCTGAACAACACCCTAAGAGACGGGAGTTCAATGGATTCGAAAGCAGTTTCATAGCCAATTTTCAGCATGGCAACCATCAGGAACCCAAACGAAAAACGGGCAATTGCATTGGACTGTCCCACAAGCAGATCAACAATTAGTGTGGCAACGGAAGCAAGGATCAGCATGGCAGGAATAAGCACCAGGCTGAAAGGTGAATCATATGAGTACAGGATCTTTCTCAGCAGGAAACGCTCAATGCCATAAATAAAGAGAAACATGGTGCCGGTAAAGAAACCGAAGAATTTAGCCAACCCAATGGTATTGGGATAATTGAACCGGGTTTCGCTCACAAAATAATAATGCACCACAAAGCCAAGTAAGGAAGATAACAGCACAAATGCTACCAACAGCAAAGTATACCGGGTATAAAACATCTCATAAAACCTGGATCGCAGCGGGGATAGGCGTTTTGGCGGCTGCGGAAAGGCACCTGCGTGATGATGGTAATAATTGACAACAAGCTGCAAAAACGCAGCAGAACCTATAAAAGCTGCGCTGACCGCTGTAATGAGCAGAATGTCCCAGTGAATATAGAGTGCTCCGATAAGACCATAACTGAAAATCACAATACCTGCAACAAGAGCAGTCTTAAAAAACTGATAAAACCTTTTGTGTTGTTCCGGGGAAAAAACCGCTGCGGTTGAATGGCGGAATAAAATCAGCACCATAAAATTGAAAGGCAGGTTGAGTGTAAAGGGCAGAAATAATGGAATTCCAAACAGGGTTAACTTATTGAGCGTATCGTGAAAATAAAAAAGTGAGGCATTGGAAAGCAGCAACAGAAAAAAGACCCAAAATGAAAAATGGCGAAAATTAACCCGGTTGTTAAAGAAAGAATAAACTGAAAACAGGATGATTCCAAAGATACCGGATATTATGTAAGCCTCAGGAATCTTTACGGGTTCCCACGTCTGGAGAAAGAGAACATGCGAACCGATACCGAACAGTGCAATAAATGCCCCAATAAAGAAAGCCTGAAGAGAGATGAGGATCAGCATGGCTTTCTCCTGGCGATTTTTGACATGTATTCCTAAAAACGCGTTTATCATACCCGATTAAAAGTTTGCAGCCGTCCGGACCTCTTTTTAGGTTATCAGAATTGCAAAAATACTAAAATAATGTTTTGAATGATAACTTTTACGGGAGATGCAGAAAGCTTTTGTTGGAAACAGCATTTTGTAGTGCCGTAAACCATAATCTGCAGGAAATATCAAGATAATTTGTATTTTTGACAGGCATGCAATTTTTATGTATGCAAGTCATGTTGTTCTTTAACTTGTATTATTCAATCATTATGGCACTTGAAATAGCCGGAAAAATCATACAAATACTTCCCGAACAAACAGGTAACGGGAAAAACGGCCCCTGGACAAAACAGGATTTTGTAATTGAAACACGGGAACAATACCCGCGCAAGGTATGTTTTTCAGCCTGGAACGATAAAGCTTCACAGGTTAAGTTGCTCACCAACGGTTCCATGGTGAATGTATCATTCAATGCAGAGTCCCGGGAATTTAACGGCAGGTGGTATACCGATCTGAAAGTTTGGAAACTGGAAACCCAAACAGCTCAGGCAGAGGGACAACCCGCGCCCGATCCCACAGAAATGTATGAACCCCTTTCGCCCGGGGAACTGGCACCGGAGCCGAATGATCTGCCGTTTTAGGGGAGATCCAGGAACCAAGATTGGGACCAGTAGCAGCAGCAGTGGCGGTGGCAGTAGTAGTAGCAGTGGCATGCTTCGACTCCGCTCAGCATACTGTAGCAGTCAAATCCCAAATCCCTATTCCCACCGCACACACATCCAGTATCCAGCATCCAGTATCCAGTATCCAGCATCCAGCATCCAGTATCTTTCACCCTTTCAGCCCTGTTCCAACCGCCTCACCACTTCCTCCACATCCGGATCATCCCCTGCAACAATGTATTTTGCCCTCAGGTAATGATGTTCACATCGTTTCCGCAGTCCGTTCACATATTCCCTGAGCTCGGCTTCCGATTTGCCCCGAACAATAGGTCTGTCTTTGGCAGCATGTCTGAGCCTTTCAACAAGCAAATCATTGCTGACATTCAGGTAAATGACATCTCCGTATTTTTCCATAAGTGCCATGTTGTCGCAATGGCAGGGAGCTCCTCCGCCTGTTGAAATAACAATGTGATTGTGCTCAGCGGAAACATCTTTCAATGCCTTCCATTCGAGCCTTCGGAAACCATCTTCGCCAAGCCTGGTGTAAATTTCCGGAATACTTTTGCCTTCCCGCTTCTCAATGTATTCATCCAGGTCGAGAAACTCCAGACCGAGCCTGCCGGCCAATATCCGTCCGAAAGTTGTTTTACCACTATTCTTGAAGCCAATAATGAAGTAGCGCATCAGGTGAAAAAAATTATCTTTGCAGCAAATTTATAATGATAAAATGAATTACAACGATCTGAGCGAACAGGAACAAATACGCAGGCAATCACTTGACGAGCTCCGGAAGCTGGGAATTGATCCCTATCCGGCTGCCATGTTCCCTGTGAATGTTACCACAAAAGAAATTGCTTCAAATTTCAGTGCCGAAGCCAATAATTTTCAGGATGTTGCCATAGCAGGTCGCCTGATGGGCAAGCGCATTATGGGCAGTGCCTCGTTCGCTGAATTGCAGGATGAAAAGGGGAGAATACAACTTTATTTCAAACGCGACGATTTGTGTCCCGGAGACGACAAAACTTTGTACAATACGGTATTCAAAAAATTACTTGATATAGGTGATATTATTGGTGTCAGGGGTTTTGTATTCGTTACCCAAATGGGCGAGATCTCCATTCATGTTAAAGAAATGACCCTGCTCAGCAAATCACTGAAGCCACTGCCTATAGTAAAAGAAAAAGACGGTACCGTTTATGATGCCGTTACCGATCCTGAATTCAGGTATCGCCAACGGTATGTCGACCTGGTGGTGAACCCGGTTGTGAGGGATGTATTTATCAAAAGAACAAAGATCATCAACTCGTTGCGCGAGCTCTATAATTCGCGGGGTTACCTCGAAGTGGAAACGCCGGTTCTCCAGCCAATTCCGGGTGGCGCAGCAGCCCGTCCGTTTATTACGCATCACAACTCACTCGACATTCCGCTTTACCTCCGGATTGCCAATGAGCTTTACCTGAAACGGCTGCTTGTGGGTGGCTATGAAGGGGTGTATGAGTTTGCCAAGGACTTCCGCAATGAAGGCATGGACCGTACTCACAATCCCGAATTTACGGTCATGGAGATCTACATAGCCTATAAGGATTACCTGTGGATGATGGAATTTGTTGAGGAAATGCTTGAGAAAGTTGCACTGGACCTGCACGGAACCACCCAGGTGCCTTATGCCGATACAATTATTGATTTTAAGCGGCCTTTTGCCCGCATGACCATGGCAGGCGCCATTAAACAGTATACCGGTGTTGACATCACCGGCATGGATGAAGACCAGCTCAAAAATGCCTGTCGTACCCTGAATATCGAAATCGATGAAACCATGGGCAAGGGCAAGCTCATCGACGAGATCTTTGGTGCAAAAGTTGAACCCCACCTGGTTCAGCCCACCTTCATCATGGACTACCCGATTGAAATGTCGCCTCTTTGTAAAAAACACCGCTCCGATCCGAACCTCACCGAACGGTTTGAGCTGATTGTCAATTCAAAGGAATTGTGCAATGCCTATTCCGAGCTGAATGACCCCATTGACCAGCGCGAACGTTTTCAGGAACAACTCAGGCTTTCGGAAAAGGGCGATGATGAAGCCATGTTCATCGACCAGGACTTTTTGCGCGCACTGGAGTATGGAATGCCTCAGGCATCGGGACTTGGTGTGGGCATCGACAGGCTGACCATGATCATGACCAATCAGCCCAGCATACAGGATGTACTGTTCTTTCCGCAGATGAAGCCGGAAAAGGGACAGGCGACAAGGGACGAGGGACAGGAGAAATATACTGCAATGGGCATTCCTGTTGAATGGGTTGACGTACTCAAGAAACTGGGCTATACTTCCACCGATAAACTAAAGGAAGCAAAGGCAGGTAAGTTGTCAAATGATCTGAACGGCTTCAATAAGAAGAATAAGCTGGGACTTAAAGGCCTCAGCCCGCAGGAAGTGGAGGAGTGGATTAAAGAGTAGCTGTTGGCCATTAGCCGTTAGCCGTTAGCCGTTAGCTTTTAGCTGATAGCAAGAAGCCAACAGCCAATGGCTAATAGCCAATAGCCACTATAAACAGCTTTTCAACAACCTAACCCGGTCAGATTCAATTGAAACCGTTATATAATCTGCAACAGCATGTTATCTGAATGTTGATAAAGATTTGGATCAGGGTGCCATCTTTATGCTAATTTTGCCCGAAAGATTTCAGGAATGACTGCTGCTAACTACTCGGAAGATACCATTCGCACGCTCGATTGGAAGGAACATATCCGGAAAAGACCCGGTATGTATATCGGCAAACTGGGTGACGGCTCATCGCAGGATGACGGGATATATGTGTTGCTCAAGGAGGTGCTCGATAATGCCATTGACGAATACATGATGGGTTTTGGCAAGTCGGTTGAAATCACCATTAATGAGAATATTGTACAGGTAAGGGACTTTGGCCGGGGCATACCGCTGGGAAAGGTGATTGATGTTGCCTCTAAAATGAATACTGGCGCCAAGTACGATTCACGCGTGTTTAAAAAATCTGTGGGCCTAAATGGCGTTGGTATAAAAGCGGTTAATGCCCTTTCCTCCTATTTCGAAATCAAGTCATTCCGTGAAGGCAGGGTAAAAGCAGTTCGGTTTGCCGAAGGAGAATTGCAGCTTGAGAATCCTGAACAGGCAAGTCCTGAGAAAAACGGCACCCTGGTTTCCTTTGTTCCCGATCAGAAAATGTTCGGACACTTCCGTTATATTGAGGATTACGTGGAAGCCATGATCAGGAATTATGTGTATCTTAATTCCGGACTGACCATTCACTTCAATGGCAATTCCTTTTTTTCCAAAGACGGACTGGTTGATCTGCTGCGGGAAAATGTAAATGGTGACGGGCTCTATTCCATCATCCAGATCCGCGACGAAGACATTGAACTGGCCATGACTCACGGAAGCCAGTATGGCGAAATCTATTACACATTTGTCAACGGACAGAATACCACCCAGGGAGGCACACACCTTGCCGCCTTTAAGGAAGCCCTGGTTAAAACAGTAAGGGAGTTTTATAAAAAAGACTTCGACCCTTCAGACATCCGTTCTTCGGTTGTTGCAGCACTGAGTATTAAAGTTGAGGAACCCGTTTTTGAGTCACAGACAAAAACCAAACTGGGATCCAAGGAAATATCACCGGGAGGAGCTTCAATAAGGAATTTCATTATTGATTTTCTCAAAAAGCACCTGGATAACTATTTGCATAAACACCCGGAAACGGCCGATATTCTTCTAAAAAAGATTCTGGAATCTGAAAAGGAACGCAAGGCCATATCGGGCATTCAGAAACTAGCCCGGGAACGTGCCAAAAAATCGAGCCTGCACAACCGCAAACTCCGCGATTGCAAGATCCATTTGAATGATAATCACGAACGTAAGTTAGATACTACAATCTTTATTACCGAGGGCGACTCTGCCAGCGGCTCCATTACCACATCGCGTGATGTAGGTACCCAGGCTGTTTTCAGTTTGAAAGGCAAGCCCCTGAATGTATATGGGCTTACCAAGAAAATTGTTTATGAGAATGAAGAATTCAACCTGTTACAGGCAGCACTGGATATTGAGGACGGACTCGAAAACCTGCGTTACAACAACGTGGTCATAGCCACCGATGCGGATGTGGATGGTATGCACATCAGGTTATTATTGATGACCTTCTTTTTGCAGTTCTTTCCGGAATTGGTAAGACAGGGACACCTTTATATTCTTCAGACCCCGCTTTTCAGAGTCAGAAATAAGAAGCAGACATTTTATTGTTATAGTGATGAGGAGAAGCAAACTGCCATTAAGAAACTGGGTGTCAATCCTGAAATAACCCGATTTAAAGGGCTGGGCGAAATTTCTCCCGGTGAGTTCTGCCATTTTATCGGTAAGGACATCCGGCTTGAGCCGGTAAGAATAAAAAAGGGAGACCACATCCAGGATATCCTGCCGTTTTATATGGGCAAGAATACACAGGACAGGCAGGACTTTATCATTGATAACCTGAGGGTAGAAGAAGATTTGGTGGAAGCCATTTAGCATATCATTAACTGTTGTTTTCCTATGAGTGTTGAGGATTTTGAACTTACCGACGGTATCGGTGACGAGGAGCAGGAAACCGGTGGATATTCCGGTTATGAGCAGGGAGCGGACGATCCGCTTATTGGCACCGGTTATGTTACCGAACTAACCGGTAAATACAAGAGCTATTTTCTTGACTATGCTTCTTATGTTATCCTCGAAAGGGCCGTTCCGCATATTGATGACGGTCTGAAACCTGTGCAGCGCAGAATTCTTCATGCCATGAGGCAGATCGAAGACGGGCGCTACAATAAAGTAGCCAACATCATCGGGCAAACCATGCAATATCATCCGCATGGTGATGCATCCATTGGGGATGCACTGGTTCAGCTGGGCCAGAAAAACCTGCTCATTGATGCCCAGGGAAACTGGGGTAACATTTATACCGGTGATGGAGCTGCTGCGCCCAGGTACATCGAAGCCCGACTTTCGAAGTTCGCCCTGGAGGTGGTATTCAATCCACGGACCACAAACTGGAAATTGTCGTACGACGGACGCAACAAAGAGCCTGTAACCCTGCCCGTGAAATTTCCGCTTTTGCTGGCACAGGGGGTGGAGGGTATTGCTGTGGGACTTGCCTCAAAAATTCTACCGCATAATTTCATCGAGCTGATTGATGCATCCATTGCCTATTTACAAGGCAAAACTTTTGAGTTGTACCCGGATTTTCCCACCGGAGGTATGATTGATGTATCCAGGTACAATGACGGCCTGAGAGGCGGCGTGGTCAGAATCAGGGCAAAAATTTCAAAACTCGAAAGAAAAGCTCTGGTTATTACGGAACTTCCTTTTGGACAAAACACCACCTCGCTGATCGATTCGATTCTGAAAGCCAATGAAAAGGGCAAAATCAAGATCCGCAAAATCGACGACAATACAGCAGGTAACGTGGAAATTGTGGTACACCTGTTACCCGGTACTGATCCGGATATAACCATTGATGCCTTGTATGCATTCACTGATTGTGAAATTCCGATATCTCCCAATGCGTGCATCATTCGCGAGGAGAAACCCTGCTTTACCGGGGTGTCTGAAATGCTCAGGGTTTCAGCTGACAATACGGTTAAACTGCTGACGCTTGAATTGCAGATCAGGTTGGATGATCTAGGCGAGATCTGGCATTATTCATCACTTGAACGGATATTTATTGAGCATGAGCTGTACGAACCCATAAAGCAGTGTAAAACCGAGGAGGCCATACTCGAAACCATTGACAACGGATTAAAGCCATTTAAAAAACAGTTGAGAAGGGAAGTTATCCATGATGACCTGACCCGGCTTTCCATTTTACCCATAAAACGCATATCCAAATTCAGCTCATTCAAGGCCGATGAACACATCCGCCAGGTTGAAGCTGAAATGGAAGAGGTCAGGAATCACCTGAACAACATCATTCCATACGCTATTAGTTATTACAGGCAAATTAAAAAGAAATACAGTGCCGGCAGAGAAAGAAAAACAGAGATAAGGGAATTCGATACCATCATGGCCACTGAGGTGGCTGTGGCCAATACCAAACTTTATGTGAACCGCGCCGAAGGATTTATAGGTGCCGGATTGAAAAAGGATGAATATGTTTGTGACTGTTCGGATATTGATGATATACTGGTAATCAGGAAGAATTGTAAATATCAGATTACCAAGATTTCGGAGAAGCAATTCGTGGGTAAGGACATTGAGCATGTTGGCGTTTTCAAGAAATACGATGAAAGAACCATTTACAATGTGGTTTATCGGGATGGAGAAACCGGCATTATATATATTAAGCGATGCGCCCTTACCGGGATGATGCGTGACAAGGAATACAATCTGGCCAAAAGCGAAGGATCACAGCTGCTTTATCTGAGTGTCAATCCCAATGGAGAGGCTGAAACAGTGAAAGTAACCCTGAAGCCCAGGCCCAGGGTTAAAAACCTGGTGTTTAATGTTAACTTCAGTGATACCGACATAAAAGGCAAGGCTTCAATAGGCAATATACTCACTCGATTTCCGGTTCATAAAATTGAACTGAAGGAAAAGGGAACTTCCACGCTGGGCGACATAAAGATTTGGTGGGATCCGTCAGTGCAACGCCTGAATGATGACGGTAAGGGAGAATTACTGGGTGAATTCGGCGGAGATGACCGGATATTGGTAATGACGCAGACAGGAGTAATGCGTCTTTCGGGTTTTGAACTGTCAACGCATTTTGAAGAAGACCTCCTGGTCATCCGCAAGTACGATCCGAATTTCGTTTACACGCTGGTTTATTATGACGGCGAGCAGAAATACCATTACGTGAAACGTTTTAAAGCTGAAGCTACCGAGAAGCCTGCCCGTTACTTTGACGAGCATCCCAAATCGAAATTCGTACTCATTTCGGAAAATGATTATCCCAGGCTTGAGGTGAAGTTCGGAGGCAAACACAAAAAGCGCGGTCCGGAGGTCATTGAAGCTACTGATTTCATTGCCGTAAAAGGGTTTAAGGCCAAAGGCAAAAGGCTGAGCAGTTATGAAGTGGCCGGAGTTACTGAACTGGAACCACTTCGTTTTAAAGAAGCTGCGGATACCCCGCCCGAAACACCCGAAACACCTGAAGCACCCGAAACACCCGAAACAATTGAAACACCTAAAACACAAAAAGCAGACAAGCCAAAGCCGGCTAAGCCTCACTTACCCGAAGGTGGTGCCAAAGGGGAACAGATGTCGTTGTTTTGAACACCTCACCCAGAAGGCTTTTTCAAAAGGCTTGCATCGTCATTGCGAGGGAGGTACGACCGAAGCAATCTGCGTATTTGCAGAAGATTGCTTCACTTCGTTCGCAATGACGTTCCCGCTTTATCAGTCTTTTAAGACAATCTTAAAGGGGTGAGGTGTAATTTGCAATTCATCCCCTCATGTATTATCTTCGTCACCTTCGACCTAAAACTCTGGAAGGTGAAACTCAGATCAACCCGTTCTGTTTTGTCCGGTAGCATCCTGATACCGGCATCCAAATCCCATACCATCCGGGCGGTTGCAATTGCATCTGTAGCTAAAGGCATATCGGTACTTCGGAATCCGCTTATGTCCGACGATGCCCGTTCGGCCCTGGAAGGTGCAAAAGAAATGGGCGCTGCGGTTAATATGGGCAGCAATTGGGTAATAGAAGGTATTGGCGGGGCCCCGGGTAAAAACTGCCGTCATATCAACGTAGGCAATTCAGGTACCTCATTGAGAATACTCACCGGCTTGTGTGCGTTGGGTGAGCATACTGTATCATTCGATGGCGATAAATCCATACGTCAGCGACCCATGATGCCGCTTCTGACTGCACTCAATAATCTGGGGGTTGAAATTATTGAATCGGCCGACGGAAAATGCCCGTTTACCATACGCGGGCCCATTCAGGGTGGTAAAACCACTATTAACGGGGTCAGTTCACAGTTTCTGACGGCCTTGCTCATTGCATGTCCACTTGCACCGGGCGACACTGAAATCATGGTGGAAAACCTGAATGAGCGGCCTTACGTGGAGATAACGCTCGACTGGCTCCGGCGCCTGGGTATCCGGTTTGAACAAAAAGGGCTGGATTGGTTTAAAATATATGGCAATCAACATTATAAAGCTTTTGAAAGGGAAGTACCGGCAGATTTTTCAACAGCTGCTTTTCCGCTTTGTGCCGCAGCAATCACAGGCTCCGAACTGCTGATCAGAGGGCTCGATTTCAACGACCACCAGGGCGATAAGGAAGTTTTTAACTACTTCGAACGAATGGGAATGCAAATCAAATATTTTCCCGAGGGCGTACTGGTGACGGGTACCGGGCTTAACGGAATTGACATTGATATGAATGCCACTCCAGATGCTTTGCCTGCTATGGCTGTGGCGGCCTGCTTTGCCAAAGGTACCACCAGGTTGTTGAATGTGCCGCAGGCCCGGCTCAAAGAATGTGATCGCATTGCAGCTATGGCCAATGAACTCTCAAAAATGGGCGCCAGGGTTGAAGAGCTGCCTGACGGGCTCATTATTCGCCGGAGTAACCTGAAAGGTGCAGAAGTCCATGGTTATGATGACCACCGGATGGTAATGGCACTTTCTATCGCAGGTTTGGCAGCAGAAGGTGAAACTACGGTGGATACCGCTGAATCGGCTTCAGTGACCTTTCCCAACTTTGTGAATGACATGTCCGGTTTGGGCGCCCAGTTTACAACAATTGAAACCTGAAACAATTAAAACCAGATATCTATGCTAGGATGTACGTATGGCCATTTATTTAAGACCACCGTTGCAGGGGGTTCTTACCAGGAAGGGTTATCTATTAACATTCAGGGTGTTCCCCCCGGATACCTGTTTTCGGAAGAGGAAATTTATGTGGAACTCATGCTCCGCAAGCCGGGTCAGGGAGAACTTACCTCTCCGCGGCGCGAAGCCGACGTGCCCATTATATACAGTGGTGTGAATGCCGCCGATACCATGCCGGGCTTTAAAAATGCCGGTTATACAAACGGCACTCCCATGGTTGTCCTGATTCCCAATGTCGACCGGCATCTCGAACACATAGAGCAATACCAGAGTACCAACCGCACGCCCCGCCCGGGACATGCATCTTATGCTTCCTATAAAAAATACGGGTCATGGGACGATTCAATCGGCGCAGGTTTTTTCAGCGGCCGGTATACTTCCTCCATTGTGGCCGCAGGCTGTATTGCTAAAAGAATACTCAAAGATCACGGTATTGAAGTGGTTTCATTTATTCGCGAAGCGGCCGGTATTCGCATGAAAGACATGCCGCTGGACGTGATTAAAAAGAAAGCTGCTGCTTATCGCGAAGTCAGGAAACAGTATGACCCCATATACCTCGACCTGTTTGCTTCAGGCAAGATGCAAAAAGCACAGCGGTTTTTTGAAAAAGCTGCCATCCTGGCTGAACTCGAAACCCGGATACCCGATATCAAAAGGCCCGTTTATAAAGAGGAAGAGGTCAGGGAAAAATTCGGTATCAATCCGAAACTTTTCTGTCCCGACCCCGAAGTTGCCGATGCCATGTATAATGAAATCCTGCGCATCATGCAGGAGGGAGACTCATCGGGCGGTATTGTGGAAGTTGTTGTTACCGGTGTACCTGCCGGTATGGGAGAGCCGGTTTTCAGCAAACTCGACGGTGAGCTGGGAAGGCTCATGAGCATTGGCACTGTGAAGGCTGTTGAAATTGGCTGTGGTATGGAAGCAGCAAAAATGACCGGATCACAATGCAATGATGCCCTGCGGGTGAAAAACGGGGAAGTGGTATTTACCTCCAATCATGCTGGCGGTATCACCGGTGGATTAACCACCGGCCAGGATATTGTGGCCCGGGTGGCAGTGAAACCCACGCCCACCATTGCAAAACCTCAATTTACCGTGGATAAGGTGAGTTTGGAAGAACAGGAACTGGCAGCTGTGACGCGGCGCGATCCCACAATTGTAGCCCGAATGTGGCCCGTGGTTGAAGCATTCACAGCACTCATCATCCTGGATGCATACATGCTGCATGTGGGTTACCAGGCCATGAAACCCGAATAATCAATCATTAAATACCGGATTATGAAAAAATTCTTTTTAAGCATCATGCATCGGGCAATTCTTCTGTCCGCGTTTGCATTCCTGGTCAGCACCGGAGTTTATGCCGATGTGACCATCCCTTACATACTATCCGACAACATGGTATTACAGCGCGATGTGCCGGTGAATATCTGGGGTTGGGCAAAACCCGGAGAGAAAGTGACCGTGACCATCGGCTCGCAGAAGGTGTCTGCTAAAGCTGATAATAAAGGAGACTGGAAAGTACAGCTGAAGCCAAATCCTGCCGGCGGTCCGTTCGATCTGACCATTAAGGGCAAAAACACCATTACCTTGAAGAATGTTCTTTATGGCGATGTGTGGTTATGCGGAGGGCAGTCCAATATGGAATGGCCCCTGATGCGGTCGAGGAACTGGGCAACCGACAAAAACTTTACCAATAACCCGAATATCAGGTTGTTTTATGTTCCCAAGAAAATCAGCCTGAAGCCGCTGCAGAATACCAGTGAAGCCAAATGGGAAGTCTGCAGCCAGGAAAGCGCTGCTTCATTTTCTGCCATTGGGTATTACTTTGGAAAGAACCTGACTGCGGAAATCGGTGTTCCTGTTGGACTGATTAACAGCAACTGGGGAGGAACCGATATCGAAACCTGGATCAGCCTTGAAACCATGTATGCCGATAAGGAATACAAGGCCAGTATCGATAAGATCAAAGGTATGGACCTGGACCAGTTGCAGAAGGATGCAGAAGAGCAACTTAAAAAGTGGCAAAATGCCATATCCAACGAAGATCCGGGCATTGTAAACAAATGGTACCTGCCGGAATTCAAAGCAACCGACTGGAAAACCATGCGCCTCCCGCAGGCATGGGAAGGAGCCGGTCTGCCTGCATTGGACGGAGTCGTTTGGTTTCGCAAAGAAATTACCGTTTCGGCAGCCGACGCCGGTAAAGAGGCTGTAATAAACCTCGGGCCTATTGATGACAGTGATGAAACCTATTTAAACGGGGTGAAGATAGGGAAAACCGAGAACAAGTACGATCTGCCCCGGTCATATAAAGTGGCAGCCGGAGCGCTCAAAGCCGGTGTTAACGTGATTGCCTTAAAAGTTATTGATACCGGTGGAGGCGGCGGTTTATGGGGTATGGACAACCAGGTATACATGGAGGTTGGCGGAAACAAGGTTAGCCTGGCAGGCGACTGGAATTACAAAGTGGGTCTGGATCTGCCGGCACCCAAAGAATCTTCAAGTCCAAACAGTTTTCCTTCCTTGCTGTTCAACGGCATGATCAATCCTATACTGAATTTCCCGATTAAAGGGGTCATCTGGTACCAGGGCGAGAACAACGCCGGAAATTACATCAAATACCGGTCCTTGTTCCCCACCATGATCAACGACTGGCGGAGCAAATGGGGAAATGCTGATTTCACTTTCCTCTTCGTTCAGCTGGCCAATTACATGGAACCACCCCAGTTCCCGCAGCAAAGCACCTGGGCCGGTCTCCGTGAGGCACAAACCATGACGCTTTCGGTTCCCAAAACAGGAATGGCCGTAATTATCGACATCGGGGAAGCCAAGGACATCCATCCGCGCAATAAGGACGACGTGGGGTACCGGTTATCCCTGGCCGCTCTTAAGGTAGCTTACGGAAAAGACCTGGTTTACTCAGGTCCCATTTACAATTCAATGATCATTGAAGGAGATAAGGCGGTTCTGGAATTTGACCACAAGGGTTCCGGACTGCTGGTAAAGGATAAATACGGTTACCTGAAGGCATTTGCCATAGCCGGCACCGATAAAAAGTTTGTTTGGGCAAAGGCATACCTGACGGCAGATAACAAGGTGGTGGTTTACAGCGAAGCAGTGAAAAATCCCGTAGCAGTGCGGTATGCGTGGGCCGATAACCCCGATGATGCCAACCTGTATAACGTGGAAGGATTGCCGGCATCGCCGTTCAGAACTGACGACTGGTAATTGTTGCATTGTCAGCTGTATCTTGCCTGATATACCGGGTTTGGTTAAATCGAATGCTAAGCGTAGTCTCCTGACTACGCTTTTTTTCTGTTGGCGCTGAGCGTAGTCTCCTGACTACGCTCAATTTACATCATGGCTTTTCGGTTTTTTTGCATTTACCTGTTCTCCGACTTTAAAAATTCACTATCTTTCCTTGCTAAACGAAAATTTGAAGTCATGATCAAGGAACAGTTTGTAAGCTACATTGAAGAAAGTATTAAAAAGAACTGGAACCTTCCTGCGCTCTCTGATTACAATGGAGAAAAGCTTACCTATGCCGATACCGGTAATTACATACTAAAATTTCATCTTCTGTTCGACCGCCTGGGAATTAAAAAGGGTGACAAGATTGCCCTGGTCGGGAAAAATTCTGCACGCTGGTGCTGTGTTTATCTTGCAACAGTGTCTTATGGTGCCGTAACTGTGCCCATTCTGCCTGATTTTAAGCCCGATGACATCCAGTCGATCATCAACCATTCCGATTCGGTATTGCTGTTTAGTTCCGATGCCATTTTTCAGACTATTGACCCGGCAAAACTTCCTGCCATTCAGGCCATATTCTCCATCAATGATTTCGAACTCTTTCATTCCCATTCCGACGCGATTAAATCATTGGTTGAGAAGCTCGATGCGGAATTCGTAAAGAATTACCCCATGGGATTAACGGCTGGTTCCTTTGAGCTGACCAAAACAGGGAACGAGGAATTGGCTGTGATCAGCTATACCTCAGGTACCACAGGCTTTTCAAAAGGAGTTATGCTGCAGCACAACAGCCTGGCTGCCAATGTGAGATACGCACAGGAGAATATGCCGCTCAAGCCGGGTGATCCCATTGTGTCGTTCCTGCCCCTTGCCCATTCTTACGGATGTGCTTTCGAGTTTTTGTTCCCTTTTTCAATAGGTTGCCACATTACCATACTTACCAAAACCCCTTCGCCCCAGATTATCACACAGGCTTTCCAGGAAGTAAGGCCGCGGCTTATTCTATCGGTACCACTGGTAATTGAGAAAATCTATAAAGCCCGGATTTTGCCGATAATCAGTAAATTTCCGGCCAACGTGCTGTTGAAGATTCCATTACTGAATAAGCTGATCCATAAAAAAATCAGGGCCAACCTCACCCAGGCCTTTGGAGGAAACTTTGCCGAGGTGGTTATTGGCGGGGCCGCGTTCAATATTGAAGCCGAAACCTTTATGAAAAAGATCAGATTTCCGTTTGCCGTTGGATACGGCATGACGGAATGTGGTCCGCTGATCAGCTATGCTCCCTGGAAAGTGAATAAAATTGGTGCTTCGGGCCGGAAGGTTGATACATTGGAAGTAATCATCGATTCGCCTGAGCCTTCAAAGGTTGTTGGGGAAATTGTGTTGCGCGGTGAAAATTGTATGACGGGCTATTATAAAAACCCCGAAGCTACCCGCGAAATCATTGATGAAGAGGGGTGGCTGCATACAGGCGACCTGGGATTGATTGACAAAGACGGCTTCATCTTTATCAAGGGCCGTTGCAAAAGCCTGATACTGGGTTCCAGTGGAAAAAACATTTATCCCGAGGAAATAGAAGCAGCTATTAACAACAAACAATATGTGAATGAATCCCTTGTGGTATACCGCCAGGAAAAACTGGTTGCACTGGTTTATCCGGATTCTGATAAAATGGCTGCCAACGGAGTTGCTAAAGAAGCGCTGCCGGATATTCTGGAACACTACCGCAAGGAAGTTAATGCCGGTTTGCCCAAATACATGCAGGTGACCCGATTTGAGATCCATCCGGAGGAATTTGTGAAAACTCCGAAAAGAAGCATCAAGAGGTATTTATACAATTAGGGAAATTCCCGGTCATTGCCACCTATGGATTGAAACTGATTGCTAAGCATAGTTACCCTGCCATTTCCGTCAACTTAAGGCTTCGATCAATTGCTTGCGCCCTTTCAGGGCTTATATTTGAGAGCTTACATAAGGCCCAGGGCGATGCCCTGGGCTAATGCTATAATGCCCTTTCAGGGCTCAAAAAGTCGCATAAGTTTATGCCCTGAAAGGGCATCAGCAAACAGCACAGGGCGAAGCCCTGTGTAATAGTTAAAGCATTGAATATAAGCCCTGAAGGGGCGTAAGCATTCCTTAAGCTGACAGCTTTTTTTGTACAGCCTCATGTAGCGCGAATCCCCTGTTTTGAGCTGACTGTCACCGGGCGATGGATCTTTTGCCCCTTGCCAGCGAGGCAAAAACCCCCAGGGTACAAAGCACGGCAAAAGCAATGAATATTACCCGAACACTTTGCATGAAGGCATTGGCATTGCTGTGGCTGATGATGTCGTTGCCAATGAAAATATGAATGGCCATTGCTGCTATGGCCATACTGAACATCTGACCGGTAAGCCGCATGGTTCCCAGTGTTGCAGAGGCAATTCCCAGAAACTTCTTTTCCACCGAACTCATTACCGAATTGGTGTTGGGTGATGAGAACATGCCAAAGCCAAAGCCAAGCAGGGTTAACGTAATAACCAGGTAGGAATACGCTGTTTTAGTGGTGAGAAATGACAGTAAAATCAGACCCACTACAATAATGGCCATGCCTGTTGATGATAAGATTCGTGAATCAATCCGGTCCGACAGTCTGCCTGAAACCGAAGCCACAACTGCCATCAGAATGGGTTGTGTGATGAGAATCAGCCCTGCATCAAGCGGGTTTAGTCCTTTGATATTCTGCAGGTAAAGGCTCAGCACAAAGGTAATGCCAAATGTGGCAGCGTAATTGATAAGAGCTGCAAGGTTTGAAAAGGCAAAGGTCTTGTTTTTACTGAAAAGCCCGATATCAAGCACAGGGTATCTGGTACGCAGTTCCCACAGGATAAAAACCACCAGGCCAATGGCTCCGGCAATGGTGAGAAAAACAGCAAAGGTTCCGGGTAATTTTGAAAAGCCATACATAAGTGCCGACATGGAAGGCACAAAAATCAGGGAACCAATAAGATCGAACTTATCGTTCCGGGCTTCGGCCCATTCCGATTTCACACCCAGGGAAATACCCAGAATAATTAAAATTCCGGCAAAAGCATTGATATAAAACAGGCTCTGCCAGCCCAGGGTTTTGGTCAGCAAGCCTCCCATCAGGGGCGCTGCAGAAAGGCCCACATAAACCGCAGTGGTATTCCATCCGATAATGGTACCACGTTTTTCCGGAGGAAAAGCAGATATGATGATGGCCATGCCCGAACTCAGGATCATGGCACTGCCAATTCCCTGCAGAGCACGCGAAGAAATGAGCATGGTTGCCGAAAATGATAAAGCACAAAGGAGTGTGGACAGGGTAAAAATGATATTTCCGAATAGCAACATTTTCCGCCGGCCGATGATATCAGCGAGCTTTCCAAAGGGAACCAGCAGAACAGCTGATGACAACAAAAAGGCCATGGCGATCCAGCTCAGTTGAACCGCGCTCATCGAGAGATCGCTGCTGATGCTGGGAAGCGCAATATTCACTGCTGATCCCATGAAAGGATTGAAAAAAGAGGAGATCATGATCACCCCCAGGAGGATGGTACGGTTTACCTTTTGATCTGAAGCGCTGTGCATATGGTGGGGGGTGTTGTGGGTGCTGATTGCTGGGTAATGGTTGCTGGGTAATGTCTTCGATATTCGATATTCGGTGTTCCTTGTTCGGTGTTTGATGTTGTTTGTTTTGAATTCCCTTCAAGCGGTTGGAAACCCTTGAAGGGTGCTGTTTTATTACTCAATACGCCCACGCTTTCTGATTTCTACCGCCGCAGCCATTGCTACTGCTGCCACCGTCCCAGTTCCTGTCAATTGGCTTTTAGCCGTTAGCCAAATAACAATTAACAATTATCAATAGCCAATAGCCAATAGCCATTAGTAAGTCACAAAGATATAAAAACACTTCAAATCAAATGAAGTGTTAACGTTTCTCAATGAGAATAAGCGATGCATTAAGAGGGCTTTTTACGCATATTATTCCACAAAGGTTTAATTTATTGTTAGCTCTTGATTGCAGCAAAGAAAAACTTCCCAGTGGTCAAACCCGCTGAAACATATACTCTGTAACTAATTCACGTATACTACATCAGCAATGGTTTGATGAAACGGGCTTTTATTTTGATGAAATCAACAACCAATTTTATTATTCCTGCGTAACAACCATTACGAATACATTTTTTTCACTAAATCAATATTCTCAATTATGAAAAGATTTCAAATATCAGCCTTTATGGCTTTTGCCTTTTGGGGTTTGGTGGCCGTTGCCCTGCTTACCGGATGCAACAAGTCCGATATCGACGACCTTGAAGATCGGGTTGCAGCGCTGGAAAAATCAACTTCGGTTATTGGTGTTGAGTTTACCGATTCGCAGATGGTGATCACCTACAGTGATAACAAGACAGAAACCCTGGAGTTTGAAGACGGACTCAGCGGGTTGGAACTCCTAAACAGCGATGGCATTGCCAGCATCGACTACAGCGAAACCACCAAGGTGCTGACCATTAACCTTACCAATGGCAATGTTTCGGAATTCCGTATTTACGGTGATACCTACGCCGGACTGGTTGCCGTACTCATTTCCGATGTGAACGGTAAGATGTATATTTCACAGGTTAATATGGGTGCTGCACCTATCATATCAGTTGAGTACGATGAGGATTTCAACATTACCAACCTGCATTCGAAAATTATCAGGGAGGGTCAGATCCTCGATTTCCTCGATGTTACCAAACAATACACCGGCGGCGCTTTAACCGGTTTGCAGGTTAGTGAATATGCCATGGAAAGAGGTACGTCATACGATTCTGAATACATGCCCTCTATAGATACCATCAGGGTCGATAATATCGGAAATTATGCAGTTCAGAATCCCGGCGATACAACATTCCGTTATTACCAGTTTAGTTATACAAGTGGCAGCAATTACCATTATAACATTCATCCCCATGCCATAAAACGTTTCTATGCAACAGGCGTTAGTTATCCCTCTTATTTTTATGCTGCTCAGAATGCAGACACAGCTTATCGTTTTGAACAAATAAGGGCGCAATCCGTTACCGGTGGCTATGATGTATGGTACCGTGTATATAACACCTATATTTTGGAAAACACCTATGAAGTGGGGGATATTGCCTACACCGAGACTTTCAGTATGGAGTGCAACGCCAGCGGAAATCCCGAAAAAGTTTACCCCGATGATGACTATTACATTCAGATGACCTATAACCCCATGGATCAGGTAACCAAGGGTGAGGCTTATTACAAAGATGGTGACACCTGGACTAAGGAAGATGAATACCTCACCTTTGAATACAATACCGATAATCAACTTTCGACAGTGACATTTCACACTATAGAAAGTGATACAGTGGTATTCAAAACGGTATATGACGATAACGGAAACCCTGTTGAAATATGGGCCTGGAGTGATGAAGTAACCTACTGGTATGATTATTTTGATCCCTGGAATAATCCCGAAGACCCCTGGCAGGATGGCGAAGAAGTGCTCGTTGAAGAAGGCTTGCAGTTAATGGCCACCATCGAATACGAATACAGTTATAAGAATTTCTTCGGAAATACACTGGGTGCACTCATCCCTGTGCTGGACAAGTACAAACTTTACAATGCCCCATCTAAGATTTCCTATGCCAAGGAAAATATCTATGGTTCACTTACCTATAGCAATTTCAACGAAAGCGGTTATCCCGAAACGGTTGTGGCCAATCTGTACGGCATGTTCGGAATTAGGAAAAGCACATCAGAGAATTACAGTATAGAACTCGGACTCGAGTATATTGTCAGGTAGTAGAAATTCGCCTGACCTGATATCAGAAAGTCCGCTTACTTAGCCAAGCGGACTTTTTTTTATATATTTAACACCAGATACACGGTTATGCCAAAGAATCACACATTGAAAAGGATGCTGCAACATGCTGCTGATACAAGGCTAAAAATAATTCTTGTGGCATGGCTGGCCATGGTTTTTAGTATCACAGGCTATTCCCAGGTAAGGTTACAGGGTGTGATTGTTGATTCAACGCGGCAGGGAATAGGATATGCCGGTATTCAGCTAATAGCAAGCGATACTTATTCACTGCTGGCCGACAGCATGGGCCGGTTTTCGCAGACCATACGTAACCCCGGTTTGGTGCATGTGCGGGTCAGCTTTATTAACTATGCGTTATGGGATTCAACATTTTATGTAAGCCATGACACTGCAATTGTCATTACACTTGAGGCAAATCCTGAGACCATCAACGAGGTAGTGGTTGTGGCCCGTGAAAAGCGCGACAACAATGTGGTAACACTCGGAAGGAGCGAAATTGCACTCAGGCCAAAAGGATTTGGCGAAGCCGACATCATTGGTGCCCTGCAACAAAAAGCCGGGGTTGCCCATGCCGCCGAAATCAGTCCCGGTTTATACGTAAGGGGCATGGAACAAGGCAATGCAGGCACGTACCTGAACGGGTTCGAATTATTTGGCACCAATCACATGTTGTCGATTTTTCCACAGTTTAACAGTGATGCCATTAACGCCGTGAAACTTATAAAAGCCGACTTTGAGCCCAGGTATGGAGGTTACCTGTCGTCTTACCTGGTTGCCGAAACCAATCATGAAGTATCTGAAGGCTTTGCAGGCAAGTTCGAAACGGGCCTACTTACTACAAAAACAATGCTTGAGGGGCCGCTTGTCCCCGGCCGGTTGTCGGCCAGACTGGCTTTCCGCTATTCGTACTTCGATCTGATTGCTGCCTTGTACAACCGGGTTAACAGCGGCGAAAGCGACGTGAACAAATTGTCGATGTACCGTTTTCACGATCTGAACGGTTCACTCACCTGGCACACCAAAAAGAAAGGCACACTGATGCTGGATGTTTTAAATACGGCCGATCAGGTGAAATTTGATGATGAGGACTTGTACGTAAGCTCCTCGTGGCAAAACCAGCTGGTTTCGGTAAGCTGGCGTGTGCCGCTTTCGCCACGAACAAATTTCACCCTGCTTACGGGCTATACCGGATTCCGGCTCCAGGCCGATTTCCGTGTGCCGCACAACCGTAAGGTTAAAAATTCAATCTCGCAGGGAAGTGTCACAGCCTTGTTCAACATGAACCATACCGCCCGGCTGAAAACCGAAACCGGCGTTGATATAAAAATGAACCGGCTGGAGCTCGAAACAGCCACCACTACCTATCGGCCCGGAGAGTATTCCCGGATTAACAGTAAAACACCTGCGGAGAATGCGGCACTTTTTGGCGGCATACAATGGTTCGCAACACAAAACCTGCAGGTGAAAGGTGGGGCACGCCTTGAGGTTGTTTTTTCAGATACTGCCTATATTAACCCGATGCCCTATGTGGCTGCCAATTATTCCCGGCGGGGGTTGACGGTTAATCTGAGTTATTCGCGACAAATCCAATACAGGCATTTGTATGTTCCCACCGGCATTAACCTGCCACTGAACATATGGTATCCTTCGCAATCGGGTGTACCGCCTGCAAAAGCCGATCATATTAACCTATCAGTGAGCAAAAACATCAACAACAAACTCATCATGTCGCTTACAGGCTATTATGTCAGCCTTACCGCCTTAACAGAGTTTCTCGAGGGCAATTACTTTACTTCCTTGAACTTTGTCACCGATAAGGGAAGGGGCTATTCACGGGGACTCGAAACCAGTTTCGTATGGCGGACAAAACGATTTGAGGTGGAGGGTGGTTTTACGCTAGCCCGTTCCAGGCGTAAGTTTCAGACTATTAATAACGGAAACTGGTTTAGCCCTGTTTTTGATATCCGGCACAAGGCCGACCTGGGCATTGTTTACAAACCAGGCAACAGGTTGACGTTCACGCTGAGTCAGTTCATTCAGGATGGTTTCGTAATGACGCTTCCTACCAGTATTTACATGCACCAGACAGCAGATACCGATGGTAAAATGGAGCAGACCATCGTACCCGTTTATACCTCGCGGTATAATTTCAGAATGCCGCTGTCTCACCGCATGGACCTGTCGGGAGCCTACCGTTTTAAGTGGGGTCGTTCGGAGGCTACGCTGGTACTGGGAATATATAATGTGTACAATTACCAGAATCCGTATTTCATTTATTTCTCCCCCGAAACAGATGCTGATCAGCGGGTATTTCTGCAGGCACGTAAGAAATCGTTAATTCCACTGGTTCCTTTTGTCAGTTTTAATTGTTCGTTCTGAAATGAAGAGATCCCGGTATATAAATTGCATAAAAATGCTGACAACAGGTTATCGGCTTGCCGGAATGGCACTGTTAACCCTTGTTTTCAGCTGCACATTGGATAATCTCATCGATGTGGAGGTGCCGGTACAGCTTCCGGCCATTGTTATTGAAGGATATCTATCGCCCGGATTCCCGATACAAATAGCGGTGGCACGTAATAACCTCATGGACGATGAGTTGATTCTGCAGCCCATATGGAATGCAACGGCTTATCTTACCGACCGGCATGATACGCTTTTCCTGGCCAACATTTTCTCAATGAACAGCAGCAGGAAGTTTGTGTTTAATTATATTCACAACAGCACGACACAGTTTTTTCAAGGCAATCACTTGTATTTAAGTGTTTTTACCCGACAGGGCGATACGCTGTATGCCGAAACAGCACGCACAGCGACAGTGCATATCAACAGCATAGCCCTTGCTGACGATAACCTGAATATGGGCGTTACTGCGGATGGGCCCTTTACCGGTTATGCCAGGGTGGACATCACAGCCTATAATGCCGACACTGTTTCTTCTGTTCAATCGAAGTTTATGAAAATGCCTGAATCACCGGATAACCTGCAAATTCCTGTTTTACCAGGTATGTCCATGGCCGATTCCCTACTGGTTAAGTTTTTTCATATTACCGAAACGTATTACAATTACGGGGTTTCGGTGCACAATGCCCGCAGTGCTTATGGCGATCCTTTTCTGACCCCCGAAGCAATCAGGTCGAATATTACCAACGGCATCGGCATTTTCACCTATTATACCTTCGATTCGGAAACGGTGTATCCAGCATTGCTTGATTAACAATTTATAGATCCGGAGCTGACTACAGATAGGCAGTAATGATTATGACCTTGTGTTTTATTTCCGTGTTCTTCTGAATGATGCTTTACCTGCTGCGGTCATTTTCTCAGTGGCATATTGAAAAATCAGGCGGGGTGCAGTTTCTTTCCATTTCATCAAAAAAATCTCTGTTTCTTCGGGCTTCTTTTTCCAGGCTTCGCGCAGAAACCATCCTGTTCCCTGGTGCACTTCGCGCTCGGGGTCGGTCATCAGGCATTCGATAAACCTGAAAATTTCTTTGTAGGTTGGGGAGGTTTTGAGTGTTTTGATCAGTGTTACCGGCACACACCTGCGCTGGTACTTGTTTTTTGCAGTGAGCCAGGTGCGTAAGTCTTCAATTGTAATGATTCCCTTCAATATGAACTCGGGAATGAGCATACTGCCAAGGGTGTCGGCATGTGCCCAGTTATCAATGCCAATAGAGAACCACTTTTCTATAAGATAAAATGTGTCCTTTGTGAAATGCTTTCGCAAGCCCCTTACAGTCAACATCATGATGCTGATCTCCTCACTTTTTCCTGCCCTGATGAGTTCTGGAGCGGCTTCCATTACAACCTGAATTGTCAATCCTTCCTGAGCAAGGATTTCTTTGGCTTTTTCATACATCATGGGGGCTGAAAGCCCGTATCCATTGTACAGCCCTTCTTTAAAATACCGACTGTATTTTTCGGCATTTGCTTTGCTGGCATTTGCCTGGCAAAAGGTCCTGAGTTCCTGTATGTATTGCAGACTGGTCATCACCTAATCACCCGTTTCTTTTATAATCGGAAAACTATAAAACTGCCGGTTCTGCCTTATGGCAGCCGGACATTCAAAGTTGTTCGCAGGAAAACCTCATGAAACATGATTCTTTTTAACCTGACAAAGGTAATAATTCCGGCAATTATAGCACCGGTAAAATTTCAGAAGATAACCCGGATCATACACATCCACTATAATATTTGTGATAGGAAGAATCATTAAACCAATTCAAATGGTGCTACTTAACAAATTTTAACCTCAGGCATACATCGGTTTTGTTACAAATAGGTAAATTTGTTGAACAACTGTAAATATGATGTATAGAGGCAGCTTGTTTTCAGCGATTTTGGTTATTGCTTTACTTCCGGCAGCATTTCCTGCTTTTGCACAGGATCGGGGAGTATTGAAGGGCAAGGTTGTAGATGATTATTCAGGTAAGCCCGTTGAGTATGCCTATATTCAGAATTACAGCCGGAAGTTAAATACCTACAGCAACGTTTCGGGCGAATTTACACTTGGTGCTGGTGCCGGAGATACGCTCGTATTATATGGGATGGGATATTTCTACAAGAAAGTAGTTGTAGAGCCTGAAATGATTAACCCACAGCATACGCCCGAGCTGACGCTAAAACAACAGGCCTATGGTATCGCAGAGGCTAAAATTGTTGGTTTTGGAAGTTATGACCAGTTCAGGCAAAGTTTTCTGGAACTCGATCAGCCCAAAACTCCCACACAAGCGTTGAATGAGCAAATGGCTAAGGTTTCGAGGAATGTGGCTGTTGAAGCCTACCAAAAGGCACAGGCTGAGAAAAAACTCGACGGGGTTACTTTTGCGGCGGTTCCCATTCTTACACCCGAGGAGAAGGAGCGCATCAAACTGGGCAGGATTGTTAAAAAAGAACAGGTACGTGATCAGATTTACCAGAAATTCAATCCCGTGGTAGTCAGGTCGGTAACAGGAATTACAGATGACGATGAGGTCATCGCTTTCATGGTTTTTTGTGATTTCTCCGACAAATACCTGCTTGAAGTAGATGAATATGAATTAAGAACCCGGATTGCCCTGAAATATGAAATGTACAAACGAAAACTGAAGGACGATGAATTGATGAAGAATCCGGTGAACCGGATTGATGGCCCTTTTGAGACGCTCTCCTGAAAAATTTTATAAATTTATATGCCTCCGATACCCACATTTGCCGACATCCGGCAGGCCCACGAGCGCATCGCTCCCTTTATTCACCGGACACCGGTGATGACCTCTTCGGACCTGAATGAACTAACCGGAGTTTCCCTGTTTTTTAAATGTGAAAACTTTCAGAAAGTGGGGGCATTCAAGTACAGGGGGGCCACCAACGCGGTGCTTTCATTAACAGATGACGAAGCCAAACAAGGCGTAGCTACCCATTCTTCGGGAAATCATGCAGCTGCGCTGGCACTGGCAGCCCGAAAAAGGGGCATTCGGTGTTATGTGGTTATGCCTGAAACGGCACCTGCACCAAAAATAGAAGCAGTGAAACATTATGGAGCAGAAATAACCTTTTGTGAGTCAACGCTGAAAAGCAGGGAAGACACGCTGAACAAAATTATTGACAAAACCGGTGCAGTCGTTGTTCATCCCTTTGATAACTTTCGTGTAATCTGCGGACAGGGAACGGCCGCCAAAGAATTGCTTGAAGATTTAGCCGGGATGGATTGTTTATTTGTGCCGGTAGGAGGAGGGGGATTGTTATCGGGATCTTCGATAAGTGCAAAGGCAATGAATCCGGCGATTAAAGTCTATGGTTGCGAACCTCTGAATGCCGATGATGCTTGCCGATCACTCAAGACGGGCGTGCTTCAGCCTCCTTTAAAGCCCAACACCATTGCCGACGGCTTGCTTACGGCAATGAGCGAGCTTACATTTACCATTGTAAAGAAAAATGTGGATGATATTTTTACTGTGTCTGAAGATTCCATAATCAAAGCCATGTTGCTGATCTGGCAGCGGATGAAAATCATCATTGAACCTTCATCGGCAGTTGCATTTGCTGCGGTGATGGAAAACAGGGATCTTATAAAAGGTAAACGTGCAGGAATTATTTTGTCGGGCGGGAACGTCGATCTGCTGAATCTGCCTTTTCGTTCATCGTGAAGCTGGTGATCACAGGATAGTGATCTGACCAGTTGACTTTTTCGGTATGGTACTGATGCGACCGGAAAGGATGGCTGTAAAGCACATAATCAATTCGTACGTATGGAAAATTTCCCCGGTATGTGTTGCCGATACCTGAACCCGATTGAATAAAAGCATCCTTGAGATTCCGGGTAAGTTTGTTGTAGGTATAGGATACGGGGGTGTCGTTAAAATCGCCACAAACAATCACCGGAAAGCGGGCGGAATTGATATACCCCGCAAGCGTGTCAACCTGGTCGGCTCTTTGTATGTAGGCCTGTCTCATCCGTACCGAAAGATCTTTGAGTTCATCCAGTTTTTCATCGCTGTAATTAAAAAGCAGGTTGTCCAGCAGGTCGTTATAATCATTTCGTAACCGGATTGATTGTAAATGACAGTTAAATACGCGAATGGTATCATTCTGAATAATGATGTCCGAACTGATGGCTCCGTTCAGCGATTCTTTAAAGTCGATCATCTTCTTATTAACGATTGGGTATTTGCTGAAAGTAGCCATACCGAAATTCAATTTCCGGGGCACATTGTCGGTATAGTAAACGTGTGAATAGGTGAGGGGAGCAAGAGCTTTTTTCAGGCTGGCCAGGTCATGATTTGTGCCGGGAAGTGTAATGAACTCCTGGAAACAAACAATATCAGGATCTTCATCATGAATATAATCAATAATTCTGCTCCAGGCGGCTGTATCCTTATCCCATTGATAATAATTGAACAGCCTCACATTATAGGTAAGAACTTTAATGGTGTTTTCCACGGTCACCTGGTCAGGTTTCCGGAACTGAACCTGGAAGTATCTTTTAAAGAAATTCAACCCCAACAGAATACACAGCAGGGAAATTACGAAATACCATTTTCTGAACAGCAGCCAGAATAGAATAAATGCAATATTCAGTGCCAGTACAAAGGGATACGACAGGGTAATAAAGGCAAAAATCCAGGCTGTGGCAGGACTGATGTGAACGGCCAGGTAAATGATAACCATCAGTAAGGCCAGAAAGGCATTAACAACAAGTAAAGTATTGCGGATGAATTTTCTCAAAGGTCCGGGTTTTTGTCAGTTTCGGGATGCCTCAGCTAATTCTTGTTGCTCATTTTAAACAGGGTTTCTTTTTCACTTTTGGTGAGGCTTTCATAACCTGCTTTTGCAATTTTGTCAAGAATCCGGTCGATCTCCTTTTGCTGTGCTATTTTCTGGCGGTTAAATTCCTCATCGCTTACATGCCGGGCTGGTTTCCGGTAAGTTACATTGAGTTTCGGGCGGGGCTTGAACAAGGATGCAACCTTATCGATAAGTTTGTTCAACCAGTTACCTATATCAATGCCCTTTTTAAACCGGCTGATGAAGAAATAGCCATAAGCTGCTCCTCCCAGGTGGGCAATGTTACCACCTGCATTTTCCGAGGCAATCATCAACACATCAATAGCAACAAACGCCATCGCAATATACTTAAGCTTTACCGGTCCAATAAACAGTAAGTTGAGCGTGTAATTAGGCACATAAACGGCTATTGCCAGCACAATGGCCATAATGGAAGCTGATGCGCCAAGCATGGACCCTCCCAGGTATTGTCTTAAACCGGGGAAGGAATTCACAAATACTATGTACAATAAGGCTCCGGCAAGTCCGCCCAGGATATAGTTGGTGAGCAATTGCTTTGCTGTCAGGTATTGCAGGAAGATCTGTCCGAACCAGTATAGCACCAGCATGTTGAACAGGATGTGCCACAGGTTGGTATGTGAGAACATGTAGGTAACAAGGGTCCATGGCCGGTGCAGCAGTTCACCGGGAACGCTGGGTATCATGAGGTATTTCATTACATCGGTGTCAAAAGCATATCGCAATTCCACAAGCGACATTCCCGGTATAAACAACCGCATGAATACCTTTAAAAGACCAAGTACAAAAAAAACAGCCACGTTAATAAAAATCAGCCGGTACAGGATATTTCCTTTGCGGATCGCGATTTTTATTTCATCCATCATACTCATTATCAATACCGTTTTTGATGGCTTACAAAGTTATCAATAAATTTTGAATTGATTTTTTTTCCAGTACATCACGATCAGGAACCCAACGAGGGCGCCTCCCAGGTGGGCAAAGTGAGCCATATTGTCCCAGCTGAAGTTGGCCACACCAAAAAAGAGTTCCAGTACCGCATAAATGGGCACAAAATATTTGGCTTTGATGGGAATGGGCAGGAAAATCAGCATGAGTTCTGCATCGGGGAACATCATGGCGAAAGCAATCAGCAATCCGAATACAGCGCCCGATGCACCAACGGTGGGGATATCCATGTTTAAATTAACCAGGTCGGATACAACTTTTTTAGCTACAGGCACATAAGAAAGATCATCGGGCTTATAGAACCATTCCTGCATAAAACTAATCAATTCGGCAGATTCGCGTCCGTGTGCGTATTTTTCAACAAATGTGCTGAATGACAGGTAATCAGGAGAATTAGCAAACGAACCGGCCAGTTCGATCATGTGGCTCATCTGGAAATAGTTCACGGTAAGGTGAATAACAGCAGCACCCAGTCCGGTTACCGTATAGAAAAAAAGCATTTTTTTGCTGCCCCAGATTTGTTCGAGTATGCGTCCGAACATGAACACAGCAAACATGTTGAAAAGGATATGCGAAAAGTGGTCGGCATGCATGAACATGTGGGTAATCAGCTGGTGGGGTTTGAACAACTCTGACTGTATGTTATACAATGCCAGGTGGTGCTCCATTAAGCCGGCAAGGCCAAGTGGCAGTAACCGCAACAGGTATATAACCACATTAATAATAATGATATTCTTAATTACAGGGGGTAGGGCCAAACCACGATCTGAACCGAAAAAACTCATACTGCTTGTTGTACTGATTAATATTGGCAAATATAGGATTGTTTTGTCAAATGCACCGGGCTGTTTTTAATTTAAGCGGCATATCCTATCTTTACGTGCTAAAATTCAACATTGTGAAAGAGTCCGGTATGATCAGTCTGCTGAAAAAATTTGAGGACCTCAGGGTGCTTATCATCGGTGATGTTATGGTGGATTCCTACCTGTGGGGAAATGTTTCACGGGTATCTCCTGAAGCTCCTGTTCCGGTTGTTATGCGCATGTATACCGAAAACAGGCTGGGAGGAGCTGCCAATGTGGCGCTGAATGTGAAATCGTTGGGTGCTACACCTGTTATGTGTTCGGTTATCGGCAAAGACGATAACGGCAGGGCCTTTAAAGAAATGATCCGCAAGCTGGGCATGCCTGAGGACGGGCTGATTGAATCTCCGGAGCGGATTACCACATGCAAAACCCGGATTATTGCCGGTCACCAGCAACTGCTGCGGGTTGATCAGGAAGTAGAGCATTACGTTGATAAGGAACTTGAGAATGAGTTGTGGCAACGAATACAGACTTTGGTCGACCGGAATAACATATCAGCCATTGTTTTCCAGGACTACGACAAAGGAGTGATCACGCCTGGTTTGATTGATCAGGTAATAGAACTTGGTAATCAACGACACATACCCACCCTGGTTGATCCCAAAAAGCGCAATTTTGGCCATTACCGGTATGCCACACTGTTTAAACCCAATTTCAAGGAGCTCACCGAAGGTCTGCGCCTGGAGATCAGCAAAACCGATTTTGCATCGGTACAGGAGGCTGCCTTAATGCTTCAGAAAGAATCGGGTTTCAGCATGGTCATGATTACCCTTTCGGAGCAGGGTATGTTGCTGAGCATGGGGAAAGATTACCAGGTAGTGCCTACCCGGGCGCGTGATGTGGCTGATGTTTCGGGCGCCGGTGACACGGTAATTGCAATGGCAAGTCTTTGCCTGGCCGCAGGAATGGATGCCTATGAAATGGCTAAGATGTCGAACCTGGCAGCCGGACTCGTATGTGAAAAAGTAGGTGTGGTTCCCGTTGAAAGGCAGTGGCTGATTGATGCCGCATCTCAGGAGTAAACTTGCAGTTTAGCCAATCCGGTATGCCCTGCCGGCTTTCATGAAAGCTTCAATGTTGTCGAACGGCACTTCCTGTGGCAAATCACAACCTGTACTTAAAACAAAATTGGGGCAGAAATCCATTGATTTCATCAGGTCATTTACCTCCTGGGTAACCTCATTGGGTGTGCCATTCAAAATAGCGCCGGTGGGATTGATGTTCCCGATAATCACGGTATCGGTTTTTATCTGCCTTGCCACTTCCGGCAGGTCAACACCGGCATTTGGCGAGTCAAGACTGACAGCGTCAACCTGTGATTCAACCATTTTATCTATTAAATGCATGGTATCTCCGCAAGTGTGGTAAACAAGTGACACATCGGTGTACTTATAGCTCAGGTGAATGTATTTGATAAAATCCGAGGAAAACTTCTGGAATTCATCGGGGCCAAGCATCACAGCAGTAGGTTCAAGAATGCAGATCACCTGGGCTCCGGCGCCAATGAGCAACCGGATGTATTCCAGCACCCGTTCCAGGGTAAATTCACAAAGTTGCATCAGCTTTTCGGGTTCCATAATGGCGGCCATGGCGGCCTCCTCGGCTCCCATCATCAGTCCTGCCAGGGTATAGGGGCCTGAGACGTATGCGCCCTTGAGGATATTGCCGGGAAAACAGAGACTCGCGAGCCTGAGGGTTTCAACATAGCCTTGCAGCCGGGTGTCGTAGGCAATATTGATTTGTTTATGCATCGATAAGTCGTCGATCTTAAAAGGTCCCTGAAGTACGGTGGCGCTTTCCTGCCTGGGGAAAACAGTGTACATACCCAGGGCATTGGCTTCAACCGACAGGTCCATGAGCGGAAAGATCAGGTCGGGTTTGTACCGGTCAATTAATGCCTGAAGCACTTTATAGTGTTCGCCATAGTTTTGCTGGGCGATTTTGATGGTGCTGTTGATCATGCGCAGGCCCGGAAAGCCCATGAGCGGGCAAACCAGCCGCTGTTTGTTTCGATATGATTCCTGTACCTGACTTAATAATGTTTTCACCGGAATAAGTTTTGTTGTTCTTCAAAAAATCAGCAATCGGATGCATCAGGAAGACAGACTATGAACAAACACATATTAAGCATTATAAGTCTAACCAATTTAGCAAATGTTCATATATATACGTCAAAAACCTGAAATCGGTTGCAAGATATAAAAAAGTATTGAATCCAAAATCAGTTGCGGGCATATTCTTTGAGAAAATCAGCTATGCAAGATCAGGTTGGCAATTGTGCCAGGCTGGACGGGATTGGAATATTCAGAAAATGAACTCATTAAAATAATCCTGTGCTGCATGATTCAAAAAACAAGATATTTTACTATTTTTGCAGCCCAATCAGCCATTTGTTGATTGGTTGACTGGTTGATTGGTTGACTGGTTGATTTGATGATTGGTTGATCTGATGATTTTTTTAATGTCGAGTTTAAATCAATAAATCAGTAAATCAAAAAATAAATTCGGGGTGTAGCGCAGTTGGCTAGCGTACCACGTTCGGGACGTGGGGGTCGGAAGTTCGAGTCTTCTCACCCCGACAAATGAAAAAGCCTGTCGCTGAAAGCGGCGGGCTTTTTGTTTTTGCTGAGCGGTGACAGCTTGCTGTAACTAGCGAAAGGAAAAACAAAAAGCCCGTATGAGCGCGAAGCGATCACAGGCTTTTTCATTTAGGTCACCCTCATGGAAGTCCGCCATTAACCGACGCCAGGAGGGTAATGGCAATCTTCTCACCCCGACAGAGTAAATTAAATGACCTTGTAAATCAAATATTTACAAGATCATTTTTGTTGGTAGTACAAAAAGTAGTACAAAATATTTTCAAACAAAGTCAAATGGTGACAATTTTATAACTTCTTCAATATCAAAATGAAACCTCTTATTAAGAAATTCTCTGATTGCATAAGTATTTGGAAATCTTGACTTGCTTTCAACTACAGGCTGGCTGTCATTTGTAAGGGGTATTACAATGCATGAAACGAATTGGGGCAGAAATATTTATTGCTTCTCTTGCTCATAGCCATATGTATTCTGCAACCAACATGATACATATCTGCTTCAAGAACTTTTGAGAAGAACTCCTTGGCCTTGGTATTATTGCCAAGACCGAGATTCCCCAGTCCCATCAGATACCAACAATGCAATGTGTTGCGTCTTTGCAGGTCATCGTTCCATATCAGAAGATCGGGTAACGATACAGCAAAATAGTCGATTTTTACTTTGTCGAAAATATGCTTTTCGCCATAATCCTTCAGCTTATTGAAACGGCCTTTAGCTTCGGAGTCTCTGTTAAGTATTAAAAGTGCCAGTCCCTGGTAAAATATTTTATCGGGCTGTTGGTCGTTGTAGAACATGGCTACCGAAGGTTCCGAAAGGCCTTGTGAAGCCATTTTCCAACAATCTGAGGCCTTCTGGGCTTTTCCCAACCCATCGTAAGCACATCCCTTCCAATAGTGAATGTCGTTTTCCTGGGCTCCAAACAGTTTACCTTCTCCAAAATTATGAGGATAACTCTCTGTGACAGTGAGGTAATCGAGCGCTTTCCGGAAGTTTCCTGATGCAATTTCCTGTTTAGCCAGTTCAATATTTGCAAATAAGTATTGACCGCTGACCTTTCCTTCTCCTCCTTCCCAAGGATGAAACTTGCGCTTCATCAACAAATCAAGTGCCTGTTGATAATTTCCTTTGAGGTTATACAACGTGACAAGCTCCAGGTATAAATCGTCGCGATAATTAATGCCTTCGGGATATTTGCTTAAAAATGCAAAGCGCTCCTCAACGGTTCTGCCAAGTTTTTTATATAATTGATCCAATTCCATCAGGATACGCGAATCGGCCGTATCGAGGGCAAAAGCTGCTTCCAGTTCTTCTGCTGCCTTTTGTGGGTTATTTTGCTTGTTATAATAAGCCAAAGCCAGGTTACGCCTTACTGTGGGGAATTTATTATCAGTTTTTGCTGACAATTCCCAACAGGAGATTGCTTCACTATACTGGCGGTTTCCATACCAGAAATTACCCAGATAATAATATGCTTTGGATCCATTGGGGTTTACCTCAATAGCACATTGTAATGCCAGCACTTCTTCGATCCTGTTTGGGAAACAGTAGTCAGGATCCATAGTTTCGGCCTTTTTAAAGAAAGATCCTGCATTTTCCCTCTCATTATTCTGGAACTTAAACCATCCCAGGAGGTAATACACCATCGGGTATACTTTATCAGGATTGGCTATTCCTGATTTCAGAAAGTTATCGGCATCGGTATATACTCCGGCCATTGCGTAATCAAGCGAAATTTCGATATAGTTATGAATGTTGTTACGCATTCGTTCCCGCAGCAAATTCAAGCATTCTGAATCGCCTGTTAAGAGGTATTTTTCGTTGAGAACGCCAAAATTGAACTGATCAAGTTGCAACGATTCATCAACAAGGGCAAGCGCTCTTGACAAATCTCCCATTTTACGCAAAATGATCACCTTAAGATGACGAGCCTTATGATTGTTCCAATTACGATTCAGAGACCTGTCCACGAGGTCGAGCGCATCATTCCAATCGCCCTTTATGGCTGAAAGTTGTGCAAGGTTAAAGTAGGCTGCATCCTGCCAGGCGGCATTCCAGGCCGCCTTATATAGCATTTCATAGGCCTCGCAATAACGGTACTGAAACCGCAGGCACAATCCAAGGTTAAACAATGGTTCGCCATCGTAAGGGTTGGGGTTGAGCTCTGTCAGCGTTTTAATGGCGGCCCTGAAATAGGGTTCGGCTTTGGCAAACTGCGCTTTTCGCAGGAACCATAAGCCCATAGCGTTATTATTGCGTACATCGCCAGGTTCGCGGCTTAGAGCTTCCCTGTAATAATCCACCGGATTGTAAGTGGCATGCCTGTATTGCTCCAGATGCAAACCAGTTAGATACAGGTGCTCAATACTGGAAATATCTTTTGGTTCCATGGCTGGTCGGGCCGGATCAGGAAAAGGACGAATCTCATCTTTTTCGGGCGACCAGGCCACCAGGATTTTGCCTTTTGAATCCGTTATCTCAATTTTAAATTCGTCCGTTAGCTCAGTGGCAGAATCTATTGTTTTTTCGAATGATGTTTCTGGGGAAAAGTCGAAGCTAAATTCAGCTAAAAGTTCGCTCTGACGGGCTAATCTGACTCTTGATCCCGGATATACACCCGTAGTGTAAACCTTTATTATAAGCTTCCCGTTAATGGTCTCCAGGTTAACCATAGCTTCTTTTGTGGCATTTTTTATAACACCCAGATCGCGGTATGGCATAAAGTACTGGTTGAACGATTTCTCTTCGTAAGGCATTATCCATGAGAAATCGGGCTGATTATCGGTATAAACGCCACACATAAGCTCAACATAAGGACCGTCCTGATCGGTAAGGTTGCGGTCCCATGCCTGTCCAAAATCGCAATTTCCCCAGGTCCATTGTTTTTTGCCGGGCGAAACATGATGGTTGGCTACATGGAGTAATCCTCCTTTGGAATCGTTCTCGTATCCTCCCACAAAGTTATATTTGGAAGTGATGGCCATATATGAGGTTGGCACAGGAAGGTTTTTGTATCGCGAAATATCCACACCTGCCGAATAATCTACTTTGTAATAGGTCCCTGTAGCTATTGGGAATCTGGAAACATCGCGTTTGCCATGATCGAATACAGCATTTACATCGGGTGGAAATACTGATTGGTAGTCATCGTTTACATGAACTGCCGGGTTTGCCCACCACAAAAAGGTTTGCGGATGCGGAGTACGGTTGTAAAGTTTTACTCTTATTTCGAGATAGGCTTTATCGGGATAAAGAGTGAAACCGGTCATACCTTTGGTACGAAACATTCGTTCCATCTCGCTGCACCAAACAGTTTTACTTCCATCGGCATTTTCTTCAATGCTATAATCAACAGCCTCGTAAGTGCTTGGGCGATGGTGCTGAGGCCAGTTAAACTCTATTCCGCCCGAAATCCAGGGGCCGGTTAAACCAACCAGGGCCGGTTTAATAACTTGATTATAATATACAAAATGTCGGTTTTTTGTTTTGTCGAATGCCATCTGAATCCTGCCTCCAAGCTCCGGGAGTATCATAATTTTCAGATATTCATTCTCAAGAAAAACAACATTCCAAGGTTTATCCACCTTTTCGTCATAAATTTTCTCAATCACCGGATGTGGATAAACTACTCCACTGCTTCCCTGATAAACTCTCTTTTCGAGGAATATCGGATTTTTTTCAGGCTGTCCTATTTCGTAAGTGGGAATAGTCACCACTTCTTTCCATGCTTTAACTTCCATTTATATCATTTTATTTCAATTCTGCAATAACCTTGTACTCCGGAATAATCTCAGGTGAATTAATAAGCAAAAAATCGTTCTTTGCTGTAAAATCAGGAACTACTTCTTTCTCGAGGTAACTAAGATAAGGGGCATTATTTTTCATTGGCAGAAAATAGAAATACATCTCCTTGTTTTTTAATATTTCCGAGTACCGCTTTAAGCTAATTTTCCAGGGTTGGGAGGTATAAAGGTTGTCGGCAACTAATTCTCCATTGAGCATGCAAACAGCCCTATCGCCTCTGTAATCGAATTTTATATACACATCTTCCAGTTTCGTAAAATCGAACCGGGATGCATCTAATACAAAATGCCGGTCATCGGTTTGTGCCAGGTAAATTTCAGGAACAATTTTGTTTATAGAAATATTGAAGCTTGAGAATAATTTATCCTTAGATTTCACTTCTTTTACTACCGCATTGGACGATGACAGCGATGACCCGGCAGGGTAAATATCAATATCCAGGTTATCCTTACCTGTGAGTATAAATTCAAATCGGTTATCCTTCTCAATCATTACAGCCTCACTCATCACGAGCTTTTGAGCAGCTTTTTTATCAACAACATAAGCGTTGAGGGCTTTTTCAAAAGGAATAACCAAGAAATGTGATCCCTGAACTTCGAATTCGAAGCAACGCCCTGTGGTACCATAGCAAAAAGTCCGGTTGTTCTGAACGGATACCTTCAAGCCTTTTGCATTTACTTTTTGATTGCCTTTCCAAACAAACTCTGGAATAATACCATTAAATGATATGAATACATGATACTGGGTTCCCTTATTGTTGAATGAGCAAAGAGGCTGCACGGTAGCACTTTCTAATGTCAGTTCTCCAAAATTCTGATTAAATGGGAAAATAGCAGATGTACCTGGGTGGAGATCAAATGACCCTTGTTGAGGAAATGAAATTGAATTCTCTTTGGTAGTAACATTTATTTTTAACCCTTTTAAAGGAATGGTTTTAATATGATCCTGAAAGTTATGCAGAAAAACAAAACCACGGGTTCCGTCAGATCGGACGGCGTAGCGAAGTTTGCTGGTGTCAGCAGGCTCTATGCTGCTGTTTGTTTCGGGCAGTACAGTTACCAAAGGAGCTAAAAGATGTCCATAATTATTTATAAAGGAATTAATCACTTTCAAACCATAAAAGCCTTTCTCAACATTTCCCCATTCTCCAATAGGAGCCTGATAGTCGTATGATTTCAGATTTAATCCGGAACCTTCCGAAAAAAACATGAAGTTGTCCGATGGGGTGTTGCCTCCGTGATACATGTAATATCCCAGTCCGTTGGAACCGCTACCCAAAGTTCGTACCATGAGCGGCAAAAAACTTTCGCCCAACACTTTTGGTCGACGTGAATAAGTGACACACATTCCGGTACCCAGCTCTGCAGCTATCGACGGGTAGTCTTCTGGCTTATAGCTTACAGGAGAATAATCGGGATTTTTATGAATATCCTTAAATAAATAGAAGGGTGAAGGTTTATTGCCCGCTTCCCAGAAAGGATAAGCATATCCGGCCATTACAGGTAATGAACCATTATTTATTATTGAAGCAAATCCCCAACCTGTTGCTGTGTAAAGAGGAACTTCCATTCCTGCTTCAATGGCCAGCTTTTTGAGCGTTTGCATGTGTTTTTGCCCATATTCGGCATAATCGTTTCCTGCTTGGTTAACCCCAACGCCATCTTTTATAATTTCTTTATCGAACCTGGCAGAAGTAACTTCCTTATCGGCTCCTTCGTAAGTAACGCCCCAGGGAGCTGCCGAATGCTGGTATTCGTTTTCGAGTTGAATGGCTATGATTGGGCCTCCGTCTTTAAAATACAGACTTTGCAACTGATTACCAATCTGTTTGTACAATTTTTCTACGTAACTCAGGTAGGCTGGGTCGTTGGAGCGCACTTCGAATGGGCGTCCATAAAGCCAGTCGGGTAAACCACCATTGCGCATTTCTCCATGCGCAAATGGGCCAATTCTAACAATAACATCCAAACAGTTGGCTTTACAATGCTCAACAAAACGCCGCAGGTTCAGGTCTCCAGTCCAGTTAAAATGCCCTTCTTTTCTTTCGTGCAAATTCCAAAAAACATAGGTAGCAACAATTTTTACCCCTCCGGCCTTAATTTTCCTGATTTCGGTGTCCCAATACTGGTTAGGAAAACGGGAATAATGAAATTCGCCGATAACCGGAATATATGGGCTACCATTGCGCTCTATATAAAAACTGTTAACTTCTATTGATTCTCCGGTACTACTTTTTCCTCCAAGATCAAGATGCCCCTTTTTTATATTTTGCTTTACATTGGCAACATCGATTTCATAAGATTGGGAAAACAGATGTGCACCCGGAAGAAGGAGTAGCAGAAACAGAATCGCCTTACATGTTTGTGACTTTGCTGAAATATTATTCATGACTGAAATATTCTTTAATTTCTTTTATATCAATGGCTTTTGCTGGATTAAAAGAATCTCCGGCCATATAGTTCGTTAAACTGTAGAGTAATTGTCGGGCCTCGGGACGGCTATTGTTTCCGCTTAGCAAGTCTGCTCCGCAAACCAGCATTTTACCATTGCCCACTTTTACTTCGAAAATTAAAGCCAGCGGCCTGTTGGTAACCCAATCGTCGATAATGCGCACAATGGGTTTTATGTCTCTGGGTAAAGCTGAAAGATCTAATGCATTGCAACGACTCATTGCATCCCACCATTGCCAGTTGCTGTGAAAATCGGTAGGGAAGTTTGCCAATGCAGGGTGCTTGGGGTTGCAAAGAATTCCCAACGTATGAGGAGCCTGGCGGTTAGTCCAGGCCGTGTTCCAGAATATGCTCGAAAAACCCACAGCTATATTTCCGCCTTTTTCGGGTTTTACGCTTCCTTTTTTAATGGTCAGCAATACCTTTCCTCCTTTAGCGAGTATGTCGGCAACTTTAGAGTCAACTTGCTGTACTATTGAGATATCACCTGAAATTATAGGCAGAACTGCAGGATATACCCATATATCCCATGTGTTTTCCGCAGCCCCGACAATAATTGATAACTGAAGCTTCGTGGGTTCCTTTATTGAAGAAAGAGGTTGTTTTATGGTTCCCAGTTTAATGGCATTTCCGAGAGGAATATCCCTGGAAGCGAGCTTACCTTCGAAAAGAACTTTTCCTGTTCCGTTGGACACTTTCCATTCCGGAGCCACGTTTGAGAGTGTTTTTTCGCCAAAATGGGCAACTTCGAAAGGTACTACCAATGTATCGTTATTGGTGTAAACCATTTTGGGTAACCGGGCCACAGGTACTGTTGCATTGCAGAAGCGGCTGTACTCTTTAGGCGAAATATATCCCTTCTCTTTCCAGAAAGGGCTTAATACCCCTACAAGAGCTGTTCCCTGACCAGGAAAATCGTGCAGGTCGAGTAGCTGAAATCCTCCAAAGCCGGGAGTTCGAAGTGCGGCTTCAATATCTGCTTTATAGCACAAAGCCTGAAGTTTGCCCGATGCCAGCAGAAAGCTGTCGGCCAATGCTCCCATTCCATTTTCCTGAAGGGTTTCTTGAAAAATTTCGAAGTTCTTTGCTTTTAGCACTCCATCGTATTGGGCTATCTCCTTAAAATCCGGGTACACGCACCATTGGCCTATTTCATGGCTCACTGTGGGTTTATTAAAGCTGGCAATAATTCTGCTCCAATCGTAATCTGATCGGGGAGGCTGAGCATTGATGATGCTTTTTAAACCCTGTCCCCATAACTGGATACGGGGATCGGAAGTGCTGTTAAAATCCGATTCCGGAATTATTGGCCACCCAGCCCCGCTTGAATACAGGCGTCGCTTATCTTTGTTTTTCCAATACGTATTAAATTCGCCCAGCCATTTTTCCTGGTTAGCACCAGCCGGCTCGTTTCCATAGAGCAGAATACAAAATGAAGCATGATTACCGTATTCGGCAACAATGCGTTCACTTTCATCATATAAATATTTATCGACCGGCGCTCCGTAACCGATAGATGCACCCTGGTTTGCCCAGGAAGGGCCTTCCACATGCAGGTAAAAACCAGCTCTGTCAGCGGCTTCGAAAGCTGCTGCCGGAGGGCACCACGAATGAAAACGGAAATGGTTAAGGCCATGCGCTTTGGCAACCCTGAAAATCCTGCCCCATTCAGCGGTATCTGTGGGTGGATATCCGGTCTTTGGGAAAATAGCGCATTCAAGGGTTCCTCGTAAAAAAGTTGGCCGACCGTTAATTGAAAATTGCGTGCCGTTGACTTTGAAATCGCGCATCCCGAATAGCACTTCTTTTTGGTCGATATCCTGCTCTTTACTTTCCAGGGTAACAACCATGCGGTAAAGGTTCGGATGAAACTCATCCCACAACAGTGGATTGTCGCCCATCGAATATTCAACATCCAAAGTTAAATCTGTGTCAAGCTCAATATCTGAAACGAACGGTTTCAGTTCAGGGGCTTCTTTATTATCAGAAATTGCCTGAAATTTTAACGTTCCTTTTACTTTTTTCCCGGTTATGTTCCTCAATATTACATTTATCTTTACTTTTTTATTGGCAATATCCGGGTACACACCTACACTGGCTATATTTAGGGCTGAGCGTGCCTTTAGTTCCATTTTACCTATAATTCCATTCCAGTTACTTTGTGTATGATCGGATATGCTGTGCGAATTCTGCCCCACCTGAATGTCTTTCACCCGGTTATCAACACAAATGGTAATTGTATGCTTGCCGGGAGTCAAAAATTCAGTTAGGTCATATACATGAGGTGCTGAAAGAGAGTTCTGCATTCCGGCTTCTTCATCATCAACCCACACTCTGGTTTCCCAATGGCAGCGTTCCAGGAAAAGCTCCACGTTTTTACCATCCCAGTGAGCAGGTATAGCAACAGTTTTCTGGTACCAGGCAGCTCCCGCATAGTATTTAACCGGTTGAAGCCAAAACGGCACTTTTATATTTCCGTCTTTTCGGTATTTTTCGTAACGGGCATCTTTAAACCAGGAACTGTCTACAATTTGCCCCGTCCAGGGAGTGTTAACCACTATATCGTTTCCCTTTCCGTTGGTGGTCATGGAGCCTGGTAAAGTTACCTTGTCGGTTAATTTACCCGAAAACCATTTGTCGGCTACGCCTATGTCATCTGGATCGGTTTGAAAGGCCCATTCTCCCGAAAGGTCAAGTGTTGTTTGTTTGTTGCACCCTGTAAGAAATGTCAGAATGAATAAAACAAACAGTGATAGTGTAGTAAGCTTCATATTGTTATCTTTTTAATGACGGATTACAGAATCGGTTTCAATTTCTTCGAGCGACTTACCTTTGGTTTCTTTTACTTTAAGGAAAATGAAAATAAAACCAAGTACACAAATAATTGAATATCCCCAGAAAGCCATTGCGTCGCCAAATTTTTTCTCGATAATAGGAAATGTAAATACCAGTATAAAATATGCCAACCACAAGCTCAACACAGCAACAGAGATGGCAAGGCCCCGAACGTTGTTAGGAAATATCTCCGAGATAAGAACCCAGGTAAGTGGTCCCAGCGACATGGCATAAATTCCTATGGCGAGTATAATAAAGGTAGCGAGGCCCTGAGCTGTTCCGGTGTAAAGCAAGGCACCAATTACAACATATAATATTGCCAGACCACCTGCCCCTATCAACATTAAAGGACGCCGCCCCCATTTATCTACCAGCGACATGGCAACCAGTGTGAAACCAAGATTGGCAATACTGATCCAGACAGCCTGCAGCAACTGCTCACTCTTGCTCGCCCCAATGCTGCTGAAAATATTGGTGGTATAGTTAAAAACCACGTTAATACCGCAGAACTGCTGAAAAACGGCAAGACCGATTCCTATCAGTATTATCGGGAAAATTGATTTTCGCAGCAGGCTCCTGTAGTTGGTTTTTACCTCACCATGGAAGGTTTTTGCAATGGCTCGAACAGTCTCATCAACAAAACCCTGGGAACCTATTCGTCCAAGTACCTTTCTGGTTTCGGTTTCGCGGCCTGCACGTAACAGCCACCGGGGACTTTCGGGCAGAAAAAATACACCTGCCAAAAACAACAATGAAGGAACCATGCCTAATCCAAACATCCAGCGCCAGGCATCGGGACCAGAATCGCGAAGTAAATAATTTTCCAAATGAGTAAAAACCTGGCCTAACACAATTGTAAGTTGGTTAATGGCCACCATCCGGCCCCTCACTTCGGGAGGTGAAACTTCAGCAATATACATGGGTGAAAGCATAGATGCCATGCCAACTCCAATCCCGGCCGTAAAGCGCGAAATAATAAAAAAAGAAAGGTTAGAGGATAAAGCCATGGCCAGCGAGGAAAGAAAAAAGATTGCTGCCGCTGTCATTAAACCCGGCTTGCGGCCATATTTATCAGCAATTCCACCTGCAATAAGGCATCCTACAATACACCCTAAGGCTAGCGAACCGGTTGTAAAGCCTTCCCAGTATTCGTTCAGCCCGAACTGTTCTCTTAAAAAAGGAAGACCGCCGGTTATCACGGCAAAATCGAATCCGAAAAGATAGCCTCCCATAGCCGAAACCAGGGAGATACCTATTAAAAATTTCCAGTTGTAGTTGCTCATTGGTGAAAATGTATAATAATAACGAAAATATAAACACTAAATCTTTTTGTAAATGGACTAAGTTTCGAAATGCATGCACTATTTTATTATTTTTACAATTAAAACAGGATGCGTAAACGAGACGGTTTTAATAATCAGCTTGCAATAGTTTTACCGAAACATATACATGCCGAATTGGCAGAAAATCCATTAACAAAATTACTATTTATAACAGACGTGGGGTATTATCCTGTTGCTAAGTATCATTACCGTGAGAGGCCAGACGGATGCGAGCAAAATGTTCTTATTTTTTGTACAGAAGGAAACGGATGGATAGAAGTGAACGGAACAACCAGAAGGATCGCGAAGGATACCTTTCTGATTATTCCGGCAGGACTCCCTCACAAGTATGGTGCGGATAATTTGAATCCATGGACTATTTACTGGTTTCACTTTGCCGGATTGCAGGCTGCCGGTTTTTGCAGCGGCAGCTTAACAGTTTCGGGTATCAGCAGTGTGGAAAATACGCGTAACGACCGGAGAAAAAGGCTCTTCGAAGAAATATACCAGACACTCTCCATGGGTTATAGCAAGGAAAATCTCGAATATACATCGGTTTGTTTATGGTACCTTTTGGGTTCTTTCAATTATCTTCCGCAATTTGAGCGTATCCGCACCATCCAGAAAACAGATGTGATTGAAAAAAGCATCCTTTACATGCACGAACATATAAAAGAAAACATTACCCTGCACGACATGGCTACCCACTGCGGCTACTCGGCCTCACATTTTTCGGCAATATTCAGAAAAAAAACCACCCGTTCGCCTATTGACTATTACCTCGACCTTAAAATGCAGAACGCTTGTCAACAACTCGACTTCACTGATAAAAAGATAAAGGAGATAGCTGCCGACCTGACTTTTGCCGATCCCTTTTATTTCTCGAGGTTATTCAAACGCTTTATTGGCATTTCGCCCGGAGATTACCGGGTAAAGAAGAAGGGTTAGTAGCAAAGCTGAATATGTCCCATTTTCAAAAAAGCATGGTTCACAAGTTTACTGTTATGAATAATGGCAGTGCACTTATATTTGTATATCAATGTATTAGCACTATATGTCGGTTTCTCACCCCGACCAATGAAAAAGCCTTTCTGCGATAGCAGGATGGCTTTATTTTTTGGAGCCAATGAAAAGCTCAGCCTGCCAGAATCCTTATCAGGTCATCATTCAGATAGTATACTTCGGAGCCATCCTTTTTTGGAGTTAGTATCTTTGCAGCAACCAGTTCTTCCATAAGTTTTGTCAGCGTTGTTCGGGAGGATCTGCCTAAGACGTTTCCAATAATCCTGGGTTTAATATATGGTTGGCTAAAAAGGGCTTCATTCACCTCCTTTGAATACCATTTTATTTTTGACTTTCCATAATTCAGTGTTGAATCCATCTGGTCCAATATGTCGTTTATCAGATTATTGGTCAGCGCAGATGTGCTTTCAATAGCGTCAAGCATAAACAGAATCCATTTTTTCCAGGAACCATTTTGCCTTACAGCACCAAGATAATAATAGTAGTCTGATTTATTATTAATTATATATTTTGACAGGTACAATACAGGTTGATTTAACAGTCCGGTTTGTACGAGGTAAATCAGATTAATAATTCTGCCGGTTCTCCCATTACCATCCTGAAAAGGGTGAATTGCTTCGAATTGATAATGTGCAATACACATTTTAATCAATGGGTCAGTCGGATAATTGATATCATCATTAAGATAAAGTATAAGGTTATCCATCAATCGCTCCACAATGCCATCACCCCTGGGTGGAGTATAAACTACTTCTCCCGGGCGTAGCTCACTTTGCCCTCTTTTAATAACTACATTAGCCTGTGGAGGTCGTATCCCCGAGGAGGTATTCTTTATCTGACGAAAGATCGAAAGTACTGATTGAAGATTTAAAGTTTTCGGTTCTTTCATGGCATGGTATCCAGCCCAAAGTGCTTCTCTGTATCTTAGAACTTCTTTTGCAGCCAAATCTGCTTTCCCTTCACTTTTATTATCCGAAACTGCTTTATACAATTCGTCTTCAGTGGTGAAAATATTTTCAATCTCAGTTGAGGTTTTAGCTTCCTGTAACGCTATTGTATTTACCAG
>JAWOJJ010000006.1:0-12351 GCA_046481675.1 Bacteroidales bacterium | reverse complement strand
TCATCCTTGAAGGTTATTTTTTTATGATGTTCGCGTTGGTTGGCTATATATGCAACAACAACGTCAATTTCTGCAGGGTTTACAGAAAAAATACCATATCCATCCTGCCAGTAAAAGTTTGAATAATTCGTGCCTTTTGTCTTGATCCATTTTGAAGATTGTTTCTTGATTTCCTCCAATAACTTCATCTGTGTTATTTTTCTTGACAGTTGACATAATATGTGAACATGATCACGGTATCCGCCAACTTTAATCGGATTACAATCTAAGCCTTTGCATGTTCCTCCTATATATTCAAAAAGAGAATCCTCTATTGAATCGTCAATGAAAGGTTGAATGTTTTTTGTGCTAAAAGTTATATGCACATAGACTTTAGATAGTGATTGCGACATGGTAACTATGCTTTTGCCCTTACAGGGCGATTATGTTACTCATTTAACGTCAGATAGGGCGTCGCCCTATCCTAATGCTTAGGTCCTTTCAGGGCAAAAACAGATTTAAAACCAGAAAGAAGATGCTCAATTAAATATAGGAAAATTTCTAGAACTATTTTCAAAAAAATTAAACCAACTATGAATATAACTAATTATGAAATAGCCATTTAAATTGTTCTGGCTTGACGGCTATGCCGCCAGCGGAGCCTGTCCCGATTCATCGGGAGGACATCGTACTTACCATCTTGATTGCAAAGCCATAACTTATATTTCAAATTTAATACATCTAACAAATCAAATCTTATATAATTCTTCCCTGGTTATGAAATTTTTACAAGTCATATTAGAAGACCGGATTAATTAAAGCATTGATTAAAACCAGAATATAACAATTAAGTTGACGCGTATGCCTGAAAGGGCGTAAGCAATTTTCAACTTGTTAAGTTGACAGTCCGTAACATCTCCTTTTACTATAACCTGCAACTCCATAATACGTAAAAAAGAGCATAAAGTCTCTTTTATACAATTGTTAATTACTTTTTAGTAAGGAATTTGCATGATTTTTGCTGTAAATAATTTGGTTTCGTTATCTTTATAACGGAACGTGACCTGAAAAAAACCTTGTTGTGAACTACTTAGCGCACATATACCTTTCCGGTGCCGATGAAGAGTTATTGGTAGGAAATTTCATTGGCGACTATGTAAAGGGGTTTGAGCTCAGCAGGTATTCCGATCAGATGCGCAAGGGTATTATGCTTCACCGGCATATTGATTCCTTTACCGATACCAACCTGATTGTGAAGCGCAGCAAGCAAAGAATGGTTGAAAGGTACCGTAAGTATGCCGGGATCATTATTGACATTGTTTACGATCACTTCCTGGTAAATTCCTGGTCGGTTTATTCAAGTCAGCCCATTGAAGACTTCCTGCTGAATGTGCATGATATTCTGTGCAAATATGTGGATTCTCTTCCGGAAGGAGTGAAACTGTTTCTTCCTTCATTCATCAAGAATAACTGGATTCAGAAATACTCTTCCATTGAAGGAATTGAAGACGTATTGCACCGTATGTCGCGCCATACCACGCTCCCTGAAGAAACGGAATATGCCATCCGCGTTTTGCGGTCTGATTACGATCAGTTTGCTGCCGAGTTTGCTTCCTTTTTTCCTTCCCTGATCAGTTATGTGACCAAATCATTCGGGGTTATTCTTGATCATGAGGAATATCATTCGGGGATGGAAACAACAGGTAAATAAACGTGCTTCCCTATTTGATGTATTTCTTCCGGACGGAATCAAGCCTTACCAGGATAAAAAGGAGCAGTGTGAATGCCAGCATGGATGAACCTCCATAGCTGAAATATGGGAGCGGAATTCCGATTACCGGAAACAACCCGATGGTCATGGCAATGTTGACTGCAAAATGAAAGAACAGGATGGATGCCACGCCATAACCATATATTCGCGCAAACTGCGACCGTTGTCGCTCCGCAATATATATAATCCGGATCAGCAAACCCAGGTAAAGAATGATGGCAAGGGCACTTCCAAAAAACCCCCATTCTTCGCCAACCGTGCAGAATATGAAGTCGGTACTTTGTTCCGGCACAAAATCGAGCTTGGTTTGGGTTCCCTGGAGATATCCCTTCCCGAAAAAGCCGCCTGAGCCAATGGCTATTTTAGATTGGTTCAGGTTATAGCCTACATCGCGGATGTCTGTTTCTTTGCCCAGCAGTATATTCACGCGTGTCTGCTGATGGGGCTTGAGGATCTTATGAAATACATAATCAACGGAATAAGTAAACCCGATGAACCCATAAAGCAACAGCAGCACAATAAATACGTTTTTAATCTTTTTTATGGCCGAAACAAGCAGGAACATCAATGACGAAAAAACAAGTGCTGCAAGCAGCTCATAGTATGAATTGGGCTCATACTGCAAAACCGGAAACAGCTTATGCATAATGTAAAAGCTAAGGCTTATTACAGCGGCCGCTATAAAGGCGTATTTTAATTTTCGGCTGATCAATCCAAAACCTGCAACAGCAAGGGTTATCAGCACAACAACCACTGGTGTTCCCGGAATCAGCAGGGTCATCAGGAAAAGTACAGTAACAAAAAGGGTCAGGGCCAGTATCCATCCGGGCATACCTTCCCGGTACATTAACAGGATAAAGCAACTGAAAACCATAGCCGTTCCCCAGTCGGGCTGCAAAACAATCAGTCCTACCGGAAGCCCGATCAGCAGAATGATGATCCCCATGGATTTCCAGGTCCACAGTTTGATGTTGTAACCGCTCAGATACCTTGCTATTGCAAGGGCGGTGCTAATTTTAACGAATTCCGAAGGTTGAAATCCAAATCCGAAAATCCGGATCCACGATTGTGAATTGTTGATGGTAACGCCAAATGCCAGTACACTCAAAAGCAGCAGTATGGAAAAGCCGTAAATCACATAGGAAAAGTAATGAAAGAACCTGTGGTCAATGGCAAAAAGCATAATGATCATAACCAATGAAACCAGGATCCACAAAAGCTGATCACCATAGTTTTGTTTGACACTGAAAATTGAAGTGAACTGCTCATTGTAAGACGAGGCAAAGATGTTCATCCATCCGAAGACAACCAGCAACAGGTATAATCCCACTGTTGTCCAGTCGATTTCTTCCGTTATGTTGAGCCTGTCGATCATTTGCTATACAATAGATTTCCATTTAAGATTCTTGCCTCCACCCATTTCCGGTTTGGAGCTATCGAATTGGTCAGGTATTTTTCAATCATCAGACTTGCTATGGGTGCAGCATAAGAGGCACCCCACTCACCGTGCTCCACGTAAACCGCGATAGCAATTTCCGGATTGTCTTTAGGGGCAAATGCAATAAACACGGAATGATCTGTACCATGCGGATTCTGAGCCGTACCGGTTTTTCCGCAAACCCGGACATTCTGAAGCTGCGCGATTCCGGCTGTACGTCCGGGGCCTCCGTTTACCGCCATATCCATTCCCTCTACCACCAGTCTGAAATTGGCCGTATCAATATTAATCAAATGTTTTTCCGTGAACCTGTGTTCAATGGTATCTATTCCTTCAATGGCTTTCACCACATGCGGAATGATGTAATAACCCCTGTTGGCAATGGCAGCTGTCCAGTTAGCCATTTGAAGCGGAGTAACCAGAATTTCACCCTGTCCTATTGAAAGCGATATCGTTGTAAGGGCATTCCAGTGATTGGAGCCGTAATACTTATCATAGTAGCTCACAGGAGCAATAAAACCTCTGAGTTCATTGGTAAAATCAGAACCGAGCTTCTGTCCGATTCCGAATGACAAGATATAATTGCGCCATACGCTATAAGCTTCATCAGCCCTGCTGTACTTTGGATTCTCAATAATTTGTTTGTACACATTACAGAAATAAGCATTACATGATTGTTCAATACCATGCAGCAGGGTAAGCGGACTCTTGTGGTCATGACACCCCACACTCACACCCCGGGCATGAAAACCCATTCTACACGAAAAAGACGAGCCCTCGCTGATCACACCCTCCTGCAAGCCAATCAAAGCCTGGATCGGCTTGAAGGTAGATCCCGGAGGGTAGTTGGCCATCAGTGCCCGGTTGTACAACGGTTTAAGAAGGGTGTCCTGCCTCAGTTTTGTATAATTTCCGGTGCGGCTTCTTCCAACCAGTAGCGAAGGATTATAGGAAGGGGCAGAAATCAACGACAGAATCTCACCGGTACCGGGCTCAATAGCTACCACACTTCCCCTGTAGTTCTTCATCAGTGTTTCACCATATTCCTGCAAGTCAGCATCAATGGTACACACCAGGCTCCTTCCTACTACTGCATCTTCATCAAACCGGCCATCCTGATAAGAGCCCTTAACCACACCATGCACATCCACCAGCAAAACTTCCTGTCCCTTTTCGCCCTTCAGCATATTTTCGTAATAGCCTTCTATACCGCTGATGCCAATATAGTCGCCCATTACGTATGATTTCTCTTTTTCAATCAGCTTTTCATCCACTTCACCCACATACCCGAATAAATGAGATGCCAGTTCTTTGCTGTACCTGCGCAGCGTGCGTGAACGAACATAAAACCCCGGGTATTTGTATAGTTTCTCCTGGAGTACGGCATAGGTTTCAGGTGAAATTTGTTTAATAAAAGGTTCCCTGCGATACCTGGGCATCCAGGCCCTGGCTATTCCTTCCCGGAGCCTTTTCTGATCAATCCTGAGAATGCTGCAAAATTCCACACTGTCGAACTGCCTCAACTCGTAAGGAGCGATCATCAGATCATAAGAAGGCTGGTTAAAAACCAGGAGTTTTCCGTTGCGGTCATATATGAGTCCCCTGGCCGGGTAAAGAATTTCAATGCGTTGTGAATTGTTCTCGGCAGAAAGCTTGTAGCTTGAGTCGATGACCTGAATGTAAAAAAGCCGGATAATTAAAGCCAGCGCTGCCAGGATAAAGATCCCTGCTATAATATTCCTGCGTGAAGCAAACTGGTCCATCTTTTATTTACGAAAAACGAAATACTGGCTCAGGATGATGATCAGCGAAGTTAGCACAGAACTGAGAAAAGCTCTGAACAACGTACTGAAAAAATGATTCAATGTAAAAACTTCCAGATAGAATAAAGCAAAGTGGTGAATCAACACCAGCATGACGGTATATTTGATAAACCACTCAAGTCCGAATTGAGCCAGTCGCGGGTAAGTTCCTGACTGATATCCCTCACGTGGCGAAAACAAAGCCATTACTGATGATCTTGAAAAGGCCATGAGCACTGTGGCCGAAGAATGTACTCCCGGAGTTCCCATAAACAGGTCGATCACCAGTCCCAGAGAAAAGGCGCTCAACAGCAAAACCAACCCCGGAGTGGTAAAGGGGAGCAACAGGATAAACAACACATAAATATAAGGGTTGATGTATCCGGAAAACTCAATATTGTTAAACACCAGCAGCTGCGCCAGAATGAGCACAATAAAGTAGAGCAGATATTTGGCTAATTCCCTGATCATTGGCTGGCAGCATTTTCAAGTGAATCAATTTCCGGCTTGGGTAAATTCCGGATTACCTGAACGTAGTCGAGTCTTCTGAAATCGGTTGAGAGTTCAACCCTGATTTCATAATAATTGCCGCCCTTGAGCCTGAAACTATTAATCACGCCGATCATCAGGCCTTCGGGAAAAACCCCGCCGAATCCACTGGTGACAATAGTATCCCCTTTGGCAACATCAACATGATGAGGTATGTCAACCAGCATGGCATGTTGGGTGGAATTTCCGTTCCAGCTCAACGGGCCGAAGTAGCCGTTCTTTTTAATCTTGGCGCTTACTGTAAAATCCCTGTTTAAAAGTGAAAGAACCGATGAATAATCTGCTGATACTGATTTTACAATACCTACAATTCCTTCAGTACTAAAAACAGCCATATCGGGACCAACACCTCCACGATAACCCTTATCAAGAGTAATAAAGTTAAACTGCTTGTTCACGGTGTTGTTGATTACCCTGGCATTGAGAAACAGAAATTTTCGTTTTGTCACAGAATCAGAAATCAACATTGTATCCAGCAACGGAATGGCATAGGATGATTTGAGCCTGTTGTAAAGACGTGAATTTTCCTCGGCAAGCTGCCGGTTCTCATAATGAAGCGAAAAGTAATCCCTGAAATTTTCCACCCTTGCAGAAATTCTGCCCGACAAACGATGGGAAGCATTGTAGAATTTCACTTTCTGATAAGGATTGGCACTGAAAAGCAGAAAGAGTGAAAATATCTCAATCAGCAGGAACAGGATCAGGAAATGATGCTTGACTATAAATCGCAGTAGGTTTCTCATCCTTCAACACCTGTTTGCATCGGTTTTTATCTGAGCAGCAGTGTCTGGTATTTTTCCACGTTTTTCAGGATGATACCTGTTCCCCTGGCAACAGCATGCAACGGGTTTTCTGCCACATGAAACGTGATACTTATTTTATCGGAAAGCCTCTTGGCAAGACCGCGAAGCAGTCCGCCACCACCGGCCAGGTAGATACCTTTCTGAACAATATCGGCATACAATTCAGGAGGTGTTTGCTCAAGAACCGACAGAACTGCTGATTCAACTTTAGTAAGTGATTTATCGAGGCAATGGGCAATTTCCTGGTACGACACGGGGATTTCAATGGGAAGTGCCGTCATCATGTTAGGACCTCTGACCGTGTAGTCGGCCGGCGGGTTGTCAATATCAGGCAGGGCTGCGCCTACGAATATCTTGATGTCTTCAGCCGTACGTTCACCAACTTTAATGTTGTGCTGGTGCCTCATATAGGCCTGGATATCTGCAGTAAAACCATCACCTGCAATGCGGATGGATTCGTTGCACACAATTCCGCCCAGTGCAATCACGGCAATTTCAGTGGTTCCGCCACCGATGTCAACCACCATGTTTCCTTCGGGAGCAACCACATCAAGGCCGATTCCGATAGCTGCAGCCATGGGCTCATAAACCATATACACATCACGGCCGCCTGCATGCTCCGAGGAGTCGCGAACTGCCCTTATTTCCACTTCGGTACTGCCCGAGGGTATGCTGACTACCATTCTCAAAGACGGTGTAAAAAAACGGTTTTTGGGGTTGATCATCCGGATCATCCCTCTGAGCATTTGTTCTGCAGCGTTGAAATCTGCTATCACACCATCGCGCAGCGGCCTGATTGTGCGGATATTCTGATGTGTTTTGCCATGCATCTGCCTGGCAGTTTCACCAATTGCAACCAGCTTTTTGGTTGTTTGGTCAATGGCCACTATTGAAGGCTCATCAACAACAATTTTATCATTCTCAATGATGATTGTGTTTGCAGTTCCCAGGTCTATAGCAAGTTCCTGGGTGAATAAAGAAAAAATGCCCATAGATAGTTAGTCAAATATGTTGGTAAAGGTAATACTTTGAAAATTCAATTGATAGAAAATGTATTGATATAAACGCATAAAAATTCAACAGGTTACGGAATTTCAATGTTTAAAATGACGAATTCCCGTAAAAACCATCGCCATATCATTTTTATCACAAAAATCCACTGAGTCCTGATCGCGAACCGATCCGCCCGGCTGAATCACAACCTTGATTCCGGCCTCATTGGCAATTTCAACACAATCGGGAAACGGAAAAAAAGCATCGGATGCCATCACGGCTCCTGTGGTTTCAAACCCGAAATTGCGGGCCTTTATGATGGCCTGTTTCAACGCATCAACCCTGCTGGTTTGTCCAACCCCGCTGGCAATCAGCTGACCATCACGGGCCAATACAATGGTGTTTGATTTGGAGTGTTTCACCACCTTATTGGCAAAAACAAGGTCGTTGTATTCCTGATCTGCAGGGATTCTTTTTGTAACCGGCTTCATATCCTGCTTTGATTCGAAACGCGTATCCCTGTCCTGTTCAATCACACCATTCAGCATTGAACGGAACTGAACTGGCGGTAACGCCACATCCTTCCGTATGAGAATGATCCTGTTTTTCTTTTTTTGTAAAATTTCAAGAACTCCGGGTTCATAGGCCGGAGCAATGATGACCTCAAAAAACAGCTTGTCGATTTCCTGCGCAGTTGCAACATCAACCTTCACATTGGTGATCAGGATTCCGCCATAGGCTGAAACCGGGTCACCGGCCAGGGCCGCCTTCCAGGCATCGATCAGCTGCGGACGCGAGGCTACCCCGCAGGCATTGTTGTGCTTGAGAATGGCAAAGGTGGTTTCTGTGAAATCACCAATCAGGTAAACGGCAGCTTCAATATCGAGCAGGTTGTTGTAGGAAATCTCCTTGCCCTGAACCTGTTCAAAAAGCGCTTCAAAATTGCCATAATAGGTTCCCTTCTGGTGTGGATTTTCTCCGTAGCGTAATGGCTTGGCCAGGTCGAAACTCTGTCTGAAGGCAACTTTCTCTTTGTTTCTGTTAAAAAAACCGAAAATGGCCGAATCGTAATGCGATGTTACTGCAAATGCCTCCAGGGCCAGACTCCTGCGTTGCTCCAGGGTGGTTTCCCCCTGTTGATTATTCAGTATATTCAACAATACAGGATACTGCTCCTTTGAAGGGATGATCACCACATCCTGATAATTCTTAGCGGCAGCACGGATCAGGGAAATCCCCCCTATATCTATTTTCTCAATAATGTCCGCGTCCCCGGCACCGCTGGCAACCGTTTCTTCAAAAGGATATAAATCCACAACCACCAGGTCAATGGCATGAATGCTGTATTGCTCCATGTCTTTGATATCCTGTTTATTTTCAAGACGCGCCAGGATGCCCCCGAAAACTATCGGATGCAGGGTTTTGACCCGCCCTCCCAGGATTGAAGGATAGGTGGTGAGTTCCTCCACTGCAGTTACCTGAATGCCGAGCTTTTCAATGAATTCTTTTGTGCCCCCCGTGGAAATTATCGAAACTTGCTGTTCATTCAGTTTCCTGGCTATTTCCTCAAGGTGATCTTTGTAGTAAACCGAGATCAACGCGGTTTTGATTTTTTTATTCATATATGTTGTGCTTTAAATTGCGGTTTTTTAAGGCAATATGCCCAAATGAGCCTAAGAACAACAACTCACATCAGGCGCTACAAGATATTAATTTTTTAAGAAATTTGCAGGGCTTTCTTATCTTTGTTTGAGATAATACTGCCTTTAACATGCGCTTTTATTTTATCATACGCGAAAGTTTGCAGTCGGCTTACCGCACAGTAATCCTGAATAAAATGCGCACTTTCCTGTCGCTCCTTGGTGTCACCATTGGCATTTTTTCAATCGTTTCGGTATTTACCGTTCTTGATTCCATGGAGGCCAACATGAGGGAATCCATGGCCTCATTTGGTAATGATGTGATGGTGATTGAAAAATTCCCATGGGCTCCCGAAAGCGGTACCGAATATGCGTGGTGGGAGTATCTGAACCGGCCGGTAACCACCCTGCGCGAATACGACCAACTGAAAACAAGAATGGAAAATGTGCATTCGGCCTGCTTTATCGCCATCCTGCAAACCAATGTTGAATACCTCGACAACAAAGCTGAAAATATAATGGTTTGGGGATCTTCTGAAGAATTTGAAACCATTCGCAGCTTCGACATACAAAGTGGCCGGTTCCTCTCAACTTACGATATCAATTCAGGTAAAAACAACTGCGTTATTGGGCATAACCTGGCAGAAGAGCTCTTCCCCGGCGTGAACCCCCTTGGACGCTCCATCAGGTTTAAAAACAAAAAAACCAACATCATCGGCGTATTCAAAAAAGAAGGCAAATCACTTTTTGGCGGTGGAAGCGTGGATGAAGTGGTTGTGGTACCCATTGATTACCTGGCCACGGCAACCGACCTGAAAAGCGATAACAGCTCACCGCAGATTTGGGTGAAACCTGTTGAAGGACTTTCTGCCGATATATTCAAACAGGAACTTCGGCAAACCATGCGATCTATCCGAAGGTTGAGCCCCAGATCAAAGGATAATTTTGCCATCAACGAAACCAGCATGATGAGCGGCATGATCGACCAGATCTTCAAGATGGTTAACCTGGCCGGATGGTTCATTGGTATTTTTGCCGTACTGGTAGGAGCCTTCGGCATTGCCAACATCATGTTTGTATCGGTTAAGGAAAGAACCAACATCATTGGGATTCAAAAAGCCCTGGGCGCCAAAAACTATTACATTATTCTTGAAGTGCTTTATGAGTCGGTGCTTTTATCGGTTATCGGTGGCTTGCTCGGTCTGATCATGATTTACCTGGGCACCTTTATTGCACAGGCCAATGATTTCAACATATACCTGAGTTCCGGCAATATTGTGTTCGGGTTGTTGTTCAGTTCGGCAGTGGGACTGGTAGCCGGACTGATGCCTGCGGTTTCGGCAGCACGCCTTGATCCCGTAAAAGCCATGGCCAGTACCTTTTAATGAACCAGAGTACCCTGTTGTTTCCATTGACATAAAACCTATATTACCATGGATAACAAAATCAATGATCTGTTTAACGGTTACAGGCGCGGAGAGGTAAGTCGCCGCGACTTTCTCAGGAAGCTGACGCTCTGCACAGGCAGTGTGGCTGCAGCTGCCACCCTGCTTTCTTTTACTAATGAACACAATGCTCCCCCAGCTGAAGTCAACTCAATTCCGGGTGCCGAAGGGAAAAAAGACAAAAGCGGCGTGGTAACTGAATTCATCACCTATCCCGGCGCTTCAGGTGAAATGAAGGCCTTTCTGGCCAGGCCTGCAAAAAAGAAAAAATATCCTGCTGTTATTGTGGTTCATGAGATTTTCGGGTTGAACCAGCATATTCGCGATGTTGTGCAGCGGTTCGCCCAGGAAGGCTTTCTGACCATTGCTCCGGATGCGCTTTCATCCCTGGGAGGCACCCCCGATGACAACAGCAAGGCAGCTGCAATGATTCGTGAACTGGATGGTGAAGCAACTACAAAAAACTATGTAGCTGCCGTAAAATACCTGAAAACCCACCCGTTATCGACCGGCAAGGTAGGCTGCACCGGTTTTTGCTGGGGAGGCGCCATGACCAACCAGGTGGCTGTAAATGAACCCGGACTTGATGCAGCTGTTCCTTATTACGGCCGCACACCGGCATCAGAAGATGTACCTAAAATCAAAGCCCCCATTCTGGCTCATTTTGCAGGCGATGATGCGCGCATTAACGAAGGTATTCCGGCTTTTGAAGAAGCATTGAAAAAGGCCGGCAAAGAATACCGGATTTTCGTTTATGAAGGCGCCAAACATGCCTTTAACAACGACTCCAACCCCGAACGCTATGATGCCCAAGCTGCCAAATTAGCCTGGGAACGAACCATTGCCTTTTTCAAAGAAAAATTGAAGTAGCAGAATAGCCGTTGGCCGCTTTGCCCGCCATAGCTTTAGCGAAGGAGGGTTAGCCTTTGGCTATTGGCTATTGGCTTTTAGCTGTTGGCCTTTAGCTCTTGGCTCTTGGCTCTTGACTCTTGGATCTTTTACAAAGGTCCTCGCAACCGCATCCACAAACGGCTTGCAATGGTTAAAGAACATCCTGTACCCGGCGCACAGGTAATTCAATCCGGGTTCTCCGTTGGGTGCTGCGATAAATCTGTTTTTCGGACATTCACCATGGCACATATCCAACACTTCACAATTGCAGCAATACTGAGGAAGCTTATCTTTCTTGGCCCTTCCGAATGTTTTTTGAGCTTCACTTTCCAGCATTTTCTCCAGCGGTATATCATGGATATTCCCCAACCGGTACTGCGGATTCACAAAATGATCACAAGAATAGAAATCCCCGTTTTGTTCAATTACTGGTACTCTCCCACATTCGGGTTTAAAGATGCAAAGCGTATGTTCCTGGTGAAACGCCGTACGCAAAGCTTCTTCAAAAATCTGCACCTTCACCCGGCCGATATCCTTTTCAAGCCATTCATCAAAGATGGCACAAAGAAAATGACCGAAATCTTCTGCCCGAACTGATCTTTCGCTAACTGATCGGGTTGAATTAACCGGCTCAACCAGTGGAATAAAAGTTATGAATGGTACTCCAAGGTGCCGGAAAAACCGGTATACCTCAAGCGGATTTTTCACATTCACTGCATTCACCACACAAAGAATTTCCGGGTCAATGCCATGCATTACCAGCAGATCAAATCCCTGCATTACTTTTTTAAAGGTTTTACCCCCGCCTGGTGTCAGCCGGAATGCATTGTGCAGATGTTCAGGACCGTCGAGGCTGATCCCTACATGAAAACCTGCCTCCGTAAGGAAAGAGCACCATTGCTCATCAATCAGGGTGCCGTTTGTCTGTATGCCATTGACAATGGCCCTATCCGGAGGGCAGTATTTACGCTGCAGAGCCAGTGCCCTTTGGTAGAAATCAATCCCGGCCAGCAATGGCTCACCGCCGTGCCATGAAAAGA
>JAWOJJ010000151.1:0-3696 GCA_046481675.1 Bacteroidales bacterium | reverse complement strand
GTTTTTTCAATACCATTATCGGTCATTGCACAATAAACCGAAAACAGATTAGCTATATGAATTGTGCAGGCAACCCGCACAGGCCAAGCATACATCTTGTGTTTATGCAGGTAACAGAGGAAATGTTTAGGACGGCGTATGCACAGTTTGGAGAATGCTGAAACCGGTTTGATATTCAACCAGCCATTCAGCTTGCCACAAAAGGACATTTTCTAATGAATCGTTCATCTGTTAGCTGATCAATAAGAAAAACAGTCAGATCGGCGGCACTTATCCGGCTTCCGGGACAATCGGATAAACTTGTTTTTAGAACCCTTTTGGTATCTGTTAGTTTAATCATGGACGAACGAACAATAGTCCAGCTCAGATCACTTGCCGAAAGCAGTTCATATGCTTTTTGGCGGTCGTTAATAATGGCCGGAAAGAGTCTTTTCATAAGGGCTACCACCAGGCGTGTTTTCCATCCCTTTTTGTCATCAGGCGTATCAATGGCCAATCCCGCCAATTCAATATATCTTTTTATATGCAGTTCCTGCATGGCCTTTATGATATGTCCAACAGCAACACTGCAGGTGTCAGGCTCACTTCCTGAGGGCCCCAGCGCACTAATAACCGCATCGCAGCCGGTAAGTAATTTAAGTATGGAATTATAATCACGGGCATTGCCGGGTATTACCTCTATTAATGGACTGTGCCCTAAGAGATTCTCCGGGTTTCGGGCAAGCACCTTAATAGGGAACTCCTGTTTAACAAGCTCGTTAACAAGATATTTTCCTGCTTTGCCTGTTCCACCGATAATGGCAATCTTTTGAATCTTATTCATGTTGATTTAACTTTTATCATTTGGTTGCTTAATAACCACTTCAAGGGTTTTCAGCCGCTTGAAGGGTTTACGACACAGAATGTCACCAATCACCTTTCTCACACCACCACCGTAACCCCTGCATCCTCCAACTCACGGATCTGCGATACGGGCACTTTGGTACTTGTCAGATCTACATACTCCAGGTTGTTCATACCCAACAGGGATGAGATGTCTTTAACCGGGTTGTTGGAAAGGTTCAGATTTTTTATATTGCGCAGGTTAACGAGGGTTTCCAGTTCTTCAATGTGGTTATCCGACAAATCAAGTTCCTCAAGCAGTTTCAGTCCCCACAACAAGGAAATATCACTGATTGCATTGCCCGACAGGTCCATGGTTATGGCATGAATGCAATACTGAACTCCATCCAGATCGCTGATGCCTGATTGCGATAACTCAAATTCATCGGTATCCTCGAGGTAATAAGTAGGGAAATCAACGGAAGTTTTTCCGTACATTCTTATTTTTACAGCGTCATAGAATGAGCAATTCGTTTTGCGCTTTGTGTTTTCTTTTTGTCTTGCCGTGTTTTCCGGCTCCCGGCTGTTGATCACGGTAAAGCCCTCCAGGTTCACATCCCATTCATAAACCGGCGAGTAGTCAATATCTTCATAACTGCTTAAACTGGCGGCGATTTCTTCAATTCTTCCCAGCATCAGGATGTGCGCATATCCCAGCAATCCGTCGTGATCATCAAGGGCTGCCAGCCGGTCGATTTCATTCCGGTGAAAGTCGCCCCGGTCGGGGTGATACAGCATCATGAGCTTTGAGAAAAACCTCCCCTCCTGGTCAATAACCATATCCACTGATTCACTGATCATTTCGGCAATCTGTTTCAGCGTGCCCAACTGCTGTTCCTTGTATAAAGCAATAAGTGTAACCGTTATCCGGTTCAGGTTCGGTGTGGCGTAGGCTTCTTTGAGCTTTTGGTGGAGATCTTTTATATTCATTGATTTGCTGGTATGTTGATTTGCTGATGTGTTTTTATGCCACTAAGACACTAAGGCACTAAGATTTTTATTATGTCCAGTACAATATTGTAGTAACTGAATTCTTCGTGTCTTTGTGCCCCTGCCTGACGATAGGCAGGTTTGTGGCAAAAAATCAAATTCAGATGTGGATTCATAATCTGAAGACCTGCCCGATGGCAGGCGGGTTTGAAAATGCAGCGATCTGATAATTTGCATGTGTGTTAATATACAGGGCAAAATTACTATTTTACATACAGGTTATAAATGTTTATTTTTGCTTTGAACAAAAAAATATTACATGAAGAAGCGACTACTTGGGAAAACCGGATTTGAAGTTTCTGAAATCAGCCTGGGAACCTGGCAGGTTGGCGGACGCTGGGGTGATCCTTTCAGCCACCGGAATGCCTCTGAAATATTGGCAACTGCAGTTGACCAGGGTGTGAATTTCATAGACACAGCCGATGTATACGGCGACGGTGAAAGCGAAAAGGCAGTGGGTGAATTTGTACGGTCGGGGAGCGATCGGATTTATGTGGCCACCAAGTGCGGGCGCAGACTCAGTCCGCATACCGACAGTTCCTACCAGCCGGCAGCACTTCGTCAGTTTGTTGAAGACAGCCTGCGCAATATGCAGCTCGAAACGATTGATCTGATCCAGTTGCATTGCCCGCCCACCGAAACCTATTACCGTCCTGAAATTTTCGGGTTGTTTGACGACCTGAAGCGCGAAGGCAAGCTCCGCAACATGGGTGTGAGTGTGGAACGGGTTGAAGAAGCCATGAAGGCATTGGAATATGATAACGTGACCACCGTGCAGATTATTTTCAATATGTTCCGGCAACGGCCTGCAGAAAAGTTCTTTGCGGCTGCTGCTCAAAAGAATGTTGGCATTATTGCCCGGGTGCCCCTGGCCAGCGGGTTACTTACCGGAAAATTCACAACATCCACTTCATTTGGTAAAGACGACCACCGCACCTTTAATCGTAACGGAGAAGCATTTGATAAAGGCGAGACTTTTTCGGGTATTGATTACATGAAGGGATTGAAGGCAGTAGATGAATTGAAAAAGGTATTTTCACAGGGTACTGATCTGGCTTCTGTAGCGCTGAAATGGATTTTGATGCACCCCGAGGTAAGTTGCGTGATTCCGGGCGCTTCACGGCCCGATCAAATTGGGTCCAATTTGAAAGCGGCAGGAATTCCCAATCTGACTGCTGATCAGATGGAAGCTGTGAAAAAGGTATACCAGCAATATATATGGCCCGATTTGGCCAGGGAGAAATGGTAAGTAAGGCTGCTTATGGAAATAGGTGAAACGCTGCAGGTATTAACCCGGGAGGAATGGCGCTCCTGGCTTGAAAAGAACTATGATAAAGCCACTGATATCTGGCTGGTATATGCCAATAAAAAGTCGGGTAAACCACGAATACCCTACGACGAAGCAGTTGAGGAGGCGCTTTGCTTTGGCTGGATCGACAGCATTGTCAAAAAGGTTGACGACCATCATGCGGCCCAACGTTTCAGTCCCCGCAGGGCTAAGAGTCAGCTTTCGGAGCTCAACAGGGTGCGTGTGAGAAAAATGATCGAGCTGGGAAAAATGACTGAAGCCGGGTTAAAAAGCATTGGGCACCACCTGGTAGTTGATAACGGAACCGTTAAAGAACACAGGCCTTTTCAGATGCCAAAGGACATTATGGCTGTTCTCAAAAAGGATGCTGAAGTCTGGAAGAATTTCAATGCTTTTCCTGATAATTACCGGCAGGTAAGAATTGCGTATATCGACCATGCACGGGTAAGCAAGGAAGAGTTCACCAAACGGCTAAACTATTTTGTAAAAATGACCCGGCAGAATAAGATGTTCGG
>JAWOJJ010000138.1:0-3909 GCA_046481675.1 Bacteroidales bacterium | reverse complement strand
CAGCCGCGGCTGTACGGTGATGACCATCGGCAATATAGGTATAGGGGACTTCGTTTTTAAAGATCGATTCGATTCGTCCGACAGTATGCGCATCGTTGATGATCCACAACTGATGGTGTATGCCATCGGCAGTGGTGAAATCGTATTCTGATTTGCCCTGGATGATGTGATCTACCAGCCGGTTGATTTCTTCATGATCGGGGTAGGCGAAAAAAACGGGCTCGGAATTGAAATTGGTTACTTTGATGTGGGTTTTGCGGTCGATTTCTTTTTCAACCCTGGTGAGTTCGTGTTTGCGGATTGCGTTGTTCAGGTAATCGGCAACCGACGCACAGGCAACAAGCCCGTATTGCGTTCTTCCCCACATGGTTTGCGCATAAATGTAAAAACAGGGATTTTGATCCTGGATGAAGATGCCCTTGTTAATGAAATCGTTCAGGTTTTGCTTTGCCTTTTCATAAATAGCGGGGGCGTAATGATCCGTGTCGGCAGGGAAATCGATTTCCGATTTGATCACATGGTAAAACGATTGGGGATTTCCTTTTGCTTCTGCTGCTGCTTCCTCGGACGATAACACATCGTATGGTCGGCATGCGATTTTGTCTGCTAATTCCTGTTTCGGGCGGTAACCCCTGAATGCTTTTATTATGGCCATTTTATTAAAATATGTATTCTCATTTGAAACGCTTTGCTGCGTAAGCAGTGCAAATGTAAGAATAAACTGTTTACGTTGAATGTGAATTGTTATAAAAACAGAGACCCCGCAAATCATGCGAGGTCTCAGCAACATAAGAACAAGGTTTCTGTCAGTTTACCTGGAAGGTTTTGTCGCCTTTGGTTAGGAAATTCACGATCTGCCTGGCTGCTGCCAGTCCGGCATTCACATTGGCTTCTGAGGTTTGTGCACCCATTTTTTTCGGGGTGGCATAATAGCGTGTGGGAGCCTCGGCCTTAATTTGTTCCTGGCAGTCGGGTGCCACGTCGGTTACATAGCGGAAGTCGTTGCGCTCGGCAAACATCTTCAGAAGTGAAGGTTCATGAACCAATTCCTTGCGGGCCGTGTTTACCAGGGTGGCTCCTGCAGGCATCAGGCTGAGCAGGTCGAAGTTCAACGATTCCTTTGTATCCTTATTGGCCGGAAGGTTAACTGAAACATACTGGCATTTTTTGTAAAGTTCTTTTACATCAGCCATGTATTTGATGCCGTTGCTTTCAATGGCCGCTTTATCTACGTTAGGGTCATGGGCATATACGTCCATTCCTATTCCTTTGGCAATGGTGCCAACAATGCGGCCTATATTACCATAGGCATGAATGCCCAGGGTTTTACCGCGAAGTTCAACACCGGAGCTGCCATTGTAGAAATTCCGGTTGAGGTAGATCATCATACCAAAGGCCAGTTCTGCCACGGCATTGGCGTTTTGTCCCGGTGTGTTCATTACCACAACACCTTTGGCAGAGGCTGCTTTCAGGTCGATATTGTCGTACCCGGCTCCGGCCCTGACTGCAATCTTAAGATTCTGAGCGGCATTCAGCACCTGTTCGTCAATAATATCGCTGCGTACGATAATGGCTTCAACATCTTTAACAGCATCAAGAAGCTGCTGTTTTTCGGTATATTTCTCAAGCAGTTTCAGTCCGAAGCCTGCTTTCTCAATGATTTCCCGGATACCTTCCACCGCAATTTTAGCGAACGGCTTGTCGGTAGCAATTAATATAGTTTGCATATGTTTATGATTTAAAGGGTTAGGGACACCTGTTATGCGAAGGGCATTTATGCCTGGCTTTCAAATTCCTTCATAGCCTGAACAAGAGTTTTTACACCTTCGGCAGACATGGCATTGTAAATGGAAGCCCTGAAACCACCCACTGAACGGTGACCTTTAATGCCGACAATACCTTTTGACTTGGCAACTTCCAGGAATTTCTCTTCGAGCGCTTTGAATTCGGGTTTGAAAATAAACACCACGTTCATGATCGAACGATCTTCAGCTGATGTCAGGGGCGACATGAACAGCTTGTTCCGGTCGATTTCGTTGTAGAGCATATCGGCCTTTTCCGTATTCATTTTATACATGGTTGTGAGTCCGCCCAGATCCTTTAACCATTTGAGTGTTTGGAGACATGAGTAGATGGCCACACACGGAGGGGTATTGTAAAGCGAATCGTTTTCAACAAAGGTTTTGTAATTCAACATGGTGGGCATGGGACGGGAGATCTTTTCGAGCATGCTGTCCCTGATGATGGCGAATGATACGCCGGCAGGTCCCAGGTTCTTTTGGGCACCGCCATAGATCAGCGCGTATTTGGAAACATCCATCGGCCGGCTGAGAATGTCGGATGATGCATCTGCAATCAGGGGCACAGGTGATGCAATATCTGTTTTGAGCTCGGTGCCGTAAATGGTGTTGTTGGTGGTGATGTGGAAGTAATCGGCATCGGCCGGAATGGTATAATTTTTTGGAATGAAAGTGTAATTCTGTTCCTTGGACGATGCAACCACCTGCACTTCGCCGTATAATTTGGCTTCCTTGACTGCTTTACTGGCCCATGAACCCGAATCGAGATAAGCTGCCTTCTTGTTCAGAAAGTTGCTTGCAACCATGGCAAATTGTAAGCTGGCGCCACCCTGGAGGAAAAGAACCGAGTATCCTGATGGAATGCCGAGAAGTTCTTTCAAAAGATCTTTTGATTCCTTTAATATGGCTTCGAAATCTTTGCTCCGATGTGAAATTTCCATGATCGACAGTCCGCTGCCGTTCAGGTTAAGAATAGCTTCAGCCGTGTTTTTGATAGTAAATTCAGGCAACACAGAAGGCCCGGGGTTAAAATTATATTTTTTCATTGGGGTTATTTATTTGTTAAATGATTAACAACTGAGTATTTTCAAAATTAAAAAATTATTATTTCAGTGTGATAAAAATAACAGAAAAATGCATTCAATATTTACAAACAGGAAATTAACAGCCATTAGCTATTAGCCATTGGCCATTAGCCATTAGCCATTAGCCATTAGCCATTAGCTATTAGCCTATAGTCTATACTCTATAGTCTATAGTCTATAGGCTATAGGCTATAGTCTATAGGCTTTAGGTTATTCTACCAAAGTTAAATAATTCTCCTTCAGCATGGGGATCAGTGTGGTGAGGTTGGGGGTGTGGCAATATTCGATTACATCATCGAGCTTGTTCTTTTTCAGGCGATGCCGTTGTGCAGCTTTCTCAATATAGTTCATCATGTTGTTCCGGGCCAGGTTCCACAAATCCATGGAGGCGTGCACCGAATCGCATTGGGTTGAAAAATTATTGTTTTTGAGCATTGCTTCTGCAAGAGCACCGGCAAACAGGGAATCCTCTAAATTGAACTTGTTTTTCCATCCGGCACAAAGTATGACCAGGTCGCGATTTTCACGAACCACATAACCGGCAAGAGCATCGAGGTTCAGATATCCTCCTATAAGCACCCGGTAACTTTGAGAGGCCATGGTAATACAATTGGTGCCGTTTGTGGTGGAATATACAATATCGCGACCCTGGATGATTTCGCGTTTGAAATTATAGGGAGAATTTCCGAAATCGGCAAAATCTCTTACAATACCATCTCTTTCGGCAGCAACAAGATAACCTTTTTCTTTCCAGGCACGGGCTTCTTCAAGTGTGGCAACCGGTATGATGCTTTTCACGCCGTTCATAAACGCGGTGACTATGGCTGATGTGGCCCTGAGGATATCCACGATTACCACGATGGCTTCATCATTACGGAATTCGGGATATATTGCCGGTGAGAAACATACTTCAACTTTTCTTTTGCCCTCGGTCATGCGCTGCTGAGATAATGATAAATGTCATGACAAATAAAGTATAAATTATGCCGGGAAAAAAGAAGCGGGGCGTTTTTTTTTGAAAAAGA
>JAWOJJ010000095.1:0-3718 GCA_046481675.1 Bacteroidales bacterium | reverse complement strand
GTTTCAATATGATCCAGCACCGGAGGGCTGTTTTTTGCCAGCACGGTGATGTTCCTGGATACCGTGTTGCTGGTTTCAAAAAAGCTACCAACGGTAAATGAAACCGACCTGCTCCTGGTGGAGGGATTTATAACATTCGTATTCTCATAACGGATGCTGCGCAATGCGTCCTGATAGTCCGATACACTTGTCCAGCCTGAAAGGCTGAGCGTCCCTGTTCTTGAATCCCACGTTCCCTTGATCTTGCCCGAATATCTTAACACGTCCTCTGAGGCATTGTATCCGGAACTAATACGTATGGTGGCATAGTAAAGATTTTTACTGTCTGCATCTGTAACGGTAAGGGTTTGGGTAACCTGAACAGCGCCTGATCCCTTGGTGTAGATCAGGTCATTTTTCTCTATGTTACCCAAAACAGGCGGTGCCTCAATGGCCAGTGGTGATCCTTTTGTTGTTTCATGGGCAGGCAAAGAATGAGGAACAATTAACAGGAAAACAACCGTAATGATGGTGGCTGATCGTAAAAGTGAGTTGATTTTCATAACTGAAAGGTTTTGGTGAGAATCCGGGGCCGTGCTCCATGCAACAAAAGCACTATGCTATTTGGCATGTATTACCGGATTCCGTTATCCGGCCATAAGGGGCCGGATAACGGGAATTCAGCAGGTTGTGTTAACTGTCAGTATTATCGCGATATGATCAATTTACCGGTTCCTAAAAGTTGATTCTTAACAGTCATCCTCAGCATATAAATACCATCCGGCAGGTCCGCAACCGGTATTTCCGCCATGCTGTTACCGGCTTCTATGCGGTTGGAATAAACAAGGCTGCCTGTATTGTTGTATAGGTTGATTTGAACGCCGTTTGTCAATTCGTTCTCAAACCTTACAAAAGCCGACTGACTTGCCGGGTTAGGATACACGATGAAGTTTTTCTTCAGAGGCTTTTCAGGCCGCGGATCAAAGATTCCTACTGCTTCACCAATAGTGCTGAGTTTTGCCTGATATATTTCATAGGTTGTTCCATCCTGCAAAAAAGCAACAATACGCAGTTGAGTTATATCGTAAATATTCTGTAGCGGCCATTCCAGGTAGAATTTTTCATGATCGTTCACGTTCCATTCTTTTGTCGAGGGTGAAATTCCTGCAGCGTTTGGTAACATGGCTTTTACTACATTTCGGAATATGGTATCGCCATTATTACCAGTGATGCCGTGGATTTCTCTTTCAATAACCGCAACACGAACTGACAACTCTTTCATAGGCAAGGTTTTCACCGCCACAAGATCAACTTCCACACTCAAGGTATTATTGTTGTTGTTTATGCCCGAGTTGATGCTGATATCAAAGTCGGCATCACGCAACGATTCAATTATTGCAGCATTCATATTAAATGGCTTGGAACCTTCAATAAAGTCGAAACTATGCTGACTGGTTACACCGCCATTCAGAAACGCATAGGGAACGCCCGAAAAACCATAGTAAAACTCCCTTGTGGAGGGGATAACCGGATTGTCTGCATAGAAAGGATCACCTGGCGGATTGGATGTGTGATACTGTATGTTTATTACGCTTAGTTCATTGTCTTTGGTGAAGGCATCCAGCAGCGAGTCTGCCTCCATACAAGCCGCATCGGATGAGTTGGTGAAATGTTCAATAAGTGCAGTTCTTTTGCGTTCACCAATCCAGAAATTATCAAATGCAATTCCATTGTTATTCTGGGCTGAACCATCAGATCCGTATGCAATCCGGAACTGCACCTGCGGTTTTTCTTTAAGAATGTCCAGGGAATGCCGCACTTCTTTCCATTCGGTATCATTGCCCAGGTTGGTAACGGGATGAACACACCAGCCAATCTTGTTGTCACCGATAAGCCCCGGAATATAGGTGTAATTGTACCAGCTGATACCGTCGTTCAGGTCGCCCAGCGGTGTCCATGTTTTTCCGCTATCGGCACTGAACTGAACGTTTGCACCGTCACGGTTGGAATTAAACAGGCGCCACACCCACATTTTCAGCATGGGTTTTTCAGTTCCCCTGAAATCGTAACAGGGTGATGTTACCCAGGATTGCTCCCTGGGTGGCCTGGTACCCTGTGTAAGCGTGTACCAGCAATTGGCTCCCGAAAAAGGATCCGAAAAGCCCTTGCTGGGATCGCCCAGTACCCAGCTGTTGGGCGAGTCGGATGAACTGCCCTTAGTCCAACCCAGGGAACCTGTTTCAAATTCTTCAAACTGGGTTTCTTCAGCAGGCACCATGGTGGGTCGCAATGTAAAAGTTTTGGTGGTATTGGCATAACACCCGTATGAATTGTATAACTCAAGGCTTACGTTGTAATTTCCCGATTCAGCAAAAGTATAGGAAATATCTTTTGCCGTATCGTTTACCAGGTAACCCGATCCTGTTTTGTTCAGTATTTTCCAGAAGAACAACGTGTCACTCAGGAAGCCAAAGTTTGAAACAGAGGCGTTATTCAGGGTAACCGACTGTCCGGCCTGGAAACATTCTGTTGCCCCTTGGAAATCGGCAACGGGACTCACCCCAACGTCAAAACTTGCTGTTTTTGGCTGGGGGATCCCGGCATCATAATAGGTATAAGTTACTGTATAATTGTTTGGGTTCAGCAAGGCAGGGGTGATAGTAGCCGTGTTATTGCCATGATCTGTAAGCCCTATGCCTCCGCTAATTGAAAAAACACCCGGATTTCCTAAGATATTGGTTCCTGTAACGGTAAAGAGCTGATCGTTTGTACAATACTTTGTGCGGTCATCCTCAAATTCAATGATGGAATTGGCTTCAAGAATTCTTACTACTGAAGTATCATATCCCCAGCATGAGGATGAGTTTGCCCGGTATGAATAAACAACATTGTTGGTGCCAACGGGTGCCAATGGGGGGAAGAAATAGTACTTTCCGTCATTGAGGATTAATCCCGGTCCTGAAAATTGGCTGTTTCCCGGGGTACCGGTTGGAGTACCGGTCAAAAGCACCAATTCGGTCGACTGTCTGTCATACGCCGGGGCCAGTCCGCTTAATTCAACTTCAGGTGCAGGAGCTACAGTGACGGTGGCGCTGCCCGATACGGTACCCTTGCAGTTCTTGTCATATACCTCAAGCAGGTTGTAAGTTCCCGCTTTATTGACGGGTATGGCATTTGGACTAGCTGTAACTCCAATTAACTCAGTGGTGTCAACACCAACAAGCCGGTATTTGTATCTCCAGGGAGTATGGCCGGTAAGGGCAACACTCAGGCTGCCTGATGTATGCTGGCAGATCGTTTGTGTGCCCGACATAGTGGCTGTGGGGATTTCATAAGACCTGATGGTCCCGGTTCCTGAAACCTTGCCGGTGCAAGATTGGTCGGTAACAGCAGCAAGGGTATAGATACCCGGGCTGGTCACTTCGAGGTTGTAGGTATAACTGGATAAATTGCCAATGGTGGTAGGTGTAACCCCGTCTTTCAGGTACGTAAAGCTCCAGTTGGGAGTGCTTGTAGGTGATAAAGTAATGGTGAGTGTTGCCGGTTCACCGGGACAAATGCTGTCGAGGCCGGAAATGGTTGCCGATGGTGAGGGCTTGTAGGAAACCCAGGCTGATCCGGAGGTGGTATCGCCGGGACAACTATTGGCATCCCTGATATCAACAATCCGGTACCGGGTGGCTGCAGTTCCGAAAACCCGGGCACTGAATGGATACGGGTCAGCTGTGATATTAGTGAA
>JAWOJJ010000025.1:0-14201 GCA_046481675.1 Bacteroidales bacterium | reverse complement strand
GCTCAGTATCAACTTCGACAGGCCTGCCTGACGGTAGGCAGGCTCAGTATGACAGACGCATTATTTTTACCTACTTCTTGTCACTTTTCCCTACAGCTGAACTAAGCGAAGCGATCTCACGAACGAAGTGAGTAAAAAGTGACCAAAAGAGCCGCCGCTGCTGATAAAAGGCTAAAAATCAATTCACCTATTTCACAAGAAAATAAACTCTCCCGATTAAGAATTCTGTGAATTTCAGTGCCTGAAATTCTACAGATTCTAAACCGGGATCAAACATATTTTCTTATCAGCATTTGTTTAGCAGGCAAGCCTGCAGTGAATTGATTTTCTTGACGCCTTTTCTCAGAGGCGGATCGCCCTACTTCAAGGGCGTTGCTACTTCTATCAAACTCAGCTAAAGACAATATCGTGTTTTCATGTTGTAATGCATAAAGCCTTAAGCAATGAACAGGTTTCAATAGGTAGCCCTGCTTACCCACAAACACCGTGGGTGGGCCCGACATTTTTCTGCAACCAAGTTATCAATTGTCCTTGTGTTAAAATATGACTTTTAGCGGCAAGTGTTTCAGCATTATCCTGCTAAATATCATAAACAGGTATGGCCAAAAATCACTAACTTTTCATGGTATAATAAGTTACTTTGTTGTTGATCACTATCAAAAGGAGTACATATGGCTACAAAAAACATCATTATCATTGGTGCAGCAGGCAGAGATTTTCACAATTTCAACACCTGCTTCAGGGACAATCCCGATTATCGTGTAGTTGCCTTTACGGCAGCGCAAATTCCGGACATTGCCGGGCGCAAGTACCCGGCCGAACTTGCCGGTAAGATGTATCCTGAGGGCATACCGATATATGTTGAATCGGACCTGGAAAAGCTGATCAAAGAGCTGAAGGTGGATGAGTGTGTTTTCTCCTACAGTGATATTCCCTATACCCGTGTGATGCACATTGGTGCGCGTGTGAATACGGCAGGAGCCGATTTCAAGCTGCTGGGAACGGGACAGAGCATGCTGAAAAGCAGCAAGCCGGTGATAGCCGTTGGCGCTGTGCGCACAGGCTGTGGTAAATCACAGACATCGCGGCGTGTGATTGAGATACTCATGAAAATGGGTTTGAAGGTGGTTGCCGTACGGCATCCGATGCCCTATGGAAACCTGGCCGAGCAAAAGGTACAGCGTTATGCTACGCTGGATGACCTGGTGAAACACAAGTGTACCATTGAGGAAATGGAAGAATATGAACCCCATGTGGCACGCGGCAATGTAATTTATGCCGGGGTGGATTACCAGGCCATTCTTACTGCCGCTGAGCAGGACCCCGACGGTTGCGACGTGATATTGTGGGATGGCGGCAACAATGATTTCCCGTTTTACAAGTCGGACCTTACCATTACCGTCACCGATCCGCACCGGGCCGGTCATGAGCTGTCGTATTATCCCGGTGAGATCACGCTGCGCCTGGCAGATGTGGTGGTAATCAATAAAATGGACACCTCTTCACCCGAGAATATTCAAACAGTGCGCCAGAATATAACGGCTGTAAATCCCACAGCCCTGGTTGTTGATGCAGCATCGCCCCTTACCCTGGATAAGCCTGAAATAATCAGGGGTAAAAGGTGCTTGGCCATTGAAGACGGGCCCACTTTAACACACGGAGAGATGAAACTGGGAGCCGGCACGGTTGCCGCAATGAAATGGGGCGCCAGTGAACTGGTTGATCCGCGGGCTTATGCCGTTGGCAAGATCAAAGAAACATTTGAAACCTATCCCAATATAGGCACGCTGTTGCCGGCCATGGGATACGGGAAGCAGCAGGTGGCCGATTTGGAAAAAACCATTAACGCCACACCCTGTGATGTGGTGTTGATTGGCACACCCATTGACCTGAACCGGATTGTTAAAATCAACAAACCCACGGTGCGGGTGACCTATGAATTGCAGGAAATTGGCTCGCCCAACCTGCAGATGGTGCTGGAAGATTTTGTGAAGAAGATGAAGAAGTAACCGGCAGGCGGAACAGAGTGGGGCTCAACGAAGTTAATCTTTGTTCATGCAGAGATTGCTTCATCCGCTTCGCTTCTTCGCAATGACGCGTCTTCGTTCGCAATGACGCTATACTGGTCATTGCGAGCGGAACGCAGTGGAGCGTGGCAATCTCTGTTATTGTTGAGATTGCTTCATCCGCTTCGCTTCTTCGCAATGACGCGTCTTCGTTCGCAATGACGCTGCTACGCTCGCAATGACGCAACTACTTCCGGTTAGTTTTTGGCTTCAGGTATTGCTGCACCATTTCAATGAGCTGTCCCGGCCTGATTGGTTTTGGCAGGTAATCGGTGAACCCGGCTGCAGCTATCCGGGAAGCATCATCCGTCATGGCATAAGCAGTTTGCGCGATAATGGGTACGCCGGGGTGGGTCTTCTGTATCAGCCTGGCGGCCTCAAACCCATCCATTCCGGGCATTTTAATATCCATCAGGATCAAATCGACCGGTTGGCCGGTATTTTTGCGAAAGAAGTCGGTTATTTCAGTTCCGCTCCGGAAGCTGATTATGTCCACATCCATTTTACTCAATATGCGGGTTAACAAAAACAGGTTGCTTTCGTCGTCTTCTGCAATGGCAATACAATATTTGTCGCGGTTTTCATCCAGGTATTCAGTTGGTGTTTTTGAATCATCTGGTTCCGCTTTCATTTTTGCCAGGCTTTTGGGCAGTGTGAAATAGAAACAACTGCCCCGGCCGGGTACCGATTCGGCCCATATCTTTCCTCCCAATGTATCGCACAGTTTTTTGCAAATGGCCAATCCCAAACCGGCACCGGCATGAAACTGATCAACATGGTCTTCCGCTTTCCAAAAGCGGTTGAAAATTTTGGGCAAATCTTTCTTTTCAAATCCAATTCCGGTATCTTTTATAAAAAATGTAATGTGATCAGGATCTTCCATGTTGCAGCCAATTTCAATGGTGCCTTTTTGAGTGAATTTCACCGAATTGGACAACAGGTTATTTAAAATCTGCCTGAACCGCTCCTGATCTGTATCCAGCATCAGTTCTTCATTTGCTTCAATGGTGGGCATCACAATACTGACCTGGTCCGGGTTAATCCCCGAGTTAAAGAACTCAGCCAATTCAACGACCAATTGATACACCGGGAAAGATTCAATGGTTGATTCCAGTTGCCCGGCTTCAATTTTTGACAGGTCCAGGATATTTTCGATGATGTGCAGTAACTGATAGCCGTTTGAGTTAATGATCCTGAAATACTCATCCCGGTCTTCCACAGATAAAGTGGCATCGTTAAGCAGCGAGGAGAAACCGATAATGGCATTCAGGGGAGTACGTATTTCATGCGACATATTGGCCAGAAAGGCTGATTTCAAACGGTCGGATTCTTCGGATTTCTCTTTCGCTTTGCGAAGTTCCTCATTTGTGGCAGACAGGCGCTCGTGAGTTTTCCGGAGCTCCGTATTCATTTCATTTACCTGCTGGTTGGCATAGTTCAGCATCAGATTCTTCTCCTTAATTTCATCGAGTTTTTGCAAAACCAATTCCTCGGCTGCCTTTCGCTGTCTGATTTTCATAAACAGCACCATTACAATTACAAGGAGAAATCCAATCAGAGCCATCAGTGCAACAATAAACTTAAGGTATTTGAACAGCGCATCATGAGGTTTATTAATGATTATCGCATCGTCAGGCAGGTTATTTTTTTCTATATGAAACCGGTCAAGAACTTTATGGTCGAAATAGTACTTGTTTTCAGGTCGTACCACCCTTTCCGGCGGGGTAAAACCGGGAATATCAATAAACTTCAATGCCAGATTAGCAGCATCTCTGCCATGTATACTGCCCTTGATAAAAATACCTCCTGCAATTCCTTTACCAAAAAGCGTTTCACTTTCCATAAACACGGGGACCTTTGATGTACGAATCACCTGCAAATTAACCGATTCCGTGTTGTAGGAATTTCCCCGCTGGTCCTGGTGATAATTGATCAGACCTATGGCAGCACCCTTCTCAATCTTACTTACTTCCTGCAGCAAAGAATCCAATGGCAGACCGGATAAATAAACAAATTGAAAACGACCGGCATATTCAGGTTCAAGGTTTCTGATGTACCTCATGTTAATCAGACTGGTTGTTGTAATGCCGTCAGAAATGAAATACAGTTTTTTCAGGTCGGGCATTGCCCGGGCGATCAGGTCAATTTCAGCTTTCAGGTCAATTCCTTCCAGGATTCCAAAAAAGTTGGTATTTTCAAAATGATAGTCATCAGAGTTGTTAATGCCGCAAAATACCACAGGCACACCGGGTATCAGGCTGTCAGCATATTCCATCATGAAATCAAGCGCATCGTTGTCGCTTACCAGGGCCACGTTGAATGGGATATTGCGGTATTTATTTTTATAAAGTTCAAACAGGTTATGAAATTGGGATCTTTCAAAGCGTTTTACATCCAGGAACTCGATATAGAGCTGTGTGTCCTTGCGCTTGTTGAACACATTCAAAACACCTGAAACAATGCTGTCGGCCCAGGTATATGTGGGTGCATAGGAATTGATGTACAGTACATTGCTTCCGGCGGAAACCTTTTCCTGGGATTGAATCTTATTTGTGTAAACAAAAAGAAATATCACAACTGCGAGAAGCTTTGCTGCTTTACCTGTCATTAGCTGATGGAATTATTTCTCATGAGTTATCACACGTGTTCGGGGTAAAGGAATTTTTTTACTTTTTCAATTAATAAGCCGGGCCTGATTGGTTTAGAAATATAATCGTCAAAGGATGAAGACTTAATCTTGTTCACGTCTTCAACCATGGCATAGGCAGTTTGAGCAATAATCGGTATGCGGGGTTCCAATTTCCGGATGAGGTTGGTGGCAGTATACCCATCCATGCCGGGCATTTTGATGTCCATCAGGATCAGATCTACCTTTTGATGTGCTCTATCCTGGAAGAAATCAACAATTTCTTTTCCATTTTTGAAACTGATAATTTCCACCTGCAACTTTTTCAGAATTCGCGTTAACAGGTAAAGGTTGTAGGTTTCGTCTTCTGCAATGGCAATGGTGAAGCCTTTCCAATTCTGATGGCCGGAATCGGCCGGACTTTTGCCACTGGTTTTTGAATTCGATTTCTTAACTAGCGAAGTGGGGAATGCCACATAAAATGTGGAGCCAATTTTGGGCGTTGATTCTACCCATATTCTGCCACCCAGTGCTTCGCTTAACTTTTTGGTAATCGACAACCCCAGGCCCGTGCCGGCATAATACCTTTCGCCCTGCTCATTCGATTTCCAGAATCTGCTGAAAATATTATCCAGATCTTTCTTTTCAATACCAATGCCCGGGTCTTTCACAAAAAACGTGATTTCGTCTTTCAGGTTGAAATGATACCCTATTTGAATCATGCCCTTATGGGTAAACTTCACGGCATTCGACAGCAGGTTGCTGAATATCTGCTTGAACCGCATAGGGTCAGAATGCAGCATAATTTGCGACTTATCTTCAGGTATTGATAAACTGACATCTACCAAATCATCACCCTTGCCCGGCCTGAAAGAATTCACCAACTCAATAAGCAAATCGTTGACTGAAAAGGATTCTGTGAATATTTTCAATTGCCCGGCTTCAATCTTGGATAAATCCAGAATATCGTCGATTATGTGGAGCAACAGATCACTGCTGGAGGTAATGATCCGGAAGTATTCCTCCCGGTCATCGCCGGACATGGATGCATCAGAGAGCAGCGAGGAGAAACCCAAAATTGCGTTAAGGGGTGTACGGATTTCGTGCGACATGTTGGCCAGGAACGCCGACTTCAACCTATCCGACTCTTCAGATTTTTCCCTGGCCTGAATCAATTCGGCATTGGTTTTAGACAGGTGTTCATTGATTTCTTCCAGCTCGGCATTCATTTCGTTTACCTGCATTTGGGCATGCTCCAGCTTTTTGTTTTTCTCGCTGATCTCATCAAGTTTCTGCCGAACCATTTCTTCGGCCGTTTTTCTTCTTTTCACATTCATATACAGCAACATGTTGATGAACAACAGCAAGCCGATTATCGCCAGTAAAAGGAAGATGTATTTCAGGTAATTGAAAAAGGACTGGGGTTTGTTAATGATGACAGAGCTTTTGGGGAGCAACTTTTCTGAAATGTTATACCTTTTGAGCACCTGGTAATCAAAATAGGAAATGCCTTTGGTCCTTATTATTTGCTGGTCCGGTCTATAGTCCTTATTGTTGATAAATTTAAGCGTGAGTTCTGCAAGTTCCCGGCCATGTGTGACCCCGTTATTGATGAGACCTCCGGCCAAGCCATTTCCCAATAGCGATTCATTGTCAGTGATTATCGGAACAACAGATCTCCGGGCAATTTCGCTATACGTGGCTTCAACATTAACCGGATTACCCTGATCGTCCTGGTAATAGTTGATCAGCGCAATTGCATTTCCCTTTTCAAATTCAGAAACAGCCTTCAAGAGCGAATCGGGTGCATAGTTATGTATGTATTCAAATTTCAGATGACTGACATACAAGGGCTCAATTTGCTTGACAATGCCCAGGTTCGAAAGGCTGGTGGTGCTTTTATCGGTGATGAAATAGATCTTTTTGCAGCCAGGCATAACCCGGATGATCAGATCGATTTCCTGCTTCAGGTCAACTGCATCGCGAATTCCATAAAAAGCCCTGTCTTTAAAACTATAATCACCGGGGTTGTTGATTCCGCCAAAGATTCGGGGAACACCGGGCGCCAGGCTGTCTCCGTACATCATGATGAAGTCCAGCGCATCATTATCGGTTGTGATTACAGCATCAAAACGGATGGCCCTGTATTTTTCTTTAAACAGCTTGTAAAGCTGGTCAAAATGAGCCTGCCCGAAACGTTTTCCGTCGAGGAATTCCGTGTACAACTGGATATCGGGCCTGGAAGAGAATGATTTCTGAATACCGGAAATAAGACTATCGGTCCAGTAATACCCCAGGGCATAGGAATTAACGTACAGCACATGATGCATTTCCGAATGGGTATCCTGAAGCTTAGCTTTCCCTGAAATGAGTATTAGCAGAGCCAGGAACGCCAATGCACGCTTTCCAATTTTGCCCATTGTAATGGTGAAAAGATTAATCAACCGCCAAACCTGGGATTAATATAAGAAAAAAATCGCGATTTTTGATGTTTTAACGTAATTTTAGCACAACGGGCACTTTGGCCTTGTGTTCAAAGACCATTTATCCTGTATCTGAAGATGAATTCGCCATAATTGAAACAAAAATTTTGCTTACTTCAGAAACAAAACTAAATTTGGTATGAGTTTAGACAAGTTGATCATTTGAATTGAAGAAGTACACAGGTTATAAAAAGAATGTTCCATTTAACGGGTATGACTCCGTTAACGCACACGGAAACCGGTTGTACTTTTAGGCATTGATTTTATGAATATTACCATTATATGCTGTAGACCAAGATATATCGAGTATTAACAAATAAAAGGTTCAATAACATGAAAACTGAATTACGATATGCCAATCACCCTGATGATTTCAGAAGTTATGACACTACGCGGATCCGCAAGGAATTTCTCATTGAAACCCTGTTTGTGCCGGGAGAAATTACGCTGACTTACAGCATGTACGACCGATACATTGTGGGTGGGGCCATGCCGGCGGACAAGCCGTTGAAACTGGAAGCGTTTGACGACCTGAAAGCTGCTGAGTTTCTTGATCGCCGTGAGATGGGGATCATCAATGTGGGCGGTGATGCGGAAATTATTGCCGGCGGAGTTACCTATACACTGGGATACAAGGAAGCCCTTTACCTGGGTAAGGGAACCACCGGTATTACTTTCCGGTCTGCTGACAAAAGCAAACCTGCGAAACTATACATCAACTCGGCACCTGCCCACCATGCTTATCCCTGTAAGAAGGTAACCTTAAAAGAAGCCATAGTGGCTGAAATGGGGAGCCTTGAATCGTCGAACCACCGCAATATCAACAAATTGCTGGTGAGCGGTGTGGTGGAAACCTGCGGACTGCAAATGGGACTCACCACACTGAGTCAGGGCAGCGTATGGAACACCATGCCGCCGCATACCCACGGCCGGAGGATGGAAGCTTATTTTTACTTTGAAGTTCCGGCAGGACAGGCCATATGCCACTTCATGGGCGATCCCGATGAAACCCGTCACATCTGGATGAAGAACGACCAGGCGGTGATCTCCCCGTCGTGGAGCATTCACAGCGCTGCCGGAACGGCAAATTACTCGTTTATCTGGGGAATGACCGGGGAAAACCTCGATTACGGCGATATGGACATCAGACAACCCGACCAATTAAAATAACAGCAACTAAAATGAAAGAACTATTTGATCTGAAAGGTAAAACAGCCCTGGTAACCGGGGGGACACACGGAATCGGACTGGCCATCGGAATCCTCCTGGGCAAGGCAGGAGCCAAAGTATGCGTGAATGACCGCGATAAGGACAGGCTCGAAGGCTGCAGCAAGGCTTTTGCAAAGGAGAACCTGGAGGTATACACGCTTGTATTTGATGTGACCAATGAGGAGGATGTTGACAGGGGCATATCGGAAATTGAGAAAAATGTGGGTCCGGTGGATATCCTGGTGAACAATGCCGGAATTATCAAGAGAATTCCCATCCTGGATATGCCGATTGCCGATTTCAAACAGGTGATTGATGTGGACCTGGTGGCCCCGCTCATTGTTTCAAAACGTGTGGCACCCGGAATGATCCGCAAAAAGCAGGGTAAAATTATCAACATGTGCTCCATGATGAGCATTTATGGCCGCAATACCGTATCGGCCTATGCATCGGCCAAGGGCGGACTGAAGCTGCTCACTGCCAACATGACCTGCGAATGGGCCAAATACAACATTCAGATCAACGGCATTGGCCCGGGTTATATTGCCACATCGCAAACTGCGCCCATCCGCGAAAACGGTCACCCGTTCAACGACCTGGTGATGACGCGCACACCCGCCGGCAGGTGGGGCGAGCCGGAAGACGTTGCCAACGCGGCCCTGTTCCTGGCATCAAAAGCCAGCGATTTCGTCAATGGGCACATCCTCTTTGTGGATGGCGGAATTCTGGCCAACTTTGGCTATGTGAAAGGCGAAAATGAGGTGGAGTAGGCCAGGTATTATTTTGTACATAAAAAACCATTTTAATTCAACCCGGAATATGAAAACTTTCAGAAATTCGTTATTCAGCCTGATGATCCTGTTTACTGCGTTAACAGGTTGCAGTAGGGATAAGACGTATGTCGTCAGTAACAGTGGCAGCGAGCCGGTAACCGATTTGGCGTATGTGCTGAACCGGTCGGTAGTGAACAGGTATCTTGCCGATTCAACAACAGAAGTAAAGCCCGGAGTACGCGATGAGAGCGGAGCCTGGCTGCCCTCGCAATGCGACGATGTGGATGGCGACGGCCGGTGGGACGAGCTGGCCTTCCTGTGCAACCTGGAAGCCGGAGAAAGCAAAAAGGTAGTTTTTGAAATTCCGGATTCCATGCCCGAATTTCCCAAACGGACCAACATCAGGTTTGGCCGCATGACAAAGCCCTTTGAGGAAGTGGCGGGCGACCTGCGCATGAAAACCAATGATACGGAAATCATTACCCCGGTTTACCAGATGGAAGGTCCGGCCTGGGAAAACGATGTGATTGCTTTCCGCAATTATTACGATGCCCGCAACGGCATGGATATCTTCGGGAAATGCACGGCGGAAATGTTACTGGACAGTGTGGGTGTCAACGGCAGGGAATACCACACGCTGGCCGATTGGGGAATGGATATTCTGAAAGTGGGGAATTCCCTTGGCGCCGGAGCTATTGCCATGGGTATTGGCGATTCGTTGTATCGCGTGGGTCCCTCCGAAGAAGGCAGGTACAGGCACATCAGCGAGGGACCGGTGCGCGCCATGCTGGAATTTACTTATAAAAATGTACCGGCTGCCAACCGCCTGTACAACATCACACACCGGATTTCCATTTATGCCGGTGAGCATTTTTACCGGAGCGAAGTATGGGTTGGCAACCTCCAGGGCGATGAAGCGCTGGTTACCGGCATTGTGAACCTGCATGATGTGGCTGCCGACACCTTTGATTCGGGGAATGTGAAAGTGATGTATTCCCTGGGCAACCAGGGTTACAGCGGGGAAATGCTGGGCATGGGCATCCTGGTGCCCGCGGAACAATTCAAAGGATACCGCGAAGCAGATACCACCGGAACCGGTATTGTGAATACCCATCTGGTTTCACTGGCATTGTGCAGTGACAAACCAACCGTGTATTCCTTCGTAGCCGCCTGGGAGAACCGGGATGAGCAGGTGAAAGAAAAAGATTTTTTCGTCAACCTGTTGAAAAAAGCGGTTGGCAGGCCGGTTTTTGGGGAGTAGAAAGATTGCTGCGAATAAACGAGCGCATTACAGAGAGTCATTGCGAGGCCTGCCTGCCGGTAGGCAGGTGGTAGCGAAGCAATCTTTTGCTTGCAATTACAACTAAGGCAGAACATAGCGATGTCCCCCGCTGGCGGGGGTCAGGGGGTGGACTGACATGAATTCATTCTGTTTTTGTGTTTAAATAATATTCCGATTGTTTATTTGTTTTAGCAGTTATTGATGTGCTATTATCCACCCCCAGCCCCCGCCAGCGGGGGATAGTGCATTTTCCAGGCTCATCTCAAATATTAAAAGAAAACATTCTGTCAGACCCTGAAACAAAAAGAGCGCAATCGGGGGACTGCGCTCTATGTGTGAAATACGTTATTTTAGATTCCGGCAACCACCACATTGTCGATTACCAGACTGGGGAACCGGGCCTGGCTATATATCCAGGGATCGTTGGCCACTTCAACCAACTTGTTCCAGAAACTGAGATGGTTGTCGGCAACGTTCATTTCGGCAACATTCTGAACAAACTGTCCCTTGTCGTACAATTTGCCTATAATGCCCACTGAAAAGTCGCCCGTGGTTGAGTTGGAATTGCCGCCGATATAATCGGTAACCACGATGCAGCGCCCGAGATCTTTGATGATTTCGTCAACGCTTCGTTGGCCGGGCGGGATGATCAGGTTGGTAATAGAGCCCGATGTGGGTTCCCATCCCAGCTTGCGGCTGTAATACCAGTCGACCAGAAACTCATTCACCCTGCCTTCGGTGATCAGGTCGCGCTTCCGCGTCGGGAACCCGTCATCGTCATAAAGCCTGGATCCGAGTCCCCTGGGAATAAACGGGTCCTCCTGAACAGTCAGCAGTTTACTGCCGAATTGTTGCCCCTTCTTATCGGCAAGGAACGATCTTTTCTGCTGTATGCTGCCGGCTGACATCGGATTCAGCAGTCCGCCCAAGATCCTTGCTGCTCCCCTGTTTTCAAGAATAATTGGAAGTGTTTCGGTTTGGATTTTTTTACCGCCCATCAAATCAAATGTTCTTTTGGCAGCCTTGGTTCCGATATCCTGCAATGAGGGGAGGTCGGTTTTATACCGGCAACTCACGTAGTAATACCCGTTTGGCCTTCTGTCGCCTTCATCCTGTAAGGTCATGGATGCGCCAATGGAGTAATTGGTACCTTTGTTAAAGCCTTCAAACCCGTTACTGGTTTTGGTAAAATCTTCCCAGGTGTCATCGTTTTCTCCGGCTTCAACAGAGATTACTTTTTCTCCGCCACTTTTCAGGCAGGCATCTTCAACAGCTTTTGCCATGGCATGCCGTTCTTCGGGTGTAAGTTTGCTGAAGTCGGGATCCGACTGCTGCAGGTCCAGGTTCGACCTTCCGCTGTAATACTTCGGGTCAGGCAGCGTGCGGAACGGATCTTCCTCCATGATCCGGGCATTGTCGATCAGATCGGTTATGAAGCCCTCAAGGGTTGACTTGCGGAAATCGGGAGTAGATTTACCGGCATGCCGGTTGTTGTAAAATACCTCGAGATACAGGCCCTGCGTGGTTGCCTCTTTAATAATCTCGGGTTTTCGTTCGCGGTAGTTGATCTCCACAGATCTTCTTTTGGAAATATTCACTTTACATTCCTTTGCCCCGGCTTTCAATGTCTGGTCTATCACCCAACCGGCCAGTTCGCGGAATTCCTGTTGTTGATCTTTCATGTAGTTCATGACCGGCCTCCTTTCTGCTGGGTACCCCCAACGGTTAATGATTTTACCAAACAGGTAGGCATTCCGAAACCTACGGGCACACCCTGTCCGTTTTTACCGCATTGTCCGGCACCTCCCTGGTACATAACCAGATCATTGGCAACCATGCTCATGTTGGCCAGCATTTTGGGTCCGTTGCCCATGATATTCACATCTTTGATAGGGGCTGTAAGCTTGCCGTTTTCAATCAAACGTCCTTGTGAAACATAAAAGGCAAAATCGCCTTCCCCAATTTTTACCTGTCCGTTACTCACGTCTTCAACATAAATACCATTGCCGGCCTGTTTGATAATATCTTCAGGTGTGGATTGTCCGCCCAGCATATAGGTATTCCGCATGCGCGGCATGGGGTAGTTCTGGAAATCCTGCCTGCGGCCGTTTCCTGTTGGTTTTACACCGTAGTGTTTTGCGGAAATCCGGTCGTGAATGTAACTTGTGAGTATGCCATTTTCAACCAGCATGGTTTTTTGTCCGGGAATTCCTTCATCGTCCACATTAATGCTCCCGGCCAGGTTCATGTTGGTTCCGTCGTCGATAATGCTGATAAAGGGTTCTGCTACTTTTTTACCCAGCATGGTGCTGTAGGTGGAAATATTTTTGCGGTTGAAGTCGGCTTCCATTCCGTGGCCAATGGCTTCATGAAGCAGGATGCCGGTAACGCCGGGTCCGAGCACCACAGGTACTTCACCTGCGGGAGGCTGAATGGCATCGAAAAGTTTCAGGGCATTGCTGACTGATTTTGCAGCTATTTGGTCGAGAACCTGCTCATTGTAAAAGGAGAATTCACGACGGCCGCCCAGGTTCCAGAATGCCTGTTCCCGCTTACCGTTTCTTTCGGCCACCACAGAGGCGTACAGAAAGCCTGATGGGATCAGGTCTTCAACCATTACCCCATCGCTGGTAACAATCAGAACGCGCTTCACATTGTTGGAAAAGCCGGCATTGACTTTCACAATTTCAGATGACAGGGAGAAGCATTTCTGGTTCAGGGACTGGAGTAAAGGCAGCTTTTCCGTGGCGGGATAACCATTGAAATCGGGACTCACAGGGTAGTAATTGCCAACAGCCGGTTGGTTGAAGGAGGTACTGACCCCGGATGCGCTCATGTTGCTGATGGTAGAGGCGGTTGCAGCTGCTGAGAGCATGGATTCCTCAGTAAGCTCCTGGGTATAGCCATAGCCCACCTGGTCGCCCTTAACGGTGCGGATGCCCACACCCAGTGAGATGTCGCCATTGGACTGGTTCACCTTGCCGTCTTCGAGGCCCAGGTAATTGGATAATGTGAATTCAAAATACAGGTCGGCAAAGTCGCCGCCTTTGGAGAGTGCTTTAGCCAGTAATTTCTGGCAGAGTGCGTCATCAACTCCGAATTCCTTCAGAAAGTAACTGCCGGAGGTTTGGGAGTCCAGCCAGGTACCTGCATCGAGTTTGGGGAGTAAAAAAAAGGTACCGCCAGCCATGGCAGCACCTTTAAGGAATTTCCTCCGGTGAATGGGTTTCATTTTAAGTGTAATTGATTGAATGTTGAACTAATTCTACTTTGGCAGATTTCAATATATCGTCCTTACAGGACTTTAATGACACATTAAATTTCTTTTCTACCAATATTTCGTGCCTCTGGCACTTTTTTCTAACCTCGTAGAGGTTAAATATTGGTAGAATTTGAACAAGTCAACGTTCTTTAAGTCCCGGTAGGGACGATATATAATTTGTGTGCTTAAATCTGTCAAAGTAGAACTAAGTTAGGGAGTATTTCAACAAAAATCAACGACTCAGGCAGAAAATAACAATATTTAACAAAAGTAATGACGGATACTCCAGTCAGTTAAAGGCTATGGTAACCAACAATGCATCAAGAAGAGCGTCATTGCGAGGGAGGCACGACCGAAGCAATCTCTTGTTAATTGCTTCGCAATATAGATTGCTTCGCTCCACTGCGTTGCGCTCGCAATGACGGTTACTCCACTGCGTTGCGCTCGCAATGACGGTTACTCCACTGCGTTGCGCTCGCAATGACGGTTACTCCACTGCG
>JAWOJJ010000118.1:0-12542 GCA_046481675.1 Bacteroidales bacterium | reverse complement strand
AAAATATAACCCGGATCAAGAAACTGGAAATCGAAGCTGCTGAGAAATCCGAACAGATTAAGGAGACAGAAAAGAGGATTGCAGAGCTGGAAAAAGAAATTACCCGGTTGAAGAAGGGGAGGTAGATCGAAGATCCAAGAACCAAGAACCAAGAGCCAAGACAGGGACAAGAGACAAGGGACGAGTAGAGCCAATAGTCTATAGTCTAAAGCCTAAAGCCCATTCCTGGCGGTATGCAGGAATAATGGTGTAAAATTTTACCAATTGCTTTTATTGAAATTGATTTTTATTATTTTTGCAGCCCAATGGTTCCGTAGCTCAGTTGGATAGAGCAACAGCCTTCTAAGCTGTGGGTCGCGCGTTCGAATCGCGCCGGAATCACGATGTTTTATGGCGGCCTTTGGCCGCCTTATTGCGTTTATATTGACGGCGCGATCACGAGCGGGTTTGTTCCTATTCAAACCACCTGGATACATCCTCAATGATCATGATGATGTATTTTTCATCGTTGAAGTGAAATATCCGGGTTGAAAATTGCAAATGCTTATCAACCCTTTTATTGTCACCGGTAAAGAATGGCTTGACAATATGATCCTTGAAAATAGCTACATCATTCAGGTAGGAGGTAAGTGCTGCAACTCGCAATTCGCAGTCACTGCAGTTTGACGTTTTTCCGCATTCCTTTTTTTCTTCAATCTGGTAGGCACATCCGATTGCCTCGCCACATCTAACGTACAACAAATTCTCATGTGCTCTGTTTGAAAATATTGTTTTCAGCGGATCATTGTAAGCTCTCAACCGGACATCTTTATCCAGCAGAAGGATGCAAGAATTGATGTTCTTCAGAATGATATTCAGAAAATCACTTGAATGGCTCAAAAAGCTAAAGCTTTCATTGGTCAGAGCCATATCCTGATGCAGGCTTTCGGCAGTTGAAGCCTTATTGGATTTATGTATAGCCATATAATCAGGGAATCAGGGCTTTTTCCTTCATTTTTTGTATGATCTCGTCAACTGTCAAAGTGGAATTGGGCATTACAAAATCAGCACAAGTTCCGATTTTTTCAGATACCTGGTATCTTTTACATTCTTTGAACTTTTCACTGTTTCTGCAAAATAATTTCTTATATACTTCAGCAGATTCTGCCCTTTTGAGAATTTTGTCGTTAAAAAGAGGACATTTGACGATTTTCGGACATTCGTTGCTCATAAGTTTAAGTTTTAGTTGCTTTGGCGCGTATAAAAATCTGACATGAACTGGTTAACTTTTTGTATAACCGGATTATTAAAACGAAACAAATAACAATTGAATTTGAAAAATGTGGTTAATCAAAAATTTTATAAGAAACTGAATCTAATCTATAATAATTCACAGATATATGCAAATTGGTGTTATTAACAATATGAATCGTGTATAATTTCTATTAAAGCTAAATATCTCCGGTGCAAAAGTATCATAACATTATCTTGATGTGAATGATCAGGTATATCTCCTTACCAGCGAAATAAGCTGATCTTTGCTGAAAGGCTTGGCAATGTAATCGATACACCCCTTGTTAATAGCATTGTCCCGGTCTTTGGAAAAGCCATAGGCAGTCTGAGCCACTATGGGCAATTCAGGGCGGAATTTCAATATCTCCGCAGTACTTTCGTAGCCATTCTTTACAGGCATCCGGATATCCATTAATACCATGTTGATCTGTGGGTTTGCTACACATAGTTTAACTGCATCGGAGCCGTTAACGGCTCTGATAATCTTGTATCCTAACTGATCAAGTACGGTTTGCACAAAAGCATAATTGGAATCCTCATCTTCAGCAACCAGTATGGTTTTTTCCGCTACCTTGTTATTTTGTTCATAATTATCCGGGTTGTCTCCTTTCCCGGTTTCCGGATTGTTCCGGTAAGGGATGGTAAAAGTAAATTTAGACCCCACACCCGATGCGGATTCCACCTCAAATTGTCCTCCCAGTATTCTGACATAGGCAGATGCTAAGGAAAGGCCAAGGCCCAACCCGCCATATAGTGTGGAGCCTGAGTTTTCTACCTGGTAAAACCGGTCAAAAATCCTTTCATGTTCTGATTCGGGGATGCCAATTCCGGTATCTGTCACGGAAAAACCCAACATATCACCTTTTCTGAAACACCCCAGTTCAACTGACCCCTTTTCCGTAAACCTGAATGCATTGTTCAGTAGGTTGGTCAACACACTGATTACTTTGTGCTCATCTGTTATGATGATGGCATCAGGCCCCGAACATGCCGTGGTAATTTTAAAGCCAATCCCCTTCTTTTGAGCTTCCGGCAGGTATTGCCTGTAAAGTATATTCAGCACCTGGTTGAGATTGGTTTCGGATTCGCTTTTTGCAATCTGTCCGGTTTCAATCTGTGAGATATTGAGTATGTCGTCGATAATGGCAAGCAATTGGTTGTTAGCCTGAGAGATGATTTGGTTGTATTGTGCCTTTTTTTCATCCGAAAGGTCAGCCTGGCCCATTAATCCCGCGAAACCTATTATGGCATTCAGGGGAGTCCTAATTTCATGCGAAATGTTATGAAGAAAGGCTGTTTTCAGCCTATTGCTTTCCTCGGCCTTTTCCTTGGTAAGGGTGAGGTTTTCAAAGAGGTGTGAATTTTCAAGTGCCAGGCTGGTGATGTTGGAAAAAGTGGTGAACAGGTCAATTTCATGTTTCCCGAAGTGATGGGTCCTGTTTACCGTGCCCAGGATAATTACTCCTTCTACGCTGTTTTCTACAATCAGGGGTATATAAACAATGGATCCCAGGTTCTTGGTGTCCGCAATCAGCCTTTCTTCTTTTGTCAGCACAGCTTGTTTTGTGTCGGGAATAATTACCGTATTCTTCGTTTCAATAACCCTTTTGATGTGCCTGTGGTTATCTATACCGGCATTCCTGAACTCATCCGGAAAATCATCAGGAAGGGGTGGTGAGGTGACAACCAGCCTGACTGTATTTCCATTGATCAGGTAAATGGCACTCGTATCGCTTCCAACGAGACTGGCGGCATGCTCAACGATTTTTTTAAGTACTTCCTTTTTCCTGACAGATTCCAGTAAATTCAGGCTCATGGAAAATAGCCGTGAAATATCCTTGAAAACAGACTCCTGTTCATTCAACAGCATTATTTTTTCTTCTGCCTCACGAAGCCTAATGCTGAGTTCTTTAATTGTTTTCTGTAACTCAGTGATATGCTCTTTATCTTCTTTACCCATAAGCTTTTTGCAGGTCAATAATTTATGCTGCTGCGTTTCATTACTTCAATAACAGATTCTACGGAAAATTAATCAATTATGAATTGAAATGCAAGCTTAAACAGGTTGAATATAATGCAGCAAGTTGATGCCCCTTTTGGTATTTTTCTTCCTATATTTGATCACTCCTGGTGAAATTTTTCCCGGATTTGGATTAAAATATGCACTATGAAGCCACTAACAATTTTACTCAGCAGGTTTTGCATTTTCCTTATATGTTCAGTTACCGGAACAAACATTGTCTACGCACAATTCATGGACTCATTTGACGGCAACCGCATTGAAGGCTGGTTTGTGATGACAGGTGACGGCGCAGCCACAATGGAATTTGTGCAACATGACGGGTATGCCACCATGCATGTGGATGCTACAAAGGACAGGTATAATGTATACTGGGCCCTGATCAAGCGTGACGTGACTACATTCCTCGATCTGAATAAGCTGAAAGATCCTGGATACCAATTGAGGGTTGAAGCCAGGGTACGGATTCATAACGCGCCGCGCAGGCTGAATTTCATGGTCAATACGCAAAGAACAACAGATTTCCACAAAGACCTGATGGAATTTGATATCCCCGATACGGTGAACTGGCATGTGATCAGCATGACAACGAAAAATTTTGATGCTGTTCCGGGTGATGCGGTTTATGTGCAACTGGCAGCTACCGATTTCGGTACAGGCCGTTACAGGGTTGATGTTGATTATTACAGGGCCGATATTGTCAATGTGAAAGATGCTGGTCCCGATAAAGGTGTTCAGGTGCCTTACCACCCGCCTGTTCCGGATATCAGCTCTTTTGAGAACCACCTCGATGTGACGCATGACGCCTTGATAAATTTGGATTTTCCGAATGTGAATTTCGGAAACTGGCATATCAGAGATATTAAATCAGGTAAGCGGGTTCTTACTGTAAGCGCTAACCAATGGGCTATCCTGCGATGGGACTTTGGCAGTTTAAAAAATGCTTCGGCGAACGGGTCTGCTTTGTTGGAATTGACAACACAATCCTATGCCAGCGGTGGTGAATATTTACGGGCTTATGGAGGGGAATTTGGTATGGAATTTGGCAAAGTCAGGGTGTTTGAAATTCCCGGGGGTGATTCTGAATGGGATCAGCACCAGGTAACCTTTGATAGTTTTATGCAGGGCAAAAGCCTGCCGGAGGTGGTGAATGAGCAGATGCTTATTGATACGGAAATAGATGAAGCTCCCGGAGGCAGGAACCTGATCACCATATCTCAGCCTGTTTTGCAGCGCCTTTTGAACGGAACCACAAAAGGATTGTTGATCCGTCCCCTGGGTGCTGTGGATGCATCATTTTACGATTCGGAAAACCTGACCGGATGCGGACCAAAATTGCATTTCAATTTGAAGCAGTAATGGTTTAGTCCTTTTTCCTTCTGAAGGTGTAATTAAGGCCGAAGGAGAACTTCACAAGGCCATAACCCAGCCACGATTCGGGATTAACCAGTAAATAGGAGTCTGCATTGATGGTTGGAATTGTAAAGCCCAACTGCAATATTCCTTTCAGGTTTCCTTTACCCATGCGCATGGTAATGGTCGGTTCCAGGTTGACAAAGTTGAGTGTTGTATCGGAGTGATAAACGAAATCATTGTTCCACCACTCAAAATCCTCATACTGGTTGGCATAAATGTCATACATGTGAACATAGTTGATGCGCAAATCAATGGCCATATCAAAATAATCACCGGTAAGTGCTATACCAGGCTGGGAAAACACATTGAAATACCTGGCCCGTACAATGGGGTCGGGTTGGTATTCATAGTCAATACCGTCTTTTGATTTTCCGAAACCAAAGCCATTGTAACATTGAAACATCCATTTCTTGCTGTCACCCATCATGGTATAGTAGCCTGCTCCCACATCAAAAGAATAAATTCTCAGTTTATCGGCAGTGGAATCATTTCTGTTCGATTGCCTGAAGTGGTACATCCCGTCGGCCATCAATCCCAGATGTTTCACGGGTGAAACCGAAAGCTGCAGGTTCATTAGCCCGCAACCCAGGGATCCCGCTGAGGTTGTTACACTGAAATCTCCCTGCTCTTTCAGCATGGGCGAATTAATGGCATTGGGTTTGTATAATGTGGCGCAACCTGAAAGAATCAGCAATGCCACAAAAGACAGGAGCAGTGAAAATGATTTGGTAAAAGCAGTTTTCATGAGTTTTTGTCAGTTTTAGTGTGAGACCTAAGCCAGATGCTTCTTTTTGAAATGACAACTATTCTTTTCCAAGGTTGCAAAAAACCAGATTTTATTCAGGGCCTAAGTTAGAAGCTTTTTTGTTGATGTGGCAAAAAGCCTTCCTTTTCCTTCAACATGATTACGGGTGAAGAGCCTGATCTGCTTAATCCCTGAACAATTCCGATTGCTTATCCAGGATCTTATTTACATTAAAGTAAAATCCTTTGATACCATATTCATTATCAGCAACCTTAAGGTAATCACAACCTTTTTTTGTCAACATCTGTTCTCCTCCAAACCGGAAACCCAGGGCGCCCAGAATATCGTATTCATGAGTGACTGAGATAACATGCCAGGCACTTTTTTCCTTTTGTCCGTCGCCCGTTGACAGGATGGTGCCAATGACACTGTTTAGTTTATATTCGGTTAGCAGGGCCGCCAGGGTATCCCCTGTTTTATGGTACGCATAGGCCAATATGTTCAGGTCGCGCAAATTGAAAGGATACTTGTTCAGTATCAGGTTCTCATACCTGATCAACGCCCTGAAGTCATCTTCCTGCAATGAATCCTGGCTGAGCAGGGTGCTCAGGCTGTCAACGTATTCCGAGCGGCTATAAGGTGAATAGGTGTCGGTAAATACCTGGCCATAATACAATATTTTAAAATCAACCGTTGTCAGCGTAGTGTCAGCTTTCCTGTATCGCTCCAACAATACAGGGTAGAAATGAGAAGAATTCCTGTTGTTCATTTCTTCTTTGATCCACTTATAATCAGGAGCTTTGAAGGCAGGTTTTTGTCCGCATAAATCTGGCATGATCAATATCATCCATGCAATCAGGAGATAAAAGTGTTTCATTATAAAACCGGTATCATATAAGGTTTTTTGATAATCAACCTGTAATTTACAGCTGAATCAGGTTTGAAAATAAATGCCTGTCAGTTTCTTGTTGTGTGAACGCTGCCGTGAAAAAACAGCATAGCAGGCCGGTTATCAGAAGTGTTTTTGTCATGGCCCTGGTTTTTAAGTAGTATGAACAAAATTAATGAAAAAACCAATGAACTGCGCTTTTTATATAAAAAAGAAGCAATCTGTGAGTTAAAAACAAATTGCTTCATGGATATTGTAATTTAGGAATTACAGACAGTTAGCCTGAAAGAACAGTATTGAAAAGAATCAGGGGTTATACCTGTTTCCAAGTATCAGTTTATCGCCTGAATCATCCACCTCATACAGTTGTGGTTTCCGGGGGCCGTTGGCTTCGGCATGATGTATAATAAACAAGCGCTTTCCTTCGAATGTTGTGAACAACATACCATGGCCTGAATTATCTCCCTTAAAGGCTTCTTCTTCCTGGATCCAGGGGCCTTTTATAGAGCCTGATTCAGAATAGGCAATTCCCTGGGCATACCTGTTAACGCCCCAACTCGACCACAGCATACCCAGTTTACCTGTCTTTGTTCTGAATAGCTGAGGTCCGTCTGTTACCCAACCTGGCATTTTCATTCCGAAGGTGGCTTCTCCTATGCTGTTCATTTCTTTGGACCAGGGTGCTTCACTGGCGCGGAAGATGGTGGTTGGTTCGGCAGTACGATGTGTCAGGTCTTTTGAAAGCGGCATATAATCCATAGTCCCGTCAATCAATTGAGTCCATTCATGAACAAATACCATATAGGTGGTGTCATTTTCCTGGTAAAGTGTTCCGTCAATGATGTCCCAGTCTTCCGGGCCCAGGCAGAAATCATGCTCAGCAACCAAAGGTTTATAAGGCCCCTCAGGTGAGTCAGACACCAACAGCTGGGTTTGGTTGAGCGGTACGTTATATCTGCGGGGAACAGCCTGGATAACAACGCCATGGTCATTCCAGGTGCCGGCATAATAATATTTACCACCGATATAATGAATTTCGGCAGCTGCCACAAAATGTCCGTCCATCCAGGTGCCGGTAAGGTCTATAATCGGGTAAGGACCGGTCCACATCTTCAGGTCACTGCTTTTGTATAAACGGCCACCTGTACCTGTCAGATAGTAGGTGCGGCTTTTTGCATCGGGATAAACGAAAGGATCACTCATGGATATTTCATCCAGGGAAACCGTCTGAATTTTTGGCTCCGGGAAGCGCGGCCGGGGCGGTACTTGTTGGCCCTGTGTACCGGCAGGTGGACGTATTCCTCCGAAATTCCTTTGACCCGGATCGGCCAAAGGAGCCTGTTCTCCGCGAACGATCTTTTTCTTCTCTGTGGTTTGTGCCTGGATAGCGGATGAGTGCGAAATGCAAATCATCATTGAAATCCCTACAATTGCTGAAAAATAATGTGTCAATCTCTTCATAATTTGTGACGATTAGGTTTAATAAACATGCTTATCTGGAAAATGGTATTAATTGTAATATTAGGCGGTTGTAGAGAATAAAAAAAGTATAATAGACTATTTTCGGCATAACATCGATATTTTCAGGTTTTTAACCGATAAACAGGGATCATCCTTTCGGGTATTGAAGATTTGGATTCATGCAGGAAATCAGCGCCAATTTTATCGTAAAATACTCTGGCATAGGGATCAACAAAGATCAGCAATGCATCAATGCCTTTACTTTTGGCAATTTGTTTTGCATGCTGGATCAACAACCGGCCCATGCCCTGATGATGGTATTCGGGCCTGATGAAGATGTGCTCGAGCCAGAAACCTTTCTGAACAAAGACTTCCCCGGAACAGAAGTCCTTTGTGTTGTTGACTATGGAGTAAAATCCTGCTATAGTATTGTCGGTAATGATCTTATAAATTGTATGTGCCGCAATGTAATCCTGGGTAATGGTCAATTCACACTGCCAGGTATTAAAGTAGCTTTCGGGGTAAGGCCAGTGCCTTTTAGCCGAAAAGGCAATATTTGTAAGAACTGCAGCATCCGTTTTTTCGGCAGGAATGATTTGTAGCTTGTTGAGATCAATCATCTTATGCAACAAATGGAGGTTGTTTCAAGTCCTTCTTTTCTCATGAATTCACGTTAAAATTATCAAAATTCACAATACCGCATCCAAATCTGAATTCAACCCGGTAAACCGTCACAACAATTCATCCTCATAATCCGACAACCTGTCGGATTTCTTTTTCAAAGCCTCATTGGATATGGGATATTTGTTGCTGATTTCAAATTTATACTTTCTATGACAAACCCAATAAACTTAAAATCACTGATGAAAATTTTCGTCACGCTGGTGATGATGATGTTTGTTTTTTTTACAGGTGTTTTTTCACAAACTACTATACAGGGTAGTATCACTGACAAGCAAGGGCAGACACTTCCCGGTGCCAATGTAATGATAAAGGGCAGCTATGACGGAGCTTCTTCCAATGAGGTAGGGTTTTATTCCTTTACTACTACAATTCAGGGTGATCAAACCCTTATGATAAGTTATATCGGATATGGTATACAGGAGAAACTGGTTACCCTCATGGATGGCCAGGTAACCGTTGATTTTGTGCTTGAGGAGCAACGCGATCCGATAGGTGATGTGGTGATCAGTGCCGGCGTATTTGAAACTTCCGATAAGAAGAAAAGTGTTACGCTACGGTCTCTTGATATTGTCACCACTCCCAGCGCAGCAGGCGATATATACGGGGCATTGACTTCGTTACCCGGAACAACCATGACCGGAGAAGATGGCCGTTTGTTTGTTAGAGGCGGCGATGGTTACGAATCAAAAACCTTTATCGACGGGTTGCTGGTGAAGAAACCCTACTCATCAACCACCCCCGATTTGCCCAGCCGCGGCAGATTCTCCCCTTTTCTTTTCAGCGGAACTATGTTCAGCACGGGTGGCTATTCAGCCGAGTATGGTCAGGCCTTATCTTCGGCCCTTATCCTCACCACCAACGCCTTTCCTGAGGAAACGCAAACGGAGTTGTCTCTGTTATCCGTTGGAATGGGCGCAACACAGACTTTCAGATCTGAAAAGGCTGCCGTTTCTGCGGGTGCGGAATACACCAACATGAAACCATACAATAAACTGATCAAACAGCGGGTAGATTGGGAAGAAGACCCCAACAGCATTTCCGGCATTTTCACTGCCAGGTACAGGATCAGGAGCAATGGTTTGCTTAAGGTATTCTCCAATTTTACATCGCAAAGTTGTGGCATGATGTATCCCGAAATGTCACAAGCAGGTAATTTGCAAAAGATATCATTAAAAAACCGGAACAATTACACAAATATCAATTATACCGGGGAAACCGATAATGGGTGGATAGTAAAGACGGGATTGTCATTTACATACGATGAGGATCGGGTTGGGCTCAGCGCGTTTCATGTAAACGATTACAATACCAACCTGCAGGGCAAATTGGTCATGAAGAAAAAATTCCCTGAGAAGATAAACCTGATTTTTGGTGTGGAAGAGGTTTTTAATCGCTTTCACGAACGCTATGCCGAAAACGAAACTGCTTTTGTGTTTCTGAGTGATTTTGACGATTACAATACCTCGCTGTTTGCCGAATCTGAGGTGAGAATTCTGCCCAGGCTAGCCATCAGAACCGGTATGCGGGGTGAGTACAGCAGTGTCATCAGCAAACCAGCCATTGCATTTCGCAGTTCTGCTTCCTGGGTATTGAGTAAAAACTGGCAGGCTTCTGTGGCATATGGCACATTTTATCAAACTCCTGAAGAATCTTTATTGCGTTTTACACGAAATCTCGGTTTTGAAAAGGCCAGCCATTACATTGCCAATATCCAGTTCGAAGCACATGAGCGAATTTTGCGTGTAGAGGGTTATTATAAGAAGTACGACGGATTGGTGATTTACGATGTGGAAGATCCGTACAATGCATTGCGTTATAATAACCAGGGAGCGGGCTATTCACAGGGGATTGATTTCTTTTTCAGAGACAGGAGGAGTGTTGAAGGACTTGACTACTGGATTTCTTATTCACTCATTGATGCCAAAAGACATTATCGTCATTATCCTGAAAAGGTAACTCCTTCGTTTGCTTCAAAGCACAACCTGAGTGTTGTTGCCAAACAATATGTTGATGCGATAACCACGCAATTCGGAGCTATGTTTTCCTGGGCCAGCGGCAGACCTTTCAATAACCCCAATGAAACAGCTTTCATGAATGGAATTACACGCGATTACCTTGATTTAAGTGTTAACATCAGCTACCTGACTACCCTATTTGATCAGTCAACCATAGTGTATGTTTCATGCAGTAATATTTTTGGCAGGGATAATATATACAGTTACCGTTATTACGAGACTCCCAACCAGGAGGGCCTTTTTGAGTCAGTTCCCGTGCGCCCCGAAGCCAGGCGTTTTTTGCTGGTGGGGGTTTTTGTAACGCTTGAGTAGCCGTTAGCTATTAGCCGTTAGCTATTAGCCGTTAGCCAACAGCCAACAGCCAACAGCCAACAGCCAACAGCCAAAAGCCAACAGCAAATAATTAATCACAAATAATCAATAAACAATAAAAAAATGAAAAAATTAGTCAGCGTAACCATGATGGTCTTTATGACCGTAACAATTTTTGGTCAGTCAGCCGGTTTGGAACAGGCAATCAGTGAAAGTCTGAAACTGCTTGATGAGGCCAAAACCGTTGAGGAAGTGCAGTCCGTTGTCAATCGTTTGGAACGCATTGCCCTGACAGAACCGGAGCGTTGGGAACCTGCGTATTATTACGCTTTTGCGCAGATCAATCTGAGTTTCATGGAGCAAAATGAGGAAGTGAAAGACAAATTGCTCGACAAGGCAGAAATCAATATCAATAAGGCACTGGAATTGAACGGCGATAAATCGGAACTTCATGCACTGCAGGGCTTTTTGTACCAGGCCATGCTCACGGCGGCCCCCAGCCTGGCAATGACCTATTCGCAGAAAGCTGCCGAAGTTTTCGGGCAGGCATTGTATGAAAACCCTGAGAATCCCCGGGCCATGTACCTTTTGGGTTTGAATATACGTTATACCCCGGAGGGTTTTGGGGGAGGTTGTGTAAATGCACTGCCCAAATTCATGACCGCAAAAGCTTTATTTGAAAAGGAAAGCGGAAAACAAGGCATCATGCCATGTTGGGGTGCCCGTTCAAATTCAGAAGCTATTGCGGGCTGCGATAGTGAAAAGTAGTTATCTTTAGTCTCAGGTTACACATGATTTTCAGTCTTTGATGCAGCTTCCCATGAACAGATTTTTAATCAGGCAATTGCGGGATGTGTTGATATTGTTCGCAATCAGCATATTTGTCACCTATTTTTACCAGGGGAACCGGTTGTTTGAATCGCTTCAGAATCTGTTCACGGGAAGTCTCTATGGTTTTGTTGTGGGCTTTACCATATGGAAGGGAAGCCAGGCAGTTGGTTACCTGCTGAGAAACAAATTCACCTGGGAACAGAACCCCGGAAGGGCATTTGCTGGTCATCTGTCGATTTCTTTTACCTATGCGGCTATTGCCATTATTCTGGTGAACTGGATTTACCATAGTGTTGCATCCGATTCCTCATTTAGTTTCCGTAACCGGCATATTGTAGTTGAAATGGTAGTTGAAATGGGGATTACACTTTTCATAAATACCCTTTACTACAGCCGGCAATTTTTCATTTTTTGGCGCAAGTCAGCCATCAATGAGGAGAAGTATAAACAAGAGGCCATGCAACTGCAATATGAAACGTTGAAAAGCTATGTGAATCCGCATTTTCTCTTTAACAGCCTGAGCGTGCTGAGCTCACTGGTTGAAAAAGACACACAGAAGTCGCAGCTTTTTATCCGGCAATTGTCGGATATCTACCGTTACGTGCTTGAGCAAAAAGGCAAGGAGCTCGTTTCACTGGAAACCGAACTTGATTTTGCCCGGTCGTTTATCAACCTGCACAAGATCAGGCATGGGGAAAATCTGAATGTGGAACTGGATATAAATGACAGCTCGGGATATATCGTGCCGCTTTCCATGCAGATCTTACTGGAAAATGCATTCAAACACAACGTGATTTCTGAGGAAGAGCCTTTGGTAGTAAAAGTTTGGCGCGATCATGATTATATTATTGTTCAGAATCAAATCAGAAAAAAGAAAACGATTGAAGCCAGGGGAGG
>JAWOJJ010000113.1:0-22494 GCA_046481675.1 Bacteroidales bacterium | reverse complement strand
GTTTCTGTTCTATCTGTTCAACTCCCCGCACAGTCGCTATCTTCTGGGCACAATTCTCCGCCAAGTTGCAGTATCTGGTATAACCGGCAACGATCTGGTACAACTCGAAGTTCCGCTTCCACCGCTTCCTGAGCAACGCGCCATCGCCCACATCCTCGGCACATTGGACGACAAAATCGAGCTCAACCGGCGCATGAACGAGACGCTGGAGGCCATGGCGCGGGCCATCTTCAAGAGCTGGTTCCTGGACTTCGACCCGGTGCGCGCCAAGATGCGGGGCGAGCAGCCGGTCGGCCTCGCGTCGGAGATCGCAGACCTGTTTCCGGATGCGCTGGTGGAGACGGAGTTGGGGGAGGTGCCGGAGGGATGGAAGCAGTCAACTGTTTCCGCAATTGTCCTGACCTTGAAGGATTCCGTAATGCCCGGGAGATTCCCGACGAAGGTTTGGGAGCACTACAGCATTCCCGCTTTCGATGCTGGACGGGCCCCAATCCTGGAGACTGGAGATACGATCAAGCGTGCAAAATACCGAGTACCGTCCACCTGCGTTCTTGTATCCAAACTCAATCCACAGTTTCCGCGTGTATGGTGCCCTAACGTTCGGGAGGAGGAATCCGCGATATGTTCTACCGAATTCATTCCGTTTGTTCCGCGGGACTCAGAATGGCGGTCCTATCTCTTTGAATTGATGAAGTCCGAATCCATACAGCGTGCAATCGAAGAGCGCGTAACGGGTAGTACAGGTAGTCGCCAGCGTGCTAAGTCAGACGACATCGCGTCTATTCCAGTTGTGGTACCTCCCCAAGAGCTACTGCATCAATTCTCTGGCATGGCATCGTGCATGCACGCAAGAATGCATGAGTCAATCAATGAATCTCGTATCCTCGCCAGATTACGCGACACGCTGCTGCCCAAGCTCATCTCCGGTGAGTTGCGCGTGGCGGATGCAGAGCGGATGGTAGGAGGGAGTTTGTAAATGGCTGACATCGAACTAACCCAAACCGAAGCCGATGCCTTGATCGCCCTTCCCAAGGTCAGGACAAGCGATGACCTCCACGATTATCCGGGCGTGGGCGGCTCTTTGATCGTTCCACTGATATCACAGGACAAGCGCGAGAACTTCCTGTTGGACATTGCGCGTGGTCGCATTGAGATGCGCAAAGGCAAGTACCAGATGCGCGGTCACCAGATCATCGTGCTGGTCCGGCTGGACTTCGGCGGCGCGCCACACCGCAATCCTGACGGCGTCGACATTCCCTGTCCTCATCTGCACCTCTATCGAGAGGGTTACGGCGACAAATGGGCCGTTCCCGTGCCGGTTGATCGATTTCCCAACCTGGCCGATCTGTGGCAAACTCTGCATGATTTCATGAGCTACTGTACTGTGGTGGATCCGCCCAATATCCAACGAGGGCTCTACGTATGATCGACGAAATCCATGACCTGATCGAGCAGTACACAGCCTGGCTGAAGGACAAGACAGTTCTGCGGCAGGTAGAGAATGTGGACTGGGTCGAGATCACAACACCCTATCTCGACCGGCATAACGACTATCTCCAGTTGTATGCGAAGCGGATGAACGGTCGCTACGTATTGACCGACGATGGCTACGTTATTGACGATCTTGTGCAAAGCGGCTGTAAACTTGATACGCCTAAACGCGAAGCTCTGCTCAAAATGACGTTGGCCGGGTTCGGCGTCCAGTTGAACAGCAACCGCCTCGAAGTCCAGGCTTCGCCAGAAAATTTTGCGCGTCGCAAACACGACCTGATCCAGGCCATGCTGGCGGTCAACGATATGTTCTACTTGTCGGTGCCGATGGTAGCGAGTCTGTTCTTCGAGGACGTCGTGGCTTGGTTGGATGCCAACGACATTCGTTATACCCCAGGTGTGAAGTTCACAGGCCGCAGCGGATACGGCCACCTGTTTGATTTTGTCATTCCTTGTGGTCTTAGTGAAGCTTTCTCTTCGTGTACTTTCCCGCTAAGGCGGGACAAGCTGTGTTAGAAAAAAACTGCCAAGCGCAGCGCAGGCAGAGTATGGTAAGGATCATATTAACCATTGAATATCTATACTTTATTATTATTATTAGCTTGACGGCTATGGGCAAAGCCTACGCCGAACGGAGTCGTGATAAATCGCATTACAGAGACGCGATAAATCGCGTCTCTACGGCCATGTATATATTATTGTCTAACATATGAACCATTTAAATAAACACAATTGATTTAAGCATTTCTATTATTTAGATAAATGTTTTCATTTATTATTGTATAATGTTGTATATCTGTCTTATATGTGAATAATAATTTATAATACCTGTATATTGAATCTATTTTTGTTTATCTTTTTACGTTATTTGTTAAACATTTATTATTTCATGGTGTTTCTGTTTAAAATAACTTAAACAATACACAATGAAAAACTATAGAAAATCTTTGAAATCCATATTGGCTTTGAGCTTAATAGGATTATTCACATTCTCGGCTTGCAGCAAGGATGATGAAAACGATCAGATAGAGGAAATGCAAAGCATCGTGGAGATTGCCTCTTCGAACAGTTCATTTTCCATACTGGTAGAAGCACTTACAAAAGCTGACCTGGTTGGAGCCCTGGAGGGAAATGGTCCGTTTACCGTATTTGCCCCGACCAATGATGCATTTGCCGCGTTGTTAAACGATCTTGGCGTAGGGAGCCTGGATGACCTTTCGGCAGAAGCCCTGAAGCCTATATTGCTGTACCATGTTGTCAGCGGTAAGGTATTATCGACTCAACTCACGGATGGATATGTAGCTACGCTTAGTGAAGGACCCGAAGAGTCAAGCATTTCGCTGCAGGTAAAAACCGGTGAGGTCTTGCTGAACGGCTCAGCAAGGGTAACAGCGGCTGACGTATCGGCCAGTAACGGAGTTATCCACATAATCGACAAAGTATTGCTTCCGCCGACAGTGGTTGACCTGGCCATTAACAATCCGGCGTTCAGCATACTGGTGCAGGCCGTGGTAAAGGCTGAACTGGTAGAAACATTAAGTGGTGCCGGTTCCTTTACCGTATTTGCACCTACCGATGCAGCGTTCCAGCAACTGTTTGCTGATTTGGGTGTAAATGGGATTGCTGATCTGACCAAGGAACAACTTACCCCAATCCTTTTATACCATGTAGTAAGCGGCAATGTTATGTCAGGCGACCTCAGTACCGGCAATGTACCAACCCTCAATGGTAACATTGCAGTAAATGTAGGTACTTCAGTTACCATTAACGGATCAACACAAGTTGTTCTTACCGATGTGCAGGGTTCCAACGGGATTGTGCATGTAATTGACAAGGTGCTGTTGCCACCCGCAAGATAAGATTTCAGGCAAATCCATACAATGAAAGCCGGGTACAGTTGCCCGGCTTTTTTTGTTCGATCGTGATAACGCGAGGTCGCTCCCAGCCAGAGATTACCTGCGGTGATCCCCGGCTGGGAGATCCCCTGGGATTACTCGCTGCGCTTCTCGCCGGGCGGGACAGGCTGTGATCCCGGGAGGGGAGATCCCCTGGGATTACCTGCGGTTATCCCGGGAGGGGGCTCCCAGCCGGGATTACCTGCGGTGATCCCGGACTGGGAGATCCCAGCAAAAGAATGAAAAGCAACGCCTCAAAGCGATGCTTTGAGGTTTTTTAAATTTTAAGGCTGGTAGGGATACAGGTCGCGACCTGTCCCTCCCAGCCTTAAAATTTAAAACCCGGGCAGGGCCCGGGCGTTGCTTTTCATTCTTTTGCGGAGGAAAAGGGATTCGAACCCCTGGTCCACCGTAAGGCGGACAACGGTTTTCAAGACCGCCGCATTCGACCGCTCTGCCATTCCTCCGTAAGAAGCGCAAAGGTACTATTTTTTTCAAATGACCGGCTTTTTTTGCCCAAAAATCTTTGTTTACCCCGCTACCACTAAAAATATTTTCAACAATTTAAATCTTTCCCGCCCGCACAACCGCGTTCAGATGCTTCAATTTGATGAATTTCTTATTTATTTGTATATGTGTTTTTTATGATTGTTGTATTAAACCTTTTGTTTAGATTTTCGTCTGAAAATTCACTAAAATCAGTCGTAGTTATTAACATTTTTTCGCAACCCATTGTAGAAATTTGTTGTTCAGAATTTGCATCGCTTGAAAATTGCGCTATATTTGTATTAGGAAATTTGAAAATTTACTAACCCTAAAAAAATTTTGTTATGAACAAAGCACAATTGATCGACGCCATTGCTGCTAATGCAGGTTTAACCAAGGCTGACGGCAAGAAAGCTCTTGATGCATTCATCAAAGCTACCACCCAGGCTCTGAAAAAAGGTGACCGTGTTGCCCTCGTAGGCTTTGGCTCTTTCTCAGTTTCCAAGAGAAGTGCAAGAACCGGAAGAAATCCTCAGACCGGTAAGGAAATCAAAATTCCTGCTAAAAAAGTTGTTAAATTCAAAGCTGGCAGCGATCTCGCAAACGTTGTAAAATAAGCTTGAAGTAATGAATTAAAGGGAGCCTCTGTTGCTCCCTTTTTTTTTGACCCCTATGCACGAAGCCCTTATTGAACATCTTTCCCAGTTTGTGACAGGCCGGCGCGTGAAGCTGTTCGACAAAATTCTTGACCTCAGAACCCGGTACATCACCATTGTGCTGGAAGACATCTACCAGGCGCATAACGCCAGCGCTGTCCTCCGGTCGTGCGAATGCTTCGGCATACAGGACGTGCATGTCATCGAAAACCATTTTGAATACCGCATCAGTCCCGATGTGGCCCTGGGCTCCGACAAGTGGCTTACCCTGCACCGATACAACAATCCGAATACTAAGAACACCAAAACTGCCGTTGAAACCCTCAGAAGCAAAGGATACCGCATTGTGGCCACCACGCCCCACAAGAACGACTGCTCCCTCGAAGATTTTGACCTAAATAAAGGTAAAACCGCCCTGCTGTTCGGAGCGGAATTAAACGGACTGTCGCCACTGGCCCTGGATTTGGCCGACGAATATGTGAAAATACCCATGGCCGGGTTCACCGAAAGCCTGAACATTTCGGTTACTGCGGCTCTTTTCATCCACCACCTTACCGGCAGGCTCCGGAAGGATCCTACAGTTATCTGGAATTTAACCCCCGAAGAAAAACAGGAAATCAAGCTGATCTGGCTGCGGAATACCATAAAAAAAGCGGGATTGATTGAAAAGAAGTTTTTTGAAGGTCAACAAGTTAATAAAAAGAGTCGCTCCTGAAATTCATGGTCGGAAATGATTCGCAATCATTTTTTTCATATATTTGACGAGAATTTTGACGAATTTACCATACCCTTTGACGAAATAAACTTTTTATGAATTGTATAATTATCGATGACGACCTGATGTCGAGACGGATTATTGAGGAATTCATTACCCGTACCGACCAGCTTCGACTCCTGGCATCTTATGAAAATGCCGTGGATGCCATCAACGCATTCAACGGAGATGAGGATATTGACATGATCTTTCTCGATATCGAAATGCCGGAAATGAGTGGCATTGACTTCCTGGAGACACTGACCAACCCACCTCAGATCATCATAATTTCGTCGAAAGAGAAATACGCGCTCGACGCTTTCAATTACGACGTTACGGATTACCTGCTGAAGCCCATTTCTTACAGCCGCTTCTTCAAGGCCATCAATAAAGCCAACGTCCGTTTCAAAAACAAGGTGGATACCAAGGAGAATGAGATCTTCATCAAAAAGAATTCCGCCCTGGTTCGCCTGAAATACGAAGACATCCTGTGGGTTGAAGCACTGGAGAATTACGTTATTTTCAACACATTTAACGAGAAATTCACCATTCACTTCACCATGAAGGCTATTGAAACAAAACTGCCCACCAATAAATTCACACGGGTTCACCGCTCGTTCATTGTGAATACCAGCCGCATCAATGTCATTGAAGACAATTCGGTGATCATCAAAACCCAGGAAGGAACCAAATCCATTCCGATTGGCAAATCATACCGGGATAAACTCCTGAAAGACATCAACCTGATTATTAAATAAGTGTTTCGGCAAGGTTTTTGCCACCTGGTGTATGAAATGTGAGCATTGAATTTGGTGGTGATGAAAATCAAAAACATACTTACTGTACTGATTATCTGGATTGGTATTCTTCAACCGGACCGGGTAATCGCATGCCGGCAGGTTTCGCTGCCTGAATCGGAAACCGCACTGAAAATATTGTTATCAGGAATTAACACCAGTAATCCCGATGCAAGCAACCTGGCTGTTGCCGACAGCTTTGCCAACTTGCTTGCAGAAGCACTGAAAATCCCCGGATCATTCGAATACCCGTTTGATCAGCTGAAAACCATTGGAAAAGTATCCTCTTCCGACAAAAAAATAAGGCTGATTACCTGGAATCTCCCGCTGAAAGACGGTACCCATATATATTATGGCTTTGTGCTCAGCAAGGGTTCCGGGAAAGAGCCAAAGGTTTTCAGGCTCACCGACAACAGCGACAACTACCTGGATGCAGCAACAGAAACCGGGAGTCCCGCCAACTGGTACGGCTGCCTGGTTTACGAAATTGTGGAAATGAAATCAGCAGGTGAAACCCTGTATACCTTGCTCGGTTACGACCCCAACAACCTGTTCACCTCAAAAAAACTGATTGATGTGCTGTGGTTTAACCAGGCAGGAGAACCCGTTTTTGGTAAACCGGTATTTCGCATGACAAAAGGTATTCAAAGTCGCGTTGTGTTTGAATACTCCGCCAAAATTCAGATGAGCCTGAAATGGAACGAGCGGATGAAAATGATCGTATTTGACCACCTCTCCCCTTCCCGGCCATCGTTTACAGGCAGTTACGAACATTATGGTCCCGACTTTTCCTATGATGGCTTTCGCTTTGAAAAAGATGCATGGGTGCTGACGGAGCAGATTGATATGAGAAACTAGAACCAAGATCCAAGTCGATTGTTTCTCGCAGAATACATTTCTCGCAGAGTTTCTCGCAGATCAAAACAGATTGAGCAGATTCCGCAGACCCGCCTGCCGGCAGGCAGGTTTTTTCTAGCAGAATACGTTTCTCGCAGATTAACGCGTCATTGCGAGGGAGGCACGACCGAAGCAATCTCATGGTATGTGTTACTCATTTGAGATTGCCACGCTCCATTTCATTTCGCTCGCAATGACGCGTTGCAGGGGCAGTGGCAGCAGCAGTGGCTGTAAGTCGCATGCTTCGACGGGCTCAGCATAACACTTCGACAGGCCTGCCTGCCGGCAGGCAGGCTCAGTGTGACTAAAAGGCTGCACGACTGCAAGACTTTGCAGACTTTGAAGACCAGAAGACATAGGAGACAATCATTTCCGGCAGGTTGTCATTATTTCCACCTATACTCTGCCTTAATGTCAGATTTATGACCGCGGCACAATCTTTGAAAATGTACATTCCTGGAAAAATAGTGTTAAACCTTAAAATATACTACCATGCAGAAAGGTAAAATTGGCGTTACCACCGAAAACATCTTCCCGATTATTAAAAAATTCCTGTATTCAGATCACGAGATTTTCCTGAGGGAATTGGTATCCAACGCAGTAGACGCTTCCCAGAAGCTGAAAACCCTTGCCAATATGGGTGAATTCAAAGGCGAACTGGGCGACCTCACCATCCGGGTGAAACTCGACAAAAAGGCCAAAACACTCACCGTTTCTGATCAGGGTATTGGCATGACAGAGGAAGAGGTGAACAAATACATCAACCAGATTGCCCTTTCAAGCGCAGAAGACTTCCTGGAAAAATACAAAAACCAGGCAAACAATATAATAGGTCATTTCGGGCTGGGCTTCTATTCATCCTTCATGGTATCGGAAAAGGTTGAAGTGATCACCCGGTCGCAACAGGAAGGCGCCAAAGCTGTAAAATGGACCTGCGACGGCACACCTGATTACCAGATTGAAGAGGTTGAGAAATTGGAAAGGGGTACCGATATCATTTTGCATATCGACAAGGATTCCGAAGAATTCCTGGAAGAATCAAGAATTGACGGAATCCTGCACAAGTATTGCAAGTTCCTCCCCATTCCCATTGGTTTCGGAAAGAAAACTGAATGGAAGGATGGCAAGTCGGTTGAACTGGACGAGGATAAAATAGTTAACAATACCAACCCGTTGTGGACCCGGAAACCGGCCGACGTTAAGGAAGAAGACTACAAGGCTTTCTACAAGGAACTCTACCCGATGTCGGAAGACCCGCTGTTCAACATCCACCTGAATGTGGACTACCCGTTTAACCTGACCGGCATTCTGTATTTTCCGAAAATCAAAAGCAACTTCGACATTCAGAAAAACAAGATTCAGCTCTACAGCAACCAGGTGTTTGTAACCGACTCGGTTGAAGGCATTGTACCCGAGTTCCTGACCTTGCTGCATGGTGTACTCGATTCACCGGATATCCCGCTGAACGTTTCGCGCAGCTACCTGCAAAGCGATTCCAACGTGAAGAAAATATCCAGTCACATTACCAAAAAGGTGGCCGACCGGTTGCAGGACATCTTCAAAAACGACCGTGAACAGTTTGAAAAGAAGTGGGACGACCTGAAACTCTTCATTGTATACGGCATGATCTCTGAAGAGAAGTTCTACGAACAGGCCTCCAAATTTGCCCTGCTGAAAAATACCGAGGGCAAGTGCTTCACTTTTGAAGAATACGAAAAACTGATCAAGGAAAATCAGAAGGACAAAAATAAAACCCTCATATACCTGTATACCACCGACACAGAAGCCCAGTTCAGCTATATTGAATCGGCCAGGAACAAGGGCTACGACGTGCTGGTAATGGACGGTCACCTCGACATGCATTTCATCAACCAGCTCGAAACCAAATTCAAGGAGTCGCATTTTGTAAGGGTTGACAGCGATGTGATTGAAAAACTCATTCAAAAGGATGAAGCCCGTGAGTCGAAGCTCACCCAGGACCAGCAGGACGACCTGAAACCGGTTTTCAAATGCAAATTCCCGGATACCAAGGCCAACTATACCGTTACCTTTGAAAGTCTGGCTGAAAACGATCAGCCGGTAATTATCACCCAAATGGAATTCATGCGCCGGATGAAGGATATGTCGCAGCTGGGAGGTCCCATGAGTTTTTATGGCGAAATGCCGAGCTCGTACAATGTAGTTATCAATTCGAACCATCCGCTTGTGTCGCGTGTACATGAAGACAAGGAAAAGAAATGCCGCAAGGAACTCGACAAGCTCAATGAAAAGCTGAAACCGCTGCAGGACAACAAGGCCGAGCTGGAAAAAGCCAATAAGGACAAGAAAGAGGAAGAAATTGAACAGGCCGACAAGGACCGGATTGCAGAACTCGACAAAAAAATTGATGAGTTCACCGGCAAACGCCAGGAAGTGCTTGAGAAATTCGGTAAAGAAAACAAAGTTGTTCACCAGCTGGTTGACATCGCGCTGCTTTCAAACAACATGCTGAAGGGAGAAGACCTGAATAAGTTTGTGAAGCGGAGTATTGAGCTGTTGTAGAGTCAAGATCCAAGATCCAAGAGCCAAGAGTCAAGACGAGCAAGAAAATTCTGCCAGTCGCACTTCGACAGGCTCAGTGTGACTGGCGTTGTCATACAGAGCTTGTCGAAGTATGACTACTGGAATTTCAGGTTGGCAGAATGAAATTTTCTCGCGGAGGTTTCTCGCAGAATACATTTCTCGCAGATTAACGCGTCATTGCGAGGGAGGCACGACCGCGGCAATCTCATGGTATGTGTTACTTAATTGAGATTGCTTCGCTCCATTTCATTCCGCTCGCAATGACGGACGCTCCATTTCATTCCGCTCGCAATGACGGACGCTCCATTTCATTTCGCCGGCAGGCAGGTTTCGCAGACTTATTTTTTTCCTTCTCTGTCTTGGCTCTTGGCTCTTGATTCTTGGCTCTTCTTTGAGCTCATAGCTCGCAGCTGTTTTCAGACTTTGAAGACCTTGAAGACTTTGCAGACTTAGAAGACAGCATTCTCCTAAAACAACTGCGAAATTTCCTGCTTGATAAAGTTGATGGCATCGGTGACGGGCATTTTTTCCTCATCCACCATGGATTCGAGAATGGCTTTGCTGAGCGCGATTGAAGGAGAATCCTTACCCACCTTCCCGGCCATGGAATTGATCAGCTGAATGGTTCGACCACGGGCAATTTTGAGCATTTCCCATGCACCATGAGATATGTAAATCTGCTGGGTCAGGTTGTGTTCGAATTCCGCCCGGATGGCATGGAGCAATTCTGCCTGAAGCTGCTGGGTTGTATAACCCGACTTGTTCACCCTCATGATCAGGTTCTCGGGTGAGATTCGCTCGAGGAACAGGATGGACCTTTCATAGGCCTGCAACCTGAGCGGTGTGATCATCTGCTGGTTGTTCAGCAGGAGCTGTTGCTTCCGTTTTAATTCTTCGCCGTCGAAGTATTTTTTCACCAGGAAAATTGTGGTAAAAAAAACAATCAAAGCAGGCAGGATGTATTTCAATATTTCCAGTATAGTTTCCATGCTCATAAAATCTGATAAAATTAAGACAGGTAATATTAATGAATTTTGCCTGAATAGTTTATTTTTACGCATGGAAAATGTGCAGGGACATTGCGCGCAATGTCCCTGCACCATGTAAAACCATACAAAATAAAAAACAATGGAAAGCATCTCAAAACGCGTCAACAGCCTGTCACCTTCGGCCACAGTGGCTATGAATCAAAAAAGCCGTGACCTCCAGGCCAAAGGTATTAACGTGATCAACCTGAGCGTGGGTGAGCCCGATTTTTTCACCCCCGATCATATTAAAGATGCTGCAAAAAAAGCCATTGACGACAACTTCTCGTTTTACCCCCCCGTTCCGGGTTTTCCCGATCTTTTAAAAGCAGTAACCGAGAAGTTCAAACGTGAAAACAACCTGGAGTATACTACCCAGCAAATCATCGTTTCCAGCGGAGCAAAACACTCCCTGGTGAACTCCATCATATGCCTGGTTGATCCGGGTGATGAAGTGATCATTCCGGCTCCTTACTGGGTGAGTTACCTCGAGCAGGTTAAGTTGTGCGAAGGCACACCGGTTGTAATTGAAGCCAAGCATGAGGCCAATTTTAAAATTACACCCAAACAGCTTGAGGATGCCATCACACCAAAGACCAAGGCCCTGCTGCTGTGTTCACCCTCCAATCCCTCGGGTTCTGTTTATTCCAGGGCTGAATTGCGCGCCCTGGCCGATGTGCTGGCCAAACATCCGCGGATTATGGTTATTTCCGATGAAATTTACGAGCACATCAACTTCATCGGCGGACATGAAACCATTGCCCAGTTTGCCGACATGAAAGAACGTACCGTGGTGATCAACGGTGTGTCCAAAGCCTATGCCATGACCGGTTACAGAATTGGTTACATGGCTGGTCCGGCCTGGCTGGCCAAAGCATGCGACAAGCTGCAGGGACAAATGACTACAGGCCCTACTACTATAGCCCAGAAGGCTGCAGTAGCTGCTCTTACAGGAGACCAAAGCTGCGTGAGCGAAATGAGCAAAGCCTTTTTACGCAGGAAAGAACTTGTAGTGAAATTGGTAAGGGAAATTCCCGATGTCCAGGTTTATGACCCCGATGGCGCTTTTTATGTATTCCCGAAAGTGAATGCCTATTATGGTAAGTCGTTTAACGGAACCGTGATCAACACTTCCAACGACCTGTGTCTCTACCTTCTGGAGCATGCACACATTGCCATGGTTCCCGGAGAGGCATTCGGCGATCCGGATTGTGTGAGAATATCTTTTGCCACAGCTGATGAAAAGCTGGTTGAAGCCATGAAGCGGATGAAAGAAGCCTTAATAGCACTCAAATGAAAAAAGCAGTAGTTATTTATCAAAGCAAAACAGGGATTACCAAAAAGTTTGCTGAAGCAATAAGTGCTTATGCAGCCGGTAAGGGAATTGAGGTAGAAACCCTTTCCATTGCTGAATATAGTGGCGGAATTGCTGAAAAAGCCGATTATGTGTTTTTGGGCTGCTGGACTGCAGGGTTCCTTCTGTTTTTCCTGCAGCATCCCGATACTCCCTGGAAGCAGTTTGCCGCAGGCTTGCCCGCTCTGCCGGGAAAGGTTGCCCTGTTTACCACCTACAAGGTGGCTACCGGAAGCATGTTCAACAGCATGAAAAAACACCTCCGCTTAAACCCTGAACAACCGGTTGTTGAACTGAGATCCAGGAACGGGAGTATTTCGGAGGAGCATAAGATTGCGCTGGATGCTTTTTTGAAGTAGCAGTAAACGAGTCTGTATTGAAAGTCAATTTAGTAGGCGTAGTTGCAAACTACGCCTAGCGCATTATGCATAATGTCCACTCTGTGTGCTGAGCGTAGTCTCCAGACTACGCTCATTTTATGACTTTTTACATAGCCTCTGTCCCTTGTCACTACATCTCAATCTTCCTTTTCGTATAAGCCGAAAAGTCATTCACAGCCGGTTTGTAATCGGTTTGCATCAGCGTGGATGAGATCATGTAATCGGCTGACGACCTGTTGCAGGCTGTGGGCAGGTTATACAGAACCGTAATGCGCAGCAATGCTTTCACATCCACTTCATGCGGCTGGGGCATCATGGGATCCCAAAGAAACACGAGCATATCTATTTTCCCCTCGGCAATCATGGCACCCAGTTGCTGATCACCTCCCAGGGGACCCGATTTGAGCTTCTTCAGCCTGATCTTTTTCTCTTCGTCTTTCTTCAGTTTTTTCCTCAGGAGTTCTTCAATGAGGTTGCCTGTTGTGCCGGTGCAGATCAGCTCATGTCCTGCCAGTATTTTCCAGTTCCAGTCGACCCATTCGAGCAGGTCTTTTTTACGGTTATCATGGGCCACAAGGCCAATCCGGATATTCTTTTTTAGAGCTGGCATATAATATTTATTTACGCTATTGTCCGGTTAAAATTTATATCGTCCCATACGGGACTTATCTATTAATGTTAATCCTTTATCTACCAATATGATGTCCCTACGGGACGGTTCCGTTAGGAACCAAATATGGGTAGAAAAGAAAAGCCACCTCTCAACTCTCAAAGTCCCGTAGGGACGCAATAAATATTGGACTTTATAAAATTCGAGAAATTTTACCCGGACGACAATGATTTTAATACTTCATTTCCGGTATCTTCATCCAATACATATAGGTTTTCGTAACCCATCTGACTAAGCAGCATCCATATCCGTGCCGATAAAGCCCGGTCATCCGAAGCCAGAACGATATTTCCTTCATGATCACGGAGCTTTCTTAGATTCTCCTGCTCCAGAATTGCTGAGGCGGGAATGCTGATTGTGCCCTGATCATCTTTTAGCTGGTTTCCCTGATCGCTGAGGTCAACCTGTAAGATGTTTCCACTTAATTTTTCCAACTGAATTTTCGTAATTATATTGGTTTGATCGATTGCCGGTTGTGCCCATTTGGCAGCATCATGGCGGAAACAACCATTACCGGATGATCCAATCAGCATCATCGCAATTACAGCAACCAGAATGACAACAAGTACAACAATCCCTGCCTTTTTTATTTTCATAACTGTTAAAATTTATTGCTCAATCAATTTCTGCATTATTCACATCCGCCATCCAGTTTCTTTCTTTGTATTTCTTTTGATTCACGGTACCTGGCTTTAAGACTGTCAGGCAAACTGTTTAAATCGGTGAACTGCTTCCGTGCTTTTGTTCTTATTTCAAACAAAGCATTTTCTCTTGCGGAAATTTTGTCGCCAATGAACCTGCTGTTCATCACCACATCATACCACTCATTCAGGCCTCCCTTCATAACCTGGTTATCCTTAAAGCCAAGCCCTTCGGCAACAACCAGGGCATAATTGGCAACATAATCGCCGTTGGCATAAAAAATGTTTCTGACATTGCGGTTCAGGTAACTTTCCAGATGGGTTGAAAACAGTTCGTTGTATGGAATATTAATGGCATCGGGAATGGAGGCAGCCTGGAACTCTTCCGGTGACCTGAGATCAATGAGCTGATAGGTGCTGTCTTCATTTACCAACAATCGGGCAACCTGGTCAACGGTTACATAGCTGTCAGCATCAAGAGCTGCAGCCAGAACTATTTCAGGTTTGCCGCGAAAAGAATAACTGCCTGATGATGGCAAAAAGGCAAGGATTGCCCCCAGCAGAATAAGTATCATGGATAAGGTAACTCGCGGATTCATGGCTATTTTCATTTTCAAATTCTCAAATTCTCAAATTGTATTGGTTATTTCCGGCCTGGCAAATTTCTTTTCTGCTTTCTCCGCCAGCCAAAACATGCCTGAAGCTACAGCAATCATGAAGAACGTAAAAAGTCCGGGGGATATGCCGAATACTTCATTGATCTTAACCGGACCGCGGTAAGCGCCATCAGCAAGTGACTGAATCAACGGGTAGGTTTCGGCAAACAGGAATGCCCCTGTAAGTCCGCCCAACACATAAAACAAAGCATCAATTTTGCCGATTCCAAGAGCACAAACTCCGGTACCGGGACAAAAGCCACCCATGATAAAACCGGCGCCCATGATAATACCGCCTACAATGGATGCGGTCACATAGTATTCATTGACAAAAACCAGGTTCAGGTTCAGCAAGCCAAAATAGCTCATGAATTGAGAGCCGACCAAAGCCACAATGGAAGCGGTAAAAAAGACCTTGAGCACGGTGGTATCATAACCGTAAAACATACCGGCCAGTTTGCGGCTCGAAGAAAAGCCCGCCTGTTCCAGTGCCAGTCCGAAACCAGTTCCAATGACAAAAGGTATCAGCATGTTGAGCCATGCCGGAAGTTCATTTAATGATTCTATTGGTCCCATAGTATTTCAGGATTTTGCCACAAACCTGTCTGCCGTCAGGCAGAGGCACGAAAGCGTCATTTTTTTTAATTTGTTTTCTTAGTGTCTTAGTGCCTTAGTGGCATTTTTATATTTTCTTAATTAAGCTTTTTCAGAATTCTATATCCAATTCTTTCTGAAGAACCAGGCAAAAGCAAAGGCCGAGCCGAATATGGACAGCATGGTTACAAAACCTGCCACAGACAATACGGCCATGCCCGAGAGGGCTGCACCGCTTGTGCAGCCGCGGGCAAGTTGGGCACCATAAACAAAAAATACCCCCCCGATAAAGGCAAAGATCAACCGCCTGGTTTTGGAAATTCCGGGAGATTTTTCAATTTTTAGCTTCAGGCGCTTAGATACTGCCCCCGAGATGAACCCTCCGGTGAGTACCCCAAATATCACGAGCGTGAGCCAGTTGGTCAGGGGTTTTTCATCCTCTTTATAGTATTTATTGTAGTAAACCGACTGCATGGCATGGGGTTTATCCACTGCCCCTACAATTGATACCACGCAATATTTAAGTCCCCCGCTTGCTCCCAATCCGCGACCGGAAAGGTACATGGACATCAGCAGTACCAGTCCCAGTAAAGTTCCGGCAAGGTAGGGATTCATGTACTTTGTTTTCATACCTTATTTGTTAATAGTGACTTAAAGATAGCCCATCTGCCCAAGTTCATCACTCAATAACAGAAATTTAATACAAGTGACCCATCCAACCGTTATAAATGCTATTTTTATTCCTTAAAACAATCGTTTTTCCTTTTTGTTTTGAGGAAACCAACAATCGGGACATTAAATCATAAACCTTAACCTACAAAAAACGCTGACATGCGACTCCTGGGAAACATAATCTGGCTGCTGTGCGGGGGACTGATTACCGCAATGGAATACCTGGCTGCAAGTTTGGTACTCCTGATTACCATCATCGGTATTCCTTTTGCGTTGCAAACCATCAAGCTGGCCATGCTGGAACTATGGCCGTTTGGCGCTGAAATCCGCACCAGGGAAAGCCAGCCGGGATGCCTCTCTACGCTGATGAATTTCATCTGGTTGTTTGTGGGCGGCTTTTGGATATTCCTCACCCACCTGATTTTCGGTTTTCTGCTGGGCATTACCATTATCGGAATTCCGTTTGCCAAACAGCATTTCAAACTGGCCCACCTGGCGCTGACTCCTTTTGGGAGGGAAGTGGTTTATTAGCGGCAGCGGCAGTGGCATGCTTCGACTCCGCTCAGCATACTGCGGCAGTATATCACACTTCGACCTGCCTACCGGCAGGCAGGCAGGCTCAGTGTGACTGGCGTTGTCATACAGAGCTTGTCGAAGTATGACCAGTAGTGGGAACAGCGGTAGTCAAATCCCAAATCCCGTTTCCCAATTCACACACATCAAGTATCAAGTATCGAGCATCAAGTATCCAGTAGCACTGATCTACAACTCAATTATAAAACTGGTATTCGAATTGGGTGCCGAAATCAGGGTTAGTGAACCCTTATGCAATTTCATAATCTCCTGGCAAATGCTGAGACCAATACCCGAGCCGCTTTTTTTTGTAGTAAAAAAAGGTACAAATATCTTATCCTGAATTTCGGGAGGAATGTAAGGCCCATTGTTGATTACTGCAATTACCGGCCGGTTTAAAGACGACATGGATATTTCCAGCAGGATTTTTCGCTCTCCCCCTTGCTGCATAACAGCGTCAAATGCATTGTTGATCAGGTTAATCAGCACCTGGTTGATCAGGTTCTTATCGGCCACGATGGTTTTGGGCCCTCCTTCGCCGTGGATATCAAATGTGATACCCTGCTCAGCCATCTTACCTGAGTAAACAATTTTCAGCTGTTCCAGCCATTCCCGGGTGTCAAACGGCTTCAGTTCAGGCGGAGGAATTCTGGCTATTTTGCGGTAATTGCCTACAAAATTCAAAATGGCATTGGTTTGCTCATCAAAAACCCGGAGTCCGTTTACAGTGGAGCTTAAAGTTTGGTCATCCACAGCTGAAAGAGCCACCGGTTTTCCATCTTTATGGTATAATGAATAAAGGGCTTTTGAAACCGAAGTCAGCGGCGACATCAGGTTCATGATCTCATGAGTCAGCACGCTGATGAGCTTTCTGTACGATTCCAGTTCTCTTGATTCCAATTCATAACGGATGTCCTGTATGGAAACCAGTTTCACCGAACTGTTCCCTTTCCGGAGTCCGGTTGCTTTAAATGCAAGCAGCTGAAAGCTTTTTCCCGAGACCTGCTTATAGGTTAAGTCCATCCCGGGTTCAATATTCCGGACTGCTTCATAAAACAGAGGATTCTTTATCCTAAGCAAATCCGGATTGGTTGAATCGGGTGAAATGCCGGCATAGTTACAGGCAGTGCGGTTGATCAGTTCAACCGAATCACCGTTAAGCACCAGCATTCCGGTAGCGGAATGACGGATCAGTGCCTTGTAATACTTTTCGTTTATCTCACTGTCTTCCCTGATTTTCTGGAAGTGTCTGTTCAGTTTATTGAAGCCTTCATACAGGGCAACCAGCGATTTGTTTTTCTTTCCCGGTGAGTATTGAACCGCTGTATCGTTGTTTTGCAACGCATTGAGCCATGCTGCAACAGATTGGTTGGTTGCATCATAAATTCTCAATAGAAGTCCGCCAGAAGCAAAAGCGCAAAGGATGAAAAATCCGGCAGCAATGAATTCAGAAATGGCCGCAAGGTATCCGGCCACGAATACCGTCAGCACCAGAATCACCAAAAGAACATACTTCGATGCACGATGTAAAAGTCGCTCAGATGCCATATTTTTTAATTTTATTGTATAAAGTCTGGCGTGTGATACCCAGTTGCTGGGCAGCAGCACTCTGATTCTGTCCGTTTTTCCGCAGCGCACTGACAATCATCTTTTTTTCCATTTCCTCCAGGGTTTCTGCCTGGCTCACCGAAACCGATTCTTCGGCACCGAAATAGAAATCGCGTGCCAGCAGTTTGTTCTGGTCAGATAAGATCACCGCCTTCTCCATGGCATGCTGCAGCTCACGGACATTGCCGGGCCAGGAATAACTTTTTAATCTCGACATGGCTTCATCAGTGATTTCCATCTCTTCTTTCCCATATTTTCTGGAATACAGGGTCATGAAGTGACCGGCGATCATAGCGATATCCTCAACACGCTCTCTTAGCGGGGGAAGGTGGATCTGAATGGTATTCAGCCTGTAAAGCAGGTCCTGTCGAAACTGGCCGGAGGCAATCATTTGCGAAAGATTCTTATTGGTGGCGCTGATCAGCCTGATGTCAACAGGTATTTCAGCAGTGGCACCAACAGGGGTAATGGTTCTGGACTGAAGCACGGTCAGCAGTTTAGATTGCAAACCCATAGGAATGTTGCCAATTTCATCCAAAAAGAGGCTGCCTTTATCGGCCAATACAAACCGGCCCGTTTTATCTTCATAGGCATTGGTAAACGACCCTTTCCTGTGTCCGAACAGCTCACTCTCAAAAAGGGTTTCGGTAAGCGACGACAGGTCAACCAGCACAAATGTCTCTTTATTGCGGGTGGAAAGCCTGTGGATTTCCCGGGCGATCAATTCTTTTCCAGTTCCATTTTCACCGGTGATAAGCACATTGGCATCGGTGGCGGCAATTTTTTGCACCACCTGCATCACGTTTTTCATGGCGGGAGAGTCACCCGTTACAATGGGATAATTGCGGTTGGTTTCGTTTTTTAAAAGTGCTTCTTTCGATTTAAGCAGATTGATTTCTTTACTTGATTTTCGGAGGCGGTAAGCGGCTTTCAGCGTAGCTATAAGCTTCTCGTTATCCCATGGTTTTACCACAAAATCACTTGCTCCTTCTTTGAGGGCATTTACCGCCAGATCCACATCTGCATAAGCTGTAATCATCACCACTTCGGTATTCGGAAAGCGCTTTTTAATTTCCTTCAGCCAGAACAGGCCTTCATTACCCGTATTGACTCCGGCCTTAAAGTTCATATCGAGTAAAACGACGTCGATAATGCTCTTTGCCATTTCAGTCAACAAAGTGTTGGGATTGGGCAAGGCAACAACCTCTTCGAATGTGGGCTGAAGCAACAACTGAAGTGCATTCAGCAAAGCTTTGTTGTCATCAGCTATGAGTAACCTTCCTTCCTTCATGGTATCAATTTTATGTCAAATGTAAAAATATTTAACTCACAAGTGTAAAATAATTTAACATTACTTCTCATGTGAATTTTGTATTATGTTGCTATTCTGTAATATAACAAAGTGGCACAACTTTGGCATAGGTTCGGCAAAACAAGAATAACATGATTCGTACAGAAAACCTTTCAAGAATTTTCCAGACCGACCTGATTGAAACCACGGCATTGCAGCAAGTAAACCTGGAAGTAAAAAAGGGTGAATTTGTAGCCATTATGGGCCCCTCGGGTTGCGGAAAATCAACCCTGCTGAATATTTTGGGATTGCTCGATTGTGCCAATGCCGGCCACTATTTCTTTGATGGTACCGAGGTCACCGGTTTGAGTGAAAAACAGCGGACCATGCTGCGCAAGGGCAACATGGGTTTTGTTTTTCAGAGTTTTAACCTGATTGACGATTTGAATGTATTCGAAAATGTGGAGCTTCCGTTGGTGGCACTTGGTACTTCCCGCTCAAAGCGGAAGAAAATGGTGGATGAAATGCTGGAGTATATGCAGATAGGACATCGCAGGGATCACTTTCCCAGGCAGCTTTCGGGCGGACAGCAACAGCGCGTGGCCGTTGCACGTGCACTGATCACAACCCCGAAGCTGATTCTGGCTGATGAGCCCACCGGCAACCTGGATTCTCAAAACGGGGAACAGGTGATGCAGATGCTTGAAAAGTTGAATACCGCGGGTACCACTATTATTATGGTAACGCACTCTTTGAATCATGCTGAAAGAGCACACCGGATCATCAACCTGTTCGACGGAAAAATCATAACCGAGCAGGTTGACCGGACTTTCCAACCAATTTACAATTTAAACAGCTGAAAAATGTTTGCACAATCCTTTAATATACTGGCAAGGCGGTTCCGAAAAGACCCGGTGTTCTCCCTGGCAACACTGCTTGGGCTTACCCTGGGATTTGCCTCCTTTATCCTGCTGGGACAGTTTGTCAATGCCATGTTGAGTTACGACAGATCCCAGGAAAATTACGACAGGATATACAGGGTACAGTTTTTTATGAACCAACAGGACAACAGGGTTAAGCATTCTGCAAGCGTAACCGCTGCCCTGAGTCGTCACGACCTGGTGGGGTTGCCGGAAATAGAAGAAATCGCCCTGATACATGATGTAGGAGATAACAATAAGAACGGTGTTTTTCTGTCAGCTGACAAGGAAAAGGAATTCCTAACCCGCTGGGGGTTTTATGCTGACCCCTCTGTTTTCAGCATATTTACTTTTCAGTTTATAGAAGGATATCCTGAAAAGGCCTTATCACAACCATTTTCGATTGTTCTATCCCGTTCCCTGGCTGAAAAAATATTCGCAGGCACCACTGCTTTAGGTAAACAGGTATATTTTGAAAACAAGTTTGCCTGCACTGTTACGGGTGTTTACGAGGATTTTCCCGATAAGTCGACATGGGAACCGGCATACCTGCTGCCCATGGAATCATTTACTGCCATATCGGGATGGAAAGGCTATCAGGACAATTACCGGGCATATTCTTTTATGACGTATGTATTGTTGAAGAAAAATGCCGATCCTGCGCAGGTTGATGCCAAGATTCATGATGCCATGAAGGAATACAACGAAATGCATTTCCCCTATCTGAGACCGATGTCGCAGCTTTACCTGAACCCCTATTTTCAACCCGATTTTTACATAGCAATCGGATTGTTGATTTTCAACGGCCTGCTGATACTGATTCTGTCGTCAATCAACTATGTGAATCTGCAAACAGCCAATGCATCCACCCGTTTCAGGGAAATCGGAATTAAAAAAACCGTAGGTTTCACGCGCAGGCAACTCTGGTACCAGTTCATGGCAGAGAACATGATTCTTGCTATGATAAGCTGCATCCTGGCGATATTGCTGGTAAGATATGCATCACCATTTGTAAACCGGCTGATGGGAGGCGAAACCCTAAGCACCGACTACAATTATTCGCTCCTCATGGTTGTGGTAATTCTCACCGCTCTGGTAACCGGTATTCTTTCCGGAATTTACCCGGCTTACGCCATATCTTCATTTAACCCGGTAACAGCGCTGAAGCAAAAACTGACAGAAGAAAAGCAAAACGGCTTGAGCCTGCGCAAGGTGTTGGTCACAGCTCAGTTCAGTATTGCCATATTCCTGCTGGTTGTTGGGTTTGTGATATACCGCCAAGCGCATTACATGGTAAGCCGCAACATGGGATTTGATTCGGAAAACGTTTTGTTTGCCAACATAGTAACAGATAAAAAGGGCCCCACCAACACATTGCGTCAGAATCTGATGAGCCATGCTGAAATTGTTGATGTTTGTCATTCCGATTACATTCCGTTCATACTGCCGGGCGGTGCCGAAGTAAACTGGGAAGGTGGTTTCCCTGATGAAAAAACATTTATCAGGTATAGTCAGATCGGGTATGATTTTGTTTCCACATTTGACCTGAAGATTGTGGAAGGAAGGAATTTCTCGCGTGACTATCCAGGCGATTTTGATAAATGCCTGCTAAATGAAACGGCCATCAACACCTTTGGATGGAAAGAACCTATTGGCATGAAGCTGGATGTCCGTGGCAGAACTTATACTGTTACAGGCATCGTGAAGGATTACATCGTGTTTTCGGTGCACAATCCCCTGGAGCCTCATTTTTACAGGCTGATACCCGATACCATAAGTTCAAACACCATCTTCTCGGTACGTTTCAAACCCGGGACAGAACGTAGGGCCAAAGAAATTGTCGAGCGCGAATTCCAGTCGTTCTTTCCCGATGATGCCTTTGAATTCAAGAATATTCAAACGCGCATTCAAAATGAAAATGCTGTAATTGAATGGCGGCACCTGATGAAGATCAACCTGCTGTTTGCAGTGCTTTCCATCTTTGTATCGTCCATCGGGCTATTCGGATTGATACTTTTCTATACCCGCACTAAACTTAAGGAAGTGGGCATCCGGAAAGTGCTGGGTTTTACCGGAGGGCAGCTGTACTACACACTTGCATCAACATTTATCAAGCTGCTGCTGATCTCCGTTGTTTTTGCCTGGCCGGCAGCTTTTTATGCCTACAAGAGTTTACCGGGGGCCAATAAATATCCGATACAAATTTGGGAATTTCTGATTGCCACAGGAATCATCCTGCTGGTAGCACTGGCCACCATCAGTTACCAGATCATCAGGGCATTGAGGGTGAATCCGGCAGAGATCATAAAAGATGAATAGTTAGGGGTTGGAATTTGGTTACGTTGCGCCCGGCAGGTTAGTACTTACCTGCCGGGTTGTTTTATTGTGTTTTAAAAAAAAATAGTAGGTTTGTTGCGCAAAACCAGATTTCAATGCAAAACTACTACCAACATATATTGCTGTTTCTAAAGAGGTTTCTGCTGGTACTTCTGTTGTATACAGTATCTCGTCTTTTTTTTTATTTATTGAATGCAGGTTACTTCGAAGATGTTTCGTTTGTTGAACTGTTGAA
>JAWOJJ010000107.1:0-29918 GCA_046481675.1 Bacteroidales bacterium | reverse complement strand
ATTAAGCATAATTGTCGTTTTGAGTACTTTCCCGTACTAAGTTCTGCTAAAATCTTGAGTTTAAAACCCTCACTGTACCTTCTGGTTACTTGATCATTTTTATACATATCTACATCGGATTGTGTAGACATTTTTTAGGACGACTCAGAATGGTGTACAACATTCAAATATAGTCAATTGTTGTTATCATTATTATAGCGCAACTGTTTTGGGGTTGTAACTTGTTGATAGAATGGCGATATATCAATTTTTGATATTTTTTGTTTGGTAAATTTTTTAGGGAGGAAGACCTTCATTTGTACCTCCATTTTCATCCATCTCTAACCGGTCAAACGGACTCCTTAATTTTTTCAGGGTGATGGCTGTTAAATGCGTATAACGCTCGGTGGTCTTCAAATTGAAATGCCCCAAGAGCTCTTGCACATAACGAATGTCCATGCCGTCTTCCAAACTGTGAGTGGCAAAGCTATGCCGCAGCATATGCAAATGTACCCTGCGCCTTATTCCTGCACTTAAAGCCGCTCCTTTTAATACATTGGCCATACTGGAACAACTGTATTGACTTCCTTTTTTATCACCCTCAAATAAATAACGAACCGGACTAGCTTCTTTTAAATACCCTTTTATTAAAGTTGCTACCCTTGGTGATAAAACTGTGAGCCTGTCTTTTTCACCTTTAGAGGCCCTGATTAACAATTGCCCAGTTTTGATATTGATGTCTTTCAACATCAGATTGCGGGCTTCATTTCGCCGTAACCCGGCAGAATAAATCAGACTTATCAGCAATTTGTGCTTCGGATTATCAATATGCTTATAAATAGCCACTATTTCATCTCTGTCTAATACATCGGGTAAACGGTTCCCTGTTCGCGGCCTGATCAAAACACTGTCATCTATCTGACGATTATACAATGCCTTGAAGAAAAACTTCAATGCATTAATCATGCTGTTCTGCGATGAACTGCTCTTATGCCTATATAATAAAAGAAATTCCTTTATATCTGCATTACTTATTTCAGTTGGATGCTTGTAATGAAAGCTTTCCAGGAAAATCATGAAATTGCTCTGATAGATGCGCTTTGTTTGTTCAGCTAAATCACATGTAATAAAAGCATTCTTTAATTGCTCAGCATATATTTCCTTTATCCGGTAATACATTAATAACTTGTAAACTCTCTTTCGGAGCTTTTCACCATCCAAAGGCTTAGTATTTACCTCCAACAAATACTTCCCTGGTTTTAAATTATGTACATGCGCTTGCCACAATTCCTCGAGGTATTTCACAGCAATCCCATTCCCGCTAAGTTTTACCTTAATTAATGGGTGCCTTACGTCATCAACTTTAAGGTTCACTATTTGGCCCGGAGTTAAATTAACATGATAAGCTAAAAAAATGATGAGCTTATCATGAAATGAATGTATTCTTTCAATAACTGTCTTTACCTCCGAAAATGACAAATATACAGGTAAGGTTACCTGGTTTACTTCCATCCCCAGGTTGAAAAACATTCTATCGCGTCCTAAAGCCTTCTCATAATAAAACTTAACAGCTGACATCATTTGCACACGCCTTGTATGCCCAAGAGTCCGGGATCGACTCTTTACATAAGCATAAATCTGTTTGTATTGCCAATTGTTTATGTCTTCTGGCTCACACTTTGTCAAGAACTCAACAAAGAATTCACTGTATACCGATTGGGTTGAATCGCTTAACCTGCGTAACTTCATGGTGTCGCAAAAAACCTTATAGTACTCTTTCCACTTGCCGGTATAACTAACTGGACCTGCTTGCTTTTTACTTTTGTCGGCTTGTTCAACTTTTTCATCCGTGAATCGCAATTGTACCCAGTTCGGAAAAACATTGCAAAGTCCTGTTTCAAATTGATCCTGGTATGGGATGTGCCATGCATGCATTGTTTTACTCCATCTGGCACCGGATATTTCCCTAACTATCTGTATAATATCACTATTATACATAAATCCTAGTTTCAACCGCTTTTCATTGCGATGAACTACCGGATCCACCGTTACGATTTTAGTTTCTGCTGTTGTCATATAACGTAATGCAACTATGACGTTTACAAAACCAATGCTACTTACTGATGCTGCCTTTTTTCCGCACTTCGTGCACCTCTGTCCCATTTCCGAATATCGCTGAAATCTCACACCCTGTCTGTTCTCCTCAATTTCCATCTCTTAACCCCACTATCCACAAACCTCTTCAGCGTTTTCGGCTTTACAAACGAGTAAACCTGATTGCCTTATAATCTTTTTTCCTATGCTAAATATAACACTTTTATTTTAATGACGGTTTTGTTTACTAACGCTTTACAGTTAAGTTTTAAACAATACGTAAACCTCATTAACTGTTCTCTTCCAAATAATATAACCATACCCTATATATTAAAAGGTATATAATCTTTTTTACATTGTTTTGTTGCTTTATACCCCTTTTTATCATATACTTTTTGTATTTTTTCTTTCGTTTTTGATTTAATACCCCCTTTTTTTATATATTTGTCCCGAAATAATCATTTTTTCACTAAACAACCCTCCAATATGAAAGGACTATGGAAACGAAGTACAATAGCTGCCGGACTATTGTTCTTTTTAGCAGCCGGTTCGGCGTTCGCGGCTGACGGTATAGCAATTGACACAGGTGTTACCGCATGGATGCTCACATCCACTGCGCTGGTACTGCTGATGATTCCGGGACTGGCCATGTTCTATGGCGGCCTGGTGCGAACCAAAAATGTGCTGGGCACCATGATGCACAGCTTTGTTGCCATGGGCATCATGGCTATTCTTTGGGTACTCGTGGGTTACTCCATGGGATTCGGCCCCAGCGTGCTGGGCGGCTGGTTCGGATGGAATCCAGATTACTTCCTGCTCAAAGGTATTGATGAAACCATCACCCCTGCCGGTGTACCCGAATATGTGTTTTCCATGTTCCAGGGCAAATTTGCCATCATAACCCCTGCCCTCATTGCCGGCGCCTTCGCCGAAAGGGTTTCATTCAAAGGTTATGTTGTTTTTATAGCACTCTGGGGATTGCTGGTTTACAACCCGCTGTGCCACTGGGTATGGTCGGCCGACGGCTTTTTGTTTAACATGGGTGCCATGGGCGCCATCGACTTTGCAGGCGGCACCGTGGTGCATATTGCTTCGGGAGTGAGCGGACTGGTGGCCGCACTTTACCTGGGATCACGCCGCGGACACCCCAAAACAGCAGTTGCACCCAGCAACCTGGTGATGACTATGATTGGAGCAGGTTTGCTGTGGGTAGGCTGGTTCGGATTCAATGCCGGAAGCAGTGTAAGCAGCGGGTTACTCACCGCACAGGCACTTACTGCCACACAGGTAGCTGCTGCTGCAGGAGCCATTTCGTGGATCATTATTGAATCGATTCATCACGGAAAAGCCACTGCTCTCGGATTTGCCAGCGGCATTCTGGCCGGACTGGTTGCCGTTACCCCTGCCGCAGGCGTTGTTCAGCCTGCCGGAGCACTTGCCCTTGGCGTGGCCGCCGCCCTCATCTGTTACGGCGCAATTCTGGTGAAAAACAGGCTGGGCTACGACGACAGCCTGGATGCTTTCGGTATTCACGGCGTGGGCGGAATTTTAGGGTCTGTTTTGCTTGTGTTTTTTATACGCGACAGCTGGATGAAAGCAGCAGCTGATGCTGCAGGTGGCTCATGGAGCATGTGGCAGCAGCTGGGCGTACAGGCAACCGCAGTGGGCATTGCCATTGCCTATGCCGCAATTCTTACCCTGGCTATCATATTTATAGTGAATAAAACTGTTGGTTTCAGAGCATCTACCGAAGCGGAAATGCAGGGCCTCGACCACACTTATCACGGCGAACAGGGTTATGGCATGCTCAACCCCAGGTAAACCAGACATCAGTTAAAATAATCAAATTATAAAGCCATGAAATTAATAACAGCCATTATACGGGAAAACAAACTCGACCAGGTGCGGGAAGCCCTGATTGAAGCCGAAATAACACGCATTACCGTGAGCAGGGTATCAGGCCACGGACAACAACTCAGGGAAGAAATTTACAGGGGATCCAAGGTTGTGCCAAACCTGATTCCTAAAGTAAGGATTGACATAGCCGTTAACCATGAATTTGTTGACATTACACTGAACACAATCATCAATGCAGCCAGAACCAACGGTAAGGGTGATGTGGGTGACGGCAAGATCTTTATTACCCCGCTTGAGGAATGTATCCGCATCAGAACCGGAGAACGCGGCGGAAATGCAATCTAGCCCATACTATAATTCAATGATCAAAAAAAGCCCGGCAGAATTAAACTCCTGCCGGACTTTTCTATATCATAAAACAACGTCCTTATTTTTCGGGGGGAACAATTTCCATTACTTCAACTTCAAATACAAGCGTTGAGAAAGGCTGGATACCAGACATCCTGGGAGGATTGGCACCGTAAGCCAGACTTTCGGGAATGAAAAGCCTCCATTTTGAACCAACAGGCATCAGCTGCAACGCTTCGTTCCAACCCGGAATCACCTGACCGGGATAGAAAACTGCGGGTTCATTCCGCGGATAAGAACTGTCGAATACCGTTCCGTCAATCATCTTTCCCGTGTAATGAACTTTCAACTTGTCATTTGCGGTGGCCCTGGGACCATTTCCTTCGCGCAAAACCTGGTATTGTAATCCGCTTGCCAGCGTAACCACGCTGTCTTTTTTGGCATTTTCTTCCAGATAGGCTTTGTTTTCAGCAATATACTCCTCGTACTGGCGCTGCATTTTCTCGGTCTGCATTTCTGAAAAGAATTTATTCAGAAAAGTCTCAATCTCAAACTGCGAAACCTTCATGGAATCATCTTTGGTGGCTTCCGCAACACCTTTCATGAATGCATTGTAATCGAATAAACTGTCGATATCAGCCTGTTTTAAACCACTTCCGTAAGTCAATCCCAGAAAGTAGCTCACTGAATCCTGTTTGGTTTTAATTTTTGTTATTGCGTATTTTTTATCAGCACTGCATGATGCAAGAATCAGCAGGCTTAGAGCACATACAGCCATAAGACTTCTCATAATTTTCATCTTTTATTGGTTTTTTAAAATTAAGCAGCGAATATAAATTAATTTCACCACACTGTGAGTAAAATGTTAAAATACTTTCAACTACCTATCCGGGTAATTGCTAATTTGCAGTCATTAAAAAACCAAAGCCCGTGATGAATAAAAGAACCGGATTTACACTGATACTGACTATGATGCTGGCATCCTGTTTTGCAGCAAAGGCGCAGGACAGCCTGAAATTAACCCGAAACGGCCCACCGGCATCATCTGCCCTGCTGTATGATGAAGTTCTTGTTGAAGCACTGGTGCTGCAAATCAGGGCTGATTCACTGGCACGAATTGCCCGTGATTTGCGCATACAGGCAAGAGAAGCCGGTGATGAAAGCACCAGAAAACAGCTTACCTCAGGCATGATCCTTGCTGATAAAGAAGCCAGGAGAATACAAGAACTTGCTGACAAGCAATTTGCTCTCGCCCATTCCATGAAGCCCGCTTTTGTAAAACAGGATCCCGTTGTAAATTCACCCATCCGGTTATCCAGGGAAATTAACGGGATCAGGGTTTACCAGTATACCGGAAATAACCGCGAAATCGAAGAAACCAGCTATCAACCGGAAGATTCCCCGGTAAGAGAAGAAAGCACTGCAAAACCAGTCCGCTCCCTGCCGGTTGCTGAAATTCCACTACCTGCATCTGAAAATAAGGAAGTAAGCAAGCCTTTGAAAACAGAGGCTTTCACAATTTCTGAAAAATCGCCCTACAGTGATGCACATCCCATTCCATCACGCCTTGAAATTATCGCAGGCTTAAGCTACAGGATTCAGCTTGGTGTGTTCAGTAAAACAAGGCCAAATGATGCATTTGAAGGTATTACACCGCTTGCTTATGAAGTGGTTGCCGGGGGCAACATGTTTAAATACTACGCGGGTGTTTTTTACAAAATGAATTCTGTTACCACTGCCCTTGAAAAGGTTCGTGCGGCAGGTTTTCCAGATGCTTTTCTGGTGGCATTTTTTGACGGGAAACCAATACCAACAGAAAAAGCAAGGGAAATTGAGTTTTCAGAATTTAAAATGAAACGTCCATGAGCAATTACTTATCAACCCCCATATGAGCATGATCATTTGCGAATGGTAAGTTCCATCTGTCCATTAAAATTAAAAACAGGCAGATGAATCCAAATTAATTTGATTTTCTTACCTTTGCAGATAAATACTTTCAAGGTGAACCCTTAAAATGTGATTATGAAGCCTAAAATTTATAAAGATACTAACCCCGAATTAGAACACTTGATTGACGAGGGATTATCTGAAGGCCGTTTTCTCACACTGCACAATGATGATGTTCATAGTTTTGATTACGTAATTGAATCATTGGTAGAGGTTTGCGATATGGAAATTATACAGGCCGAGCAATGCACCTATCTTGTTCACTACAAAGGCAAGTGCGATGTTAAAAAAGGCTCTTTTGGATTGCTGAAGCCGTTCAAAGAAGCCCTGATCGAACGGGGCCTGAATGCCACTATTGATTAAATAATACACTGTTTTCATGTCATTACTTGCCATCGTCATCATTATTATCCTCGGAATTTCCCTGTTGCTGGTTGAATTCCTGATCATCCCCGGATTTACCGTGTTCGGCATAGGAGGACTCATATTCATTTTGCTGGGGGTGGGATCGGCCTATTATTTTCACAGCCCTGTCACCGGTAACCTGACCCTTTTGGGCACGGTGTTGTTGTCGTTTTTTACCATTTATTACGTTTTTAAAAACAAAACATGGAAATCAATGGGTCTTAAGGCAAGTATCAACAGCCGGGTTGAACCGTTTGAAACTGGTAAGATCCATGCCGGAGACCAGGGAATAACAATCACCAGGCTTGCACCTGTTGGCAAAGCCGTGGTTAACGACACCATGTGTGAAGCCAAATCAACCGGTGAATTCATTGATGAAAATACCAATATCGAAGTACTTCAAGTGCTGAATACTCAAATCATTGTTAAACCTGTAAATTAAACTCATTATGGCTGGAGCTGGAATAGGAATTTATCTTGTGGTTGCCGCGGCAATCATTGTTGTAATCTGGTTATTCTTTTATTTTGTACCGCTTGGGCTGTGGTTCAGTGCCGTATTTGCCAAGGTATATGTCCCCATCTGGCAGCTTATCGGGATGCGTATCCGGAAAGTACCGCCGTCAATAGTTCTGAATAACCTGGTAAGCGCAACCAAGGCCGGACTAAACCTGAATGCCGATGAACTTGAAGCGCACTACCTTGCCGGTGGAAATGTAAAACAGGTGGTAAATGCACTTATTTCAGCTGATAAGGCCAATATTCCACTCGATTTCAAAGCAGCAACTGCTATTGACCTTGCCGGAAGAAACGTGTTTGAGGCTGTTCAGATGTCGGTTAACCCGAAAGTAATCAACACGCCCCCCGTTACTGCTGTGGCCAAAGACGGTATTCAGTTGATTTGTAAAGCCCGTGTTACTGTAAGGGCCAACATCCGCCAGCTGGTTGGTGGTGCCGGCGAAGAAACTGTGCTGGCCCGTGTTGGTGAAGGTATAGTTTCATCCATTGGCTCTGCCGTTTCGCACAAGGAAGTACTGGAAAACCCGGATAATATTTCCAAAGTGGTATTGAATAAAGGACTTGATGCCGGTACGGCATTTGAAATTCTGTCGATTGATATAGCTGACATTGATGTGGGAAAAAACATCGGCGCTGTGTTACAGATGGACCAGGCCAATGCCGACAAGAATATTGCACAGGCCAAAGCCGAAGAAAAAAGAGCCATGGCTGTTGCTGTTGAGCAGGAGATGAAGGCAAAGGCCCAGGAAGCACGTGCCAAGGTAATTGAAGCAGAAGCTCAGATTCCGCTGGCCATGGCAGACGCATTCCGTTCGGGCAATTTGGGAATCATGGATTACTACAAGCTCAAAAACATTGATGCCGACACGCAAATGCGTGATTCCATAGCCAAATCAGAAGGACCGCAGAAAAAATAAAATGACGTAGAGACGCACAGCAGTGCGTCTCTACGTGTTTTATAAAATCCGCTGCAATTTGGAAATTTCCTGAATTTCCCAGGTTGGTTCAATGACCGCCTTTTTTTTCATGGTATTGCAAAATACCTGGTCGATTCCGGCATTCCATGCCCCCCTGATGTCGGCCTCCGGATCATCGCCGATCATCAGACAATCTTCCTTATGGGCATGCAGCGATTTTACCGCATACTCAAAAAACCGCCGGTCGGGTTTCTGATAACCCACCATCTCAGCCATGAACAGTTTTGAGAAATACCCCTGCAACCCGCAATTCTGAATTTTGCGCACCTGAATTTCAGAAAAACCGTTGGTGAGAATGTACAATTTGTATTTTGCCGACAAATACTCCAATGTTTCATGTACCCCGGGAAACAGGTTGGTTTTCCGCGGGGCTGCATTCACATACAGTTCGCTCACACGGCCGATCAAGTCCAGGTCATCAATATTCAGTTCTCCAAATGTCAATACCATGCGCTCAGTTCGCATGTGATCTTTTTTAATCCGGCCTTTGCGGTATTCCATCCACAGGTGCTCGTTGTTTTTTTCATACAACTCAAGAAATCTGTTAAAATCGGGAATCCGGCTGAAAAGATCCAGCTCATGGAATATGTCGAGAAAGGCTTCCCGCGCATTTGCCTGGAAATCCCATAATGTATTGTCCAGATCAAAGAAAAGGTGCTTGTATGTCTTCAATTTATTGAATTATTGCTTATATATTTGCAGGGCGTAAATGTCTTGTGCAAGTGCAAAGGTACAACAGTACGCCCTTCATATCAAACTATGGCAAATTATTCAGTCGGCAAAGTTGCTGAAATCACCAAAGGAACACTGACAGGCAATACGGATATTGTAATAAAACACTTGTTGACCGACAGCAGATCGGCTGCAGCAAATCAATCGGCACTATTTTTTGCCATCAAAGGCAAAAACCACGACGGACACAGGTACCTTGCCGAGCTTTATCAACGTGGCGTTAGGGCGTTTGTGGTTTCTGAACTGCCCGAAAAGAAAAATTTTCCTGAAGCAGGTTTCATTGTTGTAACAGATACAATGCAGGCGCTGCAGGAACTGGCTCGTTATCACCGAGAACAATGCACCTGCGAGGTAGTAGCCATATCAGGCAGTAATGGCAAAACAATCGTTAAGGAGTGGCTTTCCCACTGCCTGTCGGATGAATTTTCAGTTACACGGAGTCCCAAAAGCTACAATTCACAGGTGGGAGTTCCCCTGTCGCTGATGTTGCTGGATGAGAATACCACTATGGGTATCTTTGAGGCAGGGATCAGCCTTCCAGGTGAGATGGAGCGGCTCAGGCAAATGATCGGGCCTGATGTGGGCATTTTTACCAATATTGGTGAAGCACACCAGGAGAATTTCAGCGATACGAAGCAGAAAATTGATGAAAAGCTGAAGCTATTTTACCATTGTCAGACGCTCATTTATTGTGCCGACCATGAGTTAATCCACCAGGCAGTAAGAAAAACTCCGCAGCTTGAAAAGGTGAAACCCATCACCTGGTCGGCAGCGGGGAAGGCCGACGTCATGGTAAGTAACATCAACCGGGAGGATGATGGAACATCTTTCGAGGTAAGTTACCTCGATACAACCATGGGCATTCGCATTCCGTTCACCGATGCCGCATCATTTGAAAATGCACTGCATTGCATAGCCCTGATGCTGGTGCTCAAAATTAACCGGGATAAAATAATTGCCCGCATGCACGATCTGCCTCCGGTTGCCATGCGGCTGGAACAACGCAGTGCCATCAACGGCTGCACCCTGATCAATGACAGCTACAATTCCGATTACAATTCGCTCACCATTGCTCTTGACGTGTTGAACAGGCAATTTCAGCATAAAAATAAAACGCTCATCCTGTCCGACATTCTCCAAAGCAGCAGGCAACCTGATGAGCTTTACCGGCGCGTTGCAGCACTGATCAGGGAAAAAGGCGTTACACGCATCATTGGCATAGGCAGCGATATCCATAAAAATGCCTCATTTTTTGACCTTCCCGGAAAATTTTATGAAACTACCCATGCCTTTGTCACCAGCTTCAAGCCCGAAGATTTCACCAGGGAGGCCATCCTGCTGAAGGGTGCACGGAGTTTTGAATTCGAAAAAATTGCCGCGCTGCTCGAACAGAAGAAACATACCACCCGCATCGAGATCAATCTGAATGCACTGGTACACAATCTGAATTACTTCAGATCGTTGCTGAAACCCGGAACAAAAACGCTGGTCATGGTTAAAGCCTTGTCATACGGCAGCGGAAGGCATGAAATTGCCGGTGTTCTGCAATTCCAGGGAGTTGATTACCTGGGTGTTGCCATTGCCGATGAAGGGGTGAGCCTGAGGCAAGCCGGAATAACACTTCCGGTGCTGGTAATGAACCCCGAGCCGGAATCATTTGATGCCATCATTCGCTACCGGCTTGAACCTGAGATTTACAGTTTCCGCATGCTGGAAATGTTTCACAAAGCCGTTGTCCGTAACCAGGAAATAGGCTATCCCGTTCACATCAAACTGGATACGGGCATGCACCGGATGGGATTTCTGCCGGGTGAAACCAACGATCTTTGCAGTAAAATAGTCAACTATAAAAACATCCGTATTTGTTCCATCTTTTCGCATTTGGCCGGAAGTGATGAGGATGTTCATGATTCATTTACCCGGGAGCAAATTGACATTTTCCGTTTGCATTCTGACCGGATCATCGCGGCAGTCGGGTATCCGGTGATCAGGCATATACTGAATTCCTCCGGCATCGAAAGATTCCCGGAAGGCCAGTTCGACATGGTCAGGCTGGGAATCGGTCTTTACGGGATCAGCAGCGTTGATTCCGCCAGGCTTCAGACTGTGAGCACACTTAAAAGTACCATACTTCAGATCAAGGAAGTGCTACCCGGTGAAACAGTTGGTTATGGCCGGCGCGGCAAACCCGTTAAACCTGCGCTGGTTGCTGTTGTACCCATTGGGTATGGCGACGGGTTAAACCGGCGCCTCAGTAATGGCAGGGGCAGCTTCGTGGTAAAAGGCAAGCCGGCACCGGTAATCGGCAGCATTTGCATGGACATGACCCTGGTTGACGTAACCGGAACAGGGGCCCGCGAAGGTGATGAAGTGATTATTTTCGGTGAAAAACCTTCTGTAGTGGATATTGCACGCATCCTGGAAACCATACCTTATGAAGTGCTCACCGGCATTTCCGAACGAGTGAAACGAGTATACATTCAGGAATAGATATGAAAGTATTCCTGGCAATCAATACAAAAACCTGGGGGGGTGGCGAAAAATGGCACTTTGAAACCGCCTCTGCGCTCAAAAACAAAGGTCACAACATCACCCTGCTTGCCTATGCAGGCAAGGATCTGTTCAGGAAATCACAGGCCGCGGGAATAAAGACCATGCCGGTCAGCGTCTCCAACCTGAGCTTCCTGAACCCGTTTTGCCTGCTCAGGCTATATTTCCTGTTCCGCAGGGAAAAGCCTGACATTGTTGTGTTGAATTCGTCGTCGGATATAAAAACATCGGGTGTTGCCGCCAGGTTGGCCGGCATCAGGCACATTGTGTTCAGGAGGGGAAGCGCCATACCCGTGAGGAATACGCGCTTAAACAGGCTGCTTTACAGGTATGTGATTACGCATATCATCGCCAATTCCGAAGAAACCAAACGCACCATTCTTCAGCACAACAAACTTCTTTTTCCTGCTGATAAAATTTCCGTGATATATAACGGGATCAACCTTTCACAACTTGATGCTTTGCCTGCCGGCAAGCTTTATCAGAAAAACGCTGAAGAACTTGTTATTGGCAATATGGGCAGGATGGTTGCCCAGAAAGGTCAGCAGTACCTGATTGAAATGGCCCGCATACTTAGCAAAAAAGACTTCAGGTTCAAGATTCTAATAGCAGGCACAGGCCAGATGAAGGATTCACTTAAGCAAATGGCCATTGAATCAGGTGTTGAGGATAAGATTGTGTTTTTGGGGTTTGTTGAGAATGCAAAAGCCTTTATGGAAAGTATCGATATTTTTGCACTGCCCTCGGTTTGGGAAGGTTTCGGATACGTGTTGGTGGAAGCCATGGCATGCCGGAAACCCGTTGTTGCATTCCAGGTCAGCAGCAACCCGGAAATAATTGCAGACTCAGCAACCGGCTATCTGGTAGCGCCTTTGAATGTTCAGGAATTTTGCATTAAACTGGAAGAACTGGGCCGTAACCGGGAATTGCGCAACCAGTTCGGAACGGCCGGAAGAAAAAGGGCCGAAGCTCTTTTTGATCATGAAAAAAGTCAGCAACTGGTTGAATCGCTTCTATTGAGCCTGATCAATATAAAAAAACCGAATTAATCCGACAATGAATTACCAGGCAACCATAATCATCACATTCTACAACAAACCCGACCTGCTCAAACTGGTTCTGGCAGGTTTTGAAAGGCAGTCGGTAAAAGACTTTGAGATTATTATTGCAGATGACGGATCGAATGAAAAAGTGGTTGCTGAGTTGCAGCAGATCATCAGATCGTCTCCGATGCACATCAGGCATGTATGGCACCCCGACAACGGTTGGCAAAAAAACCTGATCATGAACAAGGCCATAATGGCTGCAGCAACGGATTATTTCCTTTTCACCGACGGAGACTGCATACCGCACCGGCACTTTGTAAAGGAACACCTGCAATCCAGGGAAAGGAATCACGTACTCACCGGACGAAGGGTATTGCTGAGCAAAAGGGTCAGCAAATTTCTGAACGTGAAAAGAGTCAGGCTGGGCCTGCTTGAAAAAGTGCTGTTTCCCTGGATGCTGGTGGAAAAGATTTTCGGGGAGGGACAATATGTAGAAAACGGTATTTACTTCAGATCAAAGTGGATCAGAAAAAGGATCAATAAAAAAGACAGGGGATTGCTTGGATCGAATTTTTCGCTTCATAAAGCAGATATTCTTGCCGTAAATGGTTTTGATGAGCGATACCTGTCGCCTTACGTGGGTGAAGATACCGACCTCGATATGCGCCTGAGGCAGTTTGGCTGTAAATACAGGCACCTGAAACACCTGGCCATACAATATCACTACTACCACCGCAGGCTTGAATTCACCGATTCCAATTACAGTATCCTCAACGAAAACAAGAAACTCACCAATGGATATACTCCATTTGGAATTAAGAAATCGTGAATACTGTATTCGTTTAACAAATTGGTGCAATGGTGCTGTTCATTCCGGAATGACTCTTTCTACTTATAACGAGCTCAAGAACAAGACATGATGAGCAGAATTATTAAAATGCACTTTCTGATCAGAGCCTGCGCTATAGCGTGGCCCGGTTTCTCATCATCAGGCACCTGCTTTAAGATATTTAATAAAAGACACATATTGCATATAATTTTATCTTTGCTGTACCGTTAATAATTATTCCATAACATCATGAACACAGACCAGATCATTGCCAGAATCAGGGATCTTATCCGCTACATCGAGAAAAGAATCGTTCTCCGGAATGTTTTGCTTGCCATTCTGATTCTGTTTTTTGGTACGGCCATCATCATGCAGCTGTTGAAACTTTACACCCGGCATAATCACGACCTTACCGTGCCTGATTTTTCGGGGCTGTCATTTGCAGAAGCTGCTGACGCGGCAAAAGGCAGGGATTTGCGTGTTGTTCTTTTTGATTCGGTTTTTCTGGCCGATGCAGAAAGGGGGACCGTTGTGGAACAACATCCGCGTGCGGGTTTTATGGTTAAAAAGAACCGGAAGATCTTTCTTACCATGAACGCCATGAATCCTGAAAGGGTTGCCGCTCCAAACCTGGTTGACCTTACCTTCATTCAGGCCCGTGCCAAGCTGGAATCATTCGGGTTGAAAGTTGGGCATATTTCTTATGAACCCGACCTGGGAATCAATGTGGTGCTTGCCCAGCGGATCGGCGGGAACAATCTTATCCCCGGCGATTCCATAGTTAAAGGAGCCAAAATTGACCTGGTGCTGGGGAAAGGCCTGAGCGACGAACAGGCTGCCGTTCCCAACCTGGTTGGCTTAACCCTTGAAGCCGCCAACATTTTGGCATCCGACAGGTTTCTGAGTGTAGGAGCTGCTGTTCGTGATCAGTCGATCATTACCGATGAGGACGAGCTCATCTCCATAGTGTATAAGCAAAAGCCCGAAGCCGGACAGGGGATAACACTGCCCATGGGATCGGCGATAGATGTATGGCTCACACTCGATTCAACCAAAGTTACCCAATTCAACCACCCTGCCGATACGCTGTAATTTTATGATTAACCGGTTTACATACCTGCTGATATTTCTGACACTGGCCCTGGGTTCAGATCTCACTGCCCAAAGTATTCAGGGCCTCAGTGAAAACCCGGTTATCAAACAATACCTGAACAGGCAATCCACGCACAGTAAGCAATACTCAATCTATAAATCTGCTGCCGAAGAAACATTGCTGACACTGCCGTTTTTTGAAGATTTTTCAGTAGTTTCCGTGTTTCCCGACGCCACCAAATGGAGTGACCGGTGTGCTTTTATCAATACTTCATTTGACATTGACCCCATTTCTATAGGCGTGGCAACGCTTGATGCCATTGATGAATACGGAGAGGTCTATAACATATCAAAAAGGCCTCGCAGTTCAGATACGCTCACGTCAAGAGGTTTTGAACTTTCATCTTATAGTTTCCCCAGCGACACGGTGCGACTGAGTTTCTTTTTCCAATGCGGAGGACGAGGAGAAACTCCTGAGTTCGGCGATTCGCTGCTGCTTGAATTTTATTCTCCGGTTACCGCGCAATGGAGCCGGGCATGGGATACTACACTGAATTACAATACAGAATTCCGCCAGGTCATTGTAGTGGTTGACAGCGTGTATTATAAAAGCGGATTCCGGTTCCGGTTCCGGAATTACACCAGTGTTTCACCCGAAAACGTTTTTGGTGGTGAGGGTGCGGTAGGCAACGCCGACTGCTGGAACCTGGATTATATTATGATGAATACGCGGCCTGAGGCAGAGCATTTCTCAATCAATGACATTACGCTTACAGAGCCCCCCAGGAACCTGCTCGGATTTTACGAAACAGTGCCCTGGCTGCACCTGAACAGCGCACAGGAACTTACACGAAACTATATCACCTACCCGATACGCAACCTCAACAAGAGTGGCGAACCAAAAAACGTAGGAAGAAATTATTACGTAAAAGATTTGAATACCGGCATAACCACATCATTTGAAATCATCCGCGATCCGTTTTTACCGGATACACTTACCCGTATGGTTGACATGTTTACTGCCCCCTTTGTAAGGGAAGATGATTCAAACGAAGGCACCCTGGAAGTAGTCAGCTACCTGGTTCCCGATGCCGGCCAGGAACTTCAGAACGATACATCACGTTCATTCATTCATTTCAGGGATTATTATGCTTATGATGACGGAAGTCCTGAATTTGGATTCGGCATTGCCGGCCCCTCCATGCCTGGCGCTTTACTGGCATACCGCTTCAGGATTTTCCAAACCGATACACTGCGTGCCGTAGATTTCTATTTCAACAAAACCATTAATGATATTTATGAAGAGCTTGAATTTCGCCTTTGCGTATGGAAAGACTATGCCGGGAAACCCGGCGAATTGCTCTATATGTCTGATGAGTTATATACACCCGATTATTCCACTGACCGACCCGAATTTAAGCGTGTTTACGTCAGGGCAAATCAGGACCTGGTCATTACGGATACTTCCCTGTTTGTTGGCCTGAAACAGGAAACCGACCAGTTTTTAAACCTGGGGTATGATGTCAGCCGCAACAACCTGAACCGGACCTATGTGAATATCAGTGGCAACTGGTTCAACCCGGGTAACAGCATGATTCCGGGTACCATTATGATTCGGGCAGTATTTGGTGCCAAAGATCTTATCAACGATGTTCCTGAAATTACCAATGTCGGTTCAGACATTGTGCTTTTCCCCAATCCTGTTTCAGAAACACTGCATATCCGATCATCAGAAACAAAAATTAACAGCATCTCGTTTGTTGACATGACCGGCAGGCTTATTCACACGCAAGAAGGTACTTGCAGCACCCTGGATGTATCATGGATTCCGCCCGGAGTTTACCAGGTGGTGATTTCCACTTCAAAGCACACGCAGGTGCACCGCAAAATCATAATAGCCCATTAATCCACCGGATGATGCAGGAGGAGTTTTTTGAACAATCGGAGCTTTATGAACATCACCGGATTGTAGCCGATAAGGGGCAGGGCCTGCTTCGCGTTGATAAATTCCTGTTCAACCACCTGAAAGGTGTTTCCCGAAACAAAATACAAATGGCCATCAGGGCGGGCAATGTGCTGGTTAATGAAAATTCTGTAAAGCCCAATTACCGGGTTAAACCCGAAGACCTGATCACCGTAGTGCTCCCATACCCGCACCGGGAGCTTGAAGTACTTCCCGAAAACATTCCCATCAACATCATATATGAAGATGAACACCTGATTGTGGTGCATAAGGAAGCCGGCATGGTTGTGCACCCAGGGCATGGAAATTATACCGGAACGCTCATCAACGCGCTGATGTGGCATTTGAAAGACCTGCCCCTTTTCCAGAGCGGTGAAATCAGGCCGGGATTGGTACACCGTATTGACAAAGAAACATCCGGAATTCTGGTTATCGCAAAAACCGAGCTTGCCTTAAACCGGATGGCCCGGCAATTTTTTGACCACACCACCCAACGAACCTACCACGCCATTGTTTGGGGCACCTTTGAAGAACCCGAAGGCACCATTGAAGGAAATATCGGGCGATGTATTCGCGACCGGCTGAAGATGCAGGTATTCCCCGACGGCGAAAACGGCAAACATGCCGTAACACACTACAGGGTAATTGAACCGCTGGGCCATGTAAGCCTTATTGAATGCCGGCTTGAAACAGGAAGAACCCATCAGATCAGGGTGCATATGGAATACATCAACCACCCTATTTTTAATGATGAGCGCTATGGTGGCAATAAAATTCTGCGTGGAACCGTATTTTCAAAATACCGGCAATTCGTTGAGAATTGTTTCGAAACACTTCCCAGGCATGCGCTGCATGCAAAATCACTTGGTTTCCGGCACCCCGAAACCGGCAGGGAAATGCATTTTGACTCCCCACTTCCCAACGACATGCAGCAGGTAGTGGAAAAATGGCGCAATTATCTTGTAAACAGAGACATCTACAAATAGCCACGCAAGGGTTATTTTGAATTTCTTTTCTGAAAAAACCCTACTTGGGTTCATCACCCGGTTCGGGATCAGGACCAGGATCCGGATCCGGGTCCGGAGGTTCAGGAGCCATTAACATGGAAGAGCTCCCAAAAAAATCATCAACCCCTGAAGGCGTTAATGCTTTCATAATTAACTGTTTTAATATGATGTAATATAAAGATAGGTCAATTTTACACTACAATCAATTATTATTATGACTATTTTTAGACGGTTAACCGGAATCCCATGCCTTTTGTCTTTTACGTTAGAGCCTTCCGAAATGTCACCACCTGGATTGCTCTTCTTTTGGCTGCCCATTCATTATGCGCAGCAGCAGGAGTTCATCCGGATGGTCGTGTAGTTGACAGTCTGATCCGCAGCGCCCAATTCGAAGAAGCTTTGGCCCTGATAAAAAACAGCAGGCAGGCTGAACCCGATGAACACAAAAATGCAGATTTGTTGTTGCAGCAAAGCCAGGTACTGCTGAAGCAGGGCAAATACAATCAGGCCGGGAACGCCATTTCAGAAGCATCAAATATAGTGGCCTCACTCCGGAATCCAGGGCACAGGCTTCAATTTAACCTGGCGCTTCAGAAGGCCAGGTATGCTGGTTATATCTGGAACCAGGAGGAATACCTGCATTGGTTGCAGCACGCCAAAAGCTTTGCTAAATCATCAGGAAATACAAAGGCAGCAGATTTTGTGCAACTTCATGAGGAGTATGGAGCTTACTTTTTACGTCAGAAAGAATACCGGAATGCTGCAACTTATTACGAAATGACCCTGAAAGAGCAGGATGCAGCAACATGGAACGGCAAGGTCAACGCAAACCTGTTACGGATCAGGCTCGCGGAAATTTACAGGCATATCGACAAAAAATTAGCCGGGCAATACATTGAATCCGCTTTGTCATTCCAGGAGTTAAACAAAAGGATGCAGCATCCGGCATTTACGGAAAATTACCTGTACGCAGTGGAATACCTGCTTTCAACACATGATGATGCGGATAAAATAAAAGCCTTATTGGGTAAGGTTTCTTTGCTTATTGCCGATCATTATACCGCGGATCACTTTCTAAACGGAATATTATATTACCTGAAAGGAAAGTCGGAATACAATGAAAGAGACTATGAGAATGCATTCCTGTTCAGTAAGCAGGCGGAAAACATTGCATCCAGAAATCCTGTGCTTAAAGAATACCGCGTTAGCAACCTGTATCTGATCGCCAACAATTATTACTTCTATTACAAAAAAGATTTTGCACAGAGTATTGCATATTATGCGCTTGCGCTGGATAATATGAAGGGTATCCGAAAACCTCCGCTTTCAAATATCTATCAGGGTATTGGGTTGGCCTGGTTACAGCTGGATAACCGGGACAATGCCAAAAAGTACCTGCTCAAGTCGCTGGATGCATCCAGGTTCCCCGAGACGGTTAACGACAGCATCACACGTTCCAACGCCTACCTGAAAATGGCAGGGATTGAACTGAGAGAAGACAATTATGTACTTGCCCGGGTTTATCACAAAAAAGCCATTGAGTCACTGCCAAAATACAACCAGTACAGAAAACAGAAGCAGGTTACATACCATGAAACAGGCAGAACCTATGCCCGGTATCATGAAACCATGAAGGCCCTTCATGCTTATCAGCAAGCCATCACAGTTTCGTGCAGGAATTTTTCAGATACCTCTTTTTTCGCAAATCCCTCAATTTCTGATGTACTACTGAATGATAAACAGCTTATTGAATGCCTTACAAACAAGGCGTACGCTATTTACCAACTCTATGAAAAAAACGCTCAAAAATCCGAATACCTGAACGCATCATTGGATTGTCAGGAACTTGCCGTTCAGTTAATGGATTATCAGGCTGTGGGTATCGACGAAGAAAACTCAGGCCTGGATTTCTATACAAGAAATCCAAGAGTAGTGAATAACGCGGTAAGCTATGCCACCCTGCTCTACCTGAAAACCGGTGAGCGGTATTATGCAGAAAAGGCTTTCGGGTACTCTGAAAAAAGTAAAATGCAACTGCTCACAGCGAAATCCAAAAGACGGGATATTCTTGTGCAAGCCGGAGTGCCGGATTCACTGATCAGTAAAGAAGAAAGAATTGTCAATGAAATTCTGGATATCGAAAACCGGATCCATCTTGACGCAGGGGATTTGTCGGGCAACATTTCCGATGACAGGCTGCTGATCAGGCTTAACCGTTTATATGCCCTGCGCGATGAGCATGCCGGCATGATCAACAGGAAATACCACGCATCGCACCTGTTGCAGTTTGAAATGGTACCGGATGGAATTTCGAGGGCGCAGCAAATGCTGGATGAAGAACAGGTAATGCTTGAATTCCAGTTGCTAAGAACTGAAATCATCACTTTCGTAATCAAAAAACATGATTTTCACATCCACTTTCAGTTCATTGATAAAGATGTTCCGGCAAAGATCTTCCAGTTGCGCAACGTCATTTCTTCGAATCCTATGCTGGCATCATATGACAGTTCGTATAATTCCTTTGTTGAGGCATCTTCTTTTCTCTACGGAAAGCTCATTCGTCCGGTTTACGACCAAATCAAGGGCAAACGTCTCATCATTATACCGCACAACGATTTAACACTGTTTCCCTTTGAAATACTGATTCCCGGTGTACCAGCACCAGGTGCAGGGCCCGGTTACAAATCGCTGCAATACCTGATCAGGGAATTCCCGGTAACCTATGCCTTTTCTGCCAACCTGTTGCAGGATAAGCAAAATAAAAGAAAGAAATCAAAAGGAGCAGGTATCTTTCTCCCCGATTACAGCCCCTATGGCAACAAAAGCATGCAGGAACAGTTGCCCGAACTGAAAGGCGCGGCAAGTGAGGCAGCATTGATCAGAAAGATTACCCATGGCAGGTTGTTTGATGGAGCGCTGGCAAATGAAACCAGTTTTAAAAGTAAAGCCGGGCGTTTCAGAATTTTGCATATAGCTGCTCACTCTTTCCTGGATGGCCGGAATCCGTTGCTGTCGTACCTGGTAATGAGCGCCCCAGATGACACGGTTGATGACGGTAAATTACATGCTTTTGAAATCATGCAGATGAAATTAAACGCGCAGCTGGTGGTGCTGAGCGGATGCAACACAGGCTTCGGGGTTTTGCGCAAAAATGAAGGACTCATCAGCCTCACGCGCAGTTTCCTGTATACCGGTGTAAGAACTGTTGCCTATACACTTTGGCCGGTTGCCGATGCATCAGGAGCGAAGATAACCGGCAGCATGTATGAAAAACTGAGACAGTACAACCGGCTTGATGACGCCCTGAGGGATTCAAAACTTGAATTTATTGAAAATGCGGATCCGGTTACTGCACATCCGTTTTACTGGTCCGGTTATGTGGTTGCAGGTAAAGCTGACCAGCTGGTTATCAGAAAGTACCCCTGGCTGGTTATCAGCCTGACTTCTTTAATAACCCTGTTGACGGGGTTCCTGCTTTATAAAAGATTCAGGAACCGAGCTTCCTGATTATCCGGACTGCCCTTTCGGCATAATACCCTTTATGTTCCGTTATGTCATTAAAAACTGCCACTGCCTCTTCTGTATTGCTGTTATGAAGCAAGGCAAGAGCAAGGTACCAGGTGCGGTGCTCCAAAAGAGGATGGTTCCAGTCGGGCTCAATTACCCTGAACGAGCGGATTGCTTCCGGGGTTTCATCCAGGGCAAGACAGGCAAGACCTTTGTAAAACCAGGCAACATGATTACCTTGATTTTCTGATATCAGGTCATCCAGTTTTTGAAGAGCTGCAGAATAATCTCCGCGGCCATAATCCACAATGGCATTTTCCAGGGCTGTTCCTTCAGTCTGTGTTGAACGCATTACTATATCCGTATTATACGGCGTGTAATACTGATCAAACAGCTTGCCGGGTTTGGCTTCGGTAAAAAAAGTGAACCTAAGAATGGCTGCAGTACCCACTAAAACAAGAAACAAGGCGGCATATTGTAACATGCTTTTGTATCTGAATGCCGGTTTTAGGGGATGTTCAACAGGCAAGGACTCGTGTTGTGCCTCAAAATAATCGGCATCAACTTGTTTAACCAACGAACGGAACTGATGAAATTCCTGATCACGGATGCCTTCATTAACTTCCTTATGCAATTCATAAAGTCTGCTTAATTCACTGTCACCAGCAAGTCTTTCTTCAAACTGCTTCCGTTTCGGCTCATTCAGGGTACCGCAAAGATATTCTTCAATAAGTTTAGTTGTTTCCATAACTCACCTCGTTAAGATCTAACTTTTGTTTCACCTGGTCAATTAAATACTGTTTACAGCGGTATCGCCTGTTTCTGGTATATTGCTCACTGGTATAACCCATTAACACGGTAATTTCAGCTATTGAGCACCCTTCGGCAGATAAGGCAAGCACCTTTCTGCATGCTTCGGAAAGCTCTTCAAAGCAGATCTTGTAAAAAACCATTCTTTCATTTCTGTCACTGATCACCTCAATGTCCGAGTCCAGGTCCACAAAGTCCTCATGGTCCAGTGATTCATATGAAGTCTTCCTGCGCCTGGTCAGCTCTTTCAGCCATAACCTGCGTGAGATTGAATACAAAAACGTGCCCAGGGAACATGACAACACAAAGCTTTTGTTCCTCGATTTCTGAAACAGCACCATCAGTGCATCCTGAAAAAGATCCCGGGCATCCTCTTCACTTCCGCTGTTGGAGAGAACATACCGCCTTACATTTTGAAAATAAAGAACATAATATTCCTTCAGCACCCTCTCGTCCTGTGCGATCAGTCCTTGAAAAAGTTCCTTATCTGAGAATTTAACTGACCTCATTCTATGTTTTATACCTTAAAAACCAAAAATGTAACATCACCAGAACAATTTTTTGACGAAAATCTTGGTCTGTAAATATAAGCAAATAGTTGATTCGGGGTATAAGGCTATTGGCTGTTGGCTACCTGCCTGCCGGTAGGCAGGTTGGCTATTAGCTAACGGCTAACTGCTAACTGCTAACTGCTAACGGCTAATGGCTAACGGCTAATGGCTAATGGCTAATGGCTAACGGCTAATGGCTAATGGCTAATGGCCCTGCCTGCGCTGCCGCTCCGGCAGGCGGCAGGTATTACCGGTACGAATCAATAGGAGCGCAGGTGCAAACCAGGTTGCGGTCGCCGTAAGCATCATCCACCCTGGAGACGCCGGGCCAGAACTTGTTCCGCTTGCTCCATTCGTCGGGGAAAGCTGCCTGTTGCCTTGAATAGGAATGCGCCCAGTCTGCAGAGGCTATAACCAATTGTGTATGTGGGGCGTTCTTCAGCAGGTTGTCGGTTTTGTTACCCTCACTTGCAACAGCAGTTATTTCGGCATGGATGGATTTCATGGCAGCCACAAAACGGTCGAGTTCATAGAGCGACTCGCTTTCCGTAGGTTCCACCATCAATGTGCCGTGCACCGGGAACGACAGGGTTGGGGCATGAAACCCGTAATCCATCAATCTTTTGGCAATATCGGTTTCGGCAATATCGGCCAACGGTTTAAAGCTTCTGCAATCCAGGATCATCTCATGCCCTACAAATCCCTTTTCACCGGTATAAAGCACCTTATAATAATCTTTCAGGCACGATGCCAGGTAATTGGCATTAAGTATGGCAATCTTTGTGGCATAGGCAAGGCCTTCACTCCCCAGCAGGCTGCAGTAGGCATGTGAAATGCACAATATGCCCGCACTTCCCCATGGAGCAGAAGCCACAGCAGTGATGCCTCTGTTTCCGCCGGTTTCCACAACCGGGTGCGATGGCAGGAAGTCAACAAGGTGGTCAGCTACCAAAATCGGGCCTACCCCGGGTCCGCCACCACCATGAGGTATGGCAAAGGTTTTATGCAGGTTCAGGTGACAAACATCAGCACCAATGGTTGCCGGGTTGGTAATACCAACCTGCGCATTCATATTGGCTCCGTCCATATAAACCTGACCGCCATATTGGTGGATCAGGGCAGCCATTTTCATAATTGCCGATTCAAACACCCCGTGTGTTGATGGGTAAGTGATCATAAAGGCCGCCAGTGAATCTTTATGCATTTCTGCCTTGGTCTTCAGGTCCGACAAGTCCACATTGCCCTGTCCGTCGCAATTTACAACAACCACCTTCAGTCCGGCCATAGCAGCGCTGGCCGGATTGGTACCATGAGCCGAGGCAGGTATTAATACCACGTCGCGTTGTGTCTCGTTCCGGCTTTCAAGATACTTCTTAATTACCAGAAGTCCTGCATATTCACCGGCAGCACCGGAATTGGGCTGAAATGAAACGCCGCTGAACCCCGTAATCACCTTCAGAAAACGAGCCAGTTCACTGAAAAGCTGGTGATAGCCTGCGGCCTGATCTGCAGGAACAAAGGGATGCAGATTGCCAAATTCGGGCCAGCTCAGCGGAAGCATTTCCACAGCTGCATTCAGTTTCATGGTGCAGGATCCCAGGGGTATCATGCCCTGCATCAGTGAGAAATCCTTTCTTTCCAGAAGCTTGATGTAGCGCATCATTTCGGTTTCACACCGGTATCTTCTGAAAAGCTCAAGATTCATGAAATGATCTGCTCTGAGAAACCTGCTGTCGATACTGGTCCTGGAGATCTCGCCCGCTTTTACTTCCTGAGAAGGTTTATGGGCGGCAAGTGAAAAAACCTCAACTACAGCCCCGATATCTTCAGCACTTGTGGTTTCATCAACACTGATACCCACATTGCCCTCTGCAAAATAGCGGAAATTGATCCCTTTCTCAAGGGCTATTCTTCTGATCTCCGGGGAATTCATTCCTTCCGGTAAGGCAATACACAGGGTATCAAAAAAATCTTTGTTAATCTCTTCAAAACCCAGGTAATTCAACTTGTCGCGCAGCAGCACCGCCGACTGATGTATCCGGGTGGCAATGGTTTTTAATCCATCAGCACCGTGATAAACAGCGTACATGCCGGCCATGGTGGCAAGCAGGGCCTGGGCAGTGCAGATATTGGAAGTAGCACGTTCCCGTTTGATGTGTTGTTCTCTGGTTTGCAGCGCCATGCGCAAAGCCGGCCTGTTTTCACGGTCAACGGTTACTCCAATAATGCGGCCCGGCATGTATCGTTTGTAGCTTTCACGGGTAGCAAAATAGGCTGCATGTGGTCCGCCATAGCTTATGGGTACTCCAAAACGCTGGGTGGAACCAACAACAACATCGGCCCCCCATTTACCCGGCGGAACCAGCAGAACCAGGCTCATGATATCGGCAGCAGCAATTACGGGAATATTACGAGAATGAGCCTTTTCAGCCAGCTTGCTGTAATTCCTCACCCTTCCCTTGTCATCAGGGTATTGTACCAATAAACCAAAAACACCCTGTTCGGCATCAAGCTGATCTGCATCTCCTTCAACTATTTCAATATCCAGGGCAGTTGCACGCGTCTTCAGCACACACAAGGTTTGGGGAAAGATGTTCACATCAACAAAGAACCGGCAGTCACCGGCTGCAACAGATTCTTTGGGTCGTGCATTATGCAGCATGATCATGGCTTCGGCGGCAGCGGTTCCCTCATCCAGAAGCGATGCATTGGCAATTTCCATGCCGGTAAGCTCCAGAACCACGGTCTGAAAATTCAACAGAGCTTCCAGTCTGCCCTGTGATATTTCAGCCTGATAGGGAGTATAAGTAGTGTACCATGCGGGGTTTTCGAGGATATTGCGCTGGATAACCGCGGGCATAAATGTTCCGTAATAGCCCATGCCTATGTATGTTTTGAACAACTTGTTCTTTCCGGCAATTTCCCGGATGCGGCTGAAGTATTGGGCTTCACTGATTCCGTTTTCCAGTTTCAGTTCCTCCTTAAGCCTGATATCTTCCGGGATGGTTTTACTGATTAATTCATCAAGTGATTTTACGCCTGTCTTTTTCAGCATGGCAGGTATTTCGTCGGGTTGCGGCCCGGTGTGTCGGAAAGCAAAGTGTTCTCTATTCATAAACATGATTTTGTTTGTCACATAATATCAATTCCGGTGGTAAAATTGACGTCACGGTTTAATTTAAAAAAGGATTTGTGTCATATTCATGACCAATTGTTGTATGAGGTCCATGCCCCGGCCACACTAGCGTATCGCGCGGCAGAATCATCAGTTTTTCGCGGATACCCTGCACCAGCTGAAAATGGTTTCCGCCGGGCAGGTCGCTGCGCCCGATGCTCCCGTTAAACAACACGTCACCGCATATCACAAACCGGTCAACACCGGAATACAGGCATATGCTTCCCGGAGAATGTCCGGGAACATGAATAACCTCAAGCTGCGAATTACCAAACCCAACGCGATCACCATGTGCTACAAGCCTGTCGGGGGCAGGCGGCTTGTCTATTTCAAACCCAAACAAACCGGCATATTTATCGGCATGCTGAATCAGTTCAAGGTCATCTGAATGCATAATCACCGGACACTGAAAAATATCCTTAACCCAGGCATTCCCGAAAATATGATCAAAATGGCCGTGTGTATTCACCACAACAACCGGTTTCAGGCTGTTGCTCTCTACAAAGTGTTTCAGCTTTTCTTGTTCCCGTTCGCAATTACAGCCCGGATCAACAATAGCGCATTCCAGGGTTTCATCATAAAGAACAAGACAATTGGCTGCTATTTCGTTAAATACGAAGGTTTTTATAGAAATCATCGGGGATCAGATATAGTTCTCTTTGCAAGTTACTCTTTTCCTCCCAACATGGGAACGAATACAAACAAACCGTGCTCCGTTTTTTTTAAGGTTTTGTCATCCTGTTTTTCAATAAGTGTCATTACCTGGGAATTTGAACCTCCTAAAGGAACAACAAGTTTCCCTCCGGGTTTGAGCTGATCCAGCAATTTCTCAGGAATAATCGGAGCTGCTGCAGTAATGATGATGTGATCGAAAGGCCCGTATGTTGGCAATCCCTGGTAGCCGTCGCCATAAAAAAAGTGGATACGGTAATTGAGCGCATTGAGCAAGGTTTGTGAAAGCAGGTACAATTCTTTTTGTCTTTCAATGGTATAAACCTTGGCCCCCATCTCGGCCAACACGGCTGCCTGATAACCCGAACCTGTGCCCACTTCAAGCACCTTATGCATGGGTTTCACCTCAAGCAGCTGGGTCTGAAAAGCCACCGTATAGGGTTGTGAAATGGTTTGGCCGGCCCTGATGGGAAAAGCCTGATCGCGGTATGCAAATTTGATAAAACTGCTGTCCATAAACAAATGCCTGGGAACTTTACCAATTGCTGCCAGCACTTTTTCATCATGAATACCTTTTTGGCGGATTTCTTCCACCAACTTCCTGCGCAGACCTTTATGCTGAAAACTGTCTTCCATGAATTGAAACGATCTAATCTGTTTTTTAACAAAATTAGTTGATAAGTTCAATCTAAAAAGGATCACCCATATTTCTAAATAATTTATGTTTGTGCAAATGCCGGAGGAATGATTAATGTAGGAATTGCAGGTGCGTTACCAGCTATCAACAGGCATACCTATGTACTGAACAGAATCCATGATGTCCGGGTCACTGGCCGTTGGATAACCGGGGAGTCAGGAGACACTGCTTTCAACATGGAATCGGGGATTACCTGTTCCGATCCGGGAACGATCACCGGCAGGGCAGAGGTAATCATCATTACGGATAAAAGCAGTTTGAGTTCCCGGCTGGCCACTTATGCCCTTAGAAAAGCCAAACATGTTCTCGTTTACCCGTCGGTGATTTCATCGGTAAACGAGGTGAATGCACTTATTAAACTTGCCCGTGAGGCCAATGTGATCCTGAAATGCGGGAGAACGGGAAATTCGGGCTACAACGGGCTTGTTAAAGCCATTTCCGATAAAGGCCCGGTTAACCTGATTGATTTTCATCACAGCATTAAGTTACTGCAGGGTGACCGGCAAAACCTGCTGTTTAATCAGCTTCTGGCCGATATTGAAATAATGAACAGCCTCATTCGTGCCCGGAATACATCCATCAGAGTCAAGGGGCACAGCCTGCTTACATCCCGGCCCGAGGTAATCAACGCGCGTCTGGAGTTCGACAATGGCTGTGCTGTAAATTACTACTGCAATCTGCTGGCTTTACAAAATGACCATCATATTACCATCGTGCTAAAGGACTGCCTGCTGAAATATGATTTTATAGCCTACGAACTGTCACGTTGGTACCTTAAACCTGCACTCATTCAAAATGAAAATCCTATCTTTATAGAAAAAATTCAGGTTGAGCAGGGCGATAATCTTTATGATGACCTGATGACGTTTTTTAACCTGATCCGGTCCGGACCGGCTTTCTTATCCATTTATGATAATGGATTTGAACCGCTGGTTATGGCCGACCGGATCCATGAAAGGGTTTTAAAAACGCTGGTGCAATTCGCCTGATATTCATTTTGAGGTACCGGCAAAGAACCGGAATTATATGGACAGAAAGCTGCAGTTATCAAAATATATTATTTCCGATCTGATTTCAGCCATTGTTGGCTGGAGTGCTTTTTTCATCCACTGGAAACTTTCTCTGGATGCTATTCCCGACGCTGATTCTCTGATGCAGTTGGCCGACAGGCAGTTTTATAACGGCCTGGTTATTGCGCCTTTCCTCTGGCCTTTTATTCATTATATCACCGGGTATTATAACGATGTATTCCGCAAATCAAGGCTGTTTGAGTTAGGACAAACTTTTGGAAACGTGCTCGTGGGAACACTGGCGCTTTATTTTCTGCTTGGCATCAACCAAACGGAAGTTTTACACCATCTGGGCACATTTTCGCTGTTTTTCAGGTTGTTTTTGTTTCAGTTCGTAATCACCTATCTGCCACGTCTGATCATCACCACCATCACCACCCACAAGGTGCACAACGGAATTCTTGGTTTCAACACACTCCTGATCGGCAGTAATTCAAAGGCGCTGGAAGCCTGGCAAGAGGTAGTGGGGCAGAAAAAAAGCAGCGGTAACAAATTCATAGGCTTTGTAAGTGTGAACCACAACTCCCGGAACTTGCTGGGAGGTTATCTTCCCCATTTGGGAAGCGTTGAAGACATCCATGAGATAATCAAAGACAAAAATGTTGAAGAAGTGATCATTGCCATAGAGCACGTTGAACATGACATGATCAATCTCATCATCAACAAACTGATCAATGCAAACGTGGTAATCAAGGCAATCCCGAGCATGTACGACATCCTTACAGGCAGGGTGCGGATGAGTTCCATACTGGGCACCCCGCTGATTTCGGTTTCGCATAACCTGATGCCGGCCTGGCAGGAAAACATGAAGACTTTTCTGGATTACTTCATTGCATCTTTGGCACTGATCATCACCCTGCCTCTTAGCCTGTTTCTTATTGCAGGTATCAAACTTTCCTCAAAAGGCCCTGTTTTTTACAGCCACGAACGAATTGGCCGCTATGGAAAGCCCTTCTCCATCCACAAGTTCAGATCGATGTACGTGGATGCCGAGAAAGACGGCCCCGAGCTATCCTCAAAAAACGACGACAGGGTCACCCCTTTTGGCAGATTCATGCGAAAATCAAGGCTTGATGAAATCCCCAATTTTTTAAACGTACTCAAAGGGGAAATGTCGCTCGTGGGACCAAGGCCCGAACGGCAGTTTTATATTGACCAGATCACCCAGAACGCGCCCCATTATCTGCACCTGCTCAAGGTAAAGCCCGGAATCACCTCATGGGGCCAGGTAAAATACGGTTATGCCGAAAACGTGGAGCAAATGGTGCAGCGCCTGAAATATGATCTCATTTACCTTGATAACATGTCGCTTTACGTGGATTTTAAGATTATCATCTATACCATTCTGACTATCATTAAGCGAACAGGGATTTGAGGAGTAGAAACAAGAATCAAGCTTGCCTGCCGGAATGACAGTGTAGGCAGGAGCCAAGAACCAAGATAGGGACGAGAGACGAGAGACAAGAGCCTTCCGGTCGAAAGCATAAATAGCCCCGGGCTTCAGGCCGGGGATTTAGGAAATAATATCTCCACCGCAGGGCTTTAGCCCTTGCGGGTGGCAGAACGGTTTTTCTTGCGGAATACATTTCTCGCAGATTAAGCAGATTGAGCAGATTTTCGCAGATTCTTTATTGCAGAAGTCATTTCTCACAGACTTGCCTTCCGGCAGATTTGCGCAGATTCTTCTCGCAGACTTGTCTGCGGAATAGTCTTTTCAAACATCACGGTCTGAAGTATGAAGCTGGTGATGAGTAGCTCAGTAGCATTAGCAGTAGCATTCAAAACCCAAACCCCACACACCTGCCTGCCGAAGCCTCGGCGCAGGCAGGTCCAGTATCTTGTATCCAGCATCCGGCATCCGGCATCCGGCACCCTATAAACCGCCTACCAGTTGAAATGTCTGAATGGGAGTATACACAGCCCCCTGTGGCGTGAGCCTGCTTTCGTAAAAAACAATCCGGTCAGTTTGCTGTTTTTGAATTACCGCATCTTTATACAAGGTAATCAGCTGCCCCAGCTGATTCAACTGCCTCAAAGCTTTAACCCGTCCGAGCGTTAAATGGGGCGCAAAGTGCCGGTTTTCAGGTTCAAATC
>JAWOJJ010000049.1:0-5224 GCA_046481675.1 Bacteroidales bacterium | reverse complement strand
ATTAGAGATTATAAACTGCAACTGCCTTATAATAGCGTCATTGCGAGGGAGGTACGACCGAAGCAACCGAAGCGAAGCGGAGCTCAACGAAGTTAATCTCTGCAATATCCTGACTCATAAACCTAGATTGCCACGCTCCACTTCGTTCCGCTCGCAATGACGATTGCCACTGCCACTGCCACTTCTATTGCTGCTACTCGTCATACTTCGTCAGGCTCAGTATGACCCAAGCCGTCTTGGCTCTTGCCTCTTGGTTCTTGGATCTACTACTCATTCATCACCTTTGTCTGGTGGTTAATGGATTCCTCGTGAATGGCCCTGAAGATTTTGATGATGAATTCTTCACCAAGTCCTTTTTTAGCTGCCATCTCTATTTTTGTCCTCAAAATCTCATCCCATCGGCTTGTTTGGAGTATGGTGATGTTGTTCTTCTTTTTGTATTCACCAATTTTTCTTGAGATTGCCATACGGTGTTCGAAGATGTCCATGAGTTTGTCGTCATATTTGTCGATCTCATGCCGGTATTCTTCCAGTGTTGAAAGAATTACGTTGTTTTTCACATCGGCTTTTCTGAGTACCAGCCTTCGCAGGAGTCTGTCGAGATTTTCGGGTGTGAGTTGTTGTTGTGCGTCGCTCCATGCCTTATCGGGGTTGCAGTGGGTTTCAATGATGAGCCCGTAGAAGTCGAGGTCCATTGCCTTTTGGGATACTTCATAGAGCAGGTCGCGGCTTCCGCAAATATGACTGGGATCTGTAATGATCGGAAGATCGGGAATCAGACGTTTCAGTTCAATGGGGATTTCCCATTGCGGGTTGTTCCGGTACAGGGTTTTATTGTACATTGAGAATCCCCTGTGAATTGCGGCGAGCTTTGTAATTCCGGCACTGTTCAAACGTTCAAATGCGCCTATCCACAGTTCCAGGTCGGGACTGACCGGGTTTTTAACCATTACAGGCACATCAACACCCTTAAGTGCGTCGGCAATTTCCTGCACTGCAAAAGGATTGGCTGTGGTGCGGGCACCGATCCAGATGATGTCTATTCCGGCTTTAAGGGCGTCATAAACATGTTTCACATTGGCAACTTCAGTGGCAGTGTACATGCCCAGTTCTTCCTTTACGCGTTTAAGCCAGGGCAGGCCTTCTTTCCCAACTCCTTCAAAGGGACTTGGCCTGGTACGGGGCTTCCAGATTCCGGCCCTGAAGATTTGCACGCCGTGACTTTTGATCAGACGTGCTGTTTCCATAACCTGTTCCTCGGTTTCTGCACTGCAGGGTCCGGCCATTATTAAAGGCCTTTCAACAGGAACGCCTTTGAATTCGAATTTATCGAGTTTTAATGATACTTTCATATTTATTCAGTTATAATTTTTCCTTTCATGTATTCTCCCAGAATTTGTAAACCACTGGTAAATGGTGTGATGGCTTCTATAGCCTGGAAATAATGCCTGTAGCTGTCGATTTCCACATCAACAAAGAACTGGTATTCCCAATCCTTGCCGATAATGGGCATCGACTGTACCTTGGCCAGGTTGATGTCGTAAAACGACAGTATGGAAAGAACCTTGGACAGTCCGCCTATCTTGTGAGCCAAAGCAAAGGAAAATGATGCCTTGTTGATTGAGGTGACGTCATGATGCTTGCCGTTCTTACCTTTAAGTATTAAAAAGCGGGTGTAATTCTTTTTGTGTGTTTCAATGCCTTCTGCAATGATTTCAAGTTTGTATTTTTCGGCAGCCCCGGCAGAAGCAATGGCTGCTGCTTTTTTTATTTTCTTATCAGCAATTTCCTTGGCGCTCAGGGCCGTGTCAACAGAGTCAATGAGTTTTATCGAAGGATAATCGTCAAAGAAGTGCTGGCATTGTAAAATGGCCATGGGATGGGAAAAAACTTCTTTTATGTCCTTAATGGTTTGACCTGGCAAGGCAACAAGGTTTTGCCTGATGCGGAGGTAAACCTCGCCCACAATCTCCAGGTTTGATTCGAGCAACAGGTTATAATTGGGCAGTATGCTGCCGGCAATGGAGTTTTCGATGGCAGTGATGCCAAAATCCACCTTTCCCTGTTTCAGTGCTTTAAATAAGTCTTTAAAAGTATTCCGGGGTACAATCTCGATTTCTTCATTTTCAAAATAGCCGTGTGCGGCTATATCGTGAAAGGCACCGTATCCGCCCTGGATGGCAATTCGTTTTGGTTTCGGAATTTCATTATTCATTTTAATCAGTTTAGGGTGAACGTATTGGCAAAAAAAAAGCCCCGTTTCAACGGGGCTTTTTGATATTGTATCCTTGTTTACAAACAAAGCAAGCCCCTTCAGGTTACCCAGAAATAAAAGTAAAAAAAGAAGAAGCCGCTGATTGATTGAATATGCATAATAAATTTGTTTCGATGCAAATGTAGAAATATGATTTTAAAAAAAAAAGAAATTTCTGATTTTTATCGGAGTGGGGGGGGAATAGTGACAAGTGACAAGTGACAAGACAGCTGGGAATTCAATTGCCACCTGCCTGCCGGCAAGCAGGTCTGCGAGATCTGCTCAATCTGCCCAATCTGCGAGAAATTCTTAGTAATTCTGCGAGAAAGATATACTAACAATACCAGTAAAAACAATTTCAACAGATAGAGGATACACAAACATTATTTTATTAATTTGGGTTGAAAATTATTGCTCTACCATGAATATTAAGGAACGTTACCGCGAAGTCATTGCATATTTTGAGGAGCACATGCCGGTTGCCGAAACCGAACTGGAGTATGAAGATCCCTTCAGTCTCCTGGTTTCTGTTATCCTGTCGGCACAGTGCACCGATAAACGGGTGAACATGATCACTCCGGCATTGATGAAACGGTTTCCCGATGCCGCAAAAATGGCCCAGGCCGATTCTGCAGAAATCTTCAGGCTGATCCGGTCGTGCTCATATCCCAATAACAAGGCGAAACACCTTCAGGCCATGGCGGAAAAACTCATTACCGATCACCACGGAGAGGTTCCGGAATCATTTGACGACCTGGTTCAACTTCCTGGTGTGGGGCGGAAAACAGCCAACGTTATCCGCATTGTGGCTTTCGGAAAACCAGCCATGCCGGTTGATACCCATGTATTCAGGGTTGCTGCACGACTTGGACTCACCACCAACTCCAAAACACCGGAATCAACAGAAAAACAGCTGGTGAAGCATTTTCCCGTACACCTGCTGAACAAGGCCCATCACTGGCTCATCCTGCACGGCCGCTATGTTTGCGTGGCCAGGAAACCGAAATGTTCAGCATGCGGGTTAAGGCATTGCTGCAGGTTTTATCAGTTGCATCCGGGCCCTTTGTCTGAAAAATAACGAGATCTCATGGACCTTACTGTATTTTGTTAATATCTCGTAATTTGTTAACAACAAAAAATTAAACAAATCAGTAACTTTGCTTATCAATCATCGTTTAACAAGGCTGAATGGCGTCAACATTCAATATTGTTTTGAAATCTGAAAAAAAGGATTAATTTTACTACAACTATGATTCTTATACAATTAAGAAATCAACTTATAAATTATTAACTCATGCAACAAAATTACTTTACTTTGCGGTTGATCAGCTGCGTAATGCTCGCCGGACTTTTTTTGCTGGGCAATTCCTGTAAATCCGGAAAAAAAGGCCAGGAGGGACAAGAAGTTGGAATTGAGGATTTCTTATCTGAGGAGGACATTTTTGACGATATTGATAAGGCAAAGAAAATCTTTTATTCCCTGCCTTCACCGCTTGAAACAGCCATGTTACTCAAATCAGCCGGAGTTGAATACAACGAAACGGTTTTGAATGATCTTGCCGGTGTTGAGAAATACTCAACAAATAAGAGTAAAGCATTAAATTTAGGCATATATACCACCGATCTGAGTTTTGCAAGTCTGTTCGACCAGGCTCAAACTTCGCTGAAATACATGGATGTCACCAAACGACTGGCAAACGAAATGGGTATCAGTGATGCAATTGATGAGGAAACCATCAAAAGGCTTGAACAAAATCTGGATAAGCGTGATGTGGTAATGGATATCATTTCTGAAACTTTTCTGAATTCCAGTTCATACCTGAAGGAAAATGATCAGCAGGATGTGGCGGCTATTGTACTTGTGGGAGGTTGGATTGAAGGACTTTACATTGGTACGCAAATGATCGGCAATCAGTTTGTTGCCGGCAGCAAGCTGGTAGACCGCATTGCCGAACAAAAACTGTCGTTCAGCATTGTTGAACGGATGCTCCAGGACAACATCAAAAAAATTAACGGAGAAGAAAACCGGGATATTGTTGATCTGATTAATGAGCTTCATGCACTGAAAGCTGCATTCGACAAGATTGAAGTGCAGACCTCAGCTGTTAAGATTGATGAAAAAGATACAGCAAAAGTTACTGTTTTGAAATCACAGACTAAAATAAATGTTACACCTGAAGCGTTTTCTGAACTTCAAGCTGCTGTTAAATCATTAAGAAATAACTTTGTTCAATAAATAAGAAGCATATGAAAAAGTTCATTCCCTATATAGTTACTTTAGCCGTTTTGCTGTTCGTGAATGTTTCGGTTAACGCACAATGCAAAGGATTTGCCAAGAAGCTTTGCAAGCTTGAACTCACCGGTTATATTCACGACGGTAATTATCATGCAGCTATACTTACAGAAGGCGAGGAAGCTGAACTGTATAAGACGTTCTATTCGGGCCAGAACTACCGGATTGCCGTGTGTGGCTCTGAGACGCTTCCTGCTGTTGAATTCCAGATAATCGATTCTTACAAAAACGTGCTTTATGATAACCGGCAGCATGATGTAAGTACTGTATGGGATTTCAATCTCGAATCGAGCCAGCAGCTTAAGATTGTTGTTAAAGTTCCTGTTTCTGCACAAAAATCAGAGTATCCGAAGAGCGGTTGTGTTGCCATCATGTTCGGATTTCAGGAAAAATAACCCGTAGAGACGCATTGCTATGCGTCTCAAACACATTTCAATGCGTCTCAAACACATATTTCAATGCATACAAGACGCATGGACTTCCTCTTTGGTGCGGTAGCGCTGCGGATCGCCCATGCTGTGTCCTTCAAGACGATAGGTAAGCGATTCGACCAGAATGGGGCCATTTTTGCGCGCGTAGTCCGCCGCTTCGCTGATGGCGTCATAGACGGCCAACACGTCCAGGCCATCAATGCGTGGGCCTTGTTTCATGCCGGTGCCATCTTCGCTCTGATAGGC
>JAWOJJ010000024.1:0-7444 GCA_046481675.1 Bacteroidales bacterium | reverse complement strand
TCAATCTGGCAATCCTCCACGTATTTCTTTTCTTCCTCGGGCTGTTCCTTTTCCGTTGATGCAAAAACTTCCTTGTATTCGGTTTCCTTCAGTTCACTGATTGCTTCGTTCAGAATTCGTGTGTAGGTTTCAAACCCGATGTCGGCAATAAAGCCGCTTTGCTCTCCGCCCAGCATGTTTCCTGCACCACGAATATCCAGGTCGTGCAGCGCAATGTTGAAACCGCTTCCCAGTTCCGACAATTCCTCAACGGCTTTTAATCTCCTACGTGCATCGGGCGTCATCAGCGTCAGCGGTGGCGACAACAGGTAACAGAATGCTTTTTTATTGGAGCGGCCAACACGTCCCCTGAGCTGGTGCAGGTCGCTGAGCCCGAAATGATGCGCGTTGTTGATGAAAATGGTGTTGGCATTGGGTATGTCCAGCCCCGATTCAATAATTGCCGTGGCAACCAGCACATCATAGTCGCCGCTCACAAAGTCGGTCATGGTTTTCTCAAGCTCCGGACCTTCCATCTGGCCATGGGCAACACAGGTTTTAATACGCGGGCACAACTTGCGGATCAGCGTTTCCACTTCGTTTATGTTTTGCACCCTGTTGTTGATGAAAAATATCTGGCCGCCTCTGGAAACCTCGTATTCAATTCCTTCGCGGATGATATCATCATTAAAGGTGTGTAGCTCGGTGATAACCGGGTGCCTGTTCGGCGGTGGCGTATTGATAACCGACAGATCGCGGGCTCCCATCAGTGAAAATTGAAGCGTTCGCGGAATGGGGGTAGCTGTCAGCGTCAGCGTATCCACGTTTAATTTCAGGTTCTTCAGCTTTTCCTTGGCTGCCACACCGAATTTCTGTTCCTCATCAATAATCAGCAAGCCGAGATCCCTGAATTGAATATCTGCCCCCAGCAGCCGGTGTGTACCAATGATGATGTCGATCTTTCCTTCCTTAAGTCTTTTAATGATGTCGGTTTGCTGTGCACCTTTTTTAAACCGGTTGATGTATTCCAGGTTGCAAGGGAAATCTTTGAGCCTGTCGCGGAAAGTGTGGTAGTGCTGCAGGGCCAGGATTGTGGTGGGAACCAGCATAGCCACCTGTTTGTTATCGGCAACGGCTTTAAAAGCAGCCCGCACTGCCACCTCGGTTTTACCGAAACCCACGTCGCCGCATACCAGGCGGTCCATGGGGTTTTCCGATTCCATATCCTCCTTGATGGCTTTGGTACTTTTTACCTGGTCGGGGGTGTCCTCATAAATAAAAGAAGCTTCCAGTTCATTCTGCATATAAGTGTCAGGCGCAAAGGCAAAGCCCTGCTGCATTTTCCGGCGGGCATACAAACTGATCAGTTCGCGCGCAATATCCTTGATCTTTCTGCTGGTGTTCTGCTTCAGCTTTTGCCATGCCCCTGTGCCCAGCTTGTACATTTTCGGGGGCTCATTGTCCTTCCCCTTGTATTTGGATATGCGGTGCAGTGAATGGATGCTCACATAAAGAACATCATTGTCACGGTATACCAGCCTGATGGATTCCTGAACCTTGCCGTTGATTTCAATTTTCTCCAGTCCGCCAAACTTCCCTATGCCATGATCAATGTGCACCACGTAATCGCCCGGTTGCAGTCCCTTCAGTTCTTTGATCGACAAGGTGCCGCGGTTCGAGAAATAATTCTGCAACGTGTATTTGTGGTACCGCTCAAAAATCTGGTGGTCGGTATAGCAGCAAAGCAGCAGGTCGCGGTCAATGAACCCTTCGTGAAGGGTTTTGAGCAGGGGGGTGAAGCGGATGGACTTGTTGATATCGTGAAATATGGCCGTCAATCGCTCAATCTGCTTTTCGCTGTCGCTTAAAATGTAATTCTTGTATTCGTTTTCGGTGAGGATCAGCAGATCATCTGCCAGCAGGTTGAAATTCTTATTAAAAGCCGGTTGTGGCAACGTGTTAAAAGAAAGCTGAACACTGTCCGGGTAAAAATTCCGGGCCGCAAATTCCACCACTTTGAATTCGGGAAGTTTGCTGATGAGGTAATGGCCCGTGGTCAGCTGGCTTTCGGAGAGCGGGAGAACCTCCTCGCTTTTGGTGGCCCGTTGTGAAATCTCATCATAAATGGTGTTCAGTTTATCGGCAGTGAAACGGATGTCGTTGATCCACACAACAGACTTCGAATCCAGGTAATCCGTAAGGGGCTCGCTGATATCCTCGCGCTTGAGTTCCTGCACATTGGGCAGAATGTTGATTTTTTCATGTATTTCTTTGGAGAGCTGGGTGTCCACGTCAAAGGTGCGGATGGATTCCACTTCGTCACCAAAGAAGTCGATGCGGTAAGGATCTGAACTGGCAAAGGAAAAAACATCCACCAGGCTGCCCCTGATGGCATATTGCCCGGGTTCATATACGAAATCCACATCGGTAAAATGGTACTCCTCCAATACTTCCCGGATGAACGAGATGGATATCTTTTCACCCTTGTTGAGTTGCAGCGTATTCTTTTTCAGCTTTACCTGGGTGATCACCTTTTCGGCCAGTCCTTCGGCATAGGTAACCACAATGAGGTAATTGCCATTGACGTATGGCTCACCCGAGCCCAGCCTGTTCACCACATTGGTGCGGAGGATCACGCTGCCGTTGTCGATTTGGTTGTAATGAACCGATCTTTTGAACGATGAAGGGAAAAACAGAACCGCATCGCTACCCAGCAGGTTAACCAGGTCGTTGTACATATATGCAGCGTCTTCCTTTTCGGGCATTACCACCAGGTGAATCCCCGACAGTGATGACACAATGGAAGCCATCAACAGGCTTTTGGATGATCCTGCAAGTCCTGCGCAATGTATTTTTTTCAGGCTGTCATCTGCCAGCAATTGCTGCAGGTTTTTGGCCGCGGGGTGCTTGCTGTAAAGCTGTATGAGTTCTGATAAAGCCACAAAAACAATTTCCTGATTGCGGTGCAAAAATAGGGAAGAACAGGAACAATTTGCAATTAATAAAGAACAATTAACAATTTGCATTTAGCAATTGGGTTCCTTACCAGCTTCCCGAGGCGCCTCCTCCTCCCGATGACCCGCCGCCACCTGAAAAGCTTGATCCGCCGCCGGAGCTCCATGAACTGCCGGAGCCACCGTTGCTGAATGTAAAGCCCCCTATCGAAGCCCTTCCCTTGTGGTGCAGGTCCTTCTTAGCCTTCTGATACCATTTGGTTCTTCTGAGGAACAGCTTAGCGACGGGGAAAAGCACCAGGTAGGAGATCAGGCATATCAGCGCTCCCAAAGTCCCCACTATAATAATGGGAAACATAGCCCAGAAAGGGATTAGGAAGAAATAGAGAAACCAGCTGGTGCCGCCGGGGGTAAATATGCCCAGCACGGTGAAAAGTCCGATAATACCAAAAATAAAACACCCGAACAGGATGCGTTCTGCAACCGGCATATCGGGAATTTGTATTCCTCCCGCAACGGATTGTGCCGGGGTATTGTCATCATTACGTATCTCATCAGACAATTCGCCGCCACGCAGCACATTCAGAACAGCGCTAACGCCGTCGGCAATGCCTCCGTTATAATCCCCGTCCTTGAATTTCGGGGTCATCACATTGCGAATGATCCGGCTCGACATCAGGTCAGTCATGGTGCCTTCGAGGCCATAGCCCACCTCGATGCGCATGTACCTGTCGTCGGGTACAACTACAATGAGGATGCCGTTGTTTTTATCTTTTTGCCCGAGCTTCCAGGTATTGAAAACCGTGTTGGAATAGTCTTCGATATTCTCACCGTCGAGCGTGGGAATGGTAAGAAGCACGACCTGGTTTCCCGTGCTGGTTTCATGTTCCCTGAGGCTGTCAGAAAGCATCTGGCTGGTCTCGGGAGAAAGGATCTGCGCATAGTCGTTCACCCGGCCAGTAAGATAGGGCACTTCCGTTGCCGCAGTCCGGGCCGGTATAGCCAGGATCAGCGGTATGATGATCCGTAATGCTCTTTTCATACCCCTTCCTCCTCTATGATTTCATTGGGCAGTTCGTTTTTACCGTGGTCATCCGGCACCTGCCGCTTACTGTTTTGCAGGATTTCGGTTAGTTCGTTCAACCCTTCTTCAAAAGCTTTCCGCAACTTATGATGACGGAGTGAATCCAGCATGGGCTCTATAATCTTTCTGGTCTCATCATGGCCAAGCATATTGCACAGGCCCTTGTCGGGAAGAATATAAACCTTCCGCTCAAACAGGCTTACAAACAGTAGTACGCCGTTCCGTTTATGGGTAGCAAACACCTCATGTGAAATAAAGATCGATTCGGCATACTGCTTCACTTCGGTTTCGGCCTGGTGCGATGAAAGAAGAAGTCTGGCAAACAGTGGGATAAAGACAGTCAGCAGCGCCAGAAAAATGCCCGTTGCCAGGGTTGCCGCCAGGGCAATATGAACCCTGGTAGGTGAATACCATGATGGTATAACTGCATTGAGCCCAAACAACAGCAAGCCGGCAACAGAGGTGCCGATGGCAAATGCTTTCCAGGGTACTTCGGAATATGAATCGCTGCGCTTAACAACAGCCAGTACAATCTGGGCATCTACGTGCTTTTCCGCTTTAACCACAAGCTGATTCAGATGATCTTTTTCGGATTGAGATAAGATGTTTTTCATAGACAGGTGTTGCGAATGCTTAAATGTAAAGAATGGATCAGAAATAAACAAATTGACCTCGGAAATAAGATCTTCTGATTGACAGGTTCATTTGTGCTGTGACCTCGGGATCAGGCGATACCAGGGGGCTGACATGTTTATTACATAGTGACTCGGAAGTAACCAGCGATGCATGGTTAAATCGGCCCATAAAAAAGAACACAAATTGCACATAATTTTTTTTTGTAGAAACATGCTTAACTTATGAAAGAAATCATTTTCATTGTCGAAGAATCCAAAGAAGGTGGTTTTGAAGCTAAAGCTCTGGATTATCCGATTTTTACCGAAGGCGAAACGCTTGATGAATTGAAACAGAATATCCGGGAAGCTATTCGTTGTCATTTTGATTAGGATGCTCCCAGAATAGTACGTCTTCATCAGATAATTGAAAAGGTATTTGCTGCATGAAAAAGCTACTTCGTATACATATTTAAAAGAAGTCGCTGGTCATCATGGAATTATCAAAGAGGAGCTTTTTGATCTTTTGTTTTAGCCCTCATCATTGTCTCCTGATAAGCTTCAAATATCTCTCTTTATAGCGGTCTTCTTGCATGTAAGACGAATCATTTTGAAAAAAGTTCAAAGAAATGTTCCGTATCCCTGATATCACTCAATCCCAAAATCCAGCAGACTTCTGAAAGGTCTGAAAAGTCGAGTCCGCCTGCTGATATGGCCTCATTGAGATAACGTCCCTCTTTTCCGTTGTATTTGTTCGCAATATCAATGGCAAGCTGCCATATTTCCGTTAATCCGGGATCGGTAATCCGGTCTTTCCACCGGGTGTAGTCAGGAGAACGAAATCCCGGAGTGCCGTTTCCAACCACGTTGCCATCAGGTATCTTCTGATAATCGGCATGGTCTTTTACATATTGCAGGCGATCAGGAGAGGTCACTTCCTCGTTCCAGTTGCTGTGCTGAACCACATGAATGCGTTTCAGAACGTCAATTTCAGGATGTGTTGCCTGAACAGCCTTAATCAGTTCAGCAGAAAAATCGGATTGTCCGGCATCGGCAATCCAGACATCGCCCTGGCTGGTAAGCGTTTTTATCACCAGACTTTTAACTTTTTGTACTGCCTGGTTGAAATTTTCATGCGCATCGGTCCAGTTGTCCTTAAAAGCAAGCTTCAGCAAATCATTTGGTGGTACGTAAAGTCCTTCCTGGGTACCGTAGGTGCCGGTTACCACGTGAAATTCGATGTTTGAAAAGCCGGAATCAGCCATGAGCGTTGCCAGGGATGCCATGGTATGAATGTCATCCACATCGGTCTTGCAGTCAAACTGCACCAGCAAAAGGTCTTTTTCTTTATTGAAAATTACTTTTTTCAGTAGTTCTCCCGGTGTATTCGCATTACATGACACGAGAATTGCTGCCAGGGCAATACATAGGATTGATTTCGGTTTCATTTTTTCTTCCTCCTGTTCCTGCGTTATATAATTGTTTCGTTCGTATCAATTCCTGTCGACTAACTGCCAATCTTTCCATACCGCTGATAGTCGGAGAAATGCAGTACTATTTTCCGGTTGCCTTTGACGTAGGGATAATAGAGTTCGTAATTGCCATCGTGGGCGCTGAACCGGATTTTCTGATTGCCTGTATCAAATACATCCCATAAATAATCTCTTTCGGTCTTGGTGGTTTCAAGTATGTAATTCTTTTTTACCGGTTGAATGGTGTCATTCAGATTGCCATAAAATTCTCTGAAGCCCAGTAATACTTTGGTTTTATCAATGGAATCCGCCACGATAACCATCACATTGGGAAAGTTTTCATCTGTTTTGGACATGATATCCAGCACATCTTCGGTGTGACTGATCCACAATTCATTAAACTGATAATCCAGCAGTATTTGGGTTTTTTCAGCATTGTCCTCAATAATGGATTTTGCAGCTTGAATCAGCAACCTTTCTTTCTTTTTTGAGGTCAGATAATCGCCTCCGAACAGCAAGCCGAATATTACAGGAAAGCTTAATAGAAACAACCACCTGAGTGTTTTCTGTTGCGGCCTGGCTGCTGCCAGATCATCTTGGTTGTGTTTTTCGGCAATACGGGTGAGGTTGAACATGATGCTGATGATCAGTGCTCCGGTCATCAGGGCAAGAATTCCCAGTATGCTCATATAAAATGTTTCGGTGATGTTTTCTTTAAAAACCTTCAGTCCGAATACTTCAATGGAAATAAATACGAATACCCAATAAATCAGCAGGATTATTGAAATAGTGCCTACTGCGTTGCTTAATTTTACAAGATTTTTTGGATTCATTTATACTCAGAGTTATGTTTTGAAAAGGACTCATTCATGTATCGTATCATAAAAGTATACTATTTTTCATAAAGGCTACCTTTTACTGATGGATGCATGTTGCTGCCGTCGGTAAGCTGGAAAATTGAATTTTAGCGTTTACTGATGTGGTGTGTGATTAGGTTGATTTCTTTTCTTAGCCAGAAGGTTGAGATTGTTCAATGCAGGTTTATTTCTTGTTCAAAAGAATGTAGAATGATCTATTGATTCACAAACGTTTTTTATCTAACTTGCTCTATTATTAAGGTATTGATAATGAACCGTGTGTTGAGCGAGTTTTCTGGGGCTTAAGGGAATACTTGATACCGAAACGACACTTAAGAAACGAAGCATTTTTTGCGCTTACAATCTAGTTTTGTTTAAGCTATTTTTAATCGGTCCACCATGTCATTTATTGCACATTCAGACAATAATAAAGGTGAACCCCATTCATTGAGGGAACATTTAAATGAAGTATCTGGAAAATTTATTG
>JAWOJJ010000063.1:0-45242 GCA_046481675.1 Bacteroidales bacterium | reverse complement strand
ATTGCAAAACCCGGCCGACCGGCTAACAATTTTACCGGAATTACATACTGGCGACTTCCTGCATCCCAATGAGGCAGGCTATGTGATCATGGGGAAATCAGTCAACCTGAAACTGTTTAAGTAATCTGCAAAATATAAGCATCAATCACTTATTACCCTAAAAGCTAACACATGAAAGAGAATTCACTCAACCGGAGGAGGTTTTTCGCCATCCTGGGCGCCGGAAGCGCCGCACTGGCTGCCAAACCGTTATCAGTATTAGGTTCATCAGCACCAGCCATGGCTGATAAGCCGGCTACCAACATCGCCGATGCTGCAAAAGCAGCCAGAACCGAATGGTCTATGCCGGGCAAATTCCCGGGTAAGGTGGTACAGGTGAAGAATGTAAAGGCAGTTGTCAACAATGAACCGGTTGAGCAGGAAGCTTACCGCATGATTGAAAAGGCCATGCTGGAACTCACCGGCAAAACCGACCTGGGTGAAGCATGGAGAACCTTTGTCAATCCCGGAGAACGCATTGGCCTTAAAGTGAACCCGGTAGCAGGTAAGCTGCTTTCAACCAGTCATGCCGTTACCCAATCGGTGATCAGGCAACTGGAAGCAAGTGGTATTGAAAGAAAAAATATCATCATATGGGACAGGCGCGACATGGAATTGAAAGATGTTGGTTTTACACAAGAGAATTACCCGGGTATCACCATACGAGGCACTGAATGCCAGGATGAAAAAGGTTCATTCTTTGATGCGGATGGAAAGCTTTATGGAGAACGGAATATTGATAAGGAGTGGTACTACTGGGCCGATGTGGAAGGTGAATATGACAGCGAAACCATGCCTTATATGGTTAACGGCGGGAAGTATTCCTATTTTTCTAAAATTGTAACACAGGAAGTTGATAAGATCATCAACATACCCATACTGAAAAATGCAGGAGCATCCATTACAAACGCCATGAAAAACCTGGCCTACGGATCCATTACCAATACGGGCAGGCTGCATGCCCAATTGTGGAATGAAACCAGCGCCGAAGTATGTGCCTTTGCGCCGCTGCGCGATAAGGTGGTACTGAACATCTGCGACGGACTAAAGGGCTGCTTTAACGGCGGACCGGGTGCCAACCCGCAATTCATCTGCAACTACAATGCTATTTTAATTGCCTCAGACCCGGTAGCACTCGACCGGATCAGTTATGACCTGGTGGCTGAAAAACGGATTGCCGAAGGAATTCAGAAAGCCCCTACCCCGGAAGTGCTGAAATTTTTAGAGCAGGCATCCGCTCTGGGTTTGGGCACAGCGAATAAATCAGATATTAGCCTCAGTCTGATTGATTTGGGTTAGGAACATGCATTTAATAAACTACTCATGAATGTGTCTTATAGAATGGCGTGGCTCCTTGTGGTACTCGCATTTCAGGGTTTGTTGCAGGCACAGGAAAGTTATCCGGTGATTGACACAACCGACCTTCCTGGTGCCCGATTTACCCAACGCAAAACCTATACCGGAGCATCGTTGTTTGGATATATGAACGGCGGAGCCGAACTCTACCGTGAATATGGTTGCAAGGGGGCCTGGATTGGAGAATTGGCATACCAGGGCGGCACATTCAAAATTGAAATATTCAAAATGACAGGTCCCGAAGAGGCATTCGGTATCTATTCCGTATCCCGTTATCAATGCAGATCCACCCCGCCGATATCTCCTTTTACCTGCCATACGCCCTACCAGTTGCAGCTTTGCAAGGGGCCGTATTACATTAACATCATCAATTCCACCGGAAACAAAAGCGACAGCCTTGGATCGCTGCAAATTGGCACGGCTATAGCGGGCAGAATTGATGAAGCACCTGCCGATATGAACACCTATCTTCCGGAAAGTACTTTGGCTGAAATCAATGGTGAAGCCATACTTGTTAAAGGTGAATTGGGCATTATGAATGGCGCACCGGACCTGGCCGCTTTTTTTAGTGAACTAAAAGGATTTCGTGCAGTCATTTTACAAAGCAATGATGACACGCTGATATCCCTATATTTTGCTTCTGACGCTGACAAAATTGAATTCCTAAATCGTCAGCAATCGGGCACATCAGCTGCAGGAGAAGAAATCATAGCCATTTCAGAGAATCACCTGTTAATTACGCTGAAAAAGCAATAACTCAACCCATTTCTGTTAGCTTAAAATTGCAGGTATTAAAACCCGGTTGGTGCGCTGTTTGTTGGCCGGAGCGTTCTCTTCAAAAATAATAAAAAAGCCGTAACGTTTTTCTGCGGGTTGCGTTAATGAAAACAGTTAACCAAACTCTTAACATAATGAAATCAGAAATTATTCTTGAGCATGAAAGCTTAACGCTTACCTATTATCCCGAAGCCAGCTGCATATTGGAAACCTGGAAGGGATTTACCAGTTTCGAACTCTTTTCATCACTACTCGAAGAAGTGCTCAAACTGATGGTTCAAAAAGGTGCCAAAAACCTGATACTCGACACCCGGCAGCACAGGGGGTTAAGTCCCCATGGTCAGGAACACGGCGTAAACCGTTGCACCCAACATGCCAAACAATACGGACAAATGCTCCACGCGATCATTGTGCCCGAAGATGTATTTTCAAAGTTCTCGGTGGAAAATTTCGTAAAAAAGCTGGATAAGTCCCAGCTGGTGGTAAATGCCTATTTCAAGGAAGTTGAGGATGCTTTAAATTGGATTACTTCCAAACACGACTAGCATTACCCGGATATGGTGAAAGCCATTATGATTTAATTCGGTGAGGCAAGGATGGGCAGACACTGAAAACCGACTGGCCGGCCCAGTATCTGCGGGCCAAACCAGTCGATTGACGATGCTAAAGACCACCTTTTCCTTCAGTTCTTTCGTATTCAGCTGATCTGTTGATCTTGCTGATCTTGTTTCCCCGTTTGAAACTATAGGTAATTGAGAAACAGAATAACTGGTTGACATCAACATGTCCCTCCCACATTTCATGGTATCCGGGAGTTTCGGTTTTCACTTTCTGATACATGAACTCTTTAATCAGCGGATTATAGATTACATCTACACTCAGCTTGTCAGAAAATTTCTTCTCGGCTCCAAAGAGCATCAGCAGATCTCTTGAGTTTGTTCTCTGATAGTAAATATTAGGACTTCCGTAATTGGCAAACATGAACACCGAATAGTCTTTGGGTAGCGTAACTATATTGCTGCAATTGAACCGGTAGCTGGCTTTCTCTTCAGATGAATGACCTGCAATAGCTTTATCGGTTTTTATGTATCTGTTGAAAACCGATACATTGGCGTTGATCCTCCAGCGCTTCATGATCTGGAATGCGCCGTTCAAACTTAAGCCATACTCCATATTACGGCCAATGTTATTCTGAGTGATTTCGGTTACGCCATCACCGGTTATCGTAGTGTTATCCTGAATACCGTTGGAAGTGTAACGGACGTATAATTTAGGCGACAGGTAATTGGCCTTGAAGTTCCTGGAATAAGTTAATTCAAAGCGGTTTTCGATGGTAGGTTCCAGATCGGGATTGCCCCTGCGTACATGCATGGAATCGGACCAGATTTCAAAGGGGTTCAAACTGTTAATTGAAGGCCGGAAGATTTGCTTGCGATAGGTCAGTTTGATGTTCTGTTCTGCGGGCAGACTCTGATTTAACGTAAACTGAGGAAGCAAAACCGTATAATCAGTGTGATTTTCCGAATTGATTTCAATCCAGGAGTATTCTCCCCTCAGTCCGGCCTGCCAGGTAAATTTTTTGATTTTTCCTGAAAGATTATAATAGGCAGTTTGCCTGGTTTCCAGATAATTGAAATCTTCTTTTTCTTCACTGGCAATCTCTTCAACGATGTGCTTTTCGGTAAAATTGTTTTCCATCCATGCGGCATAGGTCCGGTAACCGGCTTCATTCTTTATAGATCCCAGTGTAAAGGCCAGGTCAAACTTCAGTTCGCCGTTCTGCCTCAGGTTTACAGTGAGGTCGTTTCGCCTGATATGAGACAGGGGCGTAACCAGGTCTTCCGTATTCAGGTACGTATCAGAATAGTTATTGTTAATCCTTCCTGTCTGCTGGTTATAGTATGCTTCAAGCCTGAGATCGTCGCCGTCTTTGCGAAATTTTCTATTGTAATACAGTGAAAAGTAATAGTTGTTGCTATTATCCTTTGAATCTTTAATTGATTTGAGATACTCCGAAAGCTCATCTCCCGAATAGGTGTGGCTGGTAATGATGTAATTATCCGATACACCCTTCCAGTTTCTCCATTCACCCAGGAAATTCAGTGATGACTTTTCATTGAGGAACCAGTCGATTCCGTAATTCATGTAATTCTGCTGCCAGCTGTTTTTTCCCTCGCCAATTTTGTCAAAGTAATAGGGACTGCCATTCACATCATCAATCCGCGTGGTTACCAGGTCCTTTCCGTTGAACCGCTCGTAGTGCAGCTGATCACTAGCATAAAACCGGAACTTCTGGTTTCCGTATTCAATGTTTGCTGCAGGCTCAGCCATGGTATTTACCGGATGGGGAACCGGTATCTTAACAGATCCGCTGATACCATAGCGTGCTTCCTTTCTCAACACAATATTGATAACACCTGAAACCTCAGCATCGTAACGCACACCGGGATTTGTGATCAGTTCGATTTTATCGACCATATCCGGCTTTAACTGTGCCACATATTCCTTGTTCCGCAACACGCCGTCAACATAAAACTGAATGTTTGAACTGCCTTCAAGAGATACATTGTTTTGAAAATCTACTGATACGGACGGAATGTGTTTCAATGCATCAAGAGCAGTGCTGGAAACTTTACGGATATCGTCATTCAAAGTAAAAACGGTGCGATCTACTTTTTCTTCACCTTTCAGCCGCTGGCCAACGATAACCGCAGCATCAATTGCCTTTACATCTTCGGTCATCTTCATTTCATTCAGATTAACCGTTCTGTTACGGGATGAAAGTTCGATATCTTTTATTTGAATTGCCTTATAACCAACAAAAGTAGCTTTGATGCAATATTTGCCATAGGGTAATCCACTGAAATTGAATTTCCCCTGATCATCAGATATTACGCCGGAAACAAGAGCCGAATCTGTTGCATTCAATAGTGCTACAGAAGCAAAAGATACCGGCACAGAGGTACTGTCGTTCACCAGTGTTCCGGATATGGAGCCTTTCTCGGCTTCGTCACCTCCGGTAAAACCAGAGAAAAGTATGCATGCTGTTACCAGGAATACAACCTGAATAGAGCTGTAAAATTTGTATTTCATATCAGAATATTGTTAATGGTTATTAAGGGCCCAACATGCCCTAACACATTTCGGGCCAAACAACATAATGATATGAATTACTGTTTATTATAAATCGTTAATCCAATATCGGTAACCATCAATAAGTGACCGGCTTTGAAACAGGGGTGTACGAAAACGAACACAACATCAGGTGCTGTAGATGCTGTTATGACATATCAGCAATTTATATCAAGTTGCGGGCACAAATCAGCAATTTAGGTCAAGCTTTTAGATGATAGCAGGAGTAATTTTGTCCCGTTACCGGTAAAAAACAACTATCAATCTAAAAATGAAAAAATGAACAAGAATTATGAATTAAAGCCTATAGGCAAGGTCATTGCCTCAAACGGCAACTATTCCATTCATCTCGAAAAAGAATATCTTTCGGGATTAACAGAAATTGACGGCTTCAGCCATCTCCAGGTAATCTGGTGGGGAAGCATGGTTGACAAACCTGAATTGCGGTCGGTACTGGTGAGTAAAAAACCCTATAAAAAAGGACCTGAAAAAATTGGAGTATTTGCCACACGCTCTCCTGTTCGTCCTAATCCGGTGTTGATCACAAACATTTCGGTACTGCAAATTGATCATGAAAAAGGGATCATTCACACACCCTGGATTGATGCCGGGAACGGAACTCCTGTTTTAGACATCAAACCCTACCACCTTTCAGAAAGAGTTAAAGATTGTGTGGTTCCGGATTGGTGTAAGCATTGGCCCGAGTGGGATGAAGAATCCGGAGCATTCGACTGGCAAAACGAATTCAATTTTTAGCTAAATTGCCGGCACCTTGCAGATACATGCTGCAAGGTGCTTTTTTCGGAAATAATTATGACCAACAAGGAAGTAATACTGAAAGCGGTTCAGTTTATAGAAAACAACCTGAAGTCAGAGATGGATGTATTCAGGGTATCCAATGAAGTCTGCTATTCATTGTATCATTTTATGCGACTTTTTCAGAGCATCACTGGATACTCGCCCAAAAACTACATCCAGCAACGCAGGCTTACTGAGGCTGTTTATGAATTGCGCGACAGTGATAAGAAAATTGCCGATATTGCCTATGATTTCCAATTTGGTAGTCATGAATCATTCACCCGGGCATTTCGAAAGCAGTTCCACGTTAATCCAACCGAAATCAGGAACGGCCACTCTTTGTCGATATTGGCCCTGGTTGCTCCCATTACTTCAGAATACATTTATCAATCGGATAAAGTTCGGGATACAGCTCCTGAACAATTGGAAATACCTGAAAAAACGCTGGTTGGCATTTCTTTCTTTATCAGTGAGGACACACAGATTAATGACCTTTCGAAAGAATGGGCCCGGTTTATGAATGAAGTCCCCTCAATTAAAAACCGGATCACTCCCGCGGGTTTTTTCCAGGTGCAATACTGGTCGGATCAACAGGAAATCGGAGGTATGTACTTTTTCATCGGTACCGAGGTAACCCATGTTGAAGATCTGAATCCGCTGTTTGTAATTAAAACCATACCGAAAGGCCGGTATCTCAGGTTTATTCATAAAGGATTGGCCAACAAGGTTGGGTATACCTACAAGTATATTTACAATCAATTCCTCCCCGACACCCATTACAGGCTCACCAAACCGTTCAATTACGAGTATTATGGCAAGAAGTGCCTGGGCCCCTATAATGAAAACTCGGAAAGTGAAGTTTATATACCCGTGGAATGATACTTTCAGCAATAAAGTTATTAGCTTTATTTTAAAAAGGCAAAAGGGTTGATAACGTTGAATTGCTGCAGTGCGACGGGCATTTCTTTCAGATAATTAAGGGGATATTCGACCATGCCTTTTTCAACTTTTACCGGCTGTATAGCAACGAAAAAAATGACACGATCAACTTCAGTAAGGAAGCTTGAAATTTCTTTGACTTTCCTAATTTATTAACAAGCAGCAATTAAAAGCTCACTTTTTATGCACGCCAAATTCATGCCGGCGTTGCTTTAGTATTTAATTATGGATTTCGTTAACCGCACAACCCCAGCAGTTCTGCCACCATCTTATAAAACAATGGGGCACTGATTGGCTTTGAGATGTATTCGTCAAATCCCTCCTGGGTGAGCCTTTCCCTGTCATTTGCCAGCGCATAAGCTGTTTGGGCGATTACAGGGATCTGAATATTCCGCTTTCTCAATTCATGTAAAGTTTCAATACCATCCATTACAGGCATTTTGATGTCCATGAGGATCAATTTGATTTCAGGGTGATCCGTCATGATTTCCAATACTTTCCTGCCGTTGGCGGCATGATGAACCACAGCATTTGTCTTCTGAAGCAGTTTTTTAATGTAATTGAAATTGGAAATGTCGTCTTCTGCAATCAGAATATCGTACCCACTCAGGTCGGAAAGGGCATTTTCAGTTTTTCTTTCAGTTTGGCCAGGTTTCTTTACGGCAGAAGATTCATTCAGCGGAAGTGTAAAAGAAAATTCAGATCCTTTGCCGGGTTGTGACTCAACCTTCATGGTGCCTCCCATCAGGCTAACCAGATGCGAAGAAATGGCCAGTCCCAAACCTGTTCCCCGGTAAAGCTGTGTCTTATCATCCTCAACCTTTCTGAAACGCTCAAAGATCATGGACTGGTATTCTTCTTTAATGCCAATACCTGTATCTTTCACATAGAATTCAAGCATGCTGTCGGAATTCTGGCGCCTGCATCCGATTTCAATAAAACCCTGGCTCGTAAATTTTACTGCGTTGCTCATCAGGTTCGACAACACCTGTTCAAGCCTGGTTTTATCGGCTATGATTTGCAAATCATTTAAACCGGGAGCCATGTTGACTTTCAGATCCACCTTTCTGATGGTACCTGAATCGTTCCTGTTCATCAGCATTTCGTATGTATCCACAATGTTTGAGATAACCCGGCTCAGCTTCACATTAACGGGCAAAAGTGTCATCTGGCCCGCCTCAATCTTGGAAATATCCATGATGTCATTGATCAAATCGAGCAACATTTTGCTGCTGTTGTTCATGATCCGGTTATACTCTGTGCGGTCCTCATGAGTAACATCTTCTTCACCCAGCAGTGCTGAAAAGCCCAGGATGGCATTCAGCGGGGTTCTGATTTCATGGCTCAGGTTGGCCAGGAACGAAGATTTCAGCTGATCCGACTCTTCAGCTCTTTCTTTTGCCTCAATCAATTCTTTGGTACGTTCTTCAACAAGTTGTTCAAGCTGATTCCGGTGCTTTTCAAGTTCATGATGTTGCTCCAGGATCATTTCTTTTTGCTTTTGCAGCACAATGTTATTGCGTTCCAGCTCATCCCTTTGAGCCAGGAGTTCCTCCTTTTGCGAGTTGATTTCTTCCTGCTTCTCTTCCATGGATACGGCAACCTCTTCCAACTGCATGGTTCTTTCCTTAACCAACTCCGATAGTTTCTTCTGCTCATAGCGGTAATAGGCCATTCGCAAATAGTATAAGAGAAACAGCAGCCCAACCAGTGTGGCGTAAATGACTATCCTGAACAACCAGGTCTTCCACCAGGGTGGCTTTATGATCAATTCCAAAGAAGTTCCTGTTTCGTTCCAGACTCCATCGTTATTTGAAGCTTTTACCCTGAAAACGTACTTGCCGGGATCAAGATTTGTATAAGTGGCCGATCGCTGATTATCCACATAATTCCAATCTTTTTCAAATCCTTCGAGGTAGTAGGCATACCTGTTAGCAGCAGGTTGGGTGTAATGCAATGCTGCAAATTCAATAGTAATGATGTTGTTTTTATGCGACAGCGAAACCTGATCCGTTAAATGCATTGGCATTTTTAAAACAACCTGGTTGTTGACCGCTTCTCCAATTTTCACAGATTTGGTAAAAAGCTTCAAGCCGGTGACAGCAACCGCTGGTATAACGGAATTTGTTTTGATCCGGTCAGGATAAAACGCGTTAAATCCGTTTTGTCCGCCAAAGAACAACATGCCCTTTTCATTTTTATAATAGGCATTGTGCCAGAATTCGTCATTCTGAAGCCCGTCACCTTCATCGAAGTTCAGAAATGAGCTGTCGGCCAGGTTAAACCTTGAAATTCCTTTTGCAGTGCTCATCCACAAGTTTCCTTCATGATCTTGAAGAATGCCTATGATACCTTCACTGGGCAAACCGTCTTTTTTATGGTAATGAGAAAATCTTAACCTGCCTGTGTCACTGATCTCTTTGATGGTTTCTGTTTTACCGATCAACCTGTTCAGTCCGCCGGCTGTTCCGATCCACAGGGTACCATCAGCAGTTGAACAGAATGTATTTACAGTATTGTGGCTCAGTGAAGAAGTATCCGTATCATGATGCCGCAGGTTAATGAATTTGGGCGCATTGCTTTTTTTCTGATTGGCAGTGAGTATGCTAATTCCGTTTCCATGCCCGCCTATCCAGAGATTTTTATCCTTGTCTTCGCCCAATGCCCAGATGATATTATCGCAAAGGCTTTGCGGATTATCAGGTACATGATCAAAAAAGGTAAACTGATCGGTCTTATCATCGTACCTCCACAAACCTGCCTTCCAGGTTCCTCCCCAAAGAATGCCATCACTGTCTTCATAGATAGCAAATGTCCATTTCACATGCTGGTATCTTTTCACCACAGGTTTTCTGCCCGAAAGCGGAACTTCGGGGATGATTTTTGAAACAGATCCTCCTGAACACCCGATCCATACTTCGCCATTTCTGCGCTGAACAAGGGATATGATGCTATTACCGGAAATGGTATTCGGATCATTCGGGTCATGCTTATAATGGATGACAAGAGGCTCTTTTCCATCGCGGAAAATGAACCTGTTCAAGCCTCCACCGGCATCATTTCCCACCCACAATTCATCGGGATGAATTCCATGGATGGAGGAAATCACATTCCCGCTCAGTGAATTCGGGTTGTTCGGGATTGATTTATAGTGCAGAAATTCTTTCCTAAACAGGTCATATTTGCACAAACCCTGGCTGTATGTTCCAATCCACAGTACACCAGAATGGTCTACAAATAAGGAGCCAATGGTGTTATCACTAATTGATGAAAGATCCAATTCATCCTTTTTGTAGTGATCCAGCGAATCATTTTCGGGGTTGTACCTGTACAAGCCATCCGCTTCGGTACCGATCCACAAACAACGGTCCTTGTCAATCAGCAGGCAATTTTTGTTTTTGGGAGTTACATTAATCTTTCCCGGATTGGAACGTCGGTAGGATGATGTTTTCCGATTATAACTAAGTTTAATAATGCCATTACCGGTTGTGCCAATATAAAGGTTCCCATATTCATCTTCCACAATTGATTTGATGCTGGTAGGTTCCAAAGGAACACCTGTTTTATGAAAGGTTTTTGTGTTGCGGTCGAACAGGAACAGGGAATCAGAAAACAGCAAAAACTGGCCATACTTGTTTTCATAGGCCATGTCAATATTCCCGGTGATTATTCCTTTGCCAAACCTCCGAAAGCTGCCTTGAGCGCCCTGAACTGTTTTCTGAACATCATATAAATCCAGTCCTTTACTGGTACAAACCCAGATATTGCCCTGCCTGTCTTCGGTTATGCGGTTGACAAAATCACTACTTACAGAAGCAGAATCAGCAGCATTATGTCTGAACCTGGTGAATTTTTCCGTTTCCGGATCAAACCGGTCCATGCCTGCATTACCATTATTCACCACCCAGATATAACCTTTGCTGTCTTCCATCATGTAAACAATGGCATCATGACTTAAGCTCGTCTGATCTTTTTCAACATGCCGGAAAACCTGAAAGGAATAACCATCATATCTGTTGATCCCGTCATAGGTGGCAAACCAAAGAAACCCGTATTTATCCTGCAGAATATGAGTGACGGTGGACTGAGACAATCCATCCCTGATAGTAATTTTTTCAAAGTTGGAATGATGCAGTTGGGCAAAGCATAAGTGGCCGGTAACTGAGGCTAATAATACCAGTATCGGAAATACTCTAAGAAAAAGTATCCGTGTTTTAATCATACTTAATCAATCCGGTCTTTATCTACAATACGAAAATAATAAAGTATGGTTTACCTTTGTTGATGAATAAGCTTAAAGTTAAGTTAAATATCGATTATATTTTGAGTTAATGAGCAGAGCATAAGCTGTTGGATGTTAGCCGTTAGCTGTAAGCTGTGAGCTGTGAGCTTCGAGCCCTGCCGGCAGGTAAGTACGAGTTGTGAGAGGGGCATTGGTTTGTATGCAGTAAATTGAAAACAGGAACAGTTTTTAAACAATTTTACTATCTTCAAAAGTCCAAAACACACCCATTTGGGCATTGAATTGACTTTTATTAAGAATTATTAAACAGGTTAAATGAGAAAAACAGCCTTACTTCTGCTTACTTTTTGCATTGCGTGTGCGTCCGCTGCGCAGGAAGCAAAAACTGATTTCAGCAAGCACCCTGCTCCTGTAACATTTACAACCGATCAGGACCATATGAACATGATGAAACAGCTGGGCATTACCCGGCTGCGGCCCGGATTCAGCGGAAATGAAAACGACCCCAATCACGCCAATTATGATGAATCCATTGCCAATCCTTGTCCCCAACTCCCCGATTTGCTTACACTTAATAACGGAAATAAGGTCACTTCGGCCGAAATCTGGTGGAAACAACGCAGGCCTGAAATTGCTGAAGAATTTGAACGGGAAGTTTATGGCCGATTGCCGGCAAACATTCCGGGTGTTACCTGGACCGCTAAGATTACCGACAGGGAGTTTGTCGGCCGCATACCGGTGCTGGCAAAACAAATGACCGGACATGTGGACAACAGTTCGTACCCCCTGATCAATGTAGATATTAACATGGTGGTTGTTGTTCCGCTTAATGTGAAAGGACCGGTACCCGTACTGATCCTGTTTGGCCGGCCGTCACTGCCCTCCCCGGCCCAACCCATGCCTGACGACATGGAGAAGATAAATACATCTTTCAAGAAAATGATGATTGCCGGTGATCCTGCCATGAAAGAAATTTTTGAAAAATACCCGGCCTATTCACCCATCACCCGGTTGCCCGGCCCTAATTTTTTTGCTCCTCCTCCCGACGGGAACTCCGCACCAACAGAACAATTGCTGGCTGCCGGCTGGGGATATGTTATACTGGACCCATCTAGTGTTCAGGCTGATCATGGAGCAGGACTTACCCGGGGAATAATCGGACTGGTGAACAAAGGTCAGCCCCGGAAACCCGACGACTGGGGGTCGCTCAGGGCATGGGCATGGGGTGCTGCACGTGCACTGGATTACCTGGAAACCGACACGCTGGTTGATGCCAAAAAAGTAGGTATTGAAGGCGTATCGCGGTATGGCAAAGCCGCTTTAGTTACCCTTGCCTTCGAACCGCGCTTTGCAGTTGGACTAATAGGCTCATCAGGAAAAGGTGGTGCAACTTTGCACCGCAGGTTTTACGGAGAAGCCGTGGAGAACCTTTCGGGTGGTGGAGAATACCATTGGATGGCCGGTAATTACCTGAAATATGCCGCAGAAGAATCCAAATTTGGGCGCAAAACAGGTTGCGATCTTTCAGTAGATTCACATCAGCTTATTGCCCTGTGTGCACCACGCCTTACTTTTATCAGTTATGGCATTCCCGAAAAGGGTGATGCCCATTGGCTCGACCAGAAGGGAAGTTACATGGCCACGGTAGCAGCAGGTTCAGTTTTCAAACTTCTGGGAGCAAAAGACATTGGGGTTTCCAACGACTACCTGAAGGAGCAAATGCCTCCGGTACTTACCGGACTGCTTGATGGCGAACTCGCCTGGCGGCAGCACGATGGCGGGCATACCGACGCCCCTAACTTTCAGTATTTTATTCCCTGGGCGAGCAGGTTGCTGAAATACAATGTTACACCAGCTCGTTAGATTTATACAAATCAAGATGGCATGCGCCTGGTTTTGCCCGACCACTGGTTTATGTCGAGACGGATGATGGCCGTTCGGCTGAACGATTGACGGGCATACTGTATACCGACAGTTTTATCATCGGGTGAGTATTTATCCAGCAGCAATTCCAGTGCTTTCATACGCTCCCCGTCATCTGTTACCAGTTGGGCGCAACATGAAAGCACAATACTTTCGTAAGCTGTGGTAAATTTGTCAGGAATGACAAATGTTTGGCCTACGACACAGAACGATACGCGGTCGTTTGCGGCAATACAGCTTAATTTCCGTCCCTCGGGCGCACAATGAAGATATATGTATGAATGGTCATCCCAGGCATAATTAACTGGAATGCCATAGGCTCCGTCCTCTTCGGTTTGCATGGATAAAACACCATATTCGCCTTGTTGCAATAATTGCCTGGCTTCATCTTCGTTCAGCAGGCGATCCTGCCTTCTTACCCCTTCATTAGTATATTGCATAATATGCCTTTATGAGATTATTGAAAATTGAATCTTCACAAAAATAAGAAGTTTACCCTTTTAATATAAGACTCAAATATCTTTTATTTATATTTACCCTTTAAGAAAAGCTATAACAGTATAAAATGCAATATGAGCAAAACACTCCGCATCCACATTTTTCAGCATGTATCTTTTGAAGGACCGGCGGCCATTAAAGTATGGGCAGAAAAAAACGGGCATCTTTTGAGTTACACCCGGTTTTACAACAATGAAAAAATTCCGGAACCAGATGAAATTGACTGGCTGATTGTTATGGGAGGCCCAATGGGCGTATATGATCAGCTACAATACCCCTGGCTGAAAACAGAGATTGACTTCATACATAAAGCCATTGTACGTTCAAAGGTAGTCATTGGCATTTGCCTGGGAGCACAGCTCATTGCCTCGGCTCTGGGCGCCCGGGTATACCGCGGCCCACTGCCCGAAATAGGCTGGTTTCCGATAAAAATAGACAGGAAAGCAGCCGCCCTGAATGGTTTGGACTTTCTTCCTCCCGAAACTGTTGTATTCCACTGGCACCAGGACACATTTGAAATACCTGACCAAGCTGTTGCATTAGCTTCTTCTGAAGCCTTTCCGAATCAGGCATTTATTTATGGCCAATACGTGTTGGCACTCCAGTTTCATTTCGAAATGAATTACCCGGCTCTGGAAAACATGATCAACCATGGCGATAATGAGCTCGTTGCCGGCAAGTGGGTACAGACTGCCCCTGAGATCCTTGACAGGATGCCGCTCATTGTCGAAAATAACACCCGGTTGTTTCAGTTACTTGATGTGATGGCAAATAAAACATAGCTCATTTCTCATAAAACTCTACTATCTTTAAGTCAACTAACACAGTAATGTGATGGAAACTATGCCCGATTTTGGTCTTTTTATATCCACTGTTTTTCTTGGCTTTTTTGCCATTCTGAATCCCATTGGCAACACACCTGTATTTATGTCGATGGTGGGCGATGCCGACAGGGGTATTATTAAAAAAGTGGCCTTTAAATCGGTTATGGTAGCTTTTGTGATCATCACCCTCTTCAGCCTCTTCGGTCACATCATTTTCCGGCTTTTTAACATCACCTTGCCTGCATTTCAAATTGCCGGCGGCATTATTGTATTTTTCATAGGTTACGACCTGCTGAAAGGCAAATCATCTAATGCACAACGGTCAAAGGTGTTAGACACCAGTTCGGCCTACGAGGAAATGGCCGTTTCGCCGCTGGGCATACCCCTGCTTGCCGGACCCGGCACTATATCCACTGCCATGAACTTTGTGGGCCAGGGCAAAAGTTTCATGATTACCCTGTTGGTTATTTTGGTATTTGCCATCGTGTGCGTGATCACTTACTGGATGTTCATTGTCAGCCACCGCATAGCCGACAAGCTAAAACCTTCACTGATCAAGGCCATTTCCCGGATCATGGGACTGATCCTTGCGGTAATTGCCGTACAGATGATTATTAACGGAGTGTTTAATATCATCAGGGAATTTCCGGGGGCTTAATAGGGACGAGAGTAAGGCAGGATGATGGATACCAGATACTGGATGCTAGATGCTAGATGTGTGTGAATTGGGGATTGGGATTTGACTGCTACTGCTACTGCTACTGCCACTGCCGCTATCGTTTTACAACTTCTTCTTCACCATCCTATGAAAAGCCTTCAATTCCTCTTTTCGCTGCGGTGAAAGTTCAGTGGCTTTTATTCCGCTCACAGCTCCATCGAGACCATACAACAATTGAATACATGCTCCCGGATCCATAGCCTGAAGCCTGAGAAAGGCCTGCTCTGTACCTACAGCCTTTAATTTACTGACTGAATCGATGCCCGCCTGCTTCAGCTTTGCCTCAGTATCCTTACCAATGTTCACACAGTCCGAAAGATCTTCATCTGACATGTGCCTGTTTTTGTTTGTTTTCATATTGGTTTCAGAATGACTTGTTAAGATATTAAAAACAAAGATACAGGATGACGGTGACAACAGTATGTCACCAATCAATCTGAAAAATTAAGCCTGTTTCATTTTTAGCTTTTTTTAACAATTCGTACAAATGGAAATAATTTTCAGAAATTCAAAAAATTACAAACCGTCATCAAAAAAAAGACAGTAACGCCTGTTTTCAGGTTATTGATCGATTTTTATATTTGCAACCCGTACTTTGTTTCATTTAAAAAACAGGAGGATTTTTATATGTCATCTCGTACGAAATGGTTCCTTTCATTTTGCATCCTCATTCTTGGAGGATTGCCGATTACAAGTTATGCCATGTCAGTTTCTGACAGCGTAACCTTGTATACACCCTACACCAGGATATCTGTTCCGCCCGGCGAATCGGTTACTTATTCCATCGATCTGATCAACAACACGAAATCGATCAAAAAGGTAGATCTTTATCTGACCGGCATGCCCAAAGGATGGATTTCATCACTCACCTCAGGTGGTTATTCTATTAACCAGATTTCTGTAATGCCGGGTGAGAAAAAAAACTTATCACTCAGCGTAAATATCCCCCTCAAAGTTAATAAAGGAAACTACCGGTTCAGCATTGTGGCCAAAGGCTACACCACACTTCCTGTAACCATTAACGTTTCGGAGCAGGGCACATTCAAAACCGAATTTACTTCTGATCAGGCGAACATGCAGGGAAACACCAGCTCGACTTTCAATTTCAACAGTGATCTGAAGAACCTCACTTCTGAAAGGCAATCCTATGCCCTTATGGCAAAGGCATCACCGGGTTGGGAAGTCACATTCAGGGCCAATGGAAAACAGGTTACTTCTGTTGAAATTGAACCCAATAACACCTCAAGAATAAACATTGAGATCAAGCCCCCCGCAAACACTCCTGCCGGCACCTATGAAATCCCTGTGAAGGCAATGACCAGTTCCACCTCAGGAGAGCTCAGGTTTCAGATGGTGATTACCGGAACCTATTCTATGAATCTGACCACTCCGAGCGGATTGCTCAGCACAACCTTAACGGCCGGCGAATCAAAGAAAATCGAACTGGTTGTGATCAACACGGGTTCCACCATCCTGAATAAGGTGAATATTGTTCCCATCCCACCTGTCAACTGGGAGGTCACCTGTGATCCGAAAACAATTGAAAAGATTGCGGGTGGCGAAAAAGCCCGTGTAACGGTAACATTAAAGGCAGACAAAAAGGCCATTCCGGGTGATTATATCACCAACTTTGAAGCCCAGACCCAGGAACTTGTTGCCAAGGCTTCATTCCGCGTTTCTGTCAAAACTTCCCTGGTTTGGGGTTGGGTAGGCATGCTCATTATTGCTGCCGCCTTGGGAAGTGTTTACTACCTGTTCCGCAAGTATGGAAGGAGGTAACCATGGGCGATTTTACCATTGAGCTGGCTGGTCTTACCAAGAAGTACGGATCATTTACGGCTGTTGACCATCTGAATCTTTCCATCAAAAAGGGAGAGGTATTTGGGTTACTTGGTCCCAATGGTGCCGGTAAATCAACCACCATTCTGATGATACTGGGACTTACCGATCCGACAAGCGGCCATGTGCGTGTTTGCGGAATTGACCCTACAACTCAACCTATTGCAGTGAAACGACTTGTAGGTTATCTTCCTGAAGATGTAGGTTTTTATGACGACCGCACAGGATTTGACAACCTGATGTATACAGCCAGGCTCAACAGTATCCCTGATGCTGAGGCACACAAAAGGATAGAAAGTTTGCTTGAACGTGTGGGACTTTCCAATGAAGCTGATAAGAAGACGGGGCTGTATTCGAGGGGAATGCGACAACGGCTTGGTCTTGCCGATGTGCTGATCAAGAACCCGGAAATCATCATTCTCGATGAACCTACATTAGGTATTGATCCGAAAGGAGTTCGGGAATTTCTCAACCTGATCCTAAAACTCAGCAAAGAAGAGGGCCTTACCGTCTTGTTTTCTTCACATCACCTGCATCAGGTTCAGCAGGTTTGTGACCGGGTGGGACTGTTTGTTCAAGGCAGGTTGTTAGCCGAAGGTAACGTGCAATCGCTTGCTCAAAAGCTCTTCACACGAAGTCCCTATGTTATTGAAGCCGGTGTCAGCGGAAACGGCACAACTGCCCCGGAGATTACTTCCCTTTTGAAACCACTCAACGGAATAGAAGAAATTGCTGTAAAAGAAGATTACTATGAAATTTCCTGTTCAAGGGATATAACGGCTGCAATAGCGAAAGCGATAGTTGAATCTGGCCTTTCGCTAACCCACCTGAGCAGGAAGGAATACGGACTTGATGACATTTACTATCGCTATTTTGAAGGAGGTGAAAATCATGAGTATCTCAACTAAAAAATCACTGAACAACGCTTTCCGGGCCATTGTATTTAAAGAAGTATCAGATCATTTACGCAGCTGGCGCTTTATCATCCTGGTTGCTATCATTGCACTCACCTGTTTCGGTTCGTTGTACGCTGCTTTGTCGGTTATGGATAAGGCCATTAAGCCCAACGATCCCGAGGGAACCTTCTTTTTCCTCAAGCTTTTTACCCTTTCCGATGGCACGTTGCCATCATACGCTGTATATATCAGTTTTCTCGGCCCGCTGTTGGGCATCAGCCTGGGTTTCGACGCCATCAATTCCGAACACAACAGGGGTACGCTCAGCAGGATTCTGGCGCAACCCATTCATCGCGATTACATCCTGAATGCCAAATTCATGGGATCACTCATTGTAATAAGCGTATTGCTCTTTGCGCTGGGTTTCCTGGTGATGGGCATTGGTCTGATCGCCATCGGCATCCCACCAACTGTAGAAGAATTTATGCGCATTATTGCCTTCATTCTGCTGAGTATCGTTTATGTAGCATTCTGGCTCAACCTTTCTATCTATTTCTCAGTGAGATTCCGCCAACCTGCCACTTCAGCCCTCTCCGGAATTGCCGTTTGGCTTTTCTTCTCGGTTTTTTACCCGATGATCATCAACATGGTATCTAAGGTATTTCAGCCTTCGGAATTTGCATCGGCACATGAGATTGCCGGCTATGAAAGGTTGATTACTGCAATGCTCTACCTGCTGCCGAATCAGTTGTTCAGTGTGGCCACATCAACCCTGCTGATGCCTTCGATCCGAAGTCTGGGAACTTTGTCCATGGAACAGATAGCAGGTTCCTTGCCCGGACCGCTACCGGTTGGTCAGAGCCTGATGCTCGTGTGGGCACAGGTTACAGCACTGGTGGCCGCCACCGTGTTCTGCTTTGTGCTGTCTTACGTTTCTTTCATGAGAAGGGAGATCCGGTCGCGATAGTAAACAGAACAGCGATCATGAATCACCTGGCAATGATCACCTTTCCGGTTCTGGGAATCCCTCTCCGGGTTTTAAGTTTATAGGAATATATCCCATTCTTTAACCGTGAAACGGGCATCCGGATACTCCCGCTTTCATTGTTAACAGACACTTTCTGCACTGCCCTGCCCTGCGCATCCACAAACTCAATTTCACCATCGCGCTGGTTGTCAGAGAGCCTGTAATCCATGATCAGGTATTCGTTTGCAGGAACAGGATAAATCCTGAGCAGGTTATCTCCCGCTCCAATTGGAAGACTTAATTCCTGCTCTCCCGATGGCAATGTTCCGGGCAGGTTATACACATCAAAACTATACAAGCTGGTTTCGAAATAATATACATCAAGAATCATTTTAACACCATTTCCGGTGTTGGCCAAAGATGACCTGATAGAAGAACTCCCTGCTGCAGATGTGAATATCCAGGCATTGGTGTTTTCCACATCCGACTCAAAGAGGGTGGTTCCATTCTCATGGAAAACCACAACCTGTGCATATTCTTCATCAACTTCATCAAAATAGGTCAGCTGGCACATCAGCTCAATGTCGTTGTCCTGATTAAAAACATTTTCACCAGCATAATAAAGTGTCAGAGCAGGTGAATTGTAACTATCGATGTAGAATAATGGCTCCAGATTGATTGAAATGGTTTTATATTCTGAATAATCCGGATTGTAAAACAGGAAGTTATAATGTATGCTGTCGATCCGGTTCACAATACAAATCTTTTTACCTGCGTTTTCCAAATTGATTGCAAAAATATTGATGGTGGCATCATCGTTAAATGACTTTTCTTTAGTTAATTGAGAAAACACTGCAGAACTGCATAATGCCAAAACCAGAACCAGGTATATCTTTTTCATTGCTTCTTTTTTTTGTTATTGGTAATCCAAAACTACATCTTATTGCCAAATAATGCAAGCCGGCGTTTCGCTAAGGTAACAGCCATTGAGACCTCCATGTATACAGGCAGGTCTTGGTCTCAGTAATTTCCCCCTACACCTTAAACTTTTTTGCTATTTCCGGGTTATATGGTCAGTTGTTGTTATTTAATTCACGCAAAATGAAAGTAGCTGTATTCAATACCAAGTCTTACGACAAAGAATACCTCGACAAGGCCAATGCGAGCAACCACCATGAGCTCAACTATTTTGAATCGTCACTGAAGTTAAAATCAGTGAAACTGGCTGAGGGGTATGATGCCGTTTGTGTTTTTGTCAATGACGGATTATCAAAGGAAGTGATCGAAGCCCTTGTCGCTCAAAATATCAAGGCCATTGTGCTGCGTTGTGCCGGGTTTAATAATGTGGACATAGAAACAGCATGCCGGCTTGGGGTGAAGGTTCTCAGGGTGCCTGCCTATTCGCCCAGCGCTGTTGCCGAACACGCCGTGGCTCTGATAATGACCCTGAACCGCAAAACCCATAAGGCCTACAACAGGGTACGTGAGGGTAACTTTTCGATTGAGCGCCTGCAGGGTTTTGAACTTTCCGGTAAAACCGTGGGTGTGGTAGGAACCGGCAAAATAGGTGCTGCATTTGCAGCAATTATGAAGGGCTTTGGAAGCCGTATTGTTGCGTTTGATGTTCATCCGAATAAAGAACTGGAAGCACAGGGGACCACCTATGCATCGCTCATTGAACTTTTGAGGCAATCAGATATCGTTTCGCTTCATTGTCCGCTTACTCCCGAAACCAACCGGATGATCAACAGGGACACCCTGAACCTGATGAAAAAAGGCGCCATGCTGATCAACACAAGCAGGGGCAAGCTGATTGATACGGATGCTGCAATTGATGCTTTGAAAGAAGGCCAGTTGGGCTACCTTGGCATCGATGTTTACGAGCAGGAAGAGAAGCTGTTCTTCAAGGATTTGTCAGAAATGGTTATTGTGGATGATAAAATATCACGGCTGATGACCTTCCCTAACGTGCTGGTAACGGCTCACCAGGCATATTTTACCGACAATGCACTGAACCAGATTGCCCAAACTACCGTCAACAACCTGACTGATCTTGAAAAAAACACCATCAACAGGCAAAACCAGGTGTGTATTGATATGATTAAATGAAACAGGCGGTCTTGCCAAACAGGCAATAAATCAAAACCCGCAAACGTTCATTAAATTCTCTAATTTTGCAGTTGCTATTGTGGAGGTACCTGAAAATCCCTGACAGAGTAAGGGGTGTATGCCGAAAAACCTGAGAGTAGGCCAATTAAATCATAGGTTATGAAAAAAATTGCTTTGTTGATGGTTTTTTTATTGACTTCTTTTGTTGCTTCAAACGCTCAGTTGTTCGTGGGCGGAGGTTTTGGTTTTGATGCTCAAAGCGGCAGTTACGAATATGATGGTAATAAGAGTGACACACCCAGTGAAGTGAGTTTTGACTTCTCTCCCCAGGTTGGCTTTATGCTCTCTGATGATTTTGGAGTGGGTGCTTATTTGTCGTTTGGCCTTACAAGGGAAAATGACAAAGGTGATCCTGAAACCATTGATAAATCATCATCTGTTGCATTCGCCCCATTTGCCCGTTATTATGCTTTCCGTTTCAACAAGTTTTCTTTTTACGGAGAAGCACAGGCAAGCCTTGGATTTGGCTCTTCCAAGACCGAATATGATGGTGATGAAACCGATGGCCCCAAAACTTCTGAGGTTGGCTTTTATGTTTTCCCGGGCATGGCATATGACATCAGCAACAGGTTTCAGTTGATGGCTCGCATCAATGCTTTTGGTCTTGGCATAAACCATCAGATTTCAAAAAACGACGAAACTGACGTTATAGTGAGATCAACAAATGCTGGGTTTAATGTAAATATGAATAGTATTGTCACTTCAGGTTATATTACTGTAGGTGCAATCATCAAGTTATAGTTCTTTTGGAGCCCTATTGAAACAGGCGATAAGGTCTTGCTTATCGCCTGTTTTTTTGTTATAGGCACAGGTTTTTAACAAACTCCGCACCCATCTCCCGAAGCTTGTATTTCTGAATTTTGCCACTTGCGGTTTTGGGGTAATCGTCCACAAAGATCACATGTTTGGGTATTTTATGCCTGGAAATCTGACCCCGGCAGAATTCCTGCACTTCTTCCTGCGTAAGCGTTTGGCCTGATTTCAGTTTGATAAAGGCGCCCACTATTTCACCAAATTTTTCATCAGCGATTCCTGCTACCTCAACCATTTCTATCTGTGGCATCTGGTACAGGAAATTTTCAATCTCGCGCGGGTATATATTTTCTCCACCGCGAATGATCATGTCCTTGATGCGGCCGGTGATCCGGTAATATCCGTCTTTTGTTTTCACGGCCAGGTCGCCCGAATGCAGCCAGCCATCCTTGTCAATAGCCTTGGCAGTGGCCTCGGGATTGTTGTAATACCCTTTCATCACATTGTATCCCCGGCAACATATTTCACCCTGCACTTCGGGCGGACATTCCTCGCCTGTTTCCGGATCAGAAATTTTCACTTCCACGCCCGGGTAATTGGTTCCAACAGTGGTAGCCCTGATTTCGGGGGGATCGGTTACCCTTGTTGCAGTCATGCCCGGAGATGATTCTGTAAGCCCATATACGATTATCAGATCGCGACAATTCATTTTGGTCATCACCTGGTTCATGGTTTCAATGGGACACAGTGAGCCGGCCATAATGCCCGTTCGCAGGCTGCTCAGGTCGAACATATTGAACATGGGGTGATTGAGTTCGGCAATGAACATGGTGGGCACACCGTACAGGGCTGTGCACTTTTCTTTCTGCACCGAAGCCAGCACCAGCAGCGGGTCGAACTCCTCAACAAACACCATGGTACCGCCATGGGTAATGATGGCGCACATGGCCAGCACGCACCCGAAACAATGAAAAAGCGGAACGCACACCAGTAACCTGTCGGCCTGCGTGTAATGCATGCAATCGCCTGTGCTCTGGCCGCAATTCACTATGTTGTGATGGGTAAGCATGACCCCTTTGGGGAAGCCGGTGGTACCCGATGTGTACTGCATATTCACCACATCGTGGCATGACGTATTTTGCCTGGCTTTGAGCAGATCGTCATCAGGCAGGTACGAACCCAGCAGAATCAACTCATGTGTGTTGTACATGCCTTTGTGTTTCTGGGGACCAATAAACACTACATTTTTTAGTTCCGGGAACCGGCTGCTTGCAAGTTTTCCCCTGACAGAAGTTTTTAATTCAGGTATCAGTTCAAATACCATATTCACATAATCGCTGTCGCGATATCCATCAATGATACACAGTGTATGCAAATCGGCATCCTGAATGAGGTATTCGAGCTCAGAAAGCTTATAACTGGTATTCACAGTGACCAGGATAGCTCCTATTTTTGCAGTGGCATACATGAAGGTTGACCAGTCGGGTACATTGGTGGCCCAAATGCCCACCTTGTCACCTTTTTTCACCCCAATGGCCAGCAGGCCTTTGGCAAGCTGGTCTACCCGCTGGTTAAACCGGGCATAGGTAAACCTCAGGTTCCTGTCGGGATAAACAATAAATTCATGATCGGGCGTTTCCCTGGCCCATTTCTCCAGGAGATCGCACAGGGTATAATCAATCAGCTGCATAGTCGTTCATTTTAAAAAGGCACGTAAACCACTCCCAGTATTTTTGCCTGTGGTCCGGATGTTGTCACCAGGTGATCCACGATGGAGTCGTAATAAATGCTGTCGCCTTGCTCCAGTTCATAAACCGTATTGCCATAATGTATGGTAACTTTGCCCTCCATCACATAAATGAATTCCTCTCCTTCATGTGATGATGTGGCTGCATGGTGTTCCTTGTCAGGTACAATATCCACAATAAAAGGTTCCATATGGCGCCCGGCCTTATTGGGAGCCATGGAATAGAATGAAAGATGTTCCCTGCTTTTGTTCTCCCGGGTAGAAAAGCTGTATGCCGATTTGCGGTCGCTCATGCGCATTACTGCAGGGCCTTCTTTTGCAGTTTCATCAAGCAGGGTACCAATGCGCACTCCCAGTGCCCTTGAAATACGAATCAGCACGCCCAGCGATGGAATAGAAACGCCTGTCTCGATCAGGTTGAGCTGATCGGTTGATAATGCAGATCTTGTAGCCAGATCTGATGGATCAATTTTTTTCAGATTACGGAGTGCAACGATCTTTTCTCCAATAGAATGACTGGTTTGCATAGACAATTTCGGGTTAAAAGTTTGGTGAAAATAGAAAAAGAAAGGAGAAGGAAGAAAAAAATAATCATAAATTAGCTAAAATTTAAAAACCAAACCAACATGGGCATAGCAGTTATCGTTATTCTGGCAGTCGTGGTATTGCTGGTAATTGGACTTTACAACCGACTTGTAAAACTAAGAAACAATCGTGAAAATGCATTTGCGGATATTGATGTTCAGCTGAAACAGCGACTTGACCTCATTCCCCAGTTGGTGGAAGCAGTTAAGGCATATATGAAGCATGAAAGCACAGTACTTACCGATATTACCAATGCCCGTGCCAACGCATTGCAGGCAAAAACAATCAATGAAAAAATTGCTGCAGAAAACCAGGTTTCAACTGCCCTGCAGGGTCTGAATGTTGCAGTGGAAGCCTATCCCGATTTGAAAGCCAGTCAGAATTTCATTCAGCTTCAGGAAGAGATTTCCGACGTTGAAAACAAACTGGCTGCTGCCAGAAGGTTTTTCAATTCAGCCACCAGGGAGCTCAATAATGCCGTTCAAACATTCCCTTCAAATATCCTGGCCGGTATGTTCGGATTTCAGAAAGAGCCTATGTTTGACCTGGGCACAGAGCGCGCCAGGGCTGAAGAAACGCCCAAGCTCAATTTTTAAGACTCATGCAGTTCGTCGGTTTACAAACCCAGATCAGGAAGAACAATTTCAAATCGATTGTGCTGCTCATCCTGTTCCCGGCAGTCATATTTATTTTGGTATGGCTTTTCATGTTTTTTGTCAACGGTCAGCAACCCGAGCAGCGGTTTTATTCGACGAACACCAATTTCGCACATCTTATTCCCTGGGTTTCCATTGGTATCCTTGTGTGGTTTACCATTGCCTTTCTTTTTCATACCAGCATGATCAAAAAGGCAACCGGTTCCGTTTCCCTTGAGAGAACTCAGAACAAAAGGGTATACAACCTGGTGGAAAATTTAAGTATCGCAAGCGGCATGAAAATGCCTAAAATCAATCTTATTGAAGATGATTCACTGAATGCTTTTGCCAGCGGTATCAACGATTCAACTTACACCGTCTCCTTATCAAGAGGCATCATCAACAAGCTGAACGACGAGGAACTCGAAGCTGTTATAGCCCATGAATTAACGCACATCCGCAACAGAGATGTGAGGCTTCTGATTGTATCCATCATTTTTGTAGGGATATTTGCCTTTATTACCGAAATACTGATGCGATCCATCCGATTCAGCGGAGGAGGCGGCAGCAGCAGCGGCAAAAAGGGCGGCGGCAGCATCATACTTATTGCACTATTGCTTGCAGCAGTAGGTTACCTGCTGTCGAGCCTGTTCCGGTTTGCCCTTTCGAAAAAGCGTGAATACCTGGCCGATGCCGGATCGGCTGAAATGACCAGGAATCCGCTGGCACTGGCATCAGCTCTTGAGAAGATTTCATCCGATTCACGAATTGAAGCTGTTAAACAAAAGGATGTTGCCCAGCTTTTCATCGACAATCCGCAGGAAAAACCCAGAAGCATGAACCTGAATTCCCTGGCTGTCATATTTTCCACGCATCCGCCTATTGAAAAGCGGATTGCCATACTCCGGCAGCTTTAAAGAATTATCAGGCAGTTACCTGATATCTGCATGGTATTCCTGTAACGACTTGACCTTATATTCGCCTTCCTTCCGGTCTTTTATACCTTTGGTTGCAGCAAGGGCCGCAGAGGTTGTGGTAATGTACAGCACCTTGTGCTTGATGGCATTTTTGCGGATGTAGGAATCGTCATATTCACTCATTTTTCCGGCAGGCGTGTTGATCACCAGGTTGATTTCTCCGTTTTTAATAGCATCAACAATATTGGGCCGGCCCTGGTAAACCTTTTTGATCACTTCGGCATCAATGCCGTGTTCTTTCAGGAATTTCTGTGTTCCTCCGGTGGCCAGAATCCGAAACTTCATATCGCTGAAATTCCGGGCAATTTCAATAATCTTTTCCTTATCACGATCGGCAATGGTAATCAGCACGGTTCCTTCAACTGGTAAACTGGTTTGTGTTGCCTCCTGAGATTTGAAAAACGCCATGCCATAGGTATCGGCCAAACCAAGGACCTCACCCGTGGAGCGCATTTCGGGTCCCAATAGCGGATCCACATTGGGAAACATGTTAAAAGGAAACACTGCCTCTTTCACACCAAAATGGCTGAATTTCTTTTCCTTCAGATCAAATGCTGCCAGCTTCTTTCCAAGCACCAGTTCTGTAGCAATACTGGCCATGGATACATTACATACTTTTGAAACCAGGGGTACTGTCCGGGAAGCCCGGGGATTGGCTTCAAGAATATATACTTTGTCTTCGTATATGGCATATTGAATATTCATCAGCCCAACCACATTCATCTCAATGGCAATTCTGCGGGTATATTCCTTAATGGTGTCCACATGCTTATCTGGAATAATCACCGGTGGAATCACACATGCCGAATCCCCCGAATGAATGCCGGCATATTCAATGTGCTGCATCACAACCGGGACAAAAGCATCGGTGCCATCGGAAAGAGCGTCAGCTTCAGCCTCTATGGCATCTTCAAGAAACTTGTCAATCAGTAGCGGACGGTCGGGTGACACATCCACGGCAGCTTTCACGTATTGTTCCAACATTTCTTCATCCAGCACAATCTTCATAGCCCGGCCTCCAAGCACGTAAGAAGGACGTACCATTAAAGGGTAACCTATTCTTGCGGCAATAGCAAGAGCCTCCTCCAGGGTGCTGGCCATGCCCGATTCAGGTTGCGGAATACCCAGCTTTTCCATCACATGCCGGAACCGGTCGCGGTCTTCAGCCAGGTCGATGGTTTCGGGTGTGGTTCCCAGAATTTTCACACCGGCTTCAGCCAGTTCCTTTGCCAGATTTAAAGGTGTTTGTCCGCCAAACTGTACAATAACTCCCTCAGGCTTTTCATTATCGTAAATACTGAGCACATCTTCAGCCGTAAGCGGTTCAAAATAGAGCTTGTCTGAAGTATCGTAATCAGTGGAAACTGTCTCGGGGTTGCAGTTGATCATTATTGATTCATATCCTGCAGCCCTTATGGCAAAAGCAGCATGTACACAACAGTAGTCAAATTCAATACCCTGTCCGATCCTGTTCGGGCCACCGCCAAGCACCATGATCTTCTTCCGGCTGGTGGTTTGTACCTGGTTGGGTGCATTGTAGGTGGAGAAATAATACGCGGCATTCTCCACACCGCTTACAGGAACAGGCTCCCAGGCCTCGGTTATTCCCAGTGAAATTCGTTTTTCACGTATTTTCTTTTCGGGAACGCCCAGCAACTGAGCCAGGTATTTGTCGGCAAAGCCTTCCTTCTTGGCCTGGGCCAGCAGGTTGTCAGGGAGTATGCTTCCTTTATATTCGAGGATTTTCTCTTCTGTTTCCACGAGTTCCTTCATCTGCTCAATAAACCATGCTTTGATATGGGTTTTTTCAGAAAGTTCATCCACGCTGCCACCTTTACGGAGTGCTTCATACATGATGAACTGCCTTTCGCTGGAAGCATGGTTGAGCATTACCATCAAATCATGCAGCGACTTCTTATTGAAATCTTTGGCAAATCCCAAACCTGAACGGCCAATTTCAAGCGAGCGGATTGCTTTCTGGAGTGCTTCTTTGTAATTTTTGCCTATACTCATTACCTCACCAACAGCGTGCATCTGGGTTCCCAGTTTGTCTTCCAGGCCATCGAATTTCTCAAAAGCCCAGCGTGCAAACTTCACCACCACATAATCGCCCCATGGCTCGTATTTATCAAGGGTTCCGCAGCGCCAATAGGGTATTTCATCGAGTGTCATACCGCCTGCCAGAAGCGATGAAACCAGCGCAATCGGGAAACCGGTGGCCTTTGAAGCCAGGGCAGATGAGCGTGAAGTACGCGGATTGATTTCGATAACAACAACCCTGCCGGTTTTGGGATCGTGGGCAAACTGTACATTGGTACCACCAATTACTTCTATGGCCTCAACAATTGCGTATGCATATTTCTGAAGTCGTTTCTGAAGTTCAGTGGATATGGTCATCATGGGGGCAGTGCAGAATGAATCACCGGTGTGAACACCCATGGCATCCACATTCTCAATGAAACACACCGTAATCATTTTATTTTTGGCATCCCGCACCACTTCGAGCTCAAGCTCTTCCCATCCCAGCACGGATTCCTCAATCAGAACCTGGTTGACCATGCTTGCCGACAAGCCACGGCTCACAACCGTGCGAAGCTCCTCTATGTTGTAAACGAGTCCGCCACCTGTTCCACCCATGGTATAGGCAGGCCGGATCACAACAGGGTAACCCATTTTTTCGGCAATTTTCTCGGCATCCTCAATGGTGTTCACAGCAGTGCTTTTGGCCATTTCGATACCCAGCTTGTCCATGGTGGCTTTAAAAGCTACGCGGTCCTCCCCCCTTTCAATGGCATCAATATTCACGCCGATCACGCGCACGTTATATTTTTCAAGAACCCCGCTTTTTGCGAGCTGTGACGAAAGGTTAAGAGCTGTTTGCCCGCCCAGGTTTGGCAAAAGCGCATCAGGCCTTTCCTTTTTGATGATCTCGGTAAGGGCATACTCATTCAAAGGTTCAATGTAGGTGGCGTCGGCAGTAGCGGGATCGGTCATGATGGTAGCCGGGTTGGAGTTAACCAGCACGATCTTATAACCCAGCGACCGCAATGCTTTACAGGCCTGTGTTCCTGAGTAGTCAAATTCACATGCCTGCCCGATGATAATGGGTCCCGACCCAATAATGAGAACCTTGTTGATATCTTTAATCTTTGCCATGGTGTTTTATGATTCTACACGTTGAATTAATCGGGCAAATATACCCTGCAATATAGAATTTCAAGCACCTTGTTGGTAAAAAGTTAAAAAAAGAGGTTGTGTAAAAAGTAAATCTGTTAGGCGTAGTTGCAACCGACCGAAGAGAGCTCAGCGAAGCTAAACTACGCCTAACGCTTTATATTGAATGTCAGCTCTGAATGCTGAGCGTAGTCTCCAGACTACGCTACTTTCATGACTTTTTACACAGCCTCATCAACCTAACCGGCTTGTTGTTGCTGTTCCTGAATTTTACCAAGGGAGGCCAGTCCGCCCATTACTCCAAGATTCATAGAATCGAGTGCAGTGCTTGGCACAATGATCAGTGAACCTTTTTCTTTCAGGCCTTCCCCTATATAGTTCATGGCACGCAGTTGTAACGCCACCGGATTGTTCATGTATTCCTCACTGGCCTTGGCAAATTTCTCTGCTATTTCTGTTTCAGCTGTGCCCAGGATAACGCGTGCCCTTCTTTCCCTTTCGGCTTGTGCCTGCTTGCTCATGGCATCGGCAAGGGCCTGGGGAATGGTTATTTCTTTGATGCCCACATTCTGGCAGGTAATTCCCCACGGATTGGTGCTTTCATCCAGAACAACCTGCAGAGCCGAAGCGATCTTTTCCCTGTCCTGGAGCAATTCAGACAATTCATGCTTTCCGATGATGTCGCGCAGTCCGGTTTGTGCCAGGTATTCTATTGCAGCATTGTAATCCTGCACTTCAAGGGCTGATTTTTCAACATCCCAAACAGTCCAGTACAACACTGCAATCACGTTTACCGGAACCGTGTCTTTTGTAAGTGTCTGCTCTGCATTGAAATCAGTTACCCTGATGCGCTGATCGATATAATCCATAATGCGGTCGATAATGGGTATGATCATGAACAAACCCGGTCCTTTCAGGCCGCGGTATTTTCCCATGCGAAGCACTACGGCTTTTTCCCACTGGTTTGCTATCTGGATGGAAGAGGCAAAAAGCAGAGATACCACCAGCAAAGCAGCAAAAACAGGCCCGGTAATAATCTCAAATTCATACAAAGCAACCCAAATCCCAACCAGTATAATCAGCACGGTTAAGGAAACAGGGTTAAACAAATTCTTGGTGATGATTTTAGTTTTCATGGTGGTTATTGTTTTGAAGTTCGTGAATGAGCTCATCAATGGTAAAACCATAATTGAATGCTATGGTCATGAATTCCCTGCAGATATCCTGGATTTTGGTCTGTTTTTCCTTTTCCGTCAGACCAATTTCACTTTTATTGATAAAAGTACCTGAACCCTGATGTGTATCCAGGATATTCTGTATTTCCAGTTCCTTATAAGCCTTTGCAACTGTGTTCAGGTTCACTTTAAGTTCAACGGCAAGCGACCTTACCGTTGGCAACTGCTCTCCTACCTCCAACTTGCCTGAGGCAATGCCAAACCTGATCTGATCAATGATCTGCCGGTAGAAGGGAGTTCCTGTTTTTGGATCCAATACAAAGTTAATCATTGTAGTAATATATTATTGTATTAGTTATATAGTACAAATATACTTTACAAATTTTCATTATGCAAGAAAAATGCAGTTTTTTTTAATAACGATGACCTAACATTTAATAAAATCCTAATGCCGCACCTGTCTACTGGCAGACTGGTGCGGCATTAGGATAATTTGAAGTTGGTTTCGCATGAAAATTGTTTGTTGTTTTTTGAAATACCACCCCGACAGGGTACCCCCACCCCGTCGGGGTGGTAATAACTCATTTTTTAAATCTGAATGAAACGATATGACAAAAACAACTTTTGTTGTTTCTTTACAAATCCTTTCACCAGTTAACTTATGAGCAAGGATCATCGGAAAACAAACGGAACCGCGGAAAAGAGCTCTCTGATTCAGCTGCTCAGGCCCTACTCGGGACTGGTGGGTCTTCTTATTCTGTTTACCATACTGGGAAACGCGCTGAATTTACTGATACCGCTCATCATCGCCCGTGCCATTGACTCATTTAGTCACGGCGGTTTCTCCATAAACACGATTGTGATCAGGTTCACCCTGGCAGCCGTTTTTATTATGTTATTCACTTATTTACAGGGCATTGTGCAGACCTACGCGGCTGAAAAAACAGCCAGGGATCTCCGGGAGCGTGTTGCCGGAATTGTTTCGCGGCAATCATATGCCTATGTGCTCCGCGCCAATCCTTCAAAACTACTTACAAACCTCACCTCCGATATTGATTCCATAAAAACATTTGTGGCGCAGGCTGTTTCCTCAATTATCTCCTCGCTGTTTATGCTGGCAGGAGCCAGTGTTTTGTTGCTGCTGATCAACTGGAAACTGGCACTGGCCGTGCTGTGCATCATCCCCATTGTAGGTTCTGCCTTTTATATTGTACTTCGCAAGGTCAGGGTGCTGTTCCGAAAGAGCCGTGAAGTTATTGACTGGCTGAACCGGGTAATCAATGAAAGCATCCTGGGAGCCTCGCTCATTAGAATTCTCAATTCGCAAATACCCGAATACCGCAAATTTGTGGATGCCAATACCACTTCGAAAGACCTGGGACTATCCATCCTCAGCTTGTTTGCAGCACTCATCCCCGTTATTAATTTTGTGGCAAACATGGCAATACTTACAGTGCTTGTATTTGGGGGCCACCTGGTTATTTCGGGAGACATGACACTTGGTAATTTTGCAGCATTCAACAGCTACATTGCCATTTTAATTTTTCCGATCATCATCATTGGTTTCATGAGTAACCTCATTGCACATGCAAGCGCTTCGTATCAGCGGGTTAGAGAAGTACTTGATACCAGGGAAACGGAAGAGGCAGGTACTTGCACAAACCCGGTTTCAGGTACAATTGAGCTTCGGAATGTGAGCGTTGTTTATGGTGATAAACCTGCGTTGAAACAACTCAACCTGAATATCAGAAGCGGTTCCAATACTGCTATTATTGGTCCCACTGCAGCAGGAAAATCGCAATTGCTTTACCTGCTTACCGGATTGATTAAACCTACACAAGGGGAAATACTTTTTGACGGGAAAAACATCGGGGCATATCGCAAGGAGGAATTTTACAAACAGGTAGGCCTGGTATTCCAGGACAGTATTATCTTCAACCTGTCGGTTCGTGAAAACATTGCTTTCAGCCAGCAGATACCTGATGAGGTGCTTGAAAAAGCCATTGCAACTTCTGAATTGAAAAGTTTTGTGGACAGCCTGCCCCAAAAGCTGGACACCTTGATATCGGAGCGGGGAACCAACCTTTCCGGAGGCCAGAAACAGCGACTGATGCTGGCCAGGGCACTTGCACTCAACCCCGGGGTTTTATTGCTCGACGATTTTACCGCCCGGGTAGATCAGGCGAATGAACAGCGCATCATGAAAAATATTGCGGATAATTACCCGGACATCACAATCATTTCCGTTGCGCAGAAAATTGCCTCCATCAAGCATTATGAACAAATCATCCTGCTAATGGAAGGAGAAATCATAGCAACTGGAGATCACTGCACCCTGTTGGAAACCTGTCCGGAATACATGCAGATTTATAATTCACAACGCAGCACCAGCATATATGGCGTATAGTCTTAACATCAATAAAAACGACCAGACTAAACGCACCAACACATTTACTGCGTTAAAAAAACTATTGCTCATTCTTGCCGGAGAAAAGAAAAACCTGATTGCAGCGCTTTTTGTCATTCTGATCTATTCGGTGATCGTGCTTTTTGCACCCCTGCTCATTGGTTATGCGGTTGATCATTATGTTCAGCAAAAAGATTTCCGGGGTGTACTTTTTTTCGGCGGCATCCTGCTCGGAATGTACCTGGTGGCACTGGTTGCCAATTACCTGCAGACCAAAATGATGGGAAGCATAGGCCAACGCATGCTGTTCAGACTACGCAACGACATTTTCATCAAACTACAGGAACTGCCGATTGCTTTTTTTAATGAGAATAAAGCAGGGGACCTGATATCCCGAATTAATAACGACACCGATAAATTAAACCAGTTCTTTTCCCAGTCGCTCATGCAATTTATCGGAAGCCTGTTTATCATGACCGGGGCCGGTGTTTTTCTGCTTTCGATAAATCTTCAGCTGGGAGCCGCTTCGCTGATCCCGGCGGTTATTCTTTTGCTTTTCAGCAGGTTCATTACGCCCTGGGTCAAAAAGTTGAATGCTGCATATTTAGCCAGTACGGGCAACCTGAGCGCTGAAATACAGGAAAGCCTTGCAAATTTCAAGGTGATCATTGCTTATAACCGGCGTGATTACTTCAGGGAGCGTTTTAACGTAGTCAACAGGGAAAACTATGCAGCCGCCATTAAGTCGGGTTTGGCCAACAGTCTTTTTATTCCTGTTTATGGCTTTTTTTCAAACCTGGGACAAATGGTGGTTCTTGCCCTGGGAATCTACCTGGTTTCGAAAAAGCTTTTTACACTGGGGTTGTTGATCAGCTTCCTGGCCTATATCAACAACTTTTACAATCCGTTAAGACAACTGGCAGCGCTGTGGAGCAATTTTCAAATCGCTCTTGCCGGATGGGACAGGATTTCCAGAATATTATCCATGGAAACGAACCTGAGGGTAATGCCAACTGGCGAGCCGGCAGACAACCAGGCCATGCTGAGATTTAACGAGGTTACCTTTGGGTATGAACCCGGGAAAGCCATCCTTCAGCAGGCAAGTTTTGATCTGGATAAAGGCAAAACCTATGCATTTGTTGGTCCAACCGGGGGAGGAAAAACTACCACTGCCTCCCTGATTGCCCGTTTGTATGACCCCGATAAAGGTATGGTTTTACTCAACGGCATAGATATCCGTTCCTATTCACCTGAAGAACGCTCAGAAATAATTGGTTTTATTCTGCAGGAGCCCTTTCTGTTTACCGGTACGCTGAAGGACAACATCATATACGGCAACAGGAAGCTGGAAAATGTGGCTCACGAAGCACTGCAGGAAATGATCAGCCGGGAGGGCCTGGATGATTTGCTCAGGCGCTTTGAGAACGGGCTTGAAACCCGGATTACCAATTATGGTGAATTGCTGAGCCTGGGTCAAAAACAACTGGTTGCATTCATACGGGCCGTATTGCGCAAACCGGAATTGCTCATACTTGACGAAGCTACTGCCAACATCGACACGATAACCGAACAGCAATTGGAGCGCATTTTGAAGCGTCTGCCGGAATCTACCACAAAAATTATCATTGCTCACAGGCTCAACACCATTGCCAATGCGGATGAAATATTCTTCATCAACACTTCAGGCCTGATCAGGGCAGGTTCCATGGAAAATGCCGTTCAATTATTAATGAACAGCAGCAGGGATAGTTAAATTGTTTTGGTATCTTTATGCTGAAGCAGGATGCAGTCTGAAGATGAATCGTGTTGCTGTTTTCAGATCGTGCTGCAAGCTTGTTTTAATACTACTTTGACAGATTTAAGAACACAAATTATATATCGTCCCTAATGGGACTTAAAGAATGTCATTATGTTCAAATTCTACCAATATTTAACCTCTACGAGGTTAGAAAAAAGTGCCAGAGGCACGAAATATTGGTAGAGAAATAATTTGATGTATCATTAAAATCCTATAAGGACGATATATTGGAATCTGTCAAAGTAGAATTAATCTAATACAATTAAAATAAATGGACAGTAAACCCGAATCACGTATTGAAGAGCTCAGGCTCGTGCTGCCGCCCGCTGCAAAACCGGTGGGTGTATACAAGCCGGTGTTAATCATTGACAAATTCTTATATGTTTCCGGACAGGGACCGCTGAGAAACGACGGAAGCCTGATTACAGGAAGGCTGGGTGAAAATATGAGCCTGGAAGAAGGCAAAATGGCCGCACGCCAGGTTGGCCTTACCATGTTATCAACCATTAAAAGCAAGATTGGTGATTTGGACAAGATCAAACGGATTGTGAAAGTACTGGGCATGGTTAACAGTACTGCCGACTTTGGTCAGCATCCGGCTGTGATCAATGGTTTCAGCGAGCTGATGGCCGAGGTATTTGGTGAAGAAAACGGCATTGGTGTTAGAAGTGCCGTGGGCATGTTTCTGCCCATGAACCTGGCTGTGGAAATTGAGGCTGTATTTGAATTGTATTAAATTGTATTGTAGGATGCGTAAAAAGTCAAAAATTGAGCGTAGTCGGGAGACTACGCTCAGCACTCTGAATTGATATTCAGCACAATGTGCTAGGCGTAGTTTTTAACTACGCCGAATTATAAAATACCTGTAATCGACTCTTAATATAATTCTTATTTCAATCCCCTTTTGATCAGCAACGCATCAACGGCAGGATCATGTCCCCTGAATTTGCGGTACTGCACCATTCCTTCATCATCTCCTGACTCAGCCAGGCAGTGCTTTCTGAATTTTGCAGCCAGTTCGGGATTATAAACATTCCCTGATTCCTTGAAGGCCTGGAAAGCATCGGCATCAAGCACTGCCGCCCAGATATAAACATAATATCCTGCAGCATAACCGCCATCGAATATGTGGGCAAAGTAGGTACTGCGGTACCGGGGGATGATCTCGCTGATCAGTCCGATTTTACTCATAGCCTGCTTTTCAAATTCTTCAGCCGGAATGTTTAAGGATGTTCCCAGTGTGTGGTAATCCATATCGAGCAGTGAGGCAGCCAGGTATTCCACAGTTTCAAAACCCTGGTTGAATTTACCGCTTTTTGTGATCTTATTGATCAGTTCATCCGGAATGACGGCTCCGGTTTCGTAATGTTTTGCATAAGCTTTCAGCACTTCAGGATCACCTGCCCAGTTTTCCATTACCTGGCTTGGCAGTTCAACATAGTCCTGCGGAACATTTCCGGCAGTACGGTAATACTTACCCTGGGTAAACAACGCATGCAGCCCGTGACCGAATTCATGAAACAGGGTAGTTACTTCATCCCAGTTCAGTAATGCAGGGGTATTGCCCAAAGGACGTGTGAAATTGCATACCAGGGAAACAACCGGGTCAATGCGCTTGTCACCTTCCTGAATGGCCGACCGATAATCAGTACACCAGGCACCGGCATCTTTCCCGGCCCTGGGATGATAATCCAGATAAAGAATACCAACGGGTTTGCCATCAGCTTCCTTCACTTCAAATGTTTCCACGTCGTTCTTTTCGTATACGGGCAGGTCGGTTCTTTTGGTGAAGGTGACACCGTAAAGCTTATTGGCAACCATGAACATGCCGTCGCGCACATTCGACAAGCTGAAATAGGGACGCAGGGCACTTTCATCAAGATCAAATTTCTCTTTTCTTACCTTTTCGGCATAGTACCACCAATCCCATGGTTGCAGCTTGAAATTGCCACCTTCACGGTCGATGATTTTCTGCATTTCAGCAACTTCCTTCTTTGAGTTAGCCAATGCCGGCTTCCATAAGTCCATTAAGAAATCATAAACATGAGCCGGAGTTTTGGCCATATTTTCTTCAAGAACATAATCGGCGTAAGTGGCATAACCCAAAAGCTTTGATTTTTGCACACGCAGGTTGACAATTTTGGAAACGATTTCATTGTTGTCATTTTCATTTCCGTTGTCGCCGCGCATGAAGTATGCCCTGTAAAGTTTCTCACGCAGTCCGCGCTTTTCGGAGTACTGCAGGAAGGGTATCCAGCTGGGTTTGGAAAGTGTGAAAACCCATCCTTTCACACCGTTGCCGGCAGCAGCATCAGCAGCAGCGGCAACAACACCTGCAGGTAATCCAGCCAGGTCAGCTGAGTCTTCAACCACCAGTTTGAAGTTCTTGTTGGTTTCAGCCAACAGATTCTGCCCGAAAGTAAGATTCAGCATGGATAATTCCGCATTGATCTTACGCAGTTCTTCTTTCTTATCTTCCGGGAGGTTGGCCCCCATCCTTTCAAAATCGCGGTAATACTTTTCGGTTACCCGGATCTGCTGGGAATCCAGCTGCATATCGTTCCGCTTATCATATACCGTTTTGATCCGCTGGAAGAGTTTCGCGTTCAGGGCAATATCATCGCGGTGTTTCGACATCAGCGGGTTGATATCCCGGGCAATAACCTGCATTTGTTCATTGGTGTTGGCACTGTTCAGGTTGTAGAAAACCTTAGCCACCCGGGTAAGCAATTCGCCCGAACGATCCAGGGCAAGAATGGTATTTTCAAAAGTAGGTTCTTCCGGATTGCTTACTATTTTGTCGATTTCCAGGGAGTCCCGTTTCATACCCTCCAAAAATGCAGGCATGTAATGTGTGGTGTCAATTTTATCGAACGGTGGAACTTCAAAAGGCGTATTGTAGGGAGTAAGGAAAGGATTTTCAGCCATTTTTTCTTTTTTGCAATTTGTGAATGCCAGAAACAACAAGGCTGCAAAAATAACAGGAATGTTTTTCATAGGATTAAGAATAATGTTTTTAATCAGTCAGAAATTAATAAACCTGCAAGATATCACCAAAAACGGCACCAATCAATGACAAATATTGGTTTTTTTAAAAGTTGCCTAATGAAGCTATTCAGCTGATATCATCCCTGCAGCTACTGTTTCATTAGTCCCTTCATCAATAAGTATGATGCTTCCGGTTATGTTGTTGTTGGCATACGAATCGTAGATCAGCGGAGATGATGTTCGGATCATTACACGGGCAATATCGTTCATGTGAACAGTCAGGTCATCCGCAGTTTTTTCGAGCTTGTTGATGTTCATTTTATAGCTTACCGATTGAATCATGCAGGTGGTTTCGTGGCTGTAATTGCGAATTCTGTAACGGTTACCCGCTTTCAACGGCTTTTCATTGAACCAGCAAAGCATCAGGCTGATGTCCTGGCCAATCAGGGGCATGTTGTCTTTAACCAGGATATTGCCCCGGCTGACATCGATCTGATCCTGCAGGGTTATGGTAACTGAATCTCCTGTTGCGGCTTCATGTAACCCTCCATTGTATACATCAATGCTTTTGATGCGCGATTTATGCATCGACGGAAGCACAACCACTTCATCGCCTGGTTTGAAACTACCACCGGCAACTCTGCCTGCATATCCCCGGTAATCATGATAAGCTTCGGAAAGCGGGCGTATTACGGTTTGCACCGGAAAGCGCGCTTCGAACACACTTTTGTCTTTCTTGATCTCCATGTCTTCCAACAGCTCAAGGAATGTTTTTCCCTGGTACCAGGGCATGTTTTCTGAAGCTGTTACCACATTATCCCCAACCCGGGCGCTGAGGGGAATGTAGCGCGCATCTTCAACCTTCAGCTTGCCGGCCAGGGAAACGAGTTCGGCTGTGATTGCATTAAAAACAGCTTCCGAGTATTCCACCAGGTCCATTTTATTAATGCAGAAAACAATGTGCCTGATGTCCAGCAGCCTGGCTATATAGGAATGTCGCATGGTTTGTTCCAGCAAGCCCTTTCTGGCATCTATAAGGATTACGGCTACATCGGCAGTGCTGGCACCGGTTACCATATTGCGGGTGTATTGGATGTGCCCGGGGGTATCGGCAATGATGAATTTGCGCTTGGGTGTGGCAAAATACCTGTATGCCACATCAATGGTAATTCCCTGCTCTCTTTCGGCACGCAGCCCGTCTGTAAGCAATGAAAGATCTACATCCTCCTTGCCCAGGCGCTTGCTCGATTGAACAATATGATCCATCTGATCTTCAAAGATGGATTTACTGTCGTACAACAATCTGCCGATCAGGGTGCTTTTACCATCATCAACACTGCCTGCGGTAGTGAACCGGAGCAGGCTTTTATGTATCTTTTTTCCGTTTGTATTCATGAGTGGTTTCTGATTAACTATTTCTTACAGGTTATAAAACAAATGATTTTAGAAGTAACCTTCTTTTTTCCGGTCTTCCATAGCAGCTTCCGATCTGCGGTCGTCATACCTGCCACCCCGCTCTGTTACCCGGGTAGCAGCAATTTCCGTTATGATTTCGGGAAGCGATTCTGCTTTCGACAAGGTTACGCCGGTACAGGTGATATCGCCAATAGTTCTGCACCTCACGTCGGTTTCAAAAACCTCTTCATCGGGCTTGAGTTGCATAAAGGGCGCCCAGGCCAGGTAAATTCCGTTGCGGTGGAATATTTTCCTGCGGTGCGTGTAATACAACATGGGAAGTTCAATGTTTTCATGCAGGATATACTGCCATACATCCAACTCGGTCCAGTTGCTGATCGGAAACACCCTGAAATGTTCCCCGAATTTTTTGTGCCCGTTAAACATGTTCCAGAGTTCGGGCCGCTGATTTTTGGGATCCCATTGTCCGAATTCATTGCGATGAGAGAAAAAGCGTTCTTTGGCCCGGGCCTTTTCCTCGTCACGCCGGCCACCACCAATTGCCACATCAATTCCCAACTCTTCAATGGCATCCAGAAGGGTTACTGATTGCGCTTTATTGCGACTTGCGTTGATACCAGTTTCTTCAGACACCTTTCCCTGATCAATGGAATCCTGAACTTTCCGCACAAACAGCTCAACTCCAAGTTCATCTGCCAGCCGATCCCGGAAAGCAAGGGTCTCCTCAAAATTGTGGCCTGTATCAATATGCATCAGGCTGAATGGCATTTTGGCCGGCCAGAATGCTTTTCTGGCAAGGTGAACCAGCACAATCGAGTCTTTTCCGCCGGAGAATAAAATTACTTTTTTCTCAAACTGGGCAGCCACCTCGCGCATTACAAAGATTGCTTCGTCCTCAAGTTCCCTGAGGTGTTCGTTGTTAATTTTTAATGCACTGTTCATATTTTCAGTATCTTATTTATTTCACATGTAATCCACACTCTTTTTTTCCATCGGTCTCCCACCACCACCGGCCTGAACGAAAATCCGCTCCGGCCTGAACAGCCCTTGTACAAGGCTGACAGCCGATACTTTTAAAGCCCTTATCATGAAGTATGTTGTAAGGAATGTTGTTTTTCCTGATGAAATCTTCAACCTGCGCAAACGACCAGTCGAAAAGCGGGTAATATTTATAAAGCTTTTTGTCATGATCAAATTCCAGCAGGTTCATCTGGCTTCTGTTATCCGATTGGTCAGCCCTGATCCCGGAAATCCAGCACAATTTACCCTGCAAGGCCCTGTGAAGCGGTATCACCTTCCTGATGTGACAACATTCCATGCGGTTTTCTTTCGAATAGTAAAAACTGAACGGACCTTTTTCAGTTACCATGTTCTCCACGGCTTCTTGCTCCGGAAAATACACCCTGATTTTTTTCTGATACCTGCTGACCGTTTCGCTAAACACCTTGTAGGTTTCCGGAAAGAGCCTTCCCGTATCGAGCGTGACCACTTCAATGGGGATGTTGTTTTCAAAAATAAGGTGTGTGATCACCTGATCCTCCAGTCCAAAGCTTGTTGTAAAAACTACCTGGCCAGGAAAAATACCTGCCAGAATTTCCAACTGCTCCTTAACGGGCTTATTCTGTATCTTGTTTGTTATGTCTGTCATATTCATTAATAATGAATCCGTTTTATTATTTTGGTAAACTGACTATTTCAGCTAAAGCTTCCTGATAAATACTCTTTGGTAAGCTGCTTCGTTGGATGATTGAAAAACTGTTCGGTGGTTCCGGCTTCAATTATTTTGCCCATGTACATAAAAACAATGTAATCAGCAATGCGCCGGGCCTGTCGTAAGGTATGCGTAACCAGAACCACCGTGTATTTTTCCTTCAGTTTAAGGAATAATTCCTCGATTATTTTTGTGGAAATGGGATCGAGTGCAGAAGTTGCTTCATCGCCAAGAATAAAATGGGGCTCCACGGCAAGGCCCCTTGCCAGGCATAAGCGCTGCTGTTGCCCGATTGAAAGCCGTGAAGCCGGTGTACGGATCCTTCCCTTTACCTCGTCCCACAAACCCACATATTGCAGGTATTGAATCACCATCTGATTGAGCGATTTGCGTTTTCTTAACCCATGAATCCTGGGACCAAAGGCTACGTTGTCGTATATTGACATGGGTAACGGACAGGGCCGCTGGGCAAGTAATCCCATTTTTTTCCGGGTATCAATCACATTGGTTCCGGAATCATAAATATCCAGGCCATCAACCACCACCCTGCCCGTCACTTTTACTTCAGGCGTCTCATCATGCATCCGGTTGAAGGTTTTCAGCAGGGTAGACTTGCCGCAACCGGAGGGACCAATAATACAGGTAATGCTTTTTTCAGGTATCCTGAGGTCAATATCCTTCAGGATATGCTGATTGTCAATGAATACATTCAGCTTGTCGGTTTGCAGGGAAAAGTTTTGATTTTGCCTGTATCCCGGGACCTCATGCAGCGTATTTGAAAAAAGTAATTCCTGAGCGGTTTCTATAGTGAAATTGGCTGTTCTCATATTTTTGATTTTGAGTATCGTGAACTGAAATAGCGTGCTGAAAAACTCAGCAATAAAATGATGACTGTAAGAATAACTGCCGAAGCATAAGCCCTGTTTTGAACTTCTTCAACCGGACTGCCCAGTTGGAAAAATATGGCTAACGGCAAGGTGGCCACCGGCTGATTCAGAGACTGGGGTATGTTGTCGGTGAAACCGGCCGTAAACAATACAGTGGCTGCATCACCAATACCCCTGCCGACAGCCAGAAGCACGGCAGTCATCAACCCGGGCATAATCTGCCGGGTGATTACCCCGATCATTTCCAGTTTGGTGGCACCAAGCGACAGCAATGCATCGGGAAGATCGCGCGACTGGAGCCTGGCCACCTCATCAAGCGATCGCATCATAATGGGCATAATGAGCATGGCAATGGTGATGATACCGCCCAGCAGAGAAGCTCTTACTCCCAGGTAAACCATCAGTGCAAAACCAAATGCTCCATAAACTATGGAGGGAATTCCGAAAAGTATGTCAAAAGAGAACCTGACGATTCCGGCGAACCATGATTTTTTGGGCAGGTAAAAGTTGATGTACATAACCACAGGGATGCTCAGGAATAAGCTTAAAACCAGTGAACCGGCAACAACATAAATGGAACCGATAATGGCATTGAGCACTCCCCCCTCCTTTCCCAGGTAAAAACCGCCACCCGGCAATTTGGTTACCATGTCCCAGGTGAGTGAAGGCAGACCCTTGTAAACAATAGTGCCGATAATCATCAGCAAGACACCGGCAATAACAAGTGTTGAAGCAATCATTAACGCTTTAAAAAAAGTCTCTTCTATATTTTTCAACTTCATAATACCTTTGTTTTAAGCAGCTATAAATGATATCTTCTTTCGATCTGCACCAGGGTGAAGCGTGACAGCGCGTTGAATACAAAAACGATAATGAACAGCAGAAAAGCAGCCAGCATCAAGGCCGATTCGTATGTGGGCACCGACATCATTTCACCATAATTGTTGGCAATAAGTGCGGGCAATGGATAGCAGGCACCGAACAACCCGGTAGGCATTTGGGTTATGTTGCCGCATACCATCAGCACGGCAATTGTTTCGCCAAACGCACGGGAAACCGAGAGGACTACGGCAGCCAGAACACCCGGAAATGATTTACGAAGCAGCACCTGCTTAACGGTTTGCCATTTGGTTGCCCCAAGTTGCAGCGAAGCTTCTGTCATTTCCCGGGGAATGGATTGAAAAACCTCTACCAAAATGCTGATCAGCAAAGGGAGTATCATTACCGCCAGTACAATACCACCGGCCAGCATGCTGTAACCTGATGAAAATTCCACAAAGTGAGGGGCAATATGATTGGCAATCAGGGGAACAATTGCCAGTGTGCCCCATACTCCATAGATAACTGAAGGTATACCTGAAAGCACATCTATGAATGGCTGGAACAGCTTCCTGACTTTTACGGAGGCATAGGTATTCAGGTAAATGCTGGCCAGCAACGACAATGGAAGCGCTATGACAATTGCAATGAGTGACACGTAAACCGTACTCAGGATAAAAGGAAGAAATCCGAATTGATTTTTAAAAGGTCGCCAATCAGCTGAGGTAAGCAGGGTGAACATGCCTTTTTCCTGAATAATTGGTAAGGCTTTTATTAACAAGCTGATGCCTATAACCAAAAGCAGCACAAGGGCAAAAATGGCCAGACCCAGCATCACGTAGCGGGCGGTTCTTTCCTTTATTGCTCTGATTCGCCTCATCTTCTATTACTTAATTTTCCTGAGTTCGCTGGCAATCATTTCTTTCGGCAGGGCAATATATCCTGCTTCAGATACGAATTGCTGTCCGCTGGTGAGCACCCACCTGAGAAATTCGGAAATCAGTATGTTGCTTTTCGGGCTGCCTTTTGTAACAAAATACAGTTCCCGTGCCGGAGGAGAAGGATATTTACCAGTTGCAACGGCTGCAATAAAATCATTCATGGAATTGTAAAAATTTTCATCCGGATCGATCTTCCCGTTGCCGTTCAAATCAACCGGGAATACTCTTATTCCTTTAATCTGCAGGCGGGTATTGGCATCATATACATAACCTATGTTGCTGAATCCGATACCCAGGGGATCTTTTTTCACTGCCATAGCCAGCCCGGGGTCACCAAATACACCTACACCCAGCAGATCTTCCTGTTTCTTTCCGAAATAATTGGCCCACATATCAGCGGCACCACAGGCATCGGACCGGGTATAAACATGAAGGGGCAAGGTTGATTTGATGGCAAAAGCCTGCCCCCATGATTTTACTTTACCCGTAATCCAGATGCTGTTGGCCGCGTTCCGGCTCAATCCCCTGGCAAGAATCTCGTTGATTACCGGGTTTTGAGCACTGACTATTGCCACCACGGCATCCCGTGTTACAGCAATCGGTAAAGCTCCTTTTTTGAATTCCTCAGCGTTTATTTCGCGGGAGACCATTCCTATATCCACCATTCCGCTCAGTGCATCGGTAATACCTTTGCCTGCACCACCTGCAGATATGTCAATACGCACGTCAGGATGCAGTTTCCGGAATTCTTCAGCCCACCTGACGGTCATGGGATATAGTGCAAAGGCTCCCGATATGCTGATCTGGCCTTTGAGTCTTTCCCGGGCAAATGAATTACCGAAGAAACATAAAAAGATCAGTGCAGTTGCAAGCTTTGTCAGATGGTTTCTCATCATTTGGAAGCCGGTTCTTTAATACATACAATGTCTACCGATTTAGTGTACGAAAATAAACTAAAGGCTGTACTTGGATTACAGCATTTCAGCTGAAAATGTGTAGGTATAAATACGTATATTTGTAATCAAACCAGAAATGTTGTGATACTTTCGAAAAAAACCAGGTATGCCATAGTTGCACTTACCCGGCTGGCCAGGGAGTTTGGCAATGGTCCGATACAAATCAGGGATATCGCGGAGAAGGAACAAATTCCCCAGCGGTTTCTTGAAGGCATTTTGCTGGAACTCCGGAAGAAAGGTATCCTGGGTAGCAAGCTTGGTAAAGAAGGCGGGTATTATTTACTGAAGAAGCCAGCTGAGGTAACTTTATCTGAAATTATCGGGCACTTTGAAGGAACAGTATCCTTGTTGTATTGTGTATGTGAAAAATCTTACCAGCCTTGTGAATTCTGTAAAGATGAAAACGCCTGCCAGATCAGAAAAGTTATCAGTGAAGTCCATGATGCCACGCAACACATTTTGAACAAGGCTACTTTGGAAACCCTGATCAATGATTCTGCCGTGTAAAGGCAACCATGGACTCCGTGAGTATTTATAAACGGTTAAAAATCTTTTTTATAACAGACTGATCAGTTGGCTGCCCCGAATGTAACTGCAACCTGGGCTTGTGATACCTCACTTTCAAAATCGTACAGGGCGGTTGACAAATAGCGCTCGCCGGTATCAGGCAGCACCACTACAATTCTCTTTCCGCTGAATTCCGGTCGTTTTGCAACCTGAAGGGCTGCCCATGCAGCAGCGCCAGAGGATATACCAACCAGTAAGCCTTCCTGCCGGGCCAGGGATCGGCTAATTTCAAAAGCATCGTCATTCTTTACGGTGATGATTTCATCAATTACAGAGCGGTTGAGTACATCCGGAATGAATCCGGCGCCGATACCCTGAATCTTGTGTGGTCCTTTCTGACCTCCCGATAAAACAGGGGAATCTGCAGGTTCTACGGCAAAAATTTCCACCTTCGGATTTTTCTTTTTCAGGAATTCTCCCACACCGGTTATGGTTCCGCCGGTGCCAACACCTGCAACAAAGGCATCTACATCTCCGCCCGTGTCGCGCCAAATTTCTTCCGCTGTGGTTTTGCGGTGAATCTGCGGGTTGGCAGGGTTTCTAAACTGATGGGGAATGAATGAATTGGGGGTTACTGCATGTAATTCC
>JAWOJJ010000058.1:0-5339 GCA_046481675.1 Bacteroidales bacterium | reverse complement strand
GACGAAATAGTTGTGACTGCCCAGAAAGAAAAGGGCGAAGTGCTCAATGAAATGGCCGTGATCAGCTCCAGGGCATTTTCTGTGGAAGAAACAAAGCGCTATGCCGGGGCTTTGCAGGATCCGTCGCGCATGGTATCGGCATTTGCAGGTGTTACCGGAAATCCCGACGGGAGCAATGACATCATCGTTCGTGGCAACTCACCCAGAGGCGTATTGTGGCGCCTTGAAGGCATTGAAATTCCCAATCCGAACCATTTTGCCGATGAAGGCACTACCGGCGGCCCTATTAACGCCATAAACAGTGAATTGCTGGCGAACTCCGATTTTTATACCGGTGCTTTTGCACCTGAATATGGCGATGCACTGTCGGGCGTTTTCGACATGCACATGCGCGCAGGCAATAACGAGAAGCATGAATACTCCGTGGGAATAGGCGTTTTGGGAACCGATGTCATGGTTGAAGGTCCGTTCAGCAAAAATTACAACGGCTCCTACCTGATCAATTACCGGTACTCATCCCTGGCTATGCTGGATAACGCGGGTATCGTTGATTTTGACGGGGTGCCCAAATACCAGGACCTGGGCTTTAAATTCATGCTGCCGGCCAGGAAATTCGGGACCTTTTCCATTTTTGGCCTCGGCGGAAAAAGCAATATTGCCGTTACGGAGGAAGATGAAGCAGGTGAGCTGGCCGGCGAAGGCGACTATGATGCCCACGTGGGCGTTGTGGGCTTGAACTATACCCTGTCATTAAATCAGAACACGCTCGTGAAAGTCACCCTGGCTGCATCGGGGAACGGAAGCCGCTACGACTGGCATGAACCGGATACCGTGAACCAGATGCAATTAGATGGCCGGGCCGACTGGGATAAGAGCAGCCTGAGATCATCCTTCATGTTCAGTTCCAAATTGAACCAGAAAAACCGCATTGTCACCGGATTGAAATTCACACGCCATTTCTATGATATGTATGAATACTATTGGGATGATGACCTGGAACGGTATGTATACGGGATTAACATGAACATGAACGCGGACCACTGGCAGGGATACATCAGCTGGAAATGGAGAATAGCCGATGACATTACTGCAGTGAGCGGTATTCACGGCAGCTATTTCTCGGTGAATAACGATTACACCATTGAGCCCAGGGTGGGACTCTCCTGGCAGCTCAATCCCAAACAAACCCTTAATTTGGGTTACGGATCGCACAGCAAAATCGAAAGCATTTATGCTTATTACCGCATCAAAAACACCGAAGAAGGAGCCTCATTTTCTCCGAATAAAAATCTGGGTCTGTCCAAAGCACGGCATTATGTGCTGGGATATGAATACCGCTTCTCGAAAAACCTGAATTCAAAGATCGAACTGTATTACCAGGGATTGTACAATATACCTGTTGAGAATAACGACTCCAGCGTATTCACCATGATTAACAGTGATGAAGGTTATGTCGATGACGTATTGGTAAACAAAGGTAAGGGCTACAATTACGGTGTGGAGTTCACACTGGAACGCTATTTTGCCAACCAGTACTACTTCCTGGTTACTTCATCCATTTACAATTCCAAATACAAAACCCTGGAAAACAAATGGAGGAACACCAAATACAATGGCAATTATTCCTTTAATGTTCTTGCCGGAAAAGAGTTCAACATCGGCGACCAGGCCGGGAAAAAGGTGTTGGGCGTGAATGCCAAGGTGTTTTATAACGGCGGGTTGAGGTATGTGCCGGTGAATCTTGAAAAATCGCGCGAAGAAGGGAACTCCGAGTACTATCTTTCGGAAGCCTGGGATAATAGAATTGATAATATTTTCCAGGTGAATCTTTGTGTCACCTACCGCATCAACAGGCCTAAGGCCGGACATGAGTTTGTGGTCGACATTTACAACCTCACCAATGCCCGCGGCAAAATAGGGGAGTATTACAACGAGTATACCGACAAGATAGACTATGACCGGCAGATGAACATTTTACCGAATATCATGTACCGGATACATTTTTGAGAATAGATGAGTAAGTATCATTAATTATGTTTTCTCCTATATAAATTTAGATGCGCTGAGCACCCCTCAGTCTGATGTGTCTTTAAATGTCAACAAAAGGCTTTGATAAATTGCTTACGCCCCTTCAGGGCTAATATTCTAGTTGACAAGCACACAGGGCGTTGCCCTGTGCTATTGCTGATGCAGTTGAAACCAGCCACTGCCACAACATGGCATCACTCAACCGGTATCAGAATATCAGTTATCTGATTCTCCGGCCTGGTTTTTTCGGAATACTTGATGTATTTCTCCAGTATCGATGCATCCCGCAGCTTATACTTGTCTGCCCATAAAGCCCCATTTGCCGCGTTACGCTTGTCCGATAATTGCTCATTTACGAATAGTAAACTCCGCATTTTCGGACTGCGCAAGCCTTGCAAATGGAACTCTCTGAACAGACACATGTTTGGTTAAGCATTTTACCAACTATATTGACAAGCTCTAAATAATGAACTAACTTTATTTTTTCAACAGGATTTATTATGAACCAACTCATCGAATGTGTCCCTAATTTCAGCGAAGGGCGCGATATGCAAATCATCAGGCAGATCACCGACGTGATTGAGCAGGTTGAAGGTGTCCGATTGCTGGATGTAGATCCGGGAAAAGCTACCAACCGCACTGTGGTAACCTTTGTTGGCTCACCGGAAGCCGTTTGTGAAGCTGCCTTTCTGGCTGTCAAAAAAGCTTCGGAACTAATCGATATGAGCAGGCACCAGGGTGCTCACCCCAGGTTCGGCGCCACCGACGTTTGTCCCCTTGTGCCTGTTTCGGGCATTACCATGGAAGAGGTGGTGAAATATGCCCGTTCACTGGCTAAAAGAATAGGCGGGGAGTTGCAGGTGCCCGTATATTGTTATGAATTTGCAGCCTTTGAAGACAAGCGGAAAAACCTGGCCAGCTGCCGGCAGGGTGAATACGAGGGACTGCCGCAGAAAATCGCCGGTGCCGATTGGAAACCCGATTTTGGCCCGGCCGCCTGGAATGAAAAAGTAGCAAGGAGCGGTGCAGTTGCTGTTGGAGCAAGAAACTTCCTGATTGCCTATAACATCAACCTGAACACCACCTCAACGCGCAGGGCAAATGCCATTGCCTATGACATCCGCGAAAAGGGCAGAGTGAAAAGGGAAGGGAATCCCATTACCGGCAAGATCATCCGCAACGCTTCGGGAGAGCCGGTTTATGAGCCGGGATTGCTCAAAGCTGTTAAGGCCATCGGATGGTACATTGATGAATACGGAATAGCTCAAATATCCATTAATCTCACCGACCTGTCGGTTTCTCCGTTGCACCAGGTTTTTGATACGGCCTGTGAACGGGCTGTTGCCAGGGGATTGCGGGTAACCGGCTCGGAACTGGTAGGCATGGTCCCGCTGCATGCCATGGTTGAGGCGGGCAGGTATTTTCTGCACAAGCAGCAGCGGTCGACCGGAATCCCCGAGCGTGAAATAATTAAAATTGCCGTGAAATCACTCGGACTCGATGACCTGACCCCATTTGAACCCGATAAAAAAATAATTGAATACATGCTCAGAGACAGGTCGGCTAAACGCCTGGTAGATTTGACCGTGAAGGGTTTTGCCGAAGAAACGGCCTCTGAATCCGCCGCTCCCGGGGGCGGATCGGTATCGGCCTGCCTGGGTGCCCTGGGCGCCTCACTGGCTACCATGGTGGCCAACCTGTCGTCGCACAAAGCCGGGTGGGACGACCGCTGGAAAGAATTCTCAGATTATGCCGAAAGGGGTATGGTCCTGCAAAAGGACCTGCTCAACCTGGTGGACGAAGATACACTGGCCTTTGGCAAGGTGATGGAAGCTTTGGGAATGCCAAAAAGCACAGATGCGGAAAAAGCCGCCCGGCACAATGCACTGCAGCGCGCTACCCGGTTTGCAACAGAAGTGCCGCTGAAGGTGATGAAGCGGTCATTCGACTCCTTTGAGCTGATCAAAGCCATGGTTGAAAACGGGAATCCCAACTCGGTTTCCGATGCGGCCGTAGGGGCGCTATGCGTACGTAGCGCGGTATTGGGGGCCTTTCTGAATGTGAAGATCAACCTATCGGGATTGGAGGATCAGGCTTTTGTGCAGCAGGTACTGGCCGAAGGAAAGGAAACAGAGCAAAAAGCCATCCGGGCCGAGCAGGAAATACTGAAAATGGTTGAGAATAATATGAAGCGGTAGTCATTTCTTTTCCTGCAAATAGCTTAAATCGGGCAGGTCATTGCGAGCCTGCCTGCCTGGCCGGCAGGCGGAACAGATTGGAGCGTGGCAATCTCAGTTATTACTGCATAATTAATTTACCTTATACACCCCGATAACTACATAAGGTTCCTCGCCGGGTTGAAGCACCGGCATTTTCAGCGTTCCCAGAAAGATGGCATGGTTCAGGTAATCGTAGGGACTGTTATTTGGCGCTTCAAAGTCGAGCACCGATTTGGTATAAGGACCTCCTTTTTCTCCTTCTTTGGGCATGTGTACGGTCACCTGGTTGATCACCTGGATCACATGTCCATCGTTTGTTTTCAGCAGATACCGGGCATAGAGCTCCGTGTCGCCGTCAGGTCGCACCAATTGCCAGTCCTCACCACCCGGTAGTACCTCTCCTTTGATGTTTGGCCCTTCAAATGTGCCTCCGGTAATGGGAATAACACGGCGAATCCCGCGCTTGCTTTCACCCACCATAATCATGCCACCGATTTTAACTTTGGCATCCCACATAAACTCGGTTTTGAAATCACCGGGATTAACCGTTACATTTTGCACGGGGGTGGTTGCGGTTTGGGCTATTGCCATTTCTGCACGGAATCCGGTTATACATACCAGAACTGTCAACAGAAAACCAAAGGCAAGGGGTTTGTTCATAGTGGTTTTTTATGTGTGTCGGCAAAATAACACAATTTTTGCCGCCAACAAAACCAAATTGTTTAATACATCTTGAATCAGGCAGGTTGAAGTGCGTCACACTGAGCCTGTCGAAGTGTGACTTACCCTTAGTTCGGCTCAGGCTGTGCCCATAGCCGTCAAGCTAAGAAAAGCTTACGCCCTTACAGGGCTTATATTCAATGCGTTGACTTTTACACAGGGCTTCGCCCTGTGCTGTTTGCTGATGCCCTTTCAGGGCATATCTTTCGATATCTGCTTAAGCCCTGAAAATAAAGCAATATGGCTAAACAAGTAAAATTGCATATTTTTTTGAGTAGATAAATTAAGTTTAAATAGCAACATTAAGTTCTTTGACATATTGATTTATAATGTTTACATATTGAGCAATCAAGTTTAAAGATAGTTTTGTGA
>JAWOJJ010000028.1:0-88588 GCA_046481675.1 Bacteroidales bacterium | reverse complement strand
CTCTTGGTGTTCTTAAACTTTGTGGTCTTAGTGAAGCTTTCTCTTCGTGTACTTTCCCGCTAAGGCGGGACAAGCTGTGTTAGAAAAAAACTGCCAAGCGCAGCGCAGGCAGAGTATGGTAAGGATCATATTAACCATTGAATATCTATACTTTATTATTATTATTAGCTTGACGGCTATGGGCACAGCCTAAGCCGAACTGGGTAGGCAGGCGGAATGAAATGGAGCGTCTGTCATTGCGAGCGGAACGAAGTGGAGCGAAGCAATCTGTATTGCGAAGCAATTAACAAGAGATTGCCACGGTCGTCGTGCCTCCTCCCTCGCAATGACACCACGGTCGTCGTGCCTCCTCCCTGCCTACCGGCAGGCAGGCCTAGCAATGACACTGCACATTGTCATTGCGAGCGGAATGAAATGCAGCGTGGCAATCGCTGCGGAACGAATTAGAGCGTCCGTCATTGCGAGCGGAATGAAATGGAGCGTGGCAATCTCTGCGAAACGCAATATCCCAGCGCCTACAACAATTCATACAAATCATTCCATTCCGGATTCATCCCCTCAATCAATTGCAGCTTTTTCTTCCGGGAACCTGCTTTGATCTGTTTTTCAACGCTTATTGCCTCTTTGATATCACTATACTCCTGATAATACACCAGTTTGGTTATCCTGTATTTTGCCGTAAAGGAGGTCTGGTACAACTTTGATTTATGCTCCCAAATCCGTTCTTTCAGCTTGCTTGTAACACCGGTATAAAGAACTGTATTTCCAAGGTTGGTCATTATATAAACATAACCTCTTTTTTCCATAAGGTTAAGATAGCGATTGTTTGGTTGTATTTCAAACAGGTTAATATTGAATACTGAGAGATTGCTTCGGTCGTGCCTCCCTCGCAATGACGCTACTCGCCGTCATTGCGAGCGGAATGAAATGGAGCGTGGCAATCCCTGCGGAACGAAGTAGAGCATCCGTCATTGTGGGAAGAAAGGAGTGAAGCGCAGCATTCTGTTTAAATTTTTCTCCCCCCTGCCACAACAATTCTCCCTGTTTTAACGTATAATTACGTCACATTAAACAAAACTACTAACTAACCTTTGAAACCTATGTTAAGGAAATTCTACTCCATTGCCCCTGCATTATGCTTGTTTTTTGCTTTTTCAGCACAACTTCAGGCCCAGCAGGGATCATTAATCAGTACCGGAACCGATCAGAAACAGCTGCTTCAGGCATACCGGCTGGTTCTCGAAAAATCATCGGATGATTACCGCGACGGCACAGCCGTATGGGACAATGAATTGTTCCCGGCATACGGGGAACATTCCATTTACTGGATTATTGGCGGCGCGAATGCCGGCAAGTTCGTTTACCCCGGCGAAATCCCCGAAGCATACCCGTTTGTTACCCGCAGTGCTTATAGTAATTATAACATTGCCGGTCAAAACCAGCGTGCTGTTCAGTTCAAAAAACACCCGAAACGAGTGGCCATTTTTAAAAGCCAGTACAAGGCCAATGAAACCACCATCTCCTGGGAGTCGATGTACTTTGAACAGTTGTTTTCGGAACATCTCATGGACAATGTATCCTACACCGTCAGCGAGGATTCCATTACCGGAAAAGGCATTGATCGGAATACCGAACTTCTGATCATCCCGGCTTTCGCAGCAAAGGATTCCAATTATACCTTCTATATCGACAGCATCTTTTCGGTGGTACCCTCCCTCGGAACTAAAATACGGGAATTCACTGCACGCGGCGGCAGGATTTATGCCGAAGGCAACGGAGTATACTTCCTGCAAAAAGCCGGATTTCTTGAAAACGGAGCCGTCGACTACGAGCCGGACAATTTGGGGAGCGGCCTGGAACAGGTAACCGCAACACCCCTGGCCGATGCAGCAAACTATGGATTTAATGCTGCAGCAGGCAAAATATACGGTTCAAAATTCCCAATCGTTAATTCGTCACGCATCCATGCAGCCGGCACATTAGCCGGAAATCCCTGCATTTTCTATATTGATCCGGCCCATACATCAGGCAGCCGGGTGTTATGCAACACAGGCTTGCCCACCGTGCACGGCCTCACCGAAGACAGCAACGAAAACATGCAGATCGGCTATACCCTGTCGGCCATTCTGTCGGCTTTCTCATACGAGGTTGATTATACCCGCAAAGTCCGCAATGAACTCATGGGCACCATGGCCACCGGCGACAATGCCACTTCATATGACCGGTCAGATACAATCAGCGTTGAAATCCGCCTGAGGAATTTGCATACTGAAACCATATCAGGCATAACCGTTACCGAAAACATCTCGGGGTACTTCACCCTGCTTGAGGTAACCTCGGGTGACGCTTTTACCCTGGATGGTAACCAGCTGATTTTTTCCGGAATTTCCCTTGCCCCGCATACTGAAAAATTAATTGTTTATCGGGTCATTACCCCCAACCCCGAGAGCAATACCCATGAGCATGTGGATGATTATATTGCCCGGGGCACACTGGCTGCAGCTTCAAACGGACAGCTCACATACAGTTACGAAGGTTTTCAGAATACTTTTATCAAGGATAAGGATTATGCCGACCTGGTTTTCAGCGCCCGCATCTTTGCCGATACCGACGTGAACTGGAAAAACTTCCTGAACCTGGAATACCAGCCTTTTAAGGTCTTCATGATCATGGAGAACAAATCGCGCTCCCCTGCCCTGAATACGGTTTATACGCAATACATTCCCAAGGATGTCCCCTTTTACTGGAGTGATAATTCCATCAACATTCCCATTCTGAAAACTCCGGGTGGCAAATATGTTGGCGTACTGAAAGGCAGTAATGATGAGGACAACCCGGAATACGATATGGACTCTGACGGACATCCTGACGTTTGGCTCGACACGGCTTCCATATTCCCTAAAGGCTATAAAATTGTTGAGGAAGAAGTATACTGGGCCAACCCCTGGAATCACCTGAGAACGGGCCTTGACAACTTTGTTTTTGAAGATATTGACCACGACGGGGTTGTGGCTGTTGACAACAACGGCGACGGCATTCCCGAAACCGAAGATCCCGGTGACAAAATCAGGGTTTGGAAAGTAACCTGGGATATCGGCCGCGTGGAAGGCTACGAATACCACGATCCTTACTGCAGTTACGAAATCTGGGTAGATCCGCCCGACCTGGTACCGCTTGCCGCCGGCGTGGGATATGCCCATGGCACCATTGAAGATCCCTATCCCAACATGTTTTATCCCTACACCGAAAATATCGGATCGGCCAATCTGGCCGACACCGCCTGGAGCCATTGGATGGAACGGGACGAAGAGGGCCATGTGATCTGGAAACAGCTGATCCATCAGCGGATTAATAATTATGAAGGATTCACTTTCATTGATACAGCTGATGCCAATTACAGGCCCCTGCCAACTGACAGTGTCATCGGCACCTGCCCGCAACCACACCGCGAATTCATTGCCGTGCTGTCGCTCGGTGGTGAGGAAATAGACATGACTCATTATACCCCGCAACAATCGCTTTATTCAAAAGTAGATTACGAAACTGTTTTCGGAGAGGAACGGGTGACTCCCATCCGCACCACCTATACCTATTGGGCTCCGCTTCCGAATCCGTTGCAGTTCGAATACCTTTCGAACAATTATCTGATTACCGATACGCTGGGACAATCGCTAGAAGAGCTCCCGGAATATGGTCCGGCCAAACTGATCTTCGATATGGACGCCTCCACGGAATACACCTATTACTGGATACGTAACTATGGCTATGATGTGGACTTCAACGATCCTTCGCTGGACATGGATGGCATTGATGACCTGGGTGACGGCGTATTTGGTTACTTCATCTATGAAATTCCCAAAGGCATGGGCGGTTACCGCATCACGCTGCCCAAAAACGAAGATGGAAGCTATAAAACGGAAGAGATAGTCAGCATTGACGGTCAGCCCTTCACCCGGTGGATCGACAATCCCAACACCCCTAATGAAGTGGAGATTTGGGAAACTCCCTTCGCCTACCAGGTGTACATTCCGCAGATACTGATACCACCGGCACTCGACGATGATAATTTTGATGGCATTGACGATTGGATTGACGACCGGGGCGACCGGTTCGAATCCAAAACCGGCTACCTGCACGATCCGTTCATGCCCGGTAACGGTGAGGATTATGAGGCATACCCTGCTGTTCCGTTCCAGGATGACATTTACGGAGAGGTGAATTCCGGATGGTACAGCGGTACTGACGGTACTTATGGCGACGACTTCTTCGAAGACCTGGGCAAAACCCATATCCAGATACATGCCGACTACGAGGGCCGCGGACGTGAAGGAACCATTGAAATCAGCAAAGGCGGCGTTCTGGTGTGCGAAGAAATCTTCGGCGGATCTCCCTGGGTGATCTTCTCGCATGTGCTTTCGGGCTTCGCCCGAGGCACCGACCTGTCGGTTCAGTCGGAAGTAATACCCGAAATAATTTACTACGGCATTGACACCGTTTACCTGAAACATGTGATTGCCGATACCAACGAGCCGCATTACTTTGATGCCAACTTCGATCCGTACCACATTTCCTATGGTTATGGCGAAACAACCATCACCACTTATGTGGGCGCCAAGGATCCCTGCAGCCTCATGGAACCGGCTATTTCCATGCCGGCCATAATCGATCCGGAATTCGACAACCATACTGTGACCCTGATACCCAATGCCGATGCCGGAAATCCCGAACTGGCAGGATATCCGAAGCAATCAACCGGAACCTTCCTCGAAGTCAGGGTTGAAGTAAACAACAGCACTTCGGATAACTGGGTAAATACAACCGTTGCGCCACAGCTACCGTCTGAACTGGGAAATACCTCACTGGAAATGAGCTACGTGGCTTATCCCCGTCCGCTCGTACCCTCTCATTACAACAGTGCAAGCGGTGAGATCATACCCGGCGATCAACCCGGAACCTTCACCACGGGCTGGCGCTTCAACCAACCTGAAAAAGAAGTGCTGATCAATATGGGCAACACGCTCAATCTGATGCAGCCCACCCGCAGGGCATATTTTGTATTCCTGTTCAAAATAGACCCGGCCCTTGAAAAAGGTATTTATGAAATACCGTTCACCATGAGCGGATTTAAAAAGCACTATTCCGGCACCGACCATGGTTCGGTTGCTTATGCCGTTCCCAATGCCCTGTTCTGCATAGCAGACAAAAACGAAACCGGTTATGTTTCGGAGTTCGAACAAATCATTCTCGGACAATCGGCATTGAAAACACTGGATGTTGCCGCTACTGACAATTTTGCACCCACCGGTCGCGTTAAATGGTCAACCGGTGATTTCGGCCGCCAGGAATTTGAGGGCATCACCGGAACGCTTACTGCCAATGGCACATCCATTGACCTGAGCCGGTTTACCGGATTTCCGAAACAGGATACCACACAACTTGTGATACTGCAGGAAGGTGTGGTGGACAGCTACAACACAACTGCGGAACTGATGCGACTAACCGATCTGCAAACAGTTCAGTATACCAACCTGGAAGGTGAACAGCAGGCCGTTTCAGAGCGCCTGCTGGTGAAACCGGTAGGTCCGAGGATCAGAATAAAAAACAGGCTTTACAGCATCAATGGCGTGCAGTACGCCGATACGGTCATCTATGAGTCGGAAGAAGACCTGTATGTTGAAACCCTGCTTACAGCAAAAAATACCGGCTCCGATATCTCCTCGAATACCGTGGTCAACATCTTCCCGGGCGAATTCTACGAAGTGGTGACAGCCGAACTGGATGCCAACTGCACTTACAGCAACGGCATGTTGTCGGTTGACTTCGGCAGTGTGATTCCGGGTGAAATGAAGGAGCAGTTGCTGCCCTTCGTGCTGCGCCCCGCCGATCTGCCAGAAGGCATTGACATCCGCACACTGATTGAAGAATCAGAAATAGACTACGAGGGTACCCTGGTGGATGTTGCTTTCAACTTCACCGATACGAATAAGGTAACACTTGACCTGTATGATTTTGAAGCCACATCCCTGTCGTTTACCGACCTGGGCAATGGCCAGGTTCAGGTGGATGCCACCGTAGGAAATCGCGGTATTGCAGGTAAAGAGATTTGGGTTAGGATTTACCCCATCATTGGCGGTGGAGCTTATGAATTCCCGTTCGCCGAGATCCGGGTTGACCAGTTCAATCCGCTGCAAACCATTGATCTTTCGGGCAATTATACGCTGCCGGTAACCGACAAATCCATTGAATTCATTGCCATTGTAGACGATGGTTATGATTATACCGAAATCACAGAGGTGAATAACAGCCTGCGGATCAGCTACGTGGCAACCGGGGTGGCAGACCCGCTGACCAGTAGTTCTGAACTTACGGTATACCCGATGCCTTTTAGCGACGAGGTTTACTTCGACTATAACCTGGAAAGGGAATATGGAAACATCTCCCTGAAAGTATTTGACTTCAGCGGCAAGCTCCGGGTTGAACTCAGCCATTGTCCGGCCACCGCAGGAAGCAATCACCTGGTATGGAGAAGCACCGACCTTCCTGCCGGTAATTACATTTACAAAATGACCGGGAACGAAGGCGGATCAGAAAAGCTGCTGTTCACCGGGAGAATTACCAAGGTGGTACGGTAAGCATAAATGAATAATAGGACAAAAATACAATCAATAGTAAACTGTCTAAAAAGTCAATTTGTTAGGCGTAGTTGCAAACTACGCCTAGCGCGTTGTACAGAATGTCAGCCCTGTATGCTGAGCGTAGTCTCCGGACTACGCTCTTTTTATAACTTTTTCTGCTGCCTCTTATTGATAATTGTCATCACTCAATCCTCCGCTCTTTTTGCGCAAGCCGATTTCTCCATTCCCGACACCATCTGCATCAACGAAACGGTTACTGTTGAAAACCTTTCAAGAGATGCCGACACCTATTACTGGAATTTCTGTTCGGGAAACCTGATCCACGATCCGGGAGGAGAAAACATGTCCAACCCGGGCACACTGAACCGTCCGGCCTTCATTGATTTTGCCGACGACAACGGGAATTACTACGCTTTCATCACCAACCACCAGGATGGCACGCTGGTGCGCAATGCATACGGCAGCAGTTTCCTGGGCACTCCGGTTTCTCAAAACCTGGGCAACTTCGGAGGAGTGATCCCGTTGCATGCCCAGGGGATACAGGTACTGGAGGACGGGGGTAACTGGTATGCCTTCATTGTAGGCGGGCAGCGTGAAGATTCAAGGTTGTTAAGGTTGGATTTCGGCTCATCCCTGTCCAATACACCATCCATCATCAACCTGGGAAACACAGGAGACGTGATGGATTATCCCGAAGACCTGTACATCACTTATGACGGGGGCAACTGGGTTGGCTTTACCGTAAACTACAACACGAACAACCTGGTGCGCTTTGATTTCGGCAGCTCACTGGCCAACATACCAACCATGACCGACCTTGGAAATTATGGGTTCAACCAGCCCTGTGGCATCAACCCGGTTATGGAAAACGGGAACTGGTATATTTTCGTTTCCAATTACGGAAGCCATGAAATCACGCGGCTCGATTTCGGAAATTCTTTATCCTCAAATCCCTCATCAGCATCAATAGGCGACAACACCGTATTGTATTACCCGTTTGATTTGACCATCATACGCGACTGTGAGAACACCTACGGTTTTGTGCTGAACCGGTTTAACGATATTGTGCGCCTGGTTTTTAACGAGGGACTTGGCGGTCAACCCGAATACACATCACTGGGCGAAACCGGCAACCTCTATAATCCGCAGGGTATCTCCGATGTATTCAGGGTTGGCGATACCTTATATGCTTTTGTGGCCAACATCGACAATTCCACCATCACCCGGTTATACTTTCCCGGTTGCACCAATGCCCATCCTGCTTCATCAACCGACCGCAATCCGCCTCCGGTAAGCTATGACACCCCGGGGATATACAACATCAACCTCGTGATTGACGAAGGTCAGCCCGACCAGGAGAACATGTGCCGGAACATTGTGGTGCTCGACAGCGCCCGTATGTGGCTGGGTAACGACACGCTGATTACTGCAGGTACCTCAATCACCCTGGCTCCCGACAGCACCTATTCATCCTACCTTTGGTCAAACGGTTCAACCAACCGCTCCATTGACGTCAGTGAGTCAGGCACCTACACACTCACCGTTACCAACCAATATGGGTGCATTGCCACGGATGAACTTGAAGTGATTGTAGACATAGGCATTCCGAATTTTTTCACACCAAACGGTGACGGGTACAATGACACCTGGGATATTCCATTTCTCAATGTGGAACCTGAAGCGGAGATCTCTGTCTTCGACCGCTTCGGCAACCTGCTCACCCGGTATAAGGCCGGGGAGGGAGACTGGGATGGCAGGAGCAATGGCCGGGAAATGCCTGCCGGCACCTACTGGTATATTATTGAAGTACCCGGTATTGAAAAACCTTATAGAGGCTGGGTAAGCATCAAACGTTAAAGGCATGAGGTCTATCGCTTTATCGCTATTTCTGATTGCATCCGGAATGCTGAATGCCCAGCCCCTGGCCCGGCATAACCTCTATCCTTATAATGCTGCATTTGCCAATCCTTCCGCTACCGGCATGTCAGGGTGTTTTGAAATAGTGGCAACCGATATGCATCAATGGGTGGGTATTTCAGATGCCCCCAATCTTCAGTCGCTGAGTGTGCAAAAAGGAATCCCCTTTCGCAGGAACAAGAAAAACGGGGTGGGCATCAACCTGATCCGCGACAGCAACGGGCCATCAAAGAGCATGGCCGGAGAATTGCTGTATTCATTTCATACGCTTGTGGGCAAAAACCGAACCACCTGGCTGGCTTTTGGAATTTCAGGAATTGCAGAGCAACGGCGACTCAACGAGGGTGAATTTTCGCCTGTATTCGATCCGCTTGTGACAGGTTCCATGCAACAGGAACTGGTATACAACGCATCAGCCGGAGTCAATTTATACAACGACAAGTATTTCGCCGGATTTGCCTTTTACAACCTGTTGCCGGTAAATTTAAATCTGGGACTGGGATATGGAGGCGACCGGTATTTTATGTCGTTCCAGGGCGGCTACCTGTTTGCCAATAAAAACAACCCGCTGGCATTGCAGACTTCACTTCAGGGCTTTGCAGGCCGCACCGAATGGCAGGTTGATCTGGCCAACACACTTTACCTCAGCGAAAATTTATGGACCCGCCTGACCTTGCGCAAGTACCTGGGAGAATTCAGCACTTCCGGTCAGAATATCCTCCTGTTCTTGGGATATCGCTGGAACAACTGGGAAATATCCTACTGCTACAATTTCGACATCAACCGCACCCAGTTTCACCATTACGGAACGCACCAGCTTGCATTGGGTTACCGGATTTGTCCCAGCAAACTGAACTGCCCGGCATACCATTGAAATCTGCCGGTCATTCAGATACTTTTGCCAGCCCGAAAATAAACCGTATTTTTGTCAGATAACGCAACCATAAACTCCATTTTTGAATCTCTGATTAAAATAACAACAGTAAATTACTCCTATATGAAAAAGTACAGATTGATTTTGGCTGCATTTTTTATTGCCATTCTTGTTGTGGGTTGCAAACAGGAGGAAGACATCACCTATTATCAAACCCTGGGCGTTCTCCAGAAAACTGAAGACAGCACAATTATAGAAGCAGATAACAATTCAAGGCTGTTGATTGAAAACAGCAGCAACTTACCTGCTACCGTAAAAGATGACGACCGGGTTTTTTTATATTTCTCCATTAATGACGGACCTTTACCTTCAGGTATTGACCACCTGATTGATATATATAGCATCGAAAAGGTCCCGGTAAAACCGGTTTTCGAAATAACCAGCTACGATGAGGATTCCATTGGCAATGATCCATTGAACGTATCGGGACTATGGGTGGCAAAAGATTATTTGAATCTGAATTTCGTGTTCCTGGGCGGAACAAAAACGCACCTGATCAACCTGGTCAAATATCCGGGAGAATTGTCTTCTGACACCATTGACTTGGAAATACGGCATAACGACCAGGATGATAATGCAACTAATAATCTTGCAGGGTTTCTGTCTTTCGATCTCACATCGCTCCAGGATGAAGGGAAAGATTCTGTTACCCTTTGCGTAAAAGCAAGGGAATACGACAACAGGATTTTCGAAAACTGCTATACCTACAAGTATTAGCGTGAGCAGTACAATGCGGGTTTGAGTTAAATTACACAGGCTTCATGGGAATTATGTGCAGCAAATAATGTAAATTGGTTGCAGATTAACCGGTCATAATTCTAAATAAGTCTGAAAATGAACCTGAAATTTCTGCTTTTTCGTACCATCCTGGTAGTTTCTTCCTTATTGTTGTTTGCTTCCATTGCTGTTGCGCGTGAAACCATCACGCTGCAGACAGGCTGGAAATTTGCAAAAGGTAATCCTGTAAATGCCCAACAGATTGCATTCGACGATTCGAAATGGCAGCAGGTAACCGTTCCCCACGACTGGGCCATTGCCGGTCCGGTTATCCCCGACGGCGATGGCAATACAGGAAAACTACCCTGGCGCGACGAAGGCTGGTACCGGCTAAACCTCAGCATGCTGACAGCTAAGTCGGGTCAAACCATTTACCTGGTTTTTGACGGTGTGATGTCGAACCCCGAAGTATTTATCAACGGGCAACTGGCAGGCAAATGGGATTACGGATACAACTCGTTTTACCTCGACATTACAGCACTCCTGAAATGTGATGGCAATGATAAACTGGCGGTGCATGTGGACAACCGCAATCACGACAGCCGCTGGTATCCCGGCGCAGGCATTTTCCGTAAAGTGCAGCTGGTTATTGCCGACCCTTTACACGTAAACATTTGGGGTACTCAGGTAACCACTCCCATCGTTAAGCCACATTATGCCGAAGTTTGTGTAATGACCACCCTGCAGAACAAAACAGGTGATGACCAGGAGCATATCCGGATTGAAAATATCATCGTCAATGCTTCCGGCATTGAGGTGGCCAAAAGTGAAGCCAAAACCCGCATTGGGGCCGGTAAGGAAATGATGGTTGAAACAACCACCGGATTGACCAACCCGCATCGCTGGGAGCTGGATAACCCCGTCATGTACCAGGTGAAAACCATTGTTTACAACAACAACCAGGTTACCGACACCTACTTTACACCCTTTGGCGTACGAACCATGCGTTTCACGGCCGACCATGGCTTTTACCTGAACGATAAGCGGGTGCAGCTGAAAGGTGTAAACCTGCATCACGATCACGGACCGCTGGGCGCTGCTTTCTACCCACGGGCTATGGAACGCCAGCTCGAAATCATGAAGTCGATGGGATGCAATGCCATCCGCACCAGTCATAATGCTCCGGCTCCCGAACTGCTCGACATGTGCGACCGGATGGGAATACTGGTATATAACGAGGCATTTGACAAATACGACCGAAAGGCTGACATAACCAGGGAAACTGATTTTGAAGAATTTGCGCATCGGAACATCCGCAATTTTGTGGAACGCGACCGCAACCACCCCAGTGTTTTTGTCTGGAGCGTGGGCAACGAAATGCACGATGTGCAGGCCAATGCAAACAACGGCTTGCACCGGATGCGCACCATGATCAATTACGTTCGGAAATACGATCATACCAGGCCGGTGACCATGGCATGCGACATGACCGGCGAAGCTGCTTTACGCCACTTCGACTTTTACGATGTACACAGCTGGAATTATGGTCGCCGTTACCAGCTGGCGCGCCAGATAGAGCCTAACAAGTCGGTGATTGTCAGCGAATCAGCTTCCACGGTAAGTACTCGGGGCTTTTACGAATTACCGCTTCCGGTCAAAGAAGACAGTTTCACCCGCTCGATGCAGGTGAGCTCTTATGACCTGAATGCACCCAACTGGGCTGAAATTGCCGATGACGATTTCATGTGGCAACAGGACGAAGAATACATTGCCGGTGAATTTGTATGGACCGGTTTCGATTATCTGGGAGAACCTACACCGTATGTGCGCTTTATGTTGGGCAGTATGGGCATGGCCGATGCCTTTGAGTCGCGCAGTTCGTACTTTGGCATTGTAGACCTTTGCGGTATTCCCAAGGACAGGTATTACCTGTACAAAAGTTACTGGAATACCGACGAAACCACAGTGCACATCCTTCCGCACTGGAACTGGCCGGCTGGGGCGGGCAAGGTTCCGGTATTTGTTTATACCAATGGCGATTGCGCCGAACTGTTTCTGAATGGGGAATCGCTTGGAAAACAGTGCAAGAAACCCAATTCACCCAAATCAGTTGAGCGTTTCAGGCTCATGTGGACCGATGTGGATTACCAGCCCGGCGAACTACGCGCGGTTGCCTACAAAGAAGGTAAGGTTATCGGCGAACAGGTGATGCGCACTGCCGGAGAGCCATACCAGTTAAGGCTAACGCCCGACCGCACAACCATTAAGGCCGACGGGCTCGACCTTTCGTACCTGCTGGTTGAAGCCGTTGACAAAAACGGAAATCTTTGTCCCCTTGCCAATAATGAGGTGACCATTGATATCTCTGGGCCGGGGCACATTGCCGGTGTCGGTAATGGCAACCCGCAATCGGTGGAGCCTTTTCAGTCCAGTCAGATCAAACTGTTTTACGGCAAAGCCATGATCATTGCCGGATCAGACTTTGAGAATGGTATGCTGAAAATCAATGCCAACGCCAAAGGACTGGTTAAAAGCACGGCTAATATAACAGTTGTTAGATAAGATCAGCTGTTGGCCCTTGGCCTTTGGCTGTTAGCTGTTGGCCCTTGGCCTTTGGCTGTTAGCTGTTAGCTATTGGCTATTGGCTTTTAGCTTTTAGCTAATGCCTGCCTGCCGGCAGGCAGGGCCAATGGCTAACGGCTAATGGCTAATGGCTCTTCTTAAGACAACACCGCCATGGCAGCGCCAATCAGGTTGGCGTTTTCCATTCGGGCAATCTTCACGGTTACATCGGGCATGCTCATATCCTTCACCAGCTGATTGACATATTGATCAACCATTTCGGCATAAGACGTCTTGCCTGTTTTGATTTTGCTCCAGAATAAACTGCCTTCGGCCAAAACCTGAACTTTTTTTGTGGCCGGATCAGCAGCCTTCAGGTTTTTCACCAAACCTGCTATGGATGCAGCGACCAACCTGGCTGAGCGTTCATAAATCCGATAAGCTGTTTCCACATACTCCGGTCTGGAATCGCCGGGATTGTTGATCATCCGGGTCAGGTCAACCGCGCTGAAGCCCTCGTCAAATGTGTCATTTGGAAAAGCTTCCATGAATACACGGCCCAGGTACATTCCGGAGATGGCTTTCTCGAAACGCTGGAATCCTTTGTTGTCAGATTTGGCATCTACCTGATCATCTATAGCTGTAAGGTGCGGCGGAAAGAAATTGCCGGATTCCAGGTTAACCGGAGTGTCGCCCGACCAATCTTTCATACCCTTTATTTTGGGAATGTATTCCGAAGGGAAAAAAGTTGCCATATTGGTGCCTGTGCCAACAATGAGTCCGATATACGCATCAAATCCCGGGTTTAACAGACCGGCAAATAAACTGGTAATGGTATCATTTACCACCCTGATTCCGGAAAACTTTGAACTCGTATGATCATTCAGGTATTTGAGCAAAGGCTTTCCAACAGGCTTTCCTTCCATTTGGTCTATGTTTACTCCTTTTGTCCAATGGATCAACTCAGCATCGCCGTCTGTAAGCGATTTGGCCGGATATGAGAAACAGTAACCAATGGGGGAATCTTTGGGAATTTCAACCTGATTGAGCGTCTTAGCCTGTGCATTGAAAAGATCCTCCCTGGTGAAACCCTTGTTCTTCATTTCAGTAATATCTCTTTCTGTGGAACCTGTTACTTCCGACTTATTTCCGACAGAAACGGTGGCCACCCTGAAATTGGTTCCACCCAGGTCAAATACCGTTGCCTGTCCTTTAATCCCGTCTTTTTTTGGATGAATATAGGTTGGCAGACACTTGATCTCAGTACCCTCTTCCTGAAGTCCTGTCACTACTTTCTTTGTCAAACTGTTTGCAATATCAATCAGCTGCTCATTGCTCAAATCAAACTGGTTTTTCATATGATTGCCTAATTAAATGGATATGATTCTTTAAAACGGTAAAGTAAATAAAACGAATTCATTTTTAAAAAGAAAACAGTTTTCTATTTTTACCATTACTTTAACTACCCTTCCTGAATATGAAGCTTTATCATGTATTAACAGAAAATAAATTTACGCTAAGTGCCATTTTTTCATCGCTTCACTCAAAAAATTACCGGCTTTACTTCATCGGGCAGGGTATATCGCTGATCGGCACGTGGATGCAGAACATCGCGCTGAGCTGGTTGATTTACCGGATTACAGGCTCGGTTTTCCTGCTGGGACTCATTGCTTTTACCAGCCAGATTCCCATGTTTATTTTATCGCCTTTAACCGGTGTGCTGACTGACCGGTTCAATAAATTGAAAATTATGACCCTGGCGCAGGGTTTCTTTTTGCTTCAGGCACTAATCATGTCATTACTGGTGTTGTTCAATGTGGTTGAAGTTTGGCACATCATTGCACTGAGCATTTTTTTTGGAATAATCAGCGCGTTTGAGGCACCAGCCAGGCAGTCGCTGGTGGTCGACCTCATTTCCAGCCCCAGGGACCTGGGCAATGCCATTGCCTTGAACTCGGCCTTGTTTAATGCAGCGAGGCTCATCGGCCCTGCAATAGCAGGAATAACCATTGCTGCTGTAGGCGAAGGAATCTGTTTCCTGATCAATGCCATCAGTTATTTCGGGGTTATTGGCGCCCTCATGTCTGTAAAACTTCCTGCAAAAGCATTGAAAAAATCGGAAAGCGACTTTAAAAAGAGCTTTTCCGAAGGATTTCACTACACTTTTGGTTCCGTTCCCATTCGTACGCTGATTATTATGCTCGCCGCTCTCAGCCTTTTCAATTTTCCTTTTATTGTGCTTTTACCGGCTTATGCAAAGGAAATTCTGCTGGGTGGAAGTGATACGCTGGGCTTTCTCATGTCGGGCCTTGGTGCAGGGGCACTTACCGGCGCCCTCATTATGGCGGCCCGAAAAACGATAATCGGCCTGGGTAAAATTATCTCGGCGAATGTGGTAATCCTGGGACTGACCGTCATGTTGTCATCTTTCTCCAGGCAGCTTGGGCTGTCGTTGTTCATCTTTTATTTTTGCGGACTTTCTATGATTCTTGCCCTGGCTTCTGCGAATACCATGATACAAACCCTTGCTGAAGAAGATAAACGCGGACGCGTTATGAGTTTTTATGCCATGGCATTGATGGGTATCATGCCCATAGGCAATCTGCTTGCAGGAAGCCTGGCCAGCAGCATTGGCATCCCAAATACCATGCTCCTGGGAGGTGCGGTTACAATTATTACAGCTATTTGGTTTGAGAAAAACCGCCGGTCCATGCGTCAATCTGTTCGTCATACTTATGTGAGCAAAGGGCTCATTTCCGGTCTTCCGGCCGAACAATAGCTTACGCTTCTGTATTTTCGGTAAATCCGACTTTCCTCGTATCCTTATGTTATTCACTTCAATTTGCATAAATTTGATTTATTAAAAAACTCATATTGAGGTACACTTTTCTATTTATCCTTTGTTGTGTATGTACAGGCATTTCTCCAAACGGGGCATATACCTCTAATATTCATTCCATCTCTCGTCGCGAAGGGCTCTCAAATGGTGCTGTTAATGCCATTGCAAAGGATGCGGAAGGATATATCTGGTTTGCCACATGGAACGGGCTTAACCGGTATGACGGCAGCAATATTGTAAGATATACTGCCAATAGCTCTCCGTTTGCCCTGCATAATCATGTTATCCGTGAATTATACCCAACCGCCGAAGGGCCAATATGGATGCTCACCAACAAAGGAATCAGCCTATATGATAATCTCTATGATCGCTTCTATGCATACTTTGCCAACGAGCCCGATAATATTAATTATGAAAACGATATTTCGGTTTGCCATTCGGATAGCTTTGGAACCCTGGCTGCTGTTTTTGAGAAGGGGATTTTTAAATTTAATGAATCAACGAGGAACTTTGAAGAAATCAACATCACCGGGGCGCATGCCGCAGAAGCAACTCAAATTAAACGGGTATTGTTTATAAAAAATATACCCTACTGTATTACTGATAATTCATTAATATGTAAACTGGCAAACAACAAACTGATTCCTATAATCAGGTTATCGGTTGATGGTTTTATATCTTCAGCCAGGGGAATTCTCCTGAATGAACGCCCCTTAATTCTCATTACCCAGCGAAACGGAAGTGCTTACGTGGTTGATATTAATGCCAATAAATCAAACCAACTCAGCCTCACCGATGATGTGATTACTTCATTTTCGCCTTCCTCTATTCAGGACCGGCTGTGGGTTGGAACGGAGAAAGGTGAAATTTATACTTACACAATCACTACAAGAAAAATCGAGCCCCTGAATGCAATTCAGCATCTGATTCCCGGTGATGCCATCTCAGCCAGAATTTTCAGCATCTTTGAATCGGCATCTGATCTTTTATGGATAGGGACCGATGGCAATGGCGTTTATAATCTGAAGCTTTCAGCCTATCCTTTTAATTACCTGTCCTCTCAACAATTGTCGTATCCTATTGTCAGAAGTATCCTGGTTACACGCAAAAAGGATGTATTAATAGGCACTAAAGGCGGAGGTATTGATATATTTGATTCCGAAGGAAAATATATAAAGCATCTTTCCATTAAAGACGGGCTTACAAACAACTCTGTGCTGTCATTTCTCGAACGAGCCGATGGTAATATATGGGTAGGAACCGATGGCAGCGGAGTGGATATAATCTCTCCGGATTATGCCCGGATTCGAAATTTCCCCGGTGACTTTATCAAACAAAACACGCTCCCGTTTGCATCGGTTTATCGCATCCTCGAGGACAGCGATCACAATATTTATCTTGGCACAAGCGGCTATGGCTTAATCATGTTGCAGTTTAATCAAAGCGGAAACAATCTTACCAACCCCGTTAGCTATGAACAGGTCATACTTGATAAAAACATCAATAAGCAGGGACTTCAGAAACAAATTGTATATGCGCTTGCCGAAGAACGTCCGGGGATAATTTGGATCGGCACACGTGGATTGGGAGTATACAGATACAATACCATCACCAAACGTGTAATAACGCAATTCAATACACTTTCACATCCACGCGAAATATTAAATGATGATGTGCTATCGATATTTGCGGATAAAGAAAGGAACATTTGGGTGGGCACAAGCGGAGGCATCTATGAGATAAATCCCACCGAAAACGATTCAATGAAGGTGAAAAACCCGGGAATGCAGGATCATTTTAAAAATACCTCCGTTCAAACCATTCAGTTGGATCATGCAAACAACCTGTGGATTGCCACTAACCGGGGAATTTCATGCATCGATTTGCTTACTGACAATGTAAAAGATTTCAATGCCAATGATGGTTTGATCAATTATGAGTACAGCGACGGTGCTTCATTCTTCGACCCGGCAAACGAACAGCTATATTTGGGAGGTACATTGGGTATTGATATTATTCAGACCTCCCGGATTAAGTTTTCTTCCGTTTACCCCCCTGTTGCCATTAACCATTTGATTGTCCGAAATAAACCAGTTGACGCACAAGGGAAGGAATCACCGGAAATATGCATTAATCACCGGAAAATGCTGAGCCTTAATTATAACCAGAATGCACTCACCTTTTCGGTAACTCCTTTGGTTTTCTGGGGTAAAGAGCGACACAAAATCTCTTACCGGCTTCTTAATTCTGATGATGATTGGCTTGTTGCCATGCCTGACCAAACCATCTACTTCTCCAATCTTTCTCCTGGTGAATACCGTTTTCAGTTAAGGGTGAGCGACGAAAACGGAAACTGGTCGCCAATCCTCAAAGACCTTGATATAGTTATTCACCCCCCTTTTTGGAAGACTTTCTGGGCTTTTGCAGGCTATATCATGCTGTTGGCAGCTATCCTGTATTTCATGCTGCGATCGTACCACCGGCGTAACGCACTTAAAAAAGAAGCTGCATTGCAGGAATATAAGTTAAAGAAGGAAGAAGAACTGCATAATTATAAAATTGAATTTTTTACCAACATAGCTCATGAGTTCCGTACGCCGCTTACGCTCATTACCTCGCACATTCATGGTTTGCTTGAAGACGAAAAAACACAGCATGCTAAACCCAAGCTATTGAAAATCCATAACAACAGTGTGAAGCTGCAACGGTTGGTAATGGAGATCGTACAATTTCGGAAACTTGAAAAAGGGAAAGAACAATTATCCGTTCAACTGGCAAATCCAACCCAGCTTACACAGGAAGTACTGGCAGATTTTGAAACAATAGCACAAAAAAAGAATGTGCAATGCAAGGTGGAAAGCAGTTCACCCGATACAACCATTAAAACAGATCCTGATAAATTTCAGCGGATTTTGAGCAACCTGGTATCCAATGCCATTAAATACACCAGGAATGATGGTACAATTACCGTAACCCTTACACTTTCAGAAAGTGAGCTTTTTCTGGAGGTAAAAGATAATGGAATAGGGATCAGTCAGGATTTTATTGACAAAATATTTGAGCCTTTTAGCAATATCCCTTCACGTACAGGTGAACACTTCCCAAGTTACCGGTCTACAGGCCTTGGATTGGCTGTTACCAAAGGTTTGGTTGAACTACTGGGAGGATCAATCACATGCGATTGCCATCGGAATGAATGGATATCCTTTGTTTGCAGGTTACCATTGAATCTTGAAATAAACAACCTGGGTTTGGTGCAGGAGGAAGGGAGCGATTTTACATTGCTCAATCAACTGCCTGAAGATAACCAGGGAGCCGATCCAATCCCCGCTTCTCCGCCATTGCGGTCAGACAAACCAACAATACTGATTGTTGAAGATGACCCTGATGTTTCTTCTTTATTAAAAGACTTGCTTGGTCAGAAATATAAACTACTGTATGCTGTGAACGGAGAAGATGCGCTAGGCGTTTTAAACAGAGAAAAAGTTGATTTGATGGTGTCGGATATCATCATGCCGGTTATGGATGGTATTGAACTCACAAGAAGATTAAGGGGAAATTTCGATACCAGCCACCTGCCCTTAATATTACTGACCGCAAAATCTGAAATTGAAGACGAAATTACGGGTCTGGAAGCCGGAGCTGATGCCTATATTCCAAAACCTTTTCACCCCAACCATTTGAAGGTGCGGATAGAAAAGCTTCTGCAAATGCGAAAAAATATACGACAACGCTTTACTGAAGCACAGGAATACATTTTCGGGGAAAAGGAAATTCAGGACCCGTTTTTTCACACCATTCTCAATTATATTGACGCCAATATCGACGACGAAAGTCTGTCGTCTGAAAAACTATGCGAACACCTGTTCATCAGCAAATCGTCACTTTACAACAAAACAAAACTGCTTTTGGGAACCACTCCGCATGGGTTGATCGACCAGCGACGGGTGCGTAAAGCAGCAATCTTGCTGCAATCCACTTCATTAACGGTGAGTGAAATCATTGATCAAACAGGTTTCAGAAGCCGGGCCCATTTTTATGAACTATTCAGCAAGGTTTTTGGCTGTTCTCCTTCTGAATACAGGCAAAAAATTGCAACTTCCAATTAAACCCATATAGCCTTCATTTTGGACTGTCCCGGACAATAAAAAAACTGGCGTGGACATGGTTTTTTGCCCCATGACCTAGCTTTGGTGTGAATTAACCCAAAGCCCATGGACATCGCAAAACGCTTTCCGACTAATCCGCTGATAACCCCTAAAGATCTTAAAGCCGGTATAGCAGGCATGGAAATAGTGTGCCTGCTGAATCCGGGCGTCTTTAAATACAAAAACAAAACATGGTTGTTGCTGCGCGTAGCTGAACGGCCAAAACAAATTGAAGGAAAAATCAGCTTTCCTATTTATAATAGCCAGGGAGAAATTGAAGTGTTGTCTTTTGACAAGGATGATCCCGATCTGGATACTTCCGATCCCCGTGTAATCAATTATAAGAAAAAGGACTATCTCACCACATTATCCTATCTCCGGTTGGTATGCAGCGATGATGAAATCAATTTTTATGAACCCGAAGGTTATCCGCCTGTTTTTGGTAAAGGAGAATTGGAATCTTTTGGCATAGAAGACTGCCGTGTAGCCACAATGACAAATCAATACCAGTTGACTTTCACCGAAGTGTCGCCGGCGGGTGTAGGGGTTGGGTTGATGCAGACAAGCGACTGGAAGAGTTTTGACCGCAGGGGAATGATTCTTCCACCCCATAATAAGGATTGCGCCATCTTCAACGAAAAAATCAACGGGCTGTATTACACCTTACACCGGCCAAGCAGTCCGGAATTGGGCGGCAATTACATCTGGCTGGCACAATCACCCGATATGTTGCACTGGGGAAATCACAAATGTATTGCCATGTCACGACCCGGAATGTGGGACTCGGCACGTGTGGGAGCCGGCGCAGCACCTATCCGGACGGAACACGGATGGCTGGAAATATACCATGGCGCCAATAAGGAAAATCGTTATTGCCTGGGAGCCCTGTTGCTTGATATTAATGACCCTTCCAAAGTACTTGCCCGCACCAAAGAGCCAATTATGGAACCCACAGCTCCGTATGAACAAACCGGATTTTTCGGAAATGTCATTTTTACAAACGGGCATATTGTAGCAGGAGATAAGATAAATATGTATTACGGTGCCAGCGATGAAGTGATTTGTGGCGCTGAGCTTTCTATTGCAGAAATCCTGAAAATTTTAAAATAACCAACCATAGGAATGATAAAAAAGCTGACCGCCGAATATAGGTTTTTCCTTTCCATGCCCCACAATATGCGGGTGCTGCTTGTTACCAACATGTTATACGCGTTGGTACTTCCCGTGGTTGAGATTTTCATCGGTGCCTATATCATGCGGAATACCAATGACACCACATTGGTGGCCGTTTTCCAGGTAGCCATGTATACAGGTATTGTAATCACTTCATTTGCCAATGGATTTCTGCTGAAGAAATTCAAAGTCGCCCACCTGTACAGCTTTGGCATTCTCCTCAGCGGTTTATCCATGGCTGGAATGATGTTCATGGGAGACATCTCACTTATTGGGTTATTGATCGCCGGCATATTGCTGGGTGCCGCCTCAGGTTTTTTCTGGACCAACCGCTATCTGATGGCCCTGAATACCACTTCGGACCACAACCGCAATTACTTTTTCGGACTCGAATCCTTCTTCTTCACCCTTTCTTCAATAGGGGTACCCCTATTTATAGGCGCATTACTTGCTTCTGTTGACGGCGTACATCTGTTCGGCCTGGTTTTAAGTGTGAATATGGGTTATCGTGTAGTTACAATAATTGTATTTGCCATTACCATATTGGCTTGTTTCTCGCTGGCAAGGGGCAACTTTGCCGCTCCGTCACAAAAGAACTTTCTGTTTTTCAGGTTCGACAAGCTTTGGAATAAGCAACTTCTGCTGGCTGTATTGAAAGGACTGGTCCAGGGATTCCTGGTAACTGCACCGGCCATGCTGGTTATGCGATATGTCGGGAAGGAAGGGTCTCTTGGATTAATACAGGGAATCAGTGGCGGGTTGACGGCCATAATTTTATATCTGCTGGGCCGGTTCTCAAAACCAAAGCACCGCATTATTGTATTCGGGGTAGGCATTACCATTTTTCTGATCGGTACTGTTGTTAATGGCATTGAGCTGTCGGCTTTTGGGGTGATCGTTTTTATTTTATGCAAAGTCTTTTTCCAGCCGCTGCACGACCTGGCCTATTTTCCGATCATGTTGAAAGTAATTGATGTGGTGTCGAAACGTGAGAACCGCAACCAGTACGCCTACATCCTTAACCACGAGTTTGGTCTTTACTTAGGCAGGGTATTGGGCCTCGGTTTATTTATTTTCCTTGCCTATACGGTTTCAGAAATCTTTGCACTGAGATATGCCCTCATCATAGTGGCAACGCTGCAGATGCTTTCGATCCCTTTGGCTAAAAACATTATGAAACACTCTTATCTGCCATCAGATGACAAAATATAACCTGACAACACTTATGCTGGCTGCCTGCCTGGGCTTAACAACCTGTACTTCTCATCTGGGAGAAGCCGTTGAAAGTACCCCAATACCGCGCATTGAACAAATGCCGAATATGCCACAGCCTTATCTGATCATTGACTGGGATAAAAAAGCGAGGACCTTTGACAGCCTGGTTTATAATTTCAACAGTACGGAACCCTTTGGTCCGCTTATCTGGCTCGATAGTTCACGGCGGAATATGGACCAGGTAACCTATGGCTTATATACCGTAATTGGCGACATAAGACAAGGTCCGGACCGCAACAACGGGGAATTCCATGAAGCACTGACCTCACTCAACGCACTGCTGAGTGCAGGGCTTATGGGAATTGACAAGACCAAACAACATGGGTACAACTTTGTAAAAATGGATCAGAACTATTTTAACAGCGACAACCAATGGAATATAGTCATGAACAACACCACTCCCGGGGTGGCCAGATTAGGAGGCGGATACGGGCGCGACTGGTGGTATGATGTTTATCCGAATGTGCTGTTTTACGGTGTTGCTGCACTTTTCCCAACTGTTGAAAATACCAGTGCCATTCAACGAAGCATAGCCGAGCAATTTTTTAAAGCCGATTCAGTATTGCAGGGCAATTACGATTATTCCTACTTCGATTATGCCCAAATGAAAGGCATGCGCAACAACATCCCCTATCAACAGGATGCAGCCGGTGGTCACGCCTACGTTTTATTCTCTGCTTTTCAGCAATTTGGCGACAAACGCTATCTGGCCGGAGCAAAAAGCGCGACCGATGCCTTGCTGAGCCAAAAAGAAAGCCGGTATTATGAAATCCTGCTGCAATTTGGTGCTTATACCGCAGCCCGTTTGAACGCTGAATACGGTACAAAATACGATGTTACAAAACTCCTTAACTGGACTTTTGACGGTTGCCAGTCAAAGGATGGAAGATACGGATGGGGAGTAATTGCCGAGCAATGGGGAGACCTGGATGTATATGGGTTGCAGGGTAGTATAACCGATGGCGGCGGATATGCCTTTTTAATGAATTCGGTGGCAATGGCTTGGCCCCTTGTGCCCATGGTTAAATATGAGCCGCAATATGCGCGGGCTATAGGTAAATTCATGCTAAATGCAGTAAATGCTTCCCGGCTTTTTTATCCTGACTATATTGATGAAAAGCATCAATGGTTGCCTGAGTTAAAGGATATGACCCAGGGTATTATTGCTTACGAAGGATTGCGTAAGGCCGATGATTATAAAAAGGAGTCACTCATAGGCGTTGTTCCTGTTGCTATTGGCGATGGGCCTAAGTGGGTGCCAGGCCAACCCGAATCCTCCATGTTCAGCTTATACAGCACGTCAATTGTGGGTGTTTTCGGTGCCATTGTCAATAAAACCGGAGTTGAAGGAATTCTGGCCCTGAATTGCAATGCAACCGACTTCTATGCCGAAAACAAATATCCGGTTTACCTGTACTACAATCCTTTTCCGGAAACCAGGTCGGTGACTTATTTGTCGGATAAAAAAGTGGATCTGTTTGACATCGTCTCCCGAAGGTATCTTGCAAAAGGAGAACGCGGGAATGTCAGTTTGAAATTGCCGGCAGACGAAGCTGTGCTCATGGTTGTGCTTCCGGCCGGTACACGGCTGAAAATTGAGGGATCAAAAATCAAAGCCGGAAATACAGTAATCGCTTATAAATAATCCTCCGCAACACAACAATATGAAACCTATCCATTTAAACCATATGAAACAACAGCTACTAATTGCGTTGATGCTTACCGCAACTGCTTCGTTGTTTGCACAGCGAACAGTTGAAGGAACTGTAACTGATGCCGGTTCAGGCGAAACACTGATTGGTGTTACCATTCAGGTTCAGGGAACCACATCGGGCACTATAACAGACATCAATGGTAAGTACCGCCTGGAATCCGCTCAACTCAGCGAGTCCTCCGTGCTGGTATATTCCTATATCGGATATGCAAAAATTGAACAGGTCCTGGGCAATCTGACGGTGATTGATGTGAAGCTCGTTCCCGAACAGACCCTGCTTGATGAGGTGGTGGTAATCGGGTATGGGACGGCAAAAAGGCGTGATGTATTGGGCGCCGTTACCAAGGTCGGCAACAAAGAGCTCAACAAGTTGCCGGTATCAGGGATTGATCAGGCTTTGCAAGGCAGGGCGGCAGGTGTTCAGGTAACTCAAAACACAGGCGCTCCGGGCGAAGGAGTTAAAGTTCGTATTCGTGGTATTGGCTCCATAAATTCGAGCAACGAACCACTTTATATTGTTGATGGTATTGCCACAGCAGATGCATTGAAAATTCTTTCTCCCGGAGATATTGATAACATCACTGTTCTTAAAGATGCTTCTTCAGCAGCTATTTACGGCTCGCGTTCCACAAACGGAATTGTGCTTATCACTACAAAAAAGGGTACTAAAGGTAAAATCAAAATCACTTATCACGGCCAGACCGGCTTTCAGAAAGCCATTAACCTGACCGAGATGGTAAATACCAATGATTATATAACCATCTATAATGAAGCTGCAACAAACGACAACGCCAACCTTCCCCCGGGTCTGCCCGCCCGAAAACTTATCACGCCCGCAGATGCTGCAGGATTCGCTAATGTGAACTATGTAAAAGAACTATTCAGAACTGCCCCGGTAAATTCACATGAACTTTCCGTTTCAGGAGGTAATGAATCAACCAATTTTCTACTCTCAACTTCACTTTTCAATCAAAAGGGCATAATAAAAAGCACAGGCCACACCCGGGGAACGGTAAGGCTTGATGTAAATACTGAAGCAAGTAAATGGCTTACTGTAGGATTGAGTATGTTAGCCGGACTATCGAGAACAGATATCATTGGCAGCTCAGGTGACGGCGCCGGTGGAAACGGCGGAAGTGTAATAAGATATGCCTTCTTCCGCAATCCTGCTATTCCCATACAGTTTGAAAATGGCACTTATGTGGATCGTCCTGCTGAATACTTCGGCAGTCAGATTTTTGATTCATTCCTGGGTGATGGATACAATCCCATCGGCATGACAGCACATAATGATAACACCCGCAAAGACGACAGTTATCTTGGCAAAGCATACTTAACTGCCAAACTAACGAAGAGACTCAAGTTTACAACCAACTTTGGAATGGATTACCGTAATTCTAACAGCCGCCGTTTTAACCCAACGTGGGGAACCTTCAACCGGATTGATGCAGTAAACAGTTTGAATATCAGCAATGAGCGAATTGTTAACTGGACCGTCAATAACGTGCTAAATTATGATGCCACATTCGGAGATTCACACACCCTTTCGGCAATGTTGGGATTTGAAGCTGTCAATAATAGTGGAAAAGCATTGTATGCCAGCGATATGAATTTTCCTATTGAGCAGGAAGAGCTTATCTACATTGGTAACGGAATCGGGAATAAAATTACCAGTCAGGGTGCCTGGGCGTCAACGCTGGCATCATTCTTCGGCAGACTAAGTTACAATTTCAAAGGCAAGTACTACTTATCAGGTACCCTTCGCCGCGATGGCACTTCACGATTTATTAAAAACAACAAATGGGGAACATTCTACTCTGTTTCCGCAGGTTGGATGTTGAAGCAGGAAGGCTTTCTGAAGGATGTCGCCTGGCTCGAAAATCTTAAACTTCGCGCAGGATATGGTGCTGTTGGGAATCAGGACATATCCCTCTATGCTAACAAAGACAGGGTCTCTCCTTACTATGACTATCCGTTCGGCGGTGTATCCAATAGCGGTTATGCACAAAGTGCCCTGGGAAATGAAACACTGAAGTGGGAAACCAGTTACCAGTATAATGCAGGTGTAGATGTTGCTCTTTGGAAAGGATCACTGGCTTTTTCACTCGACTACTTTTATAAGATTACGGAAGGCATGCTGGTAAAGGCTTCCAATCCTCCCTCATCAGGCTATGCCAATCCTCCCTGGATCAACAACGGATCGGTTCTGAATACAGGAGTGGAGCTTGAAGCCACTTACCGTAAAACGAAGAACAAATGGGGTTACTCCATTGGTGGTAACATTTCTTTCCTTCACAATGAAATTGTAAGTCTTACTGCTCCGATAGATCGGGGTGTGATTGAGACAGGCCAGTATGCCACTCACGGTGAGGTAGGTCAACCAATCGGTTCATTCTATCTGCTCGAAACGGATGGTATATTCCAGAATGAGACCGATGTGTTGCTCTCAGCCCTGCAGGAATCCAACACACAACCCGGTGACGTAAAATTTAAAGATCATTTTGTAGATGGAGTCATCGATAACAAGGACAGGGTACACCTGGGCAGCGCTATCCCAAAACTGAGCGGGGGCATTAGCCTGGCAGGTAATTACAAAAACTTTGATTTGAGCATGTTTTTCCAGGGTGTTTACGGAAACAAGATCTATATGCAAATCAACCAGGATATCGAAGGCTTTTACCGGGGTTTTACGGTTACACAGCGCTATTTTGATGAGCGCTGGACCGGTGAAGGCACCTCCAACTCGCAGCCAAGGGCATCATGGTCAACCAAATCAAATAATGCCAGGCCTTCATCCCGTTTTCTTGAAGATGGATCATACCTGAGATTAAAAAATGTCCAGCTTGGCTATGCAATTCCTGAAAAGGCACTCAGGATTGTCAAATTATCACAGGCCAGGATTTATGTGTCAGGCACCAACCTGTTTACGCTAACCGGGTACCCGGGACTGGACCCTGAAATGACCGTAAGTGATAACGCCAAAAATGAAGGCGACAATGCTGCCGGAATTGACTGGGGAACCTATCCTTCGGCGATGACTGTAATGTTTGGACTCGACATCACCTTTTAAAACTGCCAGCTATGAAAAAAACAGTTACCTATTGTATCATCTTATTCTTTGCACTTACCTCGTGTGAAGACTTTTTGACGCAGGAGCTGAAAGGCGAATTTTCGTCTGACACTTTTTACCAGAATGACATACAGGCTATTCAGACCGTGAACGGGGTTTATGATGCCATCTCTTTTAACAGCTTTGATAATGCCATTTGGATTTTTGGAGATGTCGCCTCTGAGGATGCTGTAAAAGGAGGCAATCCCGGCGATCAGGCTGAAATTACCTATATAGATGAGTTCACAGCCAATTCCAGCAACGGCATTATCAGTAATTACTGGACTTTTACCTATGAAGCCATTGCCCGTGCCAATAATGTGATAGCCAATGTTCCCACAACAGCAATGGATGAAACACTCAAAAGCCGCATCATCGGAGAAGCTAAATTTCTACGGGCATACAGTTACTTCAACCTGGTGAATGTTTTCGGGAAAGTCCCTTTAAAGCTGCTTCCCCAAACTACCCAGGAGGCCATTAACGTTCCGCTGAGCGAAATTCCAGCTATTTATCTTCAGATTGAGAACGATTTGTCAGATGCATCAGCTGCTTTGCCGGTTTCATACACTTTAACAGATATAGGCCGCGTTACACAAGGTGCTGCTCTGGCTATGATGGGAAAAGTCAAATTATACCAGCAACAATGGCCAGATGCCATTTTCTATTTCCACCAGATGGAAGCACTGGGCATATATCGTCTGTTGCCCAATTATGCCGATAACTTCAAACTGGCAAACGAAAATAGCAGTGAATCTGTTTTTGAGATTCAACACCTGACAAATCAAAATCCATTCACCGGTAGCGCCTTGAATCAATGGTTTGCACCTGCAGCAGAAGGCGGTTATTATTTCAACGCCCCCACGCAAAGCCTGGTTGATGCCTATGAGCGCAGCACTACCGATGAAGTTGACCCGCGACTTGATGCTTCTATTGGTCGCAATGGCCAACCCTGGTTGAATGGGGATATTTTCAGTGAAACCTGGTCACCTACCGGATATCTTACTAAAAAGCACCAGCAACCGCTTTCGGAAATTTCTTCATCACTAAAAGGCGACGGTGACCTCAACTATATTTACCTGCGTTATGCCGATGTACTGCTTATGAAGGCAGAAGCATTCAACGAAATGGCCAATGCTGATTCGGCACTGGACAACTTAAACAAGGTGAGACACCGCGCCCTGTCAAGCTTTGATGGAATCCCACCTGCCGACCTGCTCTTGGATATCACCACAACCGATCAGAACCAGCTTAGAACGGCCATCCAAAAAGAGCGAAGGGTTGAACTGGCCCAGGAGTTTCACCACTATTTCGACCTGATGCGCTGGGGAAAAGTTATCGCCGAAGATGCCCTTGGTCCCGGTTTTAGTTTCGAAACCAAAAGATATATGCCTATTCCGCAAAAGGAGATAGACGCAAACCAGGCTATAAATCCCTGAAATTAACAAATCAATTTATTTGAATCAATTACCAATCTAAATTTTAAATTATGAAAACGAAAGATTACTTTAACCTGCAAACATTGCTGCTTATGCTCATTATGAGTTCGGCAATGATTATGGTATCGTGCAAAGATGACGATGACGACGATCCCATTCCGGTTGACAAAACCGAGCTCACTGCTTTAATTGCCCAAGCTGAAGCGCTTGCAACCGCAGCATCCAGTGACGATTATCCGCAAACGGCAATTGATGCTTATGCGGCAACTTTGCTAAGTATAAAAAATGCAGCTGCGGCAACCACGCTTACCCAGGAACAAGCCGATAATCTGGTTGTACAGCTTACCACGGCTATGGATACTTTTGAATCTCAGGAATATGAAGACATTAATGAAACATTGAACCTCAATGCAGGCTGGCACTTTGACGAAGGAACCGGTACTACTGCCACTGCTTTCTCCTCTGTTCAACATGTAGGAACCTTTACTGCCGGAAATGCAAGTATTTTTGGTGCCGATGCCATGTCTCCAACATGGGTTGCCGGGGTCAACGGTGGCTTCGCTATTAGTCTGGATAAAGGCGCTCATCTTGAAGTTCCTTATACAACCAGCTTCCTGCCCGCCGACCTGTCCATCTCCGTGTGGATTAAGCCTAGCGAACTATATGAGAACAACTACATCCTCTCACAAAACTTTTGGAACGGATATAAACTGCAGACTCAGGGTGGTGGAAAACCGTTCTTTACATACAAAAAGGTGGATGGCGGAATTATAGATGCCGATAATGAGATGGATAACTCAATTACAGCCGGCGAGTGGAATCATCTCATTGTTACATTAAACGGAACAACTAAGGAACTGAAGTTCTATGTTAATGGTACCCTTACAAAAACATGGACAGAGTCTACTAAAAGTATTGGACCACTTATTCAAACCCTTACTTTACCCGAACCCCAGCCGTTTATGATTGGATGTGTGGCAACAGACGATCAAATAGCAACCTGGGAATGGACTGAGACTCCAACTTCCCTTGGCTATTTCAAAGGTGCCATTGACGAGCTGAAGATTTATAACATTGCATTGAGTGCAGGTCAGATTATTAAGCTTCATAACCACGAAAAACCGTAATAGGATTCTTGGAATGTTAGTTTAGAGCGTCAAGTAGTTTTATAAATGACCAATTAATATCGAACAAGGAACGCTGATGTTGGATTTACGAAGTTTTACTTCAATATTCATTATTCCCTGCCTGCCGTAACAACTTGCAGGCAGGGATGTTCCTTGTTCATTATTAGTGAACTGTAATTTTATTACTTATCAAAACCTTTAATGGCATATGCATCATGGTTATAATCCTTCTCTTCTGCGCTTTTATCCTCACAACCCTCTCATCACTTGCCCAACCCGGGCAACTGAGCATACCCCGTGTGGATCAGATGCCCGACCTGCCCGCTCCTTTGATGATCAGGAACTGGAATCAGGTGGCATGGGATTATGATCACGTTGTATTTAATTTCTCTGCAACAGGCCAATATTTACCTTTAGGCCGCCTGGGTACGCAGGGACAATTCAATTATCCTGATAACACTCCTTTTTTTCTCGATTCCTATGTAGGCGTCGATGGCCATCTCAATCAGGCAGAAGCCATTAACATCATTCCGGCCATTGTGGGAGCTTCACTGGCCGGTATCGATAAAAGCAACCAGAACGGGATGAACTGGGTAGCTATGACAAAAGACTTTTTCAACCTTGAAAACGGACAAAACGTTTACCTGAACGGATATTCGACTACATCAGGCGATGACTGGTGGTATGACGTAATGCCCAATGTTTACTTTTATCAGTTGAGGTCATTGTATCCCAATGCTTCTCCTGAATTCACCTCCCAGTTTACCACTGTTGCCGACCGCTGGCTCTATTGTGTACATCAACTCGGAGGCAGTACAACACCATGGACCATGCCCAATATGAATTATCGGGCTTTCAACCTGGCGACAGGATTGCCGCTATCCACAAGTGTTCCTGAACCGGAATCTGCAGGCAGTATAGCCTGGCTGCTATACAATGCCTATACCGAAACACAGGAACGGAAATATTTTGAAGGTGCCCAAATGGCGCTTGACTACCTGTTGAGTCTTGATGCCAATCCCTCCTACGAGTTGCAGTTGGCCTATGGCACACTTGCCGCTGCACGAATAAATGCCGTTGAAGGGACTAGCTACTCAACGCAAAAACTGCTCGACTGGTGCTTTAACCGCGGTGATCTGCGTGGATGGGGTGCTATTGTGGGCACATGGGGAGATTATGATGTATCGGGGCTCATTGGCGAAGCCAATGATGCCGGCGACGATTATGCCTTTGTAATGAACGGCTTTCAGCAAGCCGCTGCATTGGCTCCGCTGCCCAAATACGACAAACGCTATGCACGGGCCATTGCCAAATGGATACTGAACCTGGCAAATGCCAGCCGGCTGTTTTATTGGAATACCCTGCCACAGAACCAGCAAGATTCTTACGACTGGGCTTCGGCATACGATATTTCCGCATGCATACCCTATGAATCCATGAAAGAATTGCAAAACGGCTTTTCACCTTTTGCCACGGGCGATGCCATCGGAGGTGGATGGGCTTCAACAAACCTGTCGCTCTACAGCGGCTCAAGCGTTGGATATCTGGCCGCGGTGGTGCAAACTACCAATGTTCCTGAGATCCTTCAGATTGACCTCAACGCAACGGATTTATACGGAGATGACTCCCTGCTTTCTTACCTGTATTATAACCCAACACAAACCCTCCAACAGGTCACTGTTTATCTGCCGTCAGACACGTGCGGCATATACGATGCCATCACTGAAACCATGTTGTTTTTATCCGCATCCGATTCCATACTATTAACCATACCGGCAGGGGAAGTAAGGGTGATCCGCCTTTATTCATCGGTTCTGATACCCGAAGCCCGCAATGGAAGATTATATGCCGGTGATTTTATCCTCGACTATCATTACCTGTATACCTACGCCGAAGATCTCCGCATAAAAGCGCTGTCAACAGATCAGCATCCGGTCGTTATCAATTCCCTGTTTACCGCCTATTGTGAACCGGGAAATACCAATGCCGGCGACCCTGTTCAGTTTGAATGGTTCATGGATGGCGTGTTGATTAATGGTCAGAACCAGTCGCAAGTACAACTTACCGCGCCGGGCACTCCATCCAACATTGTACTCAAATGCAGGATAAGTGCTGACAGCCAATTTGCTGAGGATTCGTTAACCCTGACAGTCGTTGAGTACATTCCCACACCACCGGTAGTGAACGGCATTGAATCAGGCTCAAAATACACAGCCACCGGTGGAACAAACACTTTTACCGCCCTGGTTGAACCCGCAGCTGACGAAATACTTGAATATTCCTGGAGTGCATCAACAGGCACCTTGAATCAATCTACCGGAAGCGTTGTCACCTGGGAGGCGCCGGAAACACCCGTTGCAGGCACTATCACCCTCAAGGTGACCAATCAGGATTTGCTTTCTACCACCGTGTCCGCAGGGGCACTGGTAAAAGATACAAGCCTGGCTGTTCATGTGCCGTTGATATGGTATCCCTTTGATGCAAATAATAACAATGCCGCTGCTGACCGGTTTCATGCCATCGCTTCCGGTGTTACCAAAACTGATGATGCCCGCAATATGCCCTTGCTGGCTTACAGGTTCACATCCGGACAAAACATCATTTATACGGATAATCACGATGACCTGAACTTCACCAATGCCGTAAGCCTGAGCTGCTGGGTCAGGTGTGAGCAACTGGGCTCGGAACGATTTATTGTTTCTCACGGCTCATGGCAACAACGTTACAAGTTATCCATCACCCCGGAAGGCCTTATTAGGTGGACTGTCAAAACCAGTACCGGTGTGGCGGACCTTGATGCCTCAACACCCATTGATTTCAACCGCTACTACCATGTTTGCGCACTCTACACCGGATATTCCATGGAGCTATATGTAGATGGCGTGCTGGATAATTTTAAAGCCTTTTCAGGAAGCATTCTGCCCTCCACCAAACCCTTTACTATAGGCCGGATGGACAATGCAGAAACCCTGTATGCGCTCCGCGGAAGCGTGGATGAAGTGAAGCTGTGGGACAGGGAAATTCCGGTTCCACAAATTGAACAGCTCAGAAATCAGTGGGCCACACCTACTGCAGTTGTTGAGCATGAACTGATGGTAAGCATTTATCCCAACCCTGCTCAAGAGACCATACATGTAAAATTCACTGCTGATTACCAGGTTGAACACCTCTCCCTGCTTACTGCGGATGGAAGAGAAGTGCCATTCCTTCAGGTCAGCATGCAAAGTTCAGGTATGGTAATTGAAATTCCTAAAATCTCCCCGGGATTACATGTACTCAAAATACTGCTGAAAAATGGGCGCGTGATCACCAGGAAGATTGTTGTCCGGTAGAGACCGGCATTATTAAAAATAGCAATTACATTAAGTACAAGATATGAGTTCAAGCTTTGCATTGTCCCCCGCTGGCGGCATAGCCGTCAAGTTAAGAAAAGCTTACGCCCTTACAGGGCTTATATTCAATGTGTTGGCTTTTACACAGGGCTTCGCCCTGTGCTATTTGCTGATGCCCTTTCAGGGCATAAACTTATACGACTTTTGAGCCCTGAAAGGGCATTATAGCATTAGCCCAGGGCATCGCCCTGGGTCTTATGTAAGCTCTCAAACAAAAGCCCTGTAAGCCTGCCTGCCGGCAGGCAGGGGCGTAAGCAATTGATCAAATCCTTAGCTTGACGGCTATGCCGCCAGCGGAGCCTGTCCCGATTCATCGGGAGGATATCGCTTTTATCTGCGTCTATTGTTAAGCCAAAAGCAGGTCTTTCAAACTGACTAACAAATTCAACTACCAAAACTAATACAAATGTTCCCCTCGAAAAACAAATTACCGGCTTTTTTAATATGCCTTTTTACTTCATTGAACCTTTCATTCACCTACTGTCAGCAGCTTTCACTGAAAGTTGCCGGGGATGACATGGCAGGTTTTTATGTTGAGATTTACTGTGACAATAAATTAGTGGTTACCCATACGGAAGAATCCCTGCAATTTTTTAATCTCGACCTGAGCACAGTTGCTCACCTGCAACAATGGAGCGGTCAGAAATGGACGGGCAATGAAAAGACCATTACCCTAAAAAGAGATTCTTACCTGAATGAGTTTGATGCCAATCTTTCTGTTGCGGTGACCTATCAGGTGGTTAATGACCATGTGATAAAAAAAACGGTTGAGTTGTTTCAGCCGTCTATGCCCAACCTGTTTTATATAATGAAACAAACAGCAGAACCTGCAGAAAAACCACAGCGATATATAACATTCGAACATGATAGTTTTCCAGGTGGCTTCGTACATGAGCTATTTCCGTCTGCGGGGTTTATTACCCCCGATAACCATATAGTTGGTTTTTTAACTGATGCCGGTTACTTAAATCAGTATACCCGAAACACGCGTCGCCGTTTCAGCGGACGCGGAGGCGGGTTTGTGGGTATGCGCAGGTTACCCGATCCCAATTTGATTTCCGTGGCCAGTTTATCAGAACAGGCAAAAAATAACCATTACATCAGCCAAACCTTCGGGGAAATGTACAACCTGGATGCCGGTGAGGAAATCCTGATGGAAACAGCCTCAGCATACCGCAAAGTAGGCGATGTGGATATCGTCAAAGAAAATGGTCTGATCTCAATAACCGGTCATTCCGGCGGCAGAGCGGGGATAGAATTTATAGCCCCCTTTAAAGATCAGGGCGTGTACACCCTTTCTTTTTTATGTAAAGGGAATACTCCACTGGCATTGAAACTATTCAGGGTGAGGAACGGCCAAAAAACCATCGAACTGGAAAATGGGGTAAAGTACATCGACAACTTTCCAACCCTGGAAAATGAGTGGACACACTTTAAAGGAAGTATATTGATTCCTTATATTGAACATGACAGTGTATCCGTATTTGTTGGTTCGCTTTCAGGAAAGGACTTTGGGTTAGAGATAAAAGATCTGCAATTTATACAGCATCATCCACAGCAGGAGCCCTATAATGTGCTACCGCTTGGCGAAAAAGTGAAGAAAACCACCTACATTTTTATAGAACCCTGGAAATCGCATCAGCAGTTTATGATCTCTTCACAGTCGCGGTTGGCCGAAGGGAAAGGCTTCAACGGAATGCTGATAGAAAAAATGTTGTATGCCAATTTCAATATGCTAACCTGGATTACCGATGTCAACGATATAACGCCCTTTAATGTCCCCAACATGAATTACGCACCGGATATGTACAACAGGGATTCCTTTTTTTCTACGGTAGCCACTTATAACAAGCACTTAAACCTTGCACTTTGGGAACAATGGGGCAAAACACAAACGCCAGAAGGCGGCATTGGTACCATCATTACACCGCTTATGGGGTCGGTAGAAGCAAAGGACAACGAAGCCACCATTGAATGGCTTATCTGGGCCATGCTGAACAAACGCCGTTTTGGTGTAACACTGCCTCAGGAAAAAATAAAAAAAGCAGTTGATTATGTGTTGAATGAGTTTGATGCCGACCGCGATGGTATATGCAAAGCGCATTTTTCTTTAAGCCAGGTAGACATTGTCGATTTTAATCCCAAAACGGACCGGTTAGGTGTTAACCAGGGCATGCTGGCCATTGCATTGAGGACCCTGAAAGAATTGGAATTTGATATTTCCGATGCCTATATCCAACAGGCCGAAGAAGGATACAGAAATTTTTATGATGTAGAAAGAAAGCATCTGTTGTTTGACCGGAATTATCCCGATATCATTTCACTTACCGACCTGGAACCGGAATTCTTTTCTTTGTGGTTATTTAACAGGCCCATGTTAACGGATGAAATGGTTCAAAATCACTTGAACCAGATACCCGTTCTCAATAAAGTGCTCAACTCACCTCACCCCGAGCATGGCACTACCGCTCCCATTTGCGTGAGGCTGACCAGGGATGCAAAAGGATTTGCCTATCTCTCGGGAGATTATCAGCCGTTTGAAAAATTCGGAGAAGAAAATTACAGCGACGGCAAAAGTGACGGGTATTATTATAATGGCGGCAGCTGGCTCAGGGCGGAGTACTGCGCTTACGTTACAGGATTGAAGCATGGCTGGAAGAAAGCCACAGCGCTGATGGAAAACAGGATATGGGCTGAAATCAACCTGAATCCCCAATGGCCATTCAGCAAAGAATTTATACCTACAAAATGGACTTCAACAGATAGCTGGTGGCCATCTACCAGGGGATTGTGCTGGAATGTTTTTATCCTCATGGCCAATGAAGTGGCGGGTTTGCGTACGCCTGAAATGGATCCCGATTACACAAAATAAAAGCAAAAGCTGAGCCTGTCTGGCGGCCAGGCAGGCTGAAATCTTTGTCTCACGAATAATTACTTCGTTACTTCACCGTGCATGGCTTTCTTGAAGAACTCACCGCTGGAAGTCAGTTTATAAGGTTCCCAGGAATTGATGATGCGAGGGCCCCATTCCGGATCGAAACACCAACATGCCCAGCTGATTCCCTTATTTTCAAGGTACCTCACAATCCGGTATGCATAATGATCTTCATTCAATACTTCATTGGGTGCCAGCTCAAATCCGAATTCTGTTGCAAAAACCGGATAGGTAGCTGCAGCAAAACCAAAATACTCATCCCATTTGGGTTCCATGGGAGCTGTGCGCTTCCAGGCATACGGATGTACAACATATCCAATACCTTCGGCTTCAATAGGATCTTCGTTTAACGGAGTAAGATCATAGGCCCAGTCGAACCCCGCAACCAGCGGTATGGTTTCTTTGTCATAAGCGCGAATCAGCTTGATGATGTCTTCCTGGATTTCCTTCCAGTCAGACCAGGAACAGCTTCCCAATTGACCGCGATAAGTTGTGGGTTCATTAAACAGCTCATAAAAGGCAACCGTATTGTGGCCACTGAAATGCCTGGCAATGGTGAGCCAGAATTCGTAAGTTTCCTTTTGGGTTGTATTGTACATGGGATCCTGGAAAAGCTCCATGCAGAGGTTCCCTATTGAATGCCAGTCGATCATTACATACATTTCCAATTCCGTACACCAGGCAACTGCCTGATCCAGAAGCTTCATATATTTCTCCGGAGTTCTTTCGCGCCAGGCAACCGGGTGAACCGGTATGCGCACAACCATTGTACCCATTTCCTTTACCTGAACAAAATGTTCCTTGTTCCAGTGCCCCTGGTGTTCAATTTTATCCGGATCGGAAATCGACATCGATCTGAAAAGAATTGTTTCTCCCTTTTCATTCACAAATGCATTCCCTTTTACATCAATCCGGGGCAATAATTTTGCCTGCGGATTCGGGCCGGGCCTTTGCAAATAGGTATCGTTCCACCAGGCATGATAATCTTTTTTCGAATCAGCGGTTTGAGCACTCAGCGGGTAAATCGCAGTAATCATAAGCACCATAAGGGCATTGCAGAATATTTTTATCATAAGATGTATGATTGATGTTGAATACTTTCGAACCGGGAAATCAAATTTAGTCACATTTTTAAGAAAGTCAATTTTTGCAGGCTGTAATATTATTCCTGATTGCTTTTGAAAAAGAATGCCATTTATAATAAATAATAGCCCCTCAATAGCAACCAATGTACTTTTATTATAATTTTAAAGGAATTTCTTTAACCGTTCTGCATGGATTTCTTTAAAAATCTGCTTTCAGGCTCCGGTACAGCAAATGCCATTTTGTTTATAAGCATCACTGCATTCATCGGGGTTTTATTGGGAAAAGTGCGTTTTAAAAATGTAAAGCTGGGCGTTGCCGGAGTGCTGTTTTCAGGTTTGCTGATCGGGCACCTGGGAGCTCAGACAAACCCTGAAGTGCTTCATTTCATTCGTGAATTCGGATTGATCTTGTTCGTATACGCCATTGGTATTGATGTTGGTCCCAGGTTTTTTAACACCTTCAGGAGCGACGGCCTGAGATTAAACCTTTTTGCGGCAGGTATTGTCGCAGGAGGATTTGTCATCGCCTGGTTATTCCATCGCCTGGGTGGAGTTCCGGCAGCGGTTATTACAGGAATAATGAGCGGTGCGGTTACCAATACACCCGGACTTGGTGCAGCGCAGCAGGTACTTACCGATTTCGGCAATCCCGATGATGCAGCAGTTGCAGGCATGGGTTATGCTGTTGCTTATCCTTTCGGCGTATTGGGGATCATCTTTTCATTGATCCTGGTCCGGGTCTTTTTCAGGATAAAAATTGACAAAGAGGTTACCGATTATAAAAACCAGTTTCAGACCATCCGCCAGAAACTGGAAAGTGTTGAAATCTCGGTAACCAATCCCAACCTGATCGGTCAGAAACTGAGCTATATCAAGGAATTTATCGATAAGGAACTGGTTATTTCCAGGATTTTTCGCGGCGGGGCATACCTGGTGGCAACAGAGGATCTGATTCTGCAGGAAGGGGACCTGATTATCGGCGTATCTGCATTGCAGTATATCAAAAACCTGAAAATGACCATTGGCAAGGTAAAAATTGCCGAAAAGAAAAAAGAAATCTCCGGTGACCTGGCCATGTTTCATGTACTGGTTACCAATCGCAAATATGCCGGAAAAACCATCCAGCAAATTGGCATATACCGCAGGTATGAGGCCAACATTACCCGGATTTTCAGAGCCGGCACCGAAATATTGCCCACAAGAGGTACTACCGTAGAATTCGGCGATACCGTAAGAATTGTCGGGAAGCGTGACCTCCTGCCCGAAATTCGCAATGAAATGGGCAATTCGTTAGAAGAGCTGGCCCATCCCAATACCCTCCCCATTTTTGTTGGGATTGCTTTGGGTGTCATCCTGGGGAGCGTTCCCATTTTTATTCCCGGTCTGCCGGCTCCCGCTAAATTGGGATTGGCAGGAGGACCGCTTTTAATAGCCCTTTTGCTGGGTAATCAGCGCCGTTTCAAAAGCTTTGATTTTTATATGACACCAGGTGCCAACATGATGATCAGGGAACTTGGAATCATTTTATTTCTTGCCTGCGTGGGACTCTCATCAGGAGGGCATTTTGTGGACACCATCATCAATGGCGGATATATGTGGATGCTTTACGGTGCAGTCATTACGCTGGTTCCTGTGTTATTGGCAGCTGTTATTGCCCGCCTGTTGAAGTACAACTACCTCAAAATATGCGGTATTATTTCGGGGGCCATGACGGACCCCCCTGCGCTCGAATTCGCGAACAGCCTTGCCCCGGTTCATGCCCAGTCAACTGCTTACGCTACCGTTTACCCCTTTACCATGTTCCTCCGCATTCTGGCCGCCCAAATTCTGATATTAATTACCTTATAATGTTTTTTTCAGATACCTAAATATTACCCTATGGATCAAGTCAGCCTGGTACTTCCCGAAAATATGGGGAAAAACTTTATTCCCAAAGAATTTCTTCCCAAAGGAAAGAACGAATATTATCTCCGTGACATTCAAACCGCAACACCAAAATCGGGATGGAGACACCTCCGTTCAGACGAAGTGGAACGTTTGGTCAAAAACGACAATACCTCCGACTCATGGGAAAACATCCTGGTTACTGATGAATTCGACACCAACCAGATCAAGAACTCAAGATTTTTCGGACTGGTAAGAATCGGTCGCGTAAGGAATGTGTTCCTGCAGCATCACGACCTGAAAGTTCCTACAGGTATAACAAACAGCCTGGTGATTTCCTGTGATATTGGCGACGATGTGGCCATTCATGAAGTACACTACCTCTCCTATTATATTATTGGTGAACGAACCATTTTATTCAACATCCAGGAGATGAACACCACCAACCATGCCAAGTTTGGCAATGGTATTGTTAAGGTTGGAGAGCCTGAAAATGTGAGAACATGGGTTGACCTGATGAACGAAACCGGAGCACGAAGGATCCTGCCCTTCGACGGTATCATCACTGCAGACGCCTATTTGTGGGCCAAATACCGGGATGATAAAGCCATGCAGAAAAAACTGATTCAAATTACACAGGAAACTTTTGATAATCGAAGGGGTTATTATGGAATTGTGGGTGATCAATGCGTAGTTAAAAACTCACTGATTCTGAAAGATGTTAAAATAGGATCCAAATGTTACATTAAAGGTGCCAACAAACTGAAAAACCTCACCATCAATTCCTCTGTTGAAGAGCCAACCCAGATTGGCGAAGGAGTTGAACTGGTGAACGGGATCATCGGCTATGGCTGCCACATTTTCTATGGCTGCAAAGCAGTGAAGTTCATCCTGGGGAATAACTCCAGCTTGAAATACGGCGCCAGGCTGATCAATTCATTTCTGGGCGACAATTCAACCATTTCCTGCTGCGAAGTTTTGAACAACCTGATCTTTCCCGCCCATGAGCAGCACCACAACAACTCCTTCCTGATTGCCTCAGTGGTGATGGGTCAGAGCAATATGGCTGCCGGTGCTACCATCGGATCAAATCACAACAGCCGGGCCAACGACAACGAAATTCAGGCCGGTCGCGGATTCTGGCCCGGTTTGTGCACCAGCGTCAAACACTCGTGCCGTTTCGCATCATTCGTTCTGTTGTCGAAGGCTGATTATCCTGCAGAACTGGATATCCCCTTTCCTTTTTCTTTAATTAACAACAATGCCTCCAAAGACCAGCTGGAGGTCATGCCGGCATACTGGTGGCTCTATAATATGTACGCCCTGGCACGGAATAACTGGAAATTCCAGAGCCGAGACAAGCGTGTTTCCAAGGTTCAGCATATTGAATTCGATGCTTATGCCCCCGACACCATGGAAGAGATAATCGCAGCCCTGAAAATGCTGGAAATTTTCACTGCAAAAGCAGCTTTGCGCGCTAAAGGTGAATCTCCGGAAGGTAAAAGTGAAAAGATACTGGCTGAAATGGGGAAGAAGCTGCTGAATTCAGATGGAAAAGCCATCAATGACCTGGAAGTGCTGGGTGAACATATGGAAAATAAAAAGCGAAAGACACTCATTGTAAAACCCTATGCTGCCTATCACGCCTACAAAAACATGCTTCATTACTATGCCATGAGAATCCTGCTGGCTTATCTGAACGATCATCCTAAAACATCCTTTGGCAGCATGTGCGAGGAGCTGCAAGGAAAACGTAAAAGCGAATGGGTGAACCTGGGTGGCCAGATCATGCTCCAGGGAGATCTGGATAAACTCCGGGCTGACATTGGCTCCGGTAAACTCAACTCATGGAAAGAAATACACAAACGCTATGACAGCCTGTGGGCCAAGTATTCCAAAGATAAACTGAAACATGCCTATGCCACGCTCCTGTTTGTGCTGGAAAGCGATGAGCTAACACCCGTGGCCTGGAAACAATCGTTAAGTAAACTGATTGAAATACAGAATTTTGTTTGTGATCAGGTATATATCTCACGTAAAAAGGACTACGAAAATCCTTTCCGCCGCGCTACGTTCAGAAGCGAGGAAGAAATGATTGCCGCCCTGGGTACTATTGACGACAATACCTTCATCATTCATGTGAGAAAAGAAACTGAGGATATGAAGAAAGCTGTGAAGGAAGTGTTGAAGAAGCGATAAAAGACAAGAGCCAAAAACCAAGATGCAAGAGACAAGAGACAAGGGACAAGATTTTGAAGACTTAGTAGACGTAGTAGACGTAGTAGACTTAGTAGACCAGAAGACAGTATTTAACATTCATTAAACTCTAAAACAATAACCCCATGAATTTGACAAATCCCGATTACTCCAGGTATGCACTGGTTCAGGAAATGATGCAGACTATTGACGTGGTCAGAAATTTTGATCCCGCTCAAACCAAAGCCATCGCGCAAAAGATAAAATCTTCCGGCAGGTTGCTTTTTACCGGTGAAGGATCGAGCCGCATCCTGCCTGCCAAAAATGCCATCCGCAAATCGCTTAAATGGGGTATTGATATGGCATTGTTTACCGACGGATCACGCCAGTCGGCCCAATATGATCTTTCCAAATTTGCCGTATTTTGTGCCTCCAATTCAGGCCGCACCAAAGAGGTGGTATTGCTGGCCAAAAAACTGGCGGCAATCGGAAACAACAACCGCTTCGCACTGACTGCCAATAAAGATACACTTCTTGAAAAAGAATGTACCGAAACATTTGTTTTGAATTGCGGATGGGAACAAGCTGTTGCTGCCACCAAAAGCGTTGTGGAGCAGGCCCTCTTCTATGAATCCATCCTGTGGCACATCAAAGGCCTCGATAAAACTGAAGAACTCAAAAAACTACCTGCGCTCATTGAACAGGCGCTTACTCTGGAAATTCCGGCTGACATTGTCAACCAGGTTAAAAAAGCCAATACCATCTATTTTGCTGGTTACAATGACGGGGTTGCTGAAGAACTTACACTAAAAACCAACGAAATCACACGCAGAAAATCCGACTTCCTCGAAGGCACTTACGCTGTTCATGGTATCGAAGAAGTCATGGATAAAAACGACATTGTGTTCGTGGTGGACCCCATTGAAGATGAAATTGAAAAATTTCAGGAAGTGCTTGTGAAAGGCGTTGGACTCACTGTTGTTGCCATTGCCGATCACGATACCCCTTTCAAAACCATCAAAGTGCCTTCCGCCGGTGAAATGAATCCCTATGTTTTCCTCTGTGCCGGATGGAACCTGCTGGTGGAAATAGGTCTCGCTACTGGCATCAACCTCGACAAGCCCGAACGTGCCCGCAAGGTGGGAAATGAGTTTGTAGGATAAGAAGCTTTTGGCTTTTGGCTTTTGGCTTTTGGCTGATAGCTAAAAGCTAACGGCCAACAGCTAATGGCTAACGGCTAAAGGCCAATGCCTGCCTGCCGGAGCGGCAGCGTAGGCAGGGCCAACAGCTAACGCCTGCCTGCCGGTAGGCATGGCTAATAGCTAAAGGCTACTACTCATACTTCAACGCCTCCACCGGATTCCGGACTGCAATTTTGCGTGTTTGTATAATAACAGTGGATATGGCTGTTAACAAGGTGATAAAGCATGCTGCAACCATAATCCATACATCAATCTGAACGCGGTAGGCAAAGGTATTCAACCACCTGTTCATGATGATATATGCCAATGGTATGGCCATTATTCCTGCCAATATCACCCACTTCCCGAATTCTTTGGAGAATAGCAATACTATTCCTGTTGTAGTATCACCCAAGGCCTTTCTGACACCTATTTCCTTTACCCGCTGCTCTGCCAGAAATGAAGACAATCCCAGCAAACCGATACAGGCAATGAAAATAGCCAGCAAAGCCAGATAAACAAAGGTTCTGCCCAGCCGCATATCATCATTGTATAGGTTCAGATAGCTTTCATCCAGAAAACGATATCTGAACAGGGTTTCCGGACAAACCTTGTTCCATGCCGCTTCAATAAATTGTATGGTTCCCGAAAGATCATGATGACTCACCTTGATACTCACTGTACTCAGCCAGCCTTTTCTTAAGCTCATGACTACCGGAGCAATCGGACTGTGCAATGAACTGACGTGAAAATTCTCAGTCACGCCAAGCACTTCCATACGCCGCTCACCGGTACCAATAATCTGTCCCACCACCGGAGGTTTAATTCCGAAAAAATCAATGGCAGCCTTGTTGATGATGCACTTACCCGAATCAGATGATAAAGCCTGAAAATTTCTTCCCGCTGATACCTTGATTCGCATCATGGGAATAAATGAAGTATCAACACCCAGGTAGGTAAACTGTTTTGTCTCAGCATCTATTTCGATGCCTTCCTGCCACGACACGTTTTCAGCCGACTGCGTACTGAGCGATACGCCCAAAATATCCGGATTACCTTGCAGCAAATCTCTAAATGCCTGCCAATGTACCTGTAACGAGGGATTCATTTGAAGCACCAGGATATCTTCTTTGGAATATCCCAGATCGGCTTTCCGGGTATATTTCATTTGTTTATATACCGTGAGGGTACCAATAATCAGTACTGTTGAGATGAGAAACTGCAGCATGATCAATGACTGCCTGAAAAAAACGGAGGTGCCACCACGTGTGTGTTCCTTTTTCATGGTTGCTACAGCGCCGAAACGTGTCAGATAGAAAGCCGGATAGGTACCTGCCAGCAGTCCTATGAAAAGGGGCACTAACAATACCAGAAATACAATCCATCCCCAGTGCAAAGACAACAGTGTGAGCTGTCGCTGCACCAGGTTGTTAAATACCGGTCTCAATAACTCCATGAGCACCAGCGACAACTCAGTGGCAATAAGGGCATACAATACCGACTCTCCGATAAACTGCGTGATAAGATGTTGCCTGTCGGCTCCGTTTGCCTTTCTTACTCCTATTTCACGTGAACGGGTAGTGGCTTTGGCAATGGAAAGATTGATAAAATTAACACATGCAATAATCAGTATGAATATGGCAACCAGGATATAAATATACAACATGGGCCGGCTGGCCTTATTTGTCGCCATGTCATACTTAACATGGGTAAAATACAATTCCTTAAGCGGGCGAAGGGAAAATTCCGGGGGTGTATCTCCCCAATCCCGGCTGGTATAAAACTCATTTATTTTACCTGCCAGTACTTTGGAATCTGACCGCTCTTTCAACAGCAGATAGGTATAATAATTCCACATATCATACTGATTCAGAAAATTCGGATTACCATATACCTCTTTCAGAGAAAGAAAAGAAACCACGCCATTCACACTCAGATGAAAACGCGATACATCCTCAATAATACCGGTTACCGTATATACAACATTGTTGTTAACCTTGATACTTTTATTCATGGGATCTTCATCTCCAAATACTTTCCGGGCCATACTTTCGGTTAGCACAATGGCATTGGCAGCATTCAAACAGTATTCCTGATTGCCCTTGATAAAACGAAATGAGAACAGGTCAAAAAAACCCGAATCGGCATAAACCAGGTCATTCATGGTCATCATCCGGTCTTCAATTTTAAGCGTCACCTCCTTTCCTTCCATGATTGAAACCCTTACAGATTTCGCAATCTCCGGAAACTGTTGGCCCGTTTCCGGTCCGTAAGCAGTGCCTAAAAGCGCCCATTCGCCATGTTCAAGCCTGTATATCGATTCATAGTGTTCATTGAAACGGTCGAATGACAATTCATAATTCACATAGGTGAACACCAGTCCGAATATAGCAATGCCAATGGTGAGTCCGATGACAATAATTGCAGTGAATGATTTATGCCGAAGCATATTTCTTAAGGCTGTAATGAAGTAATTCCTGATCATGTGAAATAAATTTAACTTATTGAATCAGTATCTGTGCCACAATCGTATTTATTTGATTTATTGTTTCTTATTATGAACAGTTGGAATAAAGGTGTTGGAAAAAACAACACAACTGTCCGATTTCTCCTCAATTATACTGAAATTTGAAAATGATTGACATCATAAAATGAAACCGAAGCCACGGATATTGGTAGTTGATGACAACAGTGAATTGTTGTCGGGGTTGAAATTGTTTCTTTCTCCTCACGCGGAAGAAATAATTGCGCTTCGCAATCCCAATCTGATTCCGGCCACTATGCAGCAAAACAGTTTTGATCTGGTTTTGCTTGATATGAATTTCACAGCAGGCGTAAATACCGGTAATGAGGGTCTGTACTGGATGAAACGGATTCATGAATCGGACCCGAATGTAGCCCTTGTAATGATTACAGCCTATGGCGACATTGAACTGGCCGTGAAAGCGATAAAGGAAGGAGCAGTTGATTTCATTCAAAAATCTTGGGATGAAGAAAGGATACTGTCAACATTGCTGGCTGCGCTGAACATAAGGGAATCACGAATGGCCATAAAAGCACTGACAAACCAAAAAAAACACCTGCAGCAATTAATCTCTCCTACTACTGACCTGTGTTTCGGGCGCTCTCCGGCTATGCAGGATATATTGCGAACCGTTGAAAAAGTAGCCGCCACGGATGCCAACATTCTTATTCTTGGAGAAAATGGAAGTGGTAAAGAAATGATAGCCCGATACATACATTACAGGTCAACCCGGTCATCAGAGATGATGGTTACTGTAGACCTTGCGTCCCTTGCTGAAACACTATTCGAGAGTGAGCTTTTCGGTTACCGTAAGGGAGCTTTCACGGATGCCAAAACAGATAAAAGCGGTTACCTTGAACTGGCCGATAAAGGAACACTTTTTCTTGACGAAATAGGTAACCTGTCGCTGCCCATACAGGCCAAAATATTATCGGTTCTGCAAAACAGGGAATTCACACCACTCGGATCCGTTAATAGAACCGAAGTTGACCTGAGGCTTATATCCGCCACAAACAAGGACCTGGCTGCCATGGTTGAAGAGGGTAGTTTTCGTCAGGACCTGCTATACCGTTTAAATACCATTCAGATAGAACTGCCTCCTCTGCGCGAAAGAAAAGAAGACATTCATTTGCTTGCCCGGTTTTTCCTTAAAAAATACGCCGGCAAATATGGGAAAAACATACAGGGTATCTCCCAGGCCGCCATAAACAAGCTGAGCAAACACTCATGGCCCGGTAACATCCGCGAATTACAACATACCATTGAGAAAGCGGTTATCCTGACTGATAAATCTCAACTTGCTGAAGATGATTTCAGCTTTGGCATAAAAACAAGTCAGGTCGCAGACAACAATAATTTTAACCTGGCCGACAATGAAAAACAATTAATCGCCAGGGCCATAGAGAAACACAGGGGAAACCTGAGCCATACGGCCAAATCTCTTGGCATTAACCGTTCCACCCTCTATGAAAAAATCCGGCGTTATGGCCTATAAAAGATTTACATTGAAAATTATTGCGCTTCAGCTGTTGCTGGCAATTACCATAACTGCCTTTGTTTATACCTTATTTCAATCCCGGATGACTATAACCAGCATCAATCTGGGACTATTGGTCGTAGCAGAAGTGTGTTTCCTGATTCATACCATCAATAAAACCAACCGTGATCTTGCCCGGTTTTTCGAAGCATTTGAATTTCATGACACAACGGTCAGCTTTGAATCAAAGGAGAAATCATCCTACTCACCCTTGCGGCAGAGCCTGAACAAAATACTCGGAGAATTCAGGGAACTACGTGCCGGAATTGAAAATGACCGGTTTTTCTACCTGAATACGCTAAATCACACCGGAACAGGTTTGCTTGTAACAGAGTCTTCAGGAAAAGTCAGGTTCAGTAACCGTGCCATGCAGAAAATACTTGATCTCACAACCATAGGCGAAACCTCCCAGTTAAACAGGTTGCAACAGGGTCTTGCAGAACGGGTAATGAGAATGACTCCCAACAGCAAGGAACTGATTAAAGTTGTATCAAATAGCGAGGTGATACAACTTTCACTCAGATGCAGCATGTTTACCCTCAGTGAGGAAACATACCGCATTATTTCATTCCAGGATATCAAATTCGAAATTGAACAAAACGAAACTGAAGCCTGGCAAAAGCTGATCCGGATACTCACACATGAAATCATGAATTCGGTTAGTCCCATTACCCTTACTTCAGCTGGAATTATCCGGTTACTCGAAGAGGAACTTCAAAAGCAGATGAAAGACCGCGATGAAGCATTACTGAACAAAATACAGGAAGGACTCCATGCCATTCGCAAACGAAGTAAAGGGCTGGCGGCATTTGTAGAGAGTTACCAGTCGGTTTATCACCTCCCCCTTCCGGTATTCACAGTAATTCCTGTGAAAGACCTGTTTGCACAGGTTGAATCCCTCATGAATGAAACGCTGGTTAATAAACTGATTCGCCTGGAAATCAACGTTCTGCCAGACTCACTACTACTGCATGCTGACGAAAAACTGATTTGCCAAACGCTGATCAATCTGCTGCAAAATTCTGTCAATGCACTGGAGCAACAAACCGATAAATGGATCCTTTTGAAAGCATTCCAGGTCAATGACCAGGTTAGAATCACTGTTTCCGACAATGGCAAAGGAATTCCTCCCGCATTGCTTGATTCGGTTTTCATACCTTTTTTCACTACCCGCGAAAAAGGAAGCGGTATCGGATTGAGCCTTTCACGCGAGATAATGAAATTACATAGTGGCGGTATCAGGGTCCACTCCGAACCCGGAAAAGAAACCACCTTTACGCTGATATTCTGAGTATATGCTTTTGGCATTTAGCTTTTAGCCTTTGGCCTTTAGCTATTGGCCTTTAGCTATTGGCTGCTTTGCCCGCCGTAGCCCTGCTCACCTCCACGGCGCCCATTCCAGTGTCATCCGGTCGCGGGTGCGACTTTGCCCGGTTGTGTTGTTCCTTTGCAGGTAGCTGATGCCGTCCTTTTCAAAAATAGTGGTGATGGTTTCCACCGGGTATTTTGCCCGGGGATCCTTGTCGTGGTATACAAAGCAAATCGACTGGGCAATGCGGCTGCCGGACCTGTCGAAGTAACAGCTCACATTGCCCTCCTTGTTCATTTCAATGGTTCGCGCCCAGCTTTCGGTATTGGCTGTGTTCTGAAATGAAATTGCTGTGAGGTTCTCCTGATCGTCGAACTCAAACGTATAGGTCCCGTCGGAATAATTATTGACCGGGTCATTCCGGCGTGTCAACCGATATGTATTTCCCTCTTTTGTAAAAGTGAAGTTAAGAATGCTGCATACCTTATTGGCTTCATACGCCCGATAACGCTCGCAGAACCTGACTTCCTGGTATTTGACTATTTCCCCGCCCGGCCCGTAGTCGTATTGTCTAACCTGTGTTCGGTTCAGGAACAGGGGCTCTCCACGCTGGTTTTTATTCACTAGTGAATAGAACTGAACATACTTTTTGATTTTGGCGATCTTCATATTCCGGTCCAGAAACACAGAATCCACCGGTAATTTGTAAAAACTGCCATAATTGTTGTTTTGAACTACAGGCGGCTGCTGAATTACAATAAATTTACCCGCTCCTCCGTATTCAAAGGAAGCCCTGACCTGGGGTGTCCGTATGGCCGAGATCTTGCCAGTTTTACCATTTACTGTGAACTGAATCTGTTTACCGGTAAGCAAATTTCTCATCCTCCAGGGAACATACGGATCCCTCACCCCAAAAGGCAGGGTGGTGTATATAAAATCGCCCAGCGCGGTATCTCCAACGAGTTCAACTTTCATAGCCTTTAGAATAATATCGTCTTTAACCGCCCTGAAATAAGCCTCCAGCAAAACCTGAAGTTCATTTCGGAGCATGGTTACCGAATCGCGCATCCGCTGCTTTCTTTGAATGGAATCCCTGACAAATTGTTCCCTGGCCATTAGGGAATCCCGCACAAAGTTTTCCCGCGCCAGGATGGAATCCCTGACAAATTGTGCTCTCTTTTCAAACCAAATGCTGTCGGGAGCTGCTGACCTGATTTCCTGACCTGGCTTTTTTATGGTGTCGGAAGCCTCCTGCCGGGTTGGCATATAAAGATTACGCCCCTTTAGCGTATCTGTTTGCTGGGAATACACAGAACTTAAGTTTATCTGTAAAAGAAGGATTGTGCCTGTCAGCACCATAATCCTCAATTTGGAAACAGGTTTCATATGTTCACGAATGACAATTATGATCCAAGTTAGCGATAATTCGCGGAAAAACTATACCCGGTCCGAAAGCCACTAAAAACCTGCTTTATGAAAGCAACTTACGCAATCTCAGGAGTGGAAAATCCGTATCAAAATCTGCTGAATTAATAAAAATAAAGTAACTTGAATAAAGAATATAGTTGTTATGAATGAACCCTGAATCCAATGAAAAAGAACCCGAATGCCGACCATTTGCCTGCATTGTTGAATAAATATGCTGAATCCGACTACATGCTGCAGCAACGGGCAAAATTCATTTACTATTTATGCATATTGCTTGCCTGCACTGCATTGTTTCTTATAGCCTTCAGGCTCCTTTCCGGCTTTATCAGTCCGGGTTTTAGCAAATCGCTTAAAATTGTAGTACTTCCGCTGACTGCTCATGTTTTGGTAATTATATTGTGTTTGTGGCTTCTTCGCAGGGGATATTACGATATTACGGCCAACCTGCTCCCATTGTTGATTATAGTAACCACCTGGCTGATCATGTTCTTTGAAGACCAGACGCCGTTAATCAAACTGGATAGTGTAGTGTATATACTGGCAACTCTTTCCATGCTTCCTTTGCTTTTCGCAAGGAGAAAATCCATGATACTTGTTTATACAGCCATTAATATTTTCATCCTTGTTGTTTTCATGCTCTACTACAAATCCCCATCCGGAATAACCAGAACCGAAATGTGGGATTATCTGGTTGACGTATCAGTTACCATGGCCTTAATAGGAATTGTGGGATATAATATATACAACATCAATAAAAAAGCCCTGGATAAAGCCGAATCAGATATCAAAAAAAGAACAGAAGCTGAAGCAGCCCTGCTCAAAAGCGAGAAAAAATTCAGGGAAATGACAGAACTGCTGCCTCAAACCCTTTATGAATCAGACTTACAGGGGAAACTCACCTATATTAACAGAGCCGGAACCGAAATGTTTGGTTATTCAGCTGATGAAGTTCACCTGGGCCTCAATGTTTTTACCACAATTGCCAGTGAAGACCATAAACGGCTCAGGGAGAACATCGCCAACATCATTGCGGGATTGTCAACCCATGGCAATCAATATACCGCCCTGAGAAAAGACGGAACCACCTTCCCCATTCAAATTTATTCGAGCGTTATCAGAGAAGAAAATGTTCCGGTAGGCTTCAGAGGTGTTATTTATGATGTAACCGACATCATAAGGGCTCAGGAGGAACTCGTAAAAAGCAATGACCTGTTCAAAACATTAATTGAATCAATTCCCATTGCCATTACCCTTTCGGACCTGGAGGATAACTTAATACTGGCCAATAAAACTTTCTGCAGGGAAACTTCGCTTACTGCTGATGAAATACTGGGAAAAAAGCTTTGGGATTTTGGTTTTAAAGGCAATGCCATAAAAGAGCAACAGGTAAAGGAACTTCTACTCGAAAAGGGATCCGTTGAAGGATTTGAAATCGATACCCTGACATCTGACAATGTACGTCACGAACTTTATATATATGCCTCCCTTGTTGAAGTGAACAACCAAAAGGTCATACTCCGATCGAACGTAAATGTAACGGAATTAAAGCAACTTCAGCGTCAACTGAGTGAATACAACCAGCGGCTCGAGGAACTGGTTAAGGAACGAACAATGGAACTGGCCACCACCATGGAACAACTTAAAGCTGCCAACGAAGAGCTTCAGTCAACCAATGAAGAATTATATACACAACGTGAACAACTTGAAATGGCGTTACAGCAACTCAGGGATACACAGGAACAGCTTATACACACGGAAAAAATGGCCTCACTTGGAATACTGACAGCAGGTGTGGCACATGAGATCAACAACCCCATTAATTATATCCATAACGGATCAATAGCTATCGAAAATTACATCCATGAAAACATTCCGGAACATCATGAAAACCTGAAACCACTTTTTGATGCCATTAATACAGGCGTGACCCGCACTGCCAATATTGTAAAAAGCCTGAGCAGTTACAGCCGTAAGGAGAAAGTTGTTTTTCACAAATGCCAGGTTCATCAGGTATTGGAGAATTCCCTCACCATGTTATTCAATCAGTATAAGAACAGGATCAGGATCATCAGGGAATTTGATGACCATATGCCCGAAATATTAGCTAACGAAAGTTCATTGCATCAGGTTTTTCTGAACATACTAACCAATGCCGTCCAGGCAATTGAAACCGACGGGATGATCACCATTAAGACCAAGGCCGATAAGAAAACCATTTCTGTCAGCATTTCAGATAATGGTATAGGAATAAAGGAAGAAGACCTCACGCATATTTTTGATCCCTTCTTTACCACAAAGGACCCGGGAAAGGGAACAGGCCTGGGATTATCCATTGTGCAGCGAATCATAAAAGAACACAACGGCAGCATTAATTGTAAATCAAGGTTGAACCACGGAACAGAATTTATTGTAAATTTACCTGTCAACCAACCAGCATGAAACAACCTGTAACCATACTCTACGTTGATGATGAACCAACTAACCTGTTGCTTTTTGAACTGATGTTCAAAAAGAACTTTAACGTGGTTTTAGCTGAGTCGGGTTACCAGGGGTTGGAAATCCTTCAAAATAAGCCGGAAATCAAAATTACAATAAGCGATATGAAAATGCCCGGCATGAACGGGATTCAATTTATCGAGAAAGCAAAGATGCAATACCCCGATGTGGTTTTTTACATTCTGACCAGTTACGAGATTTCCCCCGAGATCCATGATTCCCTGAAAAAAGGACTGATTGAAAAATTCTTCCAGAAACCTTTTAACATGCAGGAAATCAAGAAATCCATCTGCGAAAGACTATCTATAGTTTAATTTCAACGGACTTTCGTAATTTTTGCAGCCCTGTCAATTGATGCCGGATTCTTCCCGTCGGGAAACCCCGGAAGTTGTAGTTTACCCTTCCTGTCTGACTTCAGCAAAATCTCATTCCCCCAATTACCCTTTACGGTATCAAACCACTTCAATACATAGGAAGTATTGGGGATATACCCGCCCAGCTCAGGTATAACAGCCAGGTTTTCAAAATAGAGGAGGGCAAAATCCTTTTCAGGTGTCCGCATCATATAGCTCCACCCGTCGAGCCCCTTTTCAGGCGCTCCCGGAGCTTTGCGGGGAAGTATTTCCTGATGGCAGGGGATCAAAGCCTGATATCTGGCTCCTTCTGATAAGATAAACTTTTCGAGATGCTGCATATAATAACCCGACTGGTATTTGAGGGCATCCCAGATGTGCGGGCGCATACCATCAGGCTCGCCGGTAGTGGTAATATCATAGGCAGCTGTACCGTGAACATGACCCGACAGGCCACCCGACAGCACCGACCCGTACATCTGGGCACGTGAGAAGTAATTATCGCGTTCCGAGTCTGCCGGAGGCCTTTCGCCATTGGGCATGTTGATCTCATGATCCCAACCGGTATAGTACGGCTCAAAGTTGATGGCCGGGTAAGGCGGCACCAGGTTAAACAAGGTGTCAAGAGCTCCTGAAACGCGGTGATCACGAGGCTTGTTGCCAACGCTGTGCATGGTAAGCCACGGACATTGCTTATCGTGACCAAATTGGGTATAGGTGGAATTGTTGATCAGCGTTGTATGTGGCTGACCAAAAGGCATCGGGCCATATTTATTCAGGTGATAGGTCAGTGCTTCATTAAATTCGTCTGCTGTTAAACTGTATTCTTTGGGTATCCAGTCGAGGTGTATGCCGCTGAAAAAGATGTTATATGCGCCATACCTCGAAATCAGGTATTGAACATAACGGGCATAGGTCTCATTGAAATCGAAATACGCCTTCCAGGTAGGGCAAATATCCCTGCGCACGGTTTCAATAAGGGGAACAAAGCCCTGATCCGAAAGGTACTGCATCTTTTTATCGAGACTCCGGAAATATTCCGGAATGATCTGGTTGAAGTCGGCAACACCCGGATGGTCCTTAGACATATGAAAAGACAGGTTACCGTACTCATCCCGCATATCTTTCGAAGTCATCTTACCGTCCTCAACCAGGTATTCGAATTTTTCCCAGGCATTTCTTACATAAATGCCGTTCTCATCGGCATAGGTGTTAGCATTGGCATCGGTTTCCCAATTGGGAAAGCTGACGATCATGCTTACCGAATTGAATCCCTGCATTTTGCGGAACGTAACTGCGTCTTCAAATCCGATTCCGGGTGCAGGCGTGTAACCGGCAGCAGGTGAAATGCCCCTGTACGGCAACCGCCAGGTAGCGCCTGCCAGCCAGGTATCACCAACCATGAAAAACGGGGTGCCATCGGCATACTGTAGTGCATGCCCATTTGGTGTGGGTCTTACAAAGCCACGCCGGTTTGGATTCGCGGCTATTTCCTGATCAGTCCAGTTTACCGCCTCAAACAAACCCTGCTGATTGTTGAGCCCCTTGTCATCCTGCTGGTTCGACCCGCTTTTCCATTCCCATGTGCCGGCATCGGTAGCAACAATCCGGGCAATGTAGGTATTCCCACCATCCCAGAAAGCATAGATGCGTTTTGAAAAACCGGGACCCTTCAGATCAACCCAACAGGTCACATCGGTATAATAGTTGGTATATTGCTTTTCGGCCTGAAGTACAATTTCCTGCATTTCCCATGCGTGTGTCTTTTTTGTCTCCTGGGCTGTTACGGATTTCGGAAGGAGACCGGACCAGATAATGACATGCAACAAAGCAAGCAACCGAATTGTTCTTTTCATGATTATATGTTTTACTAATAGCGACCCTAAATTTAACTATTCTTATCGAATCCTCAACTCTTCTGTCCTTTGCTTTCATATATAACACACCTAAGGTATTAATTGATGCAGAAAGACATCAAATTAAGAAATGCTTACGCCCCTTCAGGGCTTATATTCAAAGTGTTGATGTTTACACAGGGCGTTGCCCTGTGCTATTGATGTTGCCCCTTCAGGGCGTCTTTCACGCTCACTACTTCAGCCCTGTTAAGGGCATTAGCATTAGCCCAGGGCATCGCCCTGGGCCATATGTAAGTAGTTCAACACAAGCCCTGTAGGGGCGTAAGCATTTCTTAGCTTGACGGCTAGGCTCACTCCATCTTCGGCGGCATCAGCTTATACATCACCGGCGTTACCAGTCGCGCCAGCAGCGTGGAGGTGATGAGTCCGCCAATGATTACCCACGCCAGCGGCGAATAGATACCCGATTTGCTCAATGCGATCGGCAGCAATCCCCCGATGGCAGTAAGGGTGGTCAGCAGAACCGGCAGAAACCGGATCTCCCCTGCTTTGATAATGGCCTCGTTGAGCGGCGTACCACCCTGCCTGAGCTGATTGGTAAAATCAACCAGCAAAATCGAATTCTTAATTTCTATTCCTATTAGAGCTACAAAGCCAACTGCTGCGGCAAATGACAAGGTGTATCCGGTGACAAAAAGCATGAGAATTCCACCCACAACACCCAACGGAATCACCGACAACACGATGAGCGTTCCTTTGAACGTTCTGAACTCCAGGATGAGAATGGCAAAAATGCCAAATATGGCTATCAGTATGGCGGAACCAATACCGGCAAAACTTTCCTGACGACTCTCAATTTCACCGGTTGGTATAACCTTGCACCCGGGAGGCATGCTGATTTCACCAATTTTACCCAGAATTTCCCTGGTTACCTTGTCGGTATTATAGCCTGTTTCAACAAAGGCAGACAGCGTGACACAGCGTTCCTTGTTATAATGTTCAATCAGCGTGGGTGAAGTTTCAAACTTTACGGAAGAAAGCTGCGACAAAGGTATCTGGGCCCCGCTGAGCGACGAAACATAAATCCGGTCGAGCTGCTCCAGGGAATTGGATCTTTCTTTGGGAAGCCGCACGTTGATGGAATATTCAGTGCCATCGCTTTCCCTGAACTTTCCGGCACTGATACCTGCCAGGGCAAGCCTTATGGTACGGTCGATTTCAACGGCCGGAACACCAAACATACCTGCCTTGGCGCTGTTGACATCAACTTTGATGTCGGTAAGCGACTGGCTGATCGGGTTCTTCACATATACTGTCCCTGCTGTTGATTTGATGATGCCTTCTATTTTACCGGCAAGCACCTGCAACGTATCCAGGTTGTCTCCTACCACCCGCATTGCAATGGGTGCGTCTACCGGTGAACCATTTTCAAATTCATACACGTAAATTCTAGCGTTTACATAAGTACCCAGCGTATCGCGAAGCGCATCCAAAAAAGCAGTGATCTCGGGCTGGGATTTAGGCGTCAGTTCGCAAAGCAACTCCCCGAGGTTGTTTTGCTCACTTTTCTGAAAGGTATTGTAATAGATGGTTGGGTTACCCTTGCCAATATTCGACATATAGTAAACTATGTCAGGTTTGCTTTTTACCACCGATTCCACAAACCTGACGGCCTTATCCGTTTCCCAGAGTGTGCTGCCTTTAGGCGTTTCCACCGTGATCAGGAATTGCTTCATGCCTGCCTTCGGAAAGAGGCTGAAGCCTACCAGCGGGATTAGGGCCAGCGAACCTGCAAAGATGCAGGCCGCCATGATCACAGTTTTTAAAGGATTTGCCAGCGACCATTGCAAGGCCCGTGCATACGTGAAATCAATTCCCCTGTTGAGCAACTGCAAAACCTGGTTGCCGTGAGGGTTTTCCGTATCGCGGAGCACCTTGCTGGCAATAAACGGGATGATGGTGAGTGCCACAAACAGCGAACCCAACACAACATAAACAACGGTTACAGGCAATACGAGCATGTACTGCCCGGCCATGCCCGGAAGAAACATGAGTGGCAGAAAGGCGAAAATGAGGGTTGCCGTACATCCCAGAACCGCCGGCCCAATCTGGCGCGTTGCCTGGATGGCCGCATCAAACGGCCGGTGACCTTCCCTGATCCACCTCGCAATGTTCTCAACCACCACAATGGAATCATCTACCAGCAGACCCAGGGCAATGACTCCCCCGACAATGCTGAGCTGGTTGATGCTGAATCCCGTGAAGTACAACCCGGTTAACCCGATGAGTATGGAAAGGGGAATGGAAACCATGACAATTCCGGAAGCTCTTAATCCCAAAGGCAACAGGGTTAACAGAACCAGCAGGATGGCAAACAAAAAGTCGAATTGCAACCGGCCCAGTTTGGCCGACACATTTTTGGCCTGGTCAAATCCCCTCTCGAGCCGGATCCCCTGCGGAAGTTTCTTTTCCTGCTCATCCATGATCCTGTAAATCTGATCGCGTGTATGATGGATGTTTTGCATCTTCTTCATGCTGGCAATGATGAATACCGCCCGCTTACCGTTGAACCGGCCGAAATGCCTCATATCTTCATAATCCCAGTTTACCCGGGCAACATCTTTCAGGTAAACCAACCTGCCCTGGTTTGAGCCTACAATGGTATTCCGCACTTCATCAAGATGCTGGTAGTTGCCGCTGGTTTTCACATTGAACTTTCTGGGACCAAGCTCTACGCTGCCACCGGGGATATCCGCATTTTCGCTCTGAATGGCACCCAGCACCCTGGCAAGAGAAAGCCCGTGCTGCGAAAGCCTGGGCAAATCAATGGAAACCCTGACTTCCCTTTCAGGAAAGGCAATGGCTTCTGCCTTGTTGATGCTGGGTATGGCTGCTATGCGATCGGCAATTTCCTCTGCATGTTTCTCGAGATCAGCATAAGCAGCATTTTCTGACACCAGCGCACTCTGTATGATGTTGGTGTTACCGGCTGAAACCTTAACAGCCTCCAGGCTATATAAATCCTCCGGCATGGATGCACGAACCGAGTTCACCTGCCGCAACACCTCGTCGAATTTTTTATCGGGATCCACATTTGAGGTAAACTCAACAACTACTGAGGCTATGCCATCCTTCATGCTGCTTTCCAGTCTTTTGATATCATCCAGCTCGCTCAGGCTTTTCTCTATTTTATCCACTACCAGTTTCTCCATATCAGCCGGAGAAGCTCCCGGGTAAATCGCATAAACAGGCACAATCGGCACATCAAACTCCGGATCCTCCGATTGGGGAATCGACATCAGCGCATAAATGCCCAGGGCTATCAGCAACAAAAACATAACCAGGGTGAACTGGTAATTCTTTACGGCGATATCGGTTATTTTCATTTCCTTTTACATGTTACAATTTAGGATGTCCGGAACTCAGTAAATATGAAACTTATTGAGCTATTTCAACCTTTTCACCTTCGGTCAGATACGCCGCCCCTTCCGTAGCCACCCGCTTCACTCCTTTCAAACCACCTGAAACAGCCACCATCGTTCCATAAACTCCTGCGATATTTACTTTAACCTTCCTGGCAATGAGTGAATCGGTAATGGCATATACATAGCCTTCTTCTCCCTGCGCTTCCAAAAGCGACTCAACGGGTACCCGGTAATACCTGTCGGACCGCGAAGGAAAAACTTCCAGGTTGACCACAAATCCCGCTGCCAAACGCTTTTTTAGCCGTATCAAATCAAGTTCAACTTCGTAAGTACCGGTTTGCGGATTTGCAGCCTCACCCAACCGGCTTACAATGGCTGTAAATTCCTCACCGGGGTAGGCATCAACAATTACCCGCGCTGAATCTCCAACGGTAATGCGAACGTAATTCCTGTCGGCCACACCGGCTTTAATTTTCCATTGAGTTCCCGTGGTGCCGAAAATAAATACTGGGTACCCGGATGCCACCACTTCATTGGTTTCAACCAGCTTTTTAAGAATCACCCCTTCTTCAGGTGCATAAATCCTGGAATGTCGCTGATTAAATACAGCTATGTCGTGGGCGGCTTTCGCCAGGTTCATGGCAGTAGTTGCATTCTGTAGTTGTTCAAGAGTAGCGACACTGTCGGCATACAGATTTTCGGCCCGGTTATAATCGCGCACTGCTTTTTCATATCCGTTTGAAGCCTGTTCCACCTGGGCGTTGATTTCTGAAAGATTCAGCGATGCCAGCAGGGTCCCCTGCTTCACGCGATTTCCTTCTTCGGCATACAGGGCCTCTATAATGCCGCCTGTTTTAAACGACAACCTGATCTCGCGCGCCGGAACAACGATTCCACTCGCCGTAACCGGGAAACTCATTTCCTCAATACCTACCTCAGCCACCCGTACCCGCGACGTCTCAGGAACAGTTGTTTCCACCACCTGCCGGCGACAAGCTGCCTGCGCGAAAACCAGCACAACAGCCAGTGCAATTTTTAATGTCATACCCATTTTATTGTTTGTTAACTGCTATAACTTTTTCAAATTCGGCCTGATCAATCAGCAAGGTGTACCGGCTTACAATCAGGTTTTCTTCAGCCTGCGTCAGTGTGTTGCGGGCATCAATGAATTCAATCAGACTGGCCTGGCCTTCTTCATACCTGCGCTTCACCAGCCTGAAGCCTTCGCTTGCAGTTTTCAACTGGTTTTCAGCAGCTGATATCCCGGCTTCCGCTGATTTCAGCTCCCGGAATGCCCTGATTACCTGCAACGAAACCTGGCTCCTGGCTTCATCAAGCTGATGCTCCAGTTTTTCTTTGCCAATAAGGGCCTGCCTGATTTTAGCCCGTTGCTGAAAACCGGAAAACAGGTCCCAGCTTAACACCAAAGAGGCCTGCAAATAATCGGTATTTTTATTGAATGCATATTTCTCACCTTCAAAGCCGTAATCGGCCACCGCTGTAATGTCGGGTAACCGGGCTGTCCGGTTCATACCAACCGACAGGTCGGCAACACGAAGGTATTGTTCGAGATTCAAAATCTCCTCCCTGTTAACCACAGCCTGTTCAACATGATCAGTCAAATTACCCGGCAACCCCGCTGAAATCGCAGGCCTTTCAATAATCACACTATCAGATAACGGCCGGTTCAGCAGAAAATTAAACCAGGCTTTGGCTATTTCCCTGTTTTTGAATGCCTCCTGAAAGGTCTGTTCAAACTTGCTCAGTTCGGTTTGCGACCGATAGAGGTTATCCAGCGTGGTTTTGCCATTTTCAATGAGCTTTTCGTTCACCCGGATGTTTTCGAGCAGCAACAGCTTCGTTTCCTGCAACATGCCGAGAACACCCTCCGCCATTCCCAGCGTGTAATAGGCTTTTCTGATTTCCGATGTTACCTCGCGCCTGTATTGTTCCACGCTGATTTCTTCGGCAACCGAAAGTTCTTTCCGGATGCGTGAATTGTAATAGATGTCAGCATTGACCAGCGGCTGAACCAGCCTGATTTTGGTTTCCTGTTCGGCAGGCCGCAGGAAGCGGATCTCTTCATCCTCCAGCACTACCGGCATGCCCAACTGACTGTAAACTGAATTAAGCAAGGTACCAACCGGAAATTCAATAACCCTGCCGCCTTCCGACCGGGTATAGCGGGCGTTCAGGGAAACCGCCGGATAAAACATTCCCCGTGCCTCCCGGAGTGCTTCCAGGCTTTGCCTGTAACCCGATTCCTTCTGAAGCAAAGCCAGGTTGTTCTCAAGTCCTGTTTTCACATATGCATCCAGCACTTGCTGAGCCGGCGCAACAACAGCCAAAAGTGAAAAGCACACTATGAAAATGGATTTCATAATCATTTTGTTTAGATACTAAATTCAATGCTCCGACATGTTTTTGATATTCTCGTATATAACGGTAAAGAGCCTTTTCACCAGGTCAATATCGGCCCTGGAGGCAGTACGGTAAATTTCCTCAGCAAATACAAACCGTTCCTTCGCAAAATCCAGGTAATGCTGAAAAATAATATATCCCTTGTCGGTCAACCTCAGGTTCACCTCCTTATTATTAACCACCCTGAATTTGGCCACATACCGTTTGCTGACCAGCCGCTTCACCATCTGCGAAACAGCACCCCGGGTAACACCGGCCAGTTCCGCCAGCCGGGTCATGTTGATTTCGGGATTGCTGCCAATCAGGTACACAGCATGGATCTCGCTCACATACAACAAATCGCCCGTGCCGAAATCCTTCGGTTTCTTGTCAATTGCCGAATACAAATGCAGGATGCGGTTGAACAAATCAATTATCGATACCAACTCCTGATTCATCACCATTTGTTTAGTTACTATACAAAAATAAACAAATTTCATAATTAACATGAGCATTCCTTTCTAACACAACAAATATTTATGAATCCACAATTCACACAATATTTCATATCTTTCGGCTAAATAAAACCTGTCATGACAAAATGTTATCATTCTTCGGTTGCAACAATCCTGTTGATTGCCCTGACCGTGTGTTTCACCGGCTGCAAATCAGCGCCCGATAAAAATACCTACCTGGGTGTGGAAAAATCACAAATTGAAAACCAACTCAACAGCCTGCTGGAAAACTATTATCCGCGCCTTATTGACACGGTGAACGGCGGTTACTGGACCAATTTTGAAAACGACTGGACCTTGTCGCCCGACCAGGAAAAAATGCTGGTAACCCAGGCCCGCGGATTGTGGACCGCAGCCCGGGCAGGCGAAATTTTCCCCGATAATCCCACTTACCACCTGGCAGCCGACCAGGGTTATGAATTTCTCACCCGGCACATGTGGGACAGCGTAAATGGGGGCTTTTACCAGACTTATTACCCCAATGCCGTTCAAAAAGTAGATGCCTCCTATAAACTGGCCTACGGGAATGCCTTTGCGCTGTATGCGTTAGCACAATATGCCAAAATCAATCCCGATCCCGAAGTACTGGCCTGGGTTAAAAAAACATTCAACTGGCTCGAAACAGCACTGTATGATTCTGCAGACCTGGGCTATTTCAGCGTATCCCTCCCCAAGTCGGCATTAATGGCTGGTAAAACACCTGAAGAAATACAATTTATAAGCCAGGGTGATGTGTTCCGGAAAGACCAGAATACAAGCATCCACCTGATGGAAGCGTTAACCACAACTTACCAGGTTTTGCCCGAAGAAAACGTGAAAGCCCGGCTTACCGAAATGATATCCCTGGTAAGGGACAGCATGACCACACCGGAAGGTTACCTGAAGCTGTTCTTCGACCGGAAATGGCAGCCTGTTTCCAACACAGGTTTACCACGTGAAGAAATCATGAAAAACCTGCAAATAGATCACATTTCATTCGGACACAATATAGAAACAGCGTATTTGCTGGTCGATGCCGCACAGGCGCTTTATGGAGAACCCGACAGCCTGACCCTGCAGGTATCGAAAAAACTGATCGACCACACCCTGGCCTGGGGCTTTGACCGCGATTTCTATGGATTGTTTGATAAGGGATATGCATTTGTTCCCGATTCAGTGGAAGTAATCGACAGCATCAAGGTTTGGTGGGCCCAGGCCGAAGCCTGGCATGCCTGTGCCTTGTTCGCCGGGTTATACCCCGATGAACCGGTTTACAGGGAGGCTTTTGCCAACATGTGGGACTATATTACCAAAGAGCTTATTGATCCGCAACTGGGTGGCTGGTACAACAGCGGCCTCGATAAAAGTCCCGCCACCACCCGCGAACGCAAGGCCCACGCCTGGAAAGGATGCTATCACGACGGCCGTGCGCTGATGCAGGTGTGGCTGTATGCGGGAGGAACAGAACGCCTCTGAAGATATAACCCCTGACAGGGTTTGGAACCCTGTCAGGGGTTAGGGTTTGGAACCCTGTCAGGGGTCAGGGTTTCGCAGCAGTCCTATTCTTCCCCACACCACTCCCCCTGGTTTTCGGTAAACCGCACCCCATGCTGTGCCAGTTCCTGTAAAACAGGTTCGTAAATTTCGGGGATGGTGGGAATGTGCACTCCTGCCAGTTTGATCTGACCTGTGATGATCATTTTGGCAGCTATTCCCATCGGCAACCCAACCGTTTTGGCCATGGCCGTATTCACCGGGTCGTCACCCAACACCACCAGCGACGAGGTGAGCAGGGTTTGCTTTTCGGCTCCGGGAGTGCGATAAATAAATTTATGCCACATGACCAGCATGTCCTTGTCGCCCGGTTCCAATACCCACTTGCGGGTGATGATCTGCTCCAGCACCTGGGCCGGTGTAGCATTTTTCAAACCGATTTTGGCATCACTAAAAACACCCAGCCATTCGAGCTTTTCGCGCACATTCGAATCCTGGTCGATGTGCATGTACTGGTATAGCTTGGTTTTCACCGGATCTTCCTGGCTGTAATACAGGAATGAATTGATGAATTCCTTGTATGTCATATTTTCCGTGTTCTGTAGTGTGAATGAATCATCGGTGGCTCCCAGCTGCACAAACACATCCCAGGCGCGGCAAAATCCCGGACGTCTGAGGGTGCCCCGGTAAACGGTAGGTACGTCCCGGAGATCATATTTTTCAATATATTTCAGCGAATCGCGGTTGGCATATCCCTCAAACTTGCCATACCCTTCAATTTCTATGATTTCTGTCCTGCGGAACAACCGGTGGTAAGGAATATACTTAAACCTCCCTTCCTGGATAAAGCGGGCCGGACCGCCCTGACCGGCCAGCACAACATTCCGCGGGTTCCAGGTAATCTTGTAATGCCATGGATTGTTGTCGGACTCCGGTGCTATCAGGCCGCCGGTAAAGGTTTCAAAGCACAGCAACTCACGGCCCTGCTGTCGCAACCGGTTGATCACCCGCATGGCCGACATGTGGTCAATTCCCGGATCAACACCCATTTCATTCAGAAATAACAGGTTATGCGATTTTGCTTCAGCATCCAGGTCATTCATTTCGGGTGACACATACGAGGCAGTAAGCATGCTTCTCCGGTGCCGCAGGCATGCCCGGGCCACCAGCGGATGAAACAGGGCAGGTAACATGGATATAACCAGGTCGGCCTGCTGTACTTCTTCATCCAGCTGTTGCTCGTTAAAAACATCCAAGGAAACGGTTCGCGCGCCGGGAGCAATTTTTCCCCCAACACTTTCCGTATTGCGGTCGCCTACTGTTATGGAATAACCGTATTTTTGCGCGTTTTCCCCGAGGTACCTGATGAGTACCGAAGAAGAACGGCCCGATCCGATAATTAAGATTTGCTTCATAGAGATACTGTTAATCCTGCTGGTTCACCCAGTCAGAAAGATATTGATACGCTTTTGTCAGTTTTCCGTTTTCGGCAATGGTGGCCCTATCAATTACCCGCTCAGGGTCGCCGCTGACCACCAGTGAAAACACATTCTTGATCAGGTTGTGGCCGAAGTCTTCAGACGCTTCCCTGGGAAGTCCGCTGGGCAGGTTGTCAATGGCCATAACCGTGATGTTTGATTCGTTGCTGAAGGCCTTTTCTTCTTTTCCGGTTGCCGGATTGAAATCGTAAAAAGGCTCCTGAAAATTACTGGCCCTGAGTGTTGATGGAATAGCTCCCTGAATGTCACAGGTGATATCTGCAATAACCCGTATTCTGAAATCATGCTCCTTCATTTGCATTGGCGTGAACAAAACCGGGGCTCGCGGGTCCCAGTATGCCGCCATGATGAGCAAGTCGGTTTTATTGCAGAACCTGGCAAAATTGCTTTCGTATGCTGCGGGATGTTCGAAAAAGTGAAGCAGTTCAAAAGGTGCTCCATCCTTGCGTTTGTTGTACTTTCCCGAATCGAGTTGCACATAAACCGGGACATCTGCATATGCATCTGCCAGGTAATCTTCCACAGTCACCTTCCGCACTCCAAAAGCCAGCATCATCTCTTCCACGCCGCCTGCCACCCGGCCGTCACCGGTAAGGGCAATTCTCCAGGGAGGCAGAGGTATTTGTGATGCCCTGTTCATCACATCTTTGATACCCGCACATTCTGCAGCCTTTAACAGTCCCGGAATTTTGTGCCGAATACACATAGCGCGCATGCCCTCGTATGCTCCAATTAACCCGGCCCACCTGCCAAACCCGATGATACGTATGCCCCGGCTGTCTGTTAATATCTCGTAATCGATCAATTTGATATGCTTTTCGAGTACAGTCTTTAACAGTTTTTTATTGTAAGGTTGCTTTTTAATGGTATGAGAGAAAAAGAAATAGGTTTTTCCGGCCATCAGTGCAGCCGGATCAACTTCTTTGATCCCCAGCAACACATCACAACCTTCGAGATTTTCAACAACCAGCATGCCTTCTTTACGATAAGCGGCATCGGAATAGCAGCGTGTTGACGAAGGCTGAACAACAACCTCCACACCCGGAAACTCTTCCCGGATCATCCTGCACTGTTGCGGTATCAATGGCACCCGTGTATCAACTGGCATTTTGGTCTCTCGTAATAACCCTATTTTCATAATTCAATTGTTTGTGATCATCGGCATTCGATTTTCAGATCAGTTAGTATGTGCTGTGTATTGTCCTCCCCCGCTGAGCCTAGTCTCCCGACTACGCTTTATTTTTATGCATTTTTACACAGCTTCTAGCACGAGTTTTCGGTTCGTCATTGCGAGGGAGGTACGACCGAAGCAATCTGTTTATTTACAATAGATTGCTTCGCTACCGCTCGCAATGACGCTTCTACCTAATCAGCCCTTCGCTGAGCGTAGTCTCCCGACTACGCTCTTTTTTATGATTTTTTACACAGTCCCTAGCGCGGGCTTGCGATTGCTATTACTCGTCCCGCGTCACTTGTCCCTCGTCCCCGTCTTGGATCTTGGATCTTGGATCTTGGATCTAATATCTTCCTAAACATTAAACTCAATCCCCTGCGCCAATGGCAGGTCACTGCTGTAATTAATGGTATTGGTCTGCCTGCGCATATAGGCTTTCCAGGCATCCGAACCCGATTCGCGACCGCCACCGGTGTCTTTTTCTCCGCCAAATGCCCCGCCTATTTCAGCCCCTGAGGTGCCAATATTCACATTGGCAATGCCGCAATCGGAACCGGCATGCGACAGGAATGCTTCGGTCTCCTGCAGGTTGTTCGAAAAAATTGCCGACGACAATCCCTGGGGCACTGCATTGTGTAATGACAACGCTTCCTCAAAACATTTATACCTGATTACATACAGCAGGGGTGCAAAGGTTTCCTCCTGAACAATAGAAAAATGATTCTCCACTTCGGCCAGGCAGGGCACTACATAGCAACCCGACGAGCAATCACTGTTTTCAAAGGATGTACCGCCAAAAAGCACCTTTCCGCCAGCGGCTTTCACCTTTTCAATGGCTGAAAAAAAGCTGTCTGCAGCCTGTTTATCGATCAATGGCCCAACATGTGTTTTAGGATCCAGTGGACTTCCGATAACAAGACCCTTATATGCCCTGACCAGCCTGCCTGTGAATTCATCAAAAACGGAATCATGCAGTATAATGCGCCGGGTGGAGGTGCACCGTTGCCCTGAGGTGCCCACCGCACCAAATAACACGGCCCGCAATGCCATTTCCATATTGGCATCTGGAGTTATGATGATGGCATTGTTGCCTCCCAATTCCAGTATGGTTCGCCCCAGCCGCTCTCCCACCAGCCTGCCGGCCTGCTTGCCAATTCGTGTTGATCCGGTAAATGAAACCAGTGGCATTCTTCGGTCAGCAAAAAGGTCATCTCCCAGGTACTTCGAGCTGGTGGCTACCAGGTTCAGCACCCCTTCGGGTACCTTATTTTCTTTCAACACACCGGCTACGATCCGGTGCACCGCAATGGCACACAGCAATACCTTCGACGAAGGTTTCCATAAAACAGTATCTCCACACACCAGGGCTATCATGGCATTCCACGACCATACCGCAACCGGGAAATTGAAAGCCGATACCACCCCTACTATGCCCAGCGGATGGTATTGCTCGTACATCCGGTGGCCGGGGCGTTCGGAATGCATGGTAAGGCCATAGAGCTGGCGCGAAAGACCCACTGCAAAATCACAGATGTCAATCATCTCCTGCACCTCACCCAGCCCTTCCTGCAGGATTTTACCCATCTCCCAGCTCACCAGCCGGCCCAGTGCTTCCTTGTTTTTCCGCAGTTCAAGACCAATCTGCCTGACTACCTCTCCTCTTTTAGGCGCCGGAACCAGGCGCCAGCCTTTGAAAGCTTCCGCTGCCTGTTGTACCACCTGGTCGTAGCTAACCCTGGTAGCCTGCTGTATTTCAGCAATGCGACCGCCATCTGCAGGGGAATACGAAGTCAGCCGCTCTCCTGCTGTTTCATGCCACAGGGTACCGGTGCAGACACCCGGATTGATATCAATGATACCCAGTTGCTTGAGCGTGTTTTGCATTTCTTGTGTCATAGGAGTTATATATTATCAATTTAGTAATCTGTGTATTCGCTCTTTCCGGACTTACCTGTCCCTGCTCAGCGCCTTCACCAATCCGACTGCTTCAAGTATCTCCCTCATTTTACCGGGAAGGGCAGCAAAATGAAACTCCCGGTTACCAATCTGTATGATGCCCTGATTCGTGTCCACTTCCACTGTATCTCCCTGATGATAAGCGTCAACTGCTTCGGGAACCACCAAAACAGGCAGGCCCTGGTTGATTGCCGAACGGAAGAAAATGCGTGACACCGACTTGACAAGAACCGCAGCTATTCCCAGGTAAGCCAGTCCTGCTGCAGGATGCTCCCTGGAACTGCCGCACCCGAAATTTTCTCCGCAAATAATCACATCACCAGGCTTTGCCTTTCCCGAAAAGCTCATGTCAAATCCCTTAAGCAAATGGGGTACGATCTTTTCGGGTTGCGAACTGTTAACTTCATAAGTGAGGTTGCCGGCAAACAGCTGATCGGTATTCAGGTTGTGTGCATCATGGTAATTCCATACTCCGTTGGCATAGCGGTTATCCGATTCAGCAATCACCACAGTGGCAGATTGTTCTGTCTTAAAAGGATAGTTGACCCCGATACTCCGGCTCATGGGTGAGGTGATACAGCCATGAACTGCAGAAAGCGCCACTGTAGCCGGCGAAGCCAGGTATATTAATGCCTTGGGATTGCCCATTCGCCCCAGAAAATTTCGGTTGGCTGTGGAAATTACATTGATGCCGTCGGGTGGTATTCCCTGGCCTGTTCCCAGGCATGGTCCGCATGACGGACTGAGCATATTGGCACCGGCTTGCAGAAATATTTCCACCAGCCCTTCCTGCACAGCCAGTAAATAAATATCCCGTGAGGCAGGGGTAATCAGCAACTGTACATCACCGGCCACACGCTTTCCTTTAAGCAGGGCAGCAGCCTCACGCAGGTCTTCAATTCTTCCGTTTGTACAGGTCCCTATCAAAGCTTGTCCTACAGGCGTCCCGGCAACTTCATCCACGCTTTTCACATGATCCACATGATGCGGGCAGGCCACCAGCGGGTACAATTCATCCAGTTTTATTTCAATGGTTTTCACATAGCGCGCCTCTGCATCGGCCCATACGCCTGCGATTTCTTCGCCCAGAAAGTCAGCCAGCACACCATCAGCAGGAAAAACTGCATTTTTTGCACCCATTTCCGATGCCAGGTTGGCAATGGTCATCCGGTCGGCAATACCCAGTGTTTTTACTCCATCGCCATGGTACTCAACCGACAGGTAGTCGGCTCCGCTTGATCCGATCATACCCATGATATACAAGGCCAGGTCCTTGGCATAAACATGCTCCGGCAACCTGCCATGTAATACAATTTTCAGGGAACCGGGTACCCGGAACCAGGTTTCACCGGTTTTCCAGATTCCTGCTGTTTCCGTGCGGTCGATACCTGCAGCAAAAGCATTGAATGCCCCGGCAGTGCAGGTATGACTGTCGCTTCCCACAATCACCATGCCCGGGCGGGCATACCTGCTCATCAGCTGGTGGCAAATACCCTCACCGGCATCGTGAAACCGCTTCACTCCCTGACTATGAGCAAAATTGCGGATCTGAAGGTAGTCATTGGCCAGCTTGCTGTTGGTGGGAGGTGCATTGTGATCGAGTACAATAACCATTTGATTGGCATCGGAAACGCGTTCTCCTCCCATCTTTCGAAAAGTACTTTCGATGCTGGCCGTATTGTCGTGACTCAAAACCAGGTCGGGCCTGCGAAAAACAATGGTTCCGGCAGGTGCCCCAAGAATTTTTTCTGCAACCGTTTGTGCTGGCATGTTATATTCCTTTTTCTAAATGGTGACACTTAGGGTGCGAGCAACAAATCGCCCGCTTCGTATATTTTTTTCTGTATTTCAGAGAATCTGCCAATTGACACGGATTTACCATTCCTCCGGTTGGTCATCGTTCCTCCTTCCAGATCAACAACAACCGTATCGCGATCAACCAGTTCCAGTTCATCCAGGCTGGTATAGGTCAGCACCGGGAACCCGGCATTGATGGCATTTCGCTCGTATATGGCACCAAACGATTCCGCCAGTATGGCACTTATGTCCAGCGCGCTGAAACAATCCACCGCATGTTGCCGTGAACTGCCCGAACCAAAGTTTTTTCCGGTAATAAGGATATCCCCGGGCTGTGCCTTTTCGGGAAAATCCTCCCAACCGGACAGGTTCCCCAGGGCATACCGGCCCATTTCGCTGATATCAGTGACCGCCAGATGCCTGTTGTGGTAGATCATGTCGGTATCAATGTTATTGCGTAGTATCAGCCACACCTTACCCTCGATGACAAGGGGTTTTTGCGTTTTCCTTTGCCCGACTCCGGCACTTGCAGGTTGAGAAACGGCAGTTGACGTAACCTTACCTGCTTTTGCTACAAATATCAGCGGATGATCGGGTATCTGATCGGCCGTGGTAATATACCCGGCAATAGCCGATGCCACAGCTGTAGAAACCGATGCCAGGTATACATCGCCCTTCCCCTGTTTCCCGGCGAAATTGCGGTTGCCAGTGCTGATGGTGACCTCACCCAATCCGTTCTGACCAATTTGTCCCGATGCACAGCCTGCACATCCTGCGTTACCTACCAGAGCTCCTGCCGCTTTGAAAATCTCGAAGTACCCCTGGCTTAAACAAGCATTCCAGACTTCATCGGTTGATGGCACAATCTTCAGCACAACGCCCGGGGCCACTTTCCTTCCTTTAAGTAACCGTGCTGCTTCTTTCATGTCTTCTATCCGGCCGTTGGTGCAGCTGCCCACAAAAGCGGAGTCAATCTTCACCCGGCCCAGATCAGCAACCGGTGTAACATGATGGGGTTGCCCGGGAAGCGACACCAAAGGGGTAAACGAAGCGATATCCAGGTCGATGATTTTGCTGTACCGGGTATCGTGATCGGCATAAACCGGGTTGACAGGCAGGTATGAATGTTCGCGACACCAGGCAATTACCTCCGACGATGGCGGTATGATGATGGCTATGGCTCCCATTTCGGTAGCCATAGAAGAAATGGTGATCCGTTCATCCAGGGTAAGTAATTCAGCTTCTTCGCCATACAATTCCACGGCATACCCCAATAACCCGTCGGCTCCAAAAGCCTTCAGCATGTTCAGGGCAATATCTTTAGCTGTAAGGTTTTCGGGACGCACTCCTGTAAATGTTATCTTAACCGTTTCCGGAACCCTGAACCACACCGATCCGCGCGACCAGGCTGCAGCAATATCCCTGTCGCCCATGCCCTGTCCGAAAGCACCAATGGCCCCTACAATGTTGGCGTGAGAATCGGTTGAAACCAGCGTTGATCCCGGAACAGCCAATCCTTCATCAATGGCCAGGTGGGTGCCAATGCCGGCGTTTATATCGTAAACATCAATCTGATGTGCCCGTGCAAAAAGCCTGCATTTTTGCTGGTTGGTGGCATATTGCTGGTCCGATCCGGTAGGATTGCAATCGAATGTAAAAAAGGTCTTGCTCCGGTCGGCAACAGCCAGTTGATATTGCTCCAGGTGTTTCACCACGCCGGCCCCGCCAAAGTCGCGTGCCATGCGCACATCAATAACCACATCCACAATATCCCCAGGCTTCACGCTGCGGCCACTGTCACTGCCACCGCTGCTGCCACTCCTCAAATGCTCCGTCAGTATCTTTTCTATGATTGTCATGGCACTTTGTTTTATTTTTTGCTTTTAGCCTTTGGCTGTTGGCCATTGGCTCTTCCTACTTGTCCCTCGTCACTTGTCTCTCGTCCCTATCTTGGCTCTTGACTCTTGGTTCTTGGTTCTTGACTCTTAAAAGCCAGAAACGTCATAAAATCCGCATGATGCACAATATAGGCTTCTGTGGTACGCTTCACCAGGTCACCTTCGGCAGCATGTGCTGCAATGATATGGCATACCTCAGCCGGCACGCCGCATTGCTCGGCCAGCGACACCCCCGAAAAAGGATGGCGCAGATACGATCCGTATTTCCCCTGGATGCATTTGCCACTGGCATCCTTTTCATATTCCAGCAGCTTACCCACATCAGCCAGGATAGCACCGGCGATCAGCACATCCATATTCACCGGCAACTCCTCCTTAAAAAATTCATTGAACTTCAATCCGCTTTCCTTTGCAATATGCACCACAGCACGTTTGTGATCCATAAAGCTGACTTTCAGATCAGGTCCTGCCAGTAAGGTGAAAGGTATCTTTTTCAGATCATCCGCGCTGAGCACACTTTTCTCCAGGGCCAGCACCCAGGTGGCTGTAACTTTGTCCCGCAAATCCCGATCCTGAATCCATTCCAGCTCCGGCCATAATTTCTTTATATCTTGCATAACGTTGTGTTTTTCTGTTATTTCTGCTGTCATTGGTAATTATTTCATGTTTTAGGTTTCATAGCCTCTGCTTGTAGTTTTATGGGTGAGCCTTGTGCTGTGCGTATCCCCCTCTGGAGAGCTTGTCCCTCGTCTCTTGTCCCTTGTCTCTTTTCCCTTGTCCCTGTCCTGGCTCATGCCAATTGTTCATTGCTCATTGTTAATTGTTAATTGCTCTTTAGCAATTCTTCAATAACCGCATCCCCCATCTCCCTTGTTGATGCCGCACCGTGGCGCAGTATATCCGGGCTTCCCTTCATCTTCAGCATGTCATAAGTGCGCACTCTGCCTTCAGCAATTACTCCAGCAACAGCCCTGCGGATTTTTGCGGCCCGTTCCGGCTGTTTCAGATGATCGAGCATCATGCAGGCGGATTCAATCATGGCTATGGGATTCACAATCGATACCGGGTAATCAGCGTACTTGGGCGCTGAGCCATGGGTGGGTTCAAAAACAGCCACCTGGTCGCCGATATTGGCACTGCATGCAAAGCCCAGTCCGCCTATCAAACCGGCAAAACCATCGGAAACAATATCGCCGAACATGTTACCCGCCACAATCACACCATAATCCTCGGGGTTTTTGGTCAGCCACATCATCTGGGCATCGATGTTGGTATTCCACAGCTCAATGGAAGGGTATTCGCGCTGCATTTCCCGGGCCATGTTGTACATCATGCCCGATGTTTCGCGAATCACGTTGGGCTTTTCGCACAGCGTAACCGATTTGTAACCATATTGAGCGGCATGTTCAAAAGCTGCACGAAGTATTCTCTCGGTTGCCTTGCGGGTGAAAATACGAGTGGAAACGGCTATTTCTTCGGGTGGCACCATGCCAAAATTCTTCACAAAGCTCTTGTGACTTTTCAGTGCCTCGTAAACCACACCTTGCGGATTGCTCCATTCCACGCCGCAATACAATCCCTCTGTATTCTGCCTGAATACCACCACATCCACTTCGGGTTCTTCAATTTCGCCATGGGCACCCCTGCGGATGAAGTTGAGCGGGTTTCCCTTGTAGGTGTGGCAGGGCCTTATGCAGATATCCAGGTTGAAATGCTGGCGCATGCCTACAATCGGACTGGCGTATACATATCCCTTGTCCTTCAGGTGATCGGCCAGTTCGGCAGCAGCCTCGTCTTTGGGCTTGGATGTGATGGCACCAAACAGGCCCACCTTATGCGCTGCCAGCAGTTTCACCGTTCTTTCGGGCAATGCGTTTCCTTCACGGCACCAGAAATCCCAGCCGATATCGGCTTCAACATAGCTGGCTTCAAATCCCGATGCATCCAGCACCCTGAGGGCTTCCTGCATCACGGCGCGGCCAATTCCGTCGCCGGGCATGGTAATGATAGTTGGTTTGGACATTGTAATTGCTTTTGGCTTATACTTTTTTACGCTTAGTCTCTTACCCTTTATCTGAAACCCAATAGCTAACAGCCAATAGCCAAAGGCCAGCAGCTAAAAGCTAACGGCCAACAGCTAACGGCCAACGGCTAATTCCTTCACCACATCAATCACCGTTCCGTCCACCCACTTGATGGCAGCTACAATTTTATCGGTAAATACAGGTAGCCGGGGCTTGCCACATATCCGTTCAGCCTCTTCCTTCAGTTGTTCCAACGTTTTTAAAGGCAGTCCCGACCCCCTTGCTTTTTCAATCAAATCGGCACGCAGCGGGTTGATGGCAATCCCTCTTTCGGTGACCACCACGTCAATCAGTTCTCCCGGACCACACAGCGTGGTCACCTCATCGCGGATCACCGGGATCCTGTCCCTGAACAGCGGAACAGGCAATATAACCGTTTTGGCAAACAGGCAATTCTGCCAGCCGCCTATGCCGTGCAACAGGTACCCATCGGAATGGGTTACCACATTGGCATTAAAGTTCAGATCAATCTCGGTAGCACCCAGCACCACCACATCCACCATGCCGGCAATGTTGCCCTTGCCGTGATAGTTGTAGCTGGTAAAGGGACTGGTCATCACATGCCGGGGATTGTCGCGTATCGACCGTACCCCCTCGAGATCAAAAGTTTGCCCGTCGAGGATATACTCCACCAGGCCCTCCTCGAGCATCTGCACCAGGTATTTGTTACTGCCGCCCCGGGCAAAGCGGGCCTTAATGCCCTTCCGGCGCATGATATCGGCAAAGTAATTGCCAACCGACAGGGCAGTGCCACCGGCACCGGCCTGAAATGAAAACCCGTCGCGGATAATGCCGGTTACTTCGCAAAAGCGCGCGGTGAGTTCAGCCAGGAGCAGCCGGTCGGGACTTTTGGTCACTTCTGTAGTTCCCGAGACTATTTTCTCAGGGATTCCCACCCGGTCGACCTTTACGGTAAAATCAACGTAATTGCCCTGAATTTGCCAGGGAACACAAGGAAAGGGCACCATGTTGTCGGTAACCACAATTACCCGGTCGGCATACTGCGCATCACCCAGCGCAAAACCCAGTGAGCCGCTGGCCGAAGGACCGGTAACCCCGTTGGCATTGCCAAACGGATCGACACAACCGGCACCTATTACCGCTATGTCAATTTTTACCTCGCCATCCTGAATGGCTTGGTAGCGACCGCCATGAGAGCGAAGTACCGCTGTTTTTTTCATCTTCCCTTCGGAGCAATACCTGCCAAGCGGACCGTTCATGCTGCCTTCGATGTGGCTGATGGTGCCATCGTCAAGATATTTCAGCAGGTAAGCATGACACGGGAACGAAGCCGACGGAAACCAGCAAAGGTTTTTAACGCCCAGTTCTGCAGCAGCATCAAACACCCTGTTTGCCACCAGGTCGCCCTCGCGGAAGTGATGGTGGGTTGAAATGATCATGCCGTCTTTCAAACCGGCTTTTTGCAGCGCTTCTTTCAGTGTCGCCACCAGCTTGTTTCCGTCGGCAGGGTAATCCGCATTGGAAAACAGCCGGGGTGCATGTCGAACACCCTGTGGCCGGTATGCACCAACCCCCTGGTATGGGATTGCCTTTGCTCCGTTAATTTCAACAGGCACCCACCTGCCGGCTGCGTTTTGTACAAGTTTTTCTTTCATGGTGCAGTCCTCCAGTCTTCGGGGATCAATCCGCACTTCACGGCCCTTTCAATGGTTTTCAGTGCCCGCTTCACCACCGGAGGGTCAATCATTTTGCCGTTGAGGGAAACAACACCGGAACCAGCTTTTTCGGCATCATCAAAGGCCTGCACTATTTTCCTTGCCTTGTCGCACTCCCCTGTATCAGGCAAAAAATTATCCCGGATCACCTGAACCTGCCTGGGATGAATACACCCCATTCCGGCAAAGCCAAGCGCCTTCGATTTTTTTACAGTTCCGGCAAGACCTTCCATGTCATCCACATCTGAAAACACCGAATCAATAGGCTGAATACCGGCAGCCCTTGCTGCATTCACAATCACAGAGCGGGCATAGAACGATTCACTTCCTTCTGTTGTACGTTGGGCGCCTATATCAGCTGTGTAGTCTTCAAGTCCTATGGCCAGGGCAACAATCTGTTTCGATGAGCAGGCAATTTCAAAGGCATGCATCACCCCTGCCGCACTTTCAATAATGGGCATCAGGTGGATATATTCATTCTTTCCGCCCAACAAATCGGCGATGGCCTGATCAACCGACAATACCTGCGCTGCATTTTCGCACTTGGGGATCAATATCACATGAACGCCCTGGTTAACACAAAACTGCAGATCATCAAGTCCGGCGGGAAGCTGGTTGATGCGTACCATGCGTTCGGCACCATAAAAATCAACACAACGGAGGGCATTTCTTACCAGAAAACGGGCTTCATATTTCCGATCAGGCGCCACGGAATCCTCCAGGTCGAGTATAATGCCATCGGCACCATAGATGCCTGCATTGATCATGAGTTTGGGATTGTTGCCGGGCAGGTACAACCGCGTGAACCGGTCGCGGTCGCGGGGTGTCAGGTAATGGTGATCCGAATGAACCGGAAACAGGTAGTTCTTATCGGTTTTGATACACTTTCGGACAACCGCTTCAAGGCGGGCAGCAATCGTAAATGGCAATGCGCCCGTATCCTCAATTTCGAGCCGGGCATGGGTAATGCTGTAAAACTTAAGTATATCATGGCACAGTTCCATTATGGAATGGCCATAAATGCTGTTCACCTTGCTGGTGATGCGGACTTCGGTTTCCTGAACCGACTCCGTTTGGAGGCTTACAGAGCAATCCGACCTGACCCCTTCTCCTCGATTACCTGCTGTTTGAATCATAACCGGGATTTTATCTAGAAAAATTACGGATAAAATCCCGACTAAACCCTGATTGTTATCAGGTATAGAAACAAGAAATCCGCCAACGGTTTGTCCGCGGCGGATTTCATAATTCTTACAGGAAATGACTATTCGGGAATATCAAACAATTCGCAAACTTCTTCGTAGCTTAGTTTGGTAAAATCGAGCGCAGCTTTTTTAGCAGTAGCCTGAACCCCGCCCGGGATAATCACATACCTGAACTCAGGATGCCAAAGCATCCCAACCGGGGTGTACGATCCCGAGTTGTCATGAGTATATGCCCGGAAAGTAATTTTTCCCGTTTTCAGCCAGAAGTCAAGTGTAAAAGAAGTGCTGCCGGTAAGTCCGGTCCACGGAAGAGCCATAACGTTTGTGGGTGCTCCAGGCAATATAATAGATGATACTGACTTGTAATAACAAAGCACTACACCATCATTAATAATCGCACTTGTAAGCCCGGACACATTGATGTGGTTTACCTTGGCAACGCCATAAAATGAAGTATCTCTCCAGGCACCTGCCGGCTGAATCCAGTCTGAATAAATCACGTTAGCCGTTCCTGTTTCACCCTGAATACCCTGGTCTCCCTGGTCTCCCTGGTCTCCCTTAGGACCTGCCGGACCTTCATCACCTTCGCAACCGATAAACAAGGCTAATGCCAGCATGGGCAATGCAAAAAACAACAAAAATTTTCTCATGATAAAAAAGATTTAAGTTAGTAATTATTGAGTGTTAGAAATAATTGCATATTGAAATAACAGGGTTTTCGGTGTTCTATAGTAAAGTTAGGGCAGTAGCCCTTAACTTTTATAAACATAAACGAGAGTTATTAACAAAAGTTACCTGTACTGACAAAAATCATATTATCAGCCATGCTGTGTTCATTACCTTGTAGTGAGGCAATCCCTTACAATGCCTGATTTCGGGTAACTATCCGCGAAGGACCTTTTTTAGCCCATTGTCAATTCTATTTAACGCTTCCTCTTTACCAATCATCTCCAGGATATCAAAGAGGTGCGGCCCCATGCCCGAACCTACCACCAGCAGGCGCAGGGGTGCGGCAACACGACCGAAACCCAGATTTTTGCTTTCGGTATATTGCTTGATCAGCAATTCAAGCGATGACGAGTCAAAAACATTACTTTCACCAAATATTTTGCTAACCTCCAAAATGATCTGGGGTGTGTCTTCTTTCCATACCTTTTTTACCATAGCCGCATCATATTCCGTTGGCCTCTCAAAAAAGTAAAAAGCCTGGCTCCAGAAATCCTGCGGAAACACGAGTCGTTCCTTCACCAATGTGGTTATCTTTTTCAGGTAATCCAACCGGACTGTAATTCCTTTTTGCTGCAACGCAGGAACAAACAGTGCTGCCAAATCGTCATCATCCATGGCTTTCAGGTATTGTTGGTTATACCACTTCGCTTTTTCAGGATCAAAATGCGAACCTGATTTCCCTACCCGGTCAAGATCAAAAGCCTGTGCCAGTTCTTCCAGTGAGAATAGCTCCTGCTCCGTACCCGGATTCCAGCCCAGGAAGGCCAGGATATTTACCATAGCTTCAGGGAGGTAACCCGACTCGCGGTAACCCGATGAAACCTCATTGGTGAACGGGTCGGTCCATTGCAATGGAAACACCGGAAAGCCCATTTTGTCGCCATCGCGCTTGCTCAGCTTACCCTGTCCGCTCGGTTTTAGAATCAGCGGCAGGTGTGCAAACTGCGGCATCACGTTTTCCCATCCCAATGCTCTATACAGCAATACATGCAGGGGAAGTGACGGCAGCCATTCTTCGCCACGGATCACATGGGTGATTTCCATCATGTAATCATCGGTTACGTTAGCCAGGTGATAGGTGGGCAACCCGTCGGTTTTAAACAGCACCTTATCATCAAGCAGGTTGGTGTGAAAAGTGATTTCTCCCCGGATCAAATCCTGAATGGTCACTTCCTGGTTTTCAGGCATTTTAAACCGGATCACATGCGGCACACCTGTTTCAAGTAGTCGCGTTACCTCTTCTTCCGCCAGGGTAAGCGAATTGCGGAGCGTTAAACGGGTGTTGTTGTCGTATTGAAATATTTTTCCTTCTGATTCGTATTGCTTCCGCAAGGCATCCAATGCCTCCGGCTCATCAAAGGCATAATAGGCATGGCCATGGTTTAACAGTTCTTCGGCATATTTTCGGTATAGGTCCTTCCGGTGGCTCTGCCGGTAAGGCTCATGAGGTCCTCCCAAATCGGGGCCCTCGGAATACTCAAGTCCGCACCATTTGAGCGATTCAGTAATATAATTCTCAGCGCCCGGGACAAACCGGGCCTGATCGGTATCTTCAATGCGCAGGATAAAATCTCCGTGATGCCTAACAGCAAACAGGTAATTGAATAACGCGGTTCTCACTCCTCCAATGTGCAACGGCCCTGTGGGGCTCGGTGCAAACCTTACTCGAACTTTTCTTGACATTTTTTCAAATTTGCAGTAAAGATAGTGAATGATGTGATGACTCGTATTTTTGCGCAATCAATTATCTTTGTTGCAGAAATAAGAGCCAGGAACCAAGAACCAAGAACCAAGACAGTAGCAGTAAGTCGCACTTCGACAGGCTCAGTGTGACGGATAATGTCATACTGAGCCTGTCGAAGTATGATTAGTGGCAGTGAGGCACAAGCTGAACGCGTCATTGCGAGGGAGGCACGACCGAAGCAATCTCTTATTATTCGCTACTCAATATAGATTGCCACGCTCCATTTCATTTCGCTCGCAATGACGGCTACTCGCCAAACTGCACGACTTAGGAAACCTTTAGACTTGAAGACATAGCAGACCAGAAGACAATGAACATCCCCCTCCAGACATATTACTCCCGCATCTACAGGTCGTACGACCTGGTGAACAGGCTGTTTACCTTTGGGCTCGACAAGAAATGGCGCCGGTACACGGCACAAAAGTGTCTTGAAAGCGCACCCCGGCAGGTTGTTGACCTTTGCTGCGGAACGGGCGACCTGGCCATTGCCATCAGCCGGCAGTCCAATGAAAAAACATCCATTACCGGTTACGACCTGAATGCCGAAATGCTGGAACTGGCCCGGGAAAAAGCAGCAACACTTCACAACCCGCCGGTCTTCCTCCGGGGTGATGCAGCTGCTATGCCCTTCGACAGCGAGAGCGTGGACTGCATCACCATTGGATTTGGTTTCCGAAACCTCACCTGGGAAAACCCCCAACGTGATGAATTTATCCATGAAATGGCCAGGGTATTGAAACCCGGAGGCAGGTTACTCATTCTCGAAAGTGCCCGGCCCGAAAACAGGGTGATCGCATGGTTATACGACCTGTATCTGAACCTGGTCCTGATTTCGCTGGGCGGCATCATTTCAGGAAATCGCGAAGCCTATCGGTACCTGGCAGGATCTTCTTCCGGATTTTATCCTTTCTATGAACTGCAGGCCATGCTCCGAAACCACCAACTCACCCTGCAAAAAGATCGTGCCTTTTTATTTGGCTCAGTGAATCTGCTGGTTGCCACCAAAACCCCCTGAGGATAACTTTAATTCACCATGCTGATCAAAATATTATCTTTGTTGTTGCTTTTGGCTTTTGACTATTAGCTATTGGCCATTGGCTAACGGCTAACGGCTAACGGCTAATGGCTAATGGCCAACGGCTAATGGCCAACGGCTTAAATTCTACTCCCATGATTGAAAAACTAAAAACGATCTGCGACGGCACTTTCATCACCTTCCTGGGCATTGAATTTACCAACTCGGGCAGCGATTTCATTGAAGCCACCATGCCTGTTGACAACAAATTACAGCCCATGGGACTCCTGCATGGCGGAGCGTCACTGGCGCTTGCCGAAACCGTTGCCAGCGGAGGCTCCTATTTATTAGTGGATCATGAAAAATATGATGTACTGGGCCTGCAGGTATCGGGCAACCACATTTCAACCGTCAGTAAGGGCAAGCTATTTGCCCGTGCCGATATCATTCACCGGGGAAAGACCACCCATGTTTGGGATGTAAAAATCAGGGATGAAAAAGATAAACTTATTTCCGTTACCCGGGTTACTATGATGGTTGTTAAGAAGAAATAACAGTTCTCAGATGCAGTATAAATTCCAAGACAGGAGTAAAATTGACCATGCCCTGACAACCTGTTTGAGCCGGCAAGTGCATTTTGCGGCTTACAAATTACCGGGTGACAACCCCGTTACCCTGATCATTCAAAAAGAACCGGCGATCAAACCCATAAAGGACATCAAACAAAAGTTGCCTGACAAAGGATTTCTGATTGTACCCTTCTCCACTTCGGAAAACAACGCATACCTGATCCGGCCAGACATCATTTTTCGTGAAGGATCTGATATTGCCGAACTGGAATACCTGAACCAGATTTCTGAAAGGTCTCCGTGCCCTGTTGGCAATCAGGAACCCTCAGAAACCAGCCGGAAAAAATATCTTGATCTCATTCAGCAATCCATTGAGAAAATTAACGCAGGTGCTTTTGAGAAAGTCGTTTTATCCAGGGTGAAACCGGTTGAGGGTAATTATTCAGCTGAATTGTCTGCCGTTTTCCTTGCTTTATGCGAGATGTATCCCCATGCTTTTGTTTATTTGTTTCATGTTGACGGGCAATGCTGGACGGGCGCCACTCCTGAACCTTTTGTTTACAGCACTAAAGACAGCCTGATTACGGTATCTCTCGCCGGAACAAGGCCTTTCAGCAATGAAAACCTGGATATTGACAACTGGAATCATAAGGAGAAACTGGAGCAGGAATATGTAACCAGGCATATTGAAAGAACATTGAGTAACTATGGAGTTTCAACCTATGCCCGGAAAGGTCCGTTCATTGCCAGGGCCGGAAACCTGGTTCATTTGCGAACCGACTTTTCTTTTTCGGCAGCCGCTTTAGGCAACCGGCTTCCATCTCTGATACACACCCTGCATCCCACTCCTGCAATATGCGGCATGCCTGCTAAAAGCGCGCTTGAATTCATCAGGAACCATGAAAACTACAACCGTGAGTATTATACCGGGTTCCTGGGTCCCGTGGGAATTGACGACCTGCTTCAGCTATTCGTCAACCTGAGGTGTATGAAAGTGCTGGAAAACAAACTGATTCTTTATACCGGAAGCGGTATTACCGATGAATCCGTTGCTGAAGAGGAATGGGAAGAAACCGAGATCAAGGCAGATACCCTACTGGCTGTGCTTAATAAAATCAAATAAATGATTCACCTCAAACAACATCTGGCCGACTTGCCGGCAATATTAAAGCAAAAGGGACTCGAGCATGTGGTGATTTCACCCGGATCACGAAGCGCCCCACTGATAGCTTCCTTTTACCGGGTATTTGGTGAGAACTGCATGAGCATAGCCGATGAACGCAGCGCAGCTTATTACGCACTGGGAATAGCCCTATATACAGGTAAGCCTGTTGCCATCATCTGCACTTCGGGTACAGCCGTGCTGAATTATGCCCCTGCCCTGGCCGAAGCTTATTATCAGCAGGTCCCGTTGTTGGCCATAACTGCCGACAGGGTACCCGAATGGATCGATCAGCAGGATAACCAAACCATCAGACAACAGAATATTTACCGGTCCTTTGTAAAGAAAAGCTTTGAAATGCCAGTGGCAATGGCCTCCACGGATAATCTTTGGCATGCCCACCGCATGGCCAACGAGGCATTTGATCTGTGCCTGGCTCCATGCAAGGGCCCGGTGCACATCAATATACCGCTGGCAGAGCCACTCTACGACGAATTGCCTCCGGTTTCGGAAAACCTGCGTTTAATTGACCCAATCATTCCCGTAACAAAACCTGAATTACCCGCTGAACTGGAACAGGAATGGAATAACGCACGCAGCATCCTGATCATACACGGGCAGGATACACCCGGCTCACAGACCTCCCTTGTTTTACCTGCCCTGATGGCAGATCCCCGTGTGGTGATCCTGGCTGAAAACATAGCCAATATTCCCGCTCCCGGTATCATTTCCACGTCCAACCTGGTGCTGTCAAATTCACGGGGTAACAGTCCGGCTCACCCCGATCTGGTCATTCACAGTGGCGGACAGGTGGTTTCCAAAGCGCTTGCGGGATACCTGCGCAGGGCAGCACATGTGAAATTGTGGCGGGTGGGAACCGACAACACGCTGATCGATACTTATAAACAAGCTGCACGAACTATTCATGTTCCTGCCCATTCTCTCTATCATAAACTGGCAGATATGCTGCAAAAGGGGAAGCAAAGCGACTGGTCGCATGAATGGCATGAACTTGCTGAAAACACCCGGTTAAAGTTCACTGAAACCTTATCCCAATTGCCCTTTTCTGATTCTGTTATTTTTGAGCATTTGTTTTCATCCATTCCTGATAACACACTGGTTGTTATTGGCAACAGCAGTGTAATCCGCTATTCGCAATTGTTCTCCTCCAACCCTTCGGCTCATTATTACGCAAACCGGGGTGTGTCGGGTATAGATGGCAGTCTTTCAACTGCATCGGGAATTGCCCTGGCTTCGGGTAAGCCAACATTGGCTATACTGGGCGACATCAGTTTCCTGTATGATTCAAACGCCCTGTGGAACCGTGAATTGCCACAAAATCTGCGTATTGTTGTTATCAACAACCAGGGCGGCGGTATATTCCACATACTGAAAGGGCCTTCGGAAAAACCGGGATTTAAAAAACTGGTGGAAGCACACCATCCGGTAAATATTCATAAATTAGCAGAAGCTTACGGATTGAATTATTTCTGTGCAGGGGATCTTAACTCACTGGCAGCCGTTTGGCCCGGTTTTGTGAACAAAAATCATACGGCATCCGTTTTAGAGATTGAAACCGACCCTGTAATCAGTGCAACAGCATTCCGCAGGTTGATGAATATGTGGGGCTAACAACATTTTTATGGCAGGCATAAGAAACTGGACCACCATTAAGCAATACGACGAGATCCTGTTCGACTACTTTGAAGGCATTGCCCGGATTACCATCAACAGGCCACGTTACCGAAATGCCTTTACCCCCGACACTACCCGGGAGATGTGTGATGCCATGGCCCATTGCCGTGAAAACCCCGATATTTCCGTTGTGGTACTTACCGGGGCAGGCGACAAAGCATTCTGCAGCGGAGGTGATCAAAATGTGAAAAGTTATGCCGGCTACATTGGTAAAGACGGGGTACCCCGGCTCAACATCCTCGATTTGCAGAAACAAATCCGCTCAATACCCAAACCCGTTGTGGCCATGGTAAACGGCTTTGCCATAGGCGGAGGACATGTGCTGCATGTGGTTTGCGACCTGACCCTGGCCTCTGAAAATGCCGTATTCGGACAAACAGGACCTCGCGTTGGCAGCTTTGATGCCGGGTTCGGTGCATCCTACCTGGCCAGGGTAGTCGGACAGAAAAAGGCCCGTGAAATTTGGTTCCTGTGCCGGCAATATACTGCGTCAGAAGCACTGGAAATGGGACTGGTGAACAAGGTAGTTCCCCTGGCCGACCTGGAAAACGAAACCGTTTCCTGGTGCAAAAAAATGATGGAACACAGTCCGCTTGCCCTGCGCATGATCAAAGCCGGGTTGAATGCCGAACTCGACGGACAGGCCGGAATTCAGGAGCTGGCAGGCAATGCCACCATGCTGTACTATATGACCGATGAAGCACAGGAAGGGAAAAAGGCCTTTCTCGAAAAAAGAAAACCCGACTTCAACAAGTATCCCAAAATGCCATGAAGCAAACCCTCAACATTTGGATACATGCCTTCCGGCTCCGCACATTGCCACTGGCCCTGTCGAGTGCCATTCTCGGAAGCTTTTTGGCCTTTGCCCACGGCAATTTCCGGTGGCATGTGCTGGTACTCGCAACTCTTACCACTGTTTTCCTTCAAATCCTTTCCAACCTGGCCAATGATTACGGCGATGCCATGCATGGAACTGATAATATGAACCGGCTCGGCCCGTTGCGGATCACCCAGAGCGGACTGGTGAGCCTGTCACAGATTAAAAAAATGATCGTAGTCTTCGTGCTGCTCTCGCTGGTATCAGGCTCATTACTGATTTTTACCGGCTTGCAGGACATCGGCTGGAAAACCATTCTCTTCTTCTTTCTCCTTGGCTTGTCGGCCATATACGCAGCCATCAAATACACCATAGGCAAGAATCCATACGGATACATCGGGCTTGGCGATGTCTTTGTCTTTCTCTACTTTGGCATTGTTGGCGTGGCCGGTACCTATTACCTGCACGCGAATACTTTTGATCCCTGGATCCTGCTGCCTGCTTCAGCTATCGGACTTCTGAGCTCGGGGGTACTGAACCTGAACAACATGCGCGATATTGAAAATGATACTATTTCAGGAAAGCGAACCCTGGTGGTTCATATCGGTATCCGGGCTGCCAAAATATATCACCTGATGCTGATCCTGCTTTCCATAGCATTCAGTTTGATTTATACCCTAATCCGGTTTCATTCAGAATGGCAGTTTCTTTTTATCCTCACCTGTCCCCTTTTCGCACTCAACATATATGTGGTTATGAAAAATACCGACCCGGTGGAACTCAACCTGGAGTTGAAAAAACTGGCTTTCAATACCTTCGCGTTTTCATTAACATTCGGACTGGGGCTGATACTCAAATGATTCAAGCGAAATTAATCAGCCGCGAATTCCGGTTTCAGCGTCCTGCAACAACTTCACGCGGAACCTACCTGAAAAAAGAGGTGTATTTTATCCTGATTTCTTATGCCAATGATCCTTCCATAACCGGTATTGGCGAATGTTCCCTTTTCCCGGGTCTCAGCTTTGACGATGTAAAAGGCTTCAAAGAAAAGCTTAAACAAACTGTCGACCGCATCAACCAGGGAGAATACTATTCCGATATGGACCTCTCCGAATGGCCTTCGGTCAATTTTGCGCTTGAAACCGCGTGGAAGGATTTCCGGGCAAACGGATCCAAAATACTCTACCCCTCACGGTTTACCGAAGGAAAAGATTCCCTGGGAATAAACGGGCTGATTTGGATGGACACCAGGGAAGAAATGATCAGGCAAATCCAGACCAAATTGGATGATGGTTTCACCTGCCTGAAAATGAAAATTGGCGCACTCGACCTGTATGAGGAAGTGGAAGTGCTTAAATTTATCAGGGACCGCTTTGATTCAGTAGAAATTGAGATCCGCGTGGATGCCAACGGGGCTTTTCATCCCGGCGAAGCACTGGAGATGATTAAGATGCTTTCGGACTACGACCTGCACAGTATTGAACAACCGATTGCAGCCGGCCATCCTGAAGAAATGGCCCGGCTGTGTGAAACATCACCTGTGCCCATAGCACTCGACGAAGAACTCATTGGCAAGCATGCCGGTTCTGCAAAGCGAAAACTGGTTGAAACCATTCGCCCGCATTACCTGGTGCTTAAACCCGGCTTGCTGGGCGGACTTGCATCATGCAGGGAATGGATCAACCTGGCCAATGAAAACAAAACAGGCTGGTGGATCACTTCATCTCTGGAAACCAATATCGGACTGAATGCCATTGCACAATGGACCTATACCCTGCAAAACCCTATATTTCACGGCCTCAGTACCGGCTCACTTTTTAACAACAACATCCCTTCTCCGCTATACCTGCATGGTGAAAGATTGTATTTCGACCCTGACAGGAAGTGGGATTTATCAGTATTTGTACCCGAATGATACACATGGAACCCTGGCAGCGCAATCTTACCATCAATAACCAACCCTATACCTTCAAAGAACTGCTGGCCCGCGCCACAGAGAAGATTGTTTCATCCGAAACCCATGCCTGGGAAAGGGAAGTCTATAGATTTATTATCAATTGGCTGAGCAACAGTGAGTATATACAGCAATACTCATCCGGGACAACCGGAAAAACAAAAGAAATCCTGCTGCCCAAAAAGGCCATGATGAATTCTGCCATGAACACCTCTCACTATCTGAACCTGGAAAAAGGACAGACTGCCCTGCTCTGTATGCCGGTAGAATATATTGCAGGTAAAATGATGGTGGTCAGATGCTTTACCGGCAACATGAACCTGCTGCTAACTGAACCCAGAAGCCTGCCTGACCTGACTGGTCACCCCCGCATTGATTTTTGCGCCATGGTTCCCCTGCAGGTGATGAACCTGATAAACTGCAACAATACGTTGGATCCGGTGAGAAAACTGATTATCGGGGGCAGTGAAATCAGCACTGAACTTGAAAAGCGCTTTTATGACCTTGCCACGGAAGTATATGCCACTTATGGAATGGCCGAAACCAGTTCCCATATTGCCATAAAAAGACTGAACGGACCTTTCCCCCAGCAGGCTTTTCAGGCGCTGCCCGGAATTACACTATCCAGTGACAACAGAGGATGCCTCATTATTGAAGCTGATTACCTGCCCCAACGAGTGGTTACCAATGACCTGGTTGTATTTACGGGGCCCGGGGCATTCAACTGGATTGGCCGTTACGACAACCTGATCAATTCAGGGGGTGTAAAAATTGTTCCCGAAGAAGTGGAAGCCCTGGTGCAGACGAGAACATTGCTTAACTGCCTGGCCATTGGATTGCCCGATGACCATCTCGGGCAAAGGCTTGTTTTCGTATTTGAAAATGAACATGTCCCCGATTCATTGCCAACCATGCAAGCCGATTTCGATAATTTCCTGCCGCGCCACTGGCGGCCAAAAGAAATATACTGTGTGGACCATTTCCCCCGCAACGAATCCATGAAAGTCGACCGCCGTAAACTGGCGGAAATGCTCACCAAGTCTACTCCCCTTTAATCTGCTGCTACCACCACTGCCTTTGGTATGCTGAGCGGAGTCGAAGCAAGCCGCTGCTGCTGCCACTACTACTGCTACTACTCCGAGTTGCTCACAAAAGCCACCTTCCTGCTGTCGGGCGACCACGAGGGTACATTGATGGTTCCCTGTCCGCCATACAGATAGGCCACCACCCTGGGTGCACCACCGCTTGCCGGCATCAGCCGCAACATTACCCTTTTGTACGAGGGGTGCGAACCAGGATCAATCTCCGGCGGGAAGGAAATGAAAAGCATCCACTTCCCGTCGGGCGAAATATGCGGGAACCAGTCGTTGTACTCATCAAAGGTCAGTTGCTCCCTGCCCGAACCATCGGGTTTCATGCGGTACAACTGCATGGTTCCGCTCTGGCTGCCGTTGTAATATATATACTTGTTGTCGGGCGACCCTTCCGGTCCGTCTACATGCCCGTTTTTGAAAAACGTCAGTTGTACCTCCGGTCCACCCGCTGCCGGACTCTTATAAACATTATAAATGGGCGTATCACGCTGGGCAACGTAAAGCACGTATTTGTCATCGCCTGTCCATCCGTGAAAGTAAGAAGGTGTTTTTTCGGTAATCAGTTTGGGCTCTCCTCCGGTAAGCGGCAGTACATAAACCGATGATCCGCCTCCGGGCAAACCTTCACGGTGGTGACTGATGGCCACTTGTTTTCCGCTGAATGAAATACCATGGTCATTATTCAACCTGTTGGCAGAACCGGTATTGACCTTAACTGGTGTTCCACCTTCAACCGGAATTGTAAACAATGACCCATTTTCATTAAACAGCAGTTTCTTGCCGTCAGGCATCCAGTTGGGGGCTTCAAACCGGCCCTCCGATTCATGAATCACCTTTCGCATGCCGGTGAATACGTCAAGTATTTCCATACGGCAACCAATCCAACCTTCCTTATCCGGATTGTAACCATCCGGCACCGGCTTGTCAATTCTCACGTTCCATACCCGGGCTACTTCCACCACATCGGGGTTGTGCGAGTTGATGAAGATACCTGCCAGCACTTCATCAGGCAGATCGCGCACACATTGTGAACCGATTACCTGTAGTGGTTCGCCCACCTGGGCAACTCGCAGTATCATTGTTTTGCCCTGCCGCTCGAGTTGAAGAACCTGGTATCCCCGCTTGGGTGCATGAATCTCGTCCTGCGGCAAACGCATGAAAGCGCCCTTAATGGGTCGCCACTGCATTACGGTAAGCCCGTCTCCATGTACCACGGCACTGTAATGTGAGGAATTTTCATCAAGCGATTCCCGAACCATCCATCCGATTTTGCGGTGCGGGTCAACACCCTTGCCCTCAAAAGCGAAATTTGCAGTAAGGATAAAATCCCCTTTTATTTTTTTCCAGGCATAATGAAATTCATCGCGGCCAAACCAGATGTTGTAACCCGAGCCCTTCAGGGTATAGGTCTGTGTATGCTGATCATAAACAACCGAACCGGCAAGCCCGGGATTACCAACATCGGCGTGGTCTTCAAAAATACCAACCGGACCGTTGCCGGCAAAAGCAGTTGTGACAAGAGCAGAAGCCAGCATAAGCAAAAAAGTTTTCATGAGTTTCAGGTTAGAATAGATACATGTAAAAAACACCCTCCAAATGCAGATTTAAGTTAGTCAATTTGCATCTCATTTCAAATTTTGCAAAAAATATCGGTTCCCCGTCTTAATAATTTCTTAAAAATTGGATTTTCAAACAGGCACAAAGTACCAATTCAGGTTCCTGAATCACTAACTTTACCTATTATGAACAGAAGTGAAAACATAATGAAAATATACCTTACCTTAATTTTCTCCATAGGACTGTCGGGGCATTTGGTTGCCCAGGTTTTGTATACGCAGCAAGATGTTCAGGTATTCAATACTGTTATGAATGAGGCAAAGAAAGCTCATTTGTCAGATTCATCCATTGGCAGCATGGTCCTAAATGTAGGCAAACAATTGCTTAATACGCCCTATGCAGGAGGTGTACTGGATGAACCGGAAGCCGAAAACCTCGTGGTTGATTTATCCCGGCTTGATTGCGTCACCTACCTGGAGAGCGTGGTTGCCTTTTCGATGACAATCAAAAAAGGCAAAACATCATTCGATGACTTTTGCTGCAAATTGAAATTCATTCGTTACCGGGATGGTGTAATGAATGGGTATGCATCGCGACTGCACTATTTCTCCGAATGGATTCATAACAATGAGCAAAAAGGTATCCTTGAAGATATTACGGAGGATATCGGCGGGAAGCCGTTTGTAAAGAAAATTCATATGATGTCCGCAAACAGGGCAAATTATCCGCATCTGAACGACTGCATTTACCTGAACGCCATTAAACAGGCCGAAGAAAGGCTGAATTCAATTCAAAAGTTTTATTTACCAAAAGAGGATTTGTTGCAGGCCGCGAATAAAATTCGCGATGGTGATCTGATTGCTATTACCACTGCCATTGACGGGCTGGATGTGGCGCATGTGGGAATAGCCGTTCATGTAAATTCAGAACTGCATTTGATGCATGCTTCATCACTGAACAAAAAAGTGGAGATTTCAAAGGGATCCCTTTTCGAAATGCTCCGCAACAATTCCACATATACAGGAATTATGGTGGCGAGGTTGAAAATTCCTCTGATGATGTAACAACCCACGGATGCTGCTGTTGTATGCCCTTTTGACATAGAGACACAGTATGAATGTTTGTTTTTTGTGATCAAACAATTTTTTTTCTGATAAACTTAGCGTATCTTTGCCCTCCTAATATTGCGGGGTGGCCCCGCAGAAAATGCGGGGCGTTGGGCTCATAACCCAAAGGTCCCAACTTAAAGGAAATGAAATTGAAAAATATATTGCGGGGTGGAGCAGTTGGTAGCTCGTTGGGCTCATAACCCAAAGGTCGTAGGGTCAAGTCCTGCCCCCGCTACTAAAAACCCCTGAATTTAGCTAAAATACACGGGTTTGGTATTT
>JAWOJJ010000130.1:0-71738 GCA_046481675.1 Bacteroidales bacterium | reverse complement strand
CCTTTTTTGTATGATTAAAGTTCGGCAAGGCGTTTGATAACACCTTCACGCTCATTTTCCATTTTCAACCGGTAATAAACCGTTTTTAATGTTTCCAGAGCACTTTTTTTATCAGCAACTTCCGCACCTGTTGTGCTGGCTTTTTCCATGAATGGGATCACCTTTTTCAAAGCCTCGTCACCTTCTTTCTGCATCTTTTCAAATGCATTGTTGTCCATTATTTTGGAGGCTTCTTCATATATTTTCACAGCCTTATTGTAATGCAACACACCCAGGTTGTAATTGGCGCTGAAATACTCAGGATTTTTTTCAAGGCACTTCATATAGGCATTTTCAGCTTCATCAATGCGGTCGAGCTTTTCATAAAGCGTACCTTCAGTAAAGTAATACGAAATGTTATCGGGATCACCTTCCTTGGCTTTACTGATCATTTCCAGTGCCTGGGGAACCTGCTTTGAATCGATGTAGTAATTGATCATTTCAATCATGATCGCCTGGTCTTCGGGATATTTTGTAAATCCTTCGCGAATCACTTCTACGCCACTTGCAGTATCACCGCAGGCAAACAATGCTTGTTTGCGCAATACATAAAGGATCGGGTCTTTATAGTTATGGGAAGCGGTTTCTTCAAAAAGCTTGCTTGCGACTGCATAATCCTTGTTTTCATAAGCAGCTCTGCCTGCAAAATAAATAATGATGGTGTCTACCCTGCCTTTCATAACAGGCATTTTGTTCAATTCAAGAATATTTACAAAATTCTTTTGCGATGCAGCAAAGTCACCATCTTCATAAGCATTAACTGCTACAAACTGGTAGGCATTCTTAAGCCTTTCAACGATAGTTTGGATATCGGCATCGGCTTTACCGTCGCCATTCAGCTTTACAGCCTCGTCAAGTGCCTTTTCTACTTCGGGAATAGGATCCGCATATATTTTATCGGTCTCAAGCCATTTGTCGAGTTTCCCGTTTCTGAAAATCAGGTTTACCCGGTCATATATGTAGGCTTCCATTTGGTCACTTCCATCCGTGTAAGTCTTGATTTCCTTGGGTTCCTTCATGAACAGCCTGGCGCCTTCCGGTGCCATACCCCTGCTCAACAGGTCGTTGTGTACATTGAAAACATCCAGATATACCTGTGCCCGGGTAGTCCATGTTTTGGCCTTGGTATTCTTTTTTGCATTCTGGATATCTGCATCCGATTTTTCAATTTTCTTCTGAAGCCCTGCATAATTTAATACGGGTGCAGATTCAACCGGTGCCTGTGCATTCAGGTTTACTCCTGCATAAAGAAACATCGAAATAAGAAACAAACTGATACGCTTCATTTTATTCGTTTTTAATTTGTTAAGTTAAATTCTGTATTATGTGAATATCAAAAATTCTGCCAAATATAATTTCTATTTGGAAATTGTCCAAAATTACACAGAATATTAAGCAGTTAAATCGTCATTTTCAACGCCCCCCTCTTCAGTTCCTTTCTCTTCACCTTCTTCTGCAGAACCAACCACATCGGTTACGGCAGCAATTGAATCGCCGCTGCGGATGTTGATCAGCCTGACTCCCTGAGTGGCCCTTCCCATAAGTCTGAGGTTGGCCACTGCAAGTCGGATGGTGAGTCCCGATTTGTTGATGATCATGATGTCATCCGTGTCGGTTACCGATTTGATGGCAATCAGCTTTCCGGTTTTGTCGGTAACGTTGATGGTTTTAACACCTTTACCGCCCCTGTTGGTCACCCGGTAATCTTCCAGCTCGGTTCTTTTCCCATAGCCTTTCTCAGATACAACCAGGATTGATCTGGTAGGATCGTCAATGCATACCATACCAATGGCCACGTCGTTCTTATCGTCGAATCTGACTCCGGTTACCCCGGATGCAGTTCTGCCCATGGGCCTTACTTTTTTCTCGGAGAATCTGATGGCTTTGCCTGAACGCGTGGCAATAAGGATTTCACTGTTGCCACTGGTAAGCCGGGCCTCCAGCAAGCTGTCGCCTTCCCTGATGTTGATGGCATTAATACCGTTTTGCCTGGGTCGCGAATAAGCTTCGAGTGAAGTTTTCTTAATAATACCTTTCAAGGTACAGAGCACGATGAAATTATTCTTAATATAGTCTTCATCAATCAAACTCCTGACATTGATAAATGCCTTTACCATGTCGCCCTGCTCAATGCTAAGCAGGTTCTGGATGGCCCTGCCCTTGGACGTTTTTGTTCCTTCGGGAATTTCATACACCTTCAACCAGAAGCACCTTCCTTTTTCAGTGAAAAACAACATGGTATTGTGCATGGTGGCATGGTACATGTGTTCGAGGTAATCCTCATCCCGGGTTTCGGAACCTTTGGAGCCCTTTCCTCCCCTCGCCTGCGTTCTGAATTCACTCAGCGGCGTGCGTTTGATGTATCCCAGGCGTGAAATGGTGAGGATCATGTCGTCATCGGCATAGAAATCTTCGGGGTTGAATTCGCCGGCATCAGGTACAATGGTAGTACGGCGTTCATCGCCGTAGTTTTCAATCACTTCCGTAAGCTCGTCTTTGATTACCTGCATGCGCATGGGCTCACTTTCAAGCAGGCTCTTTAAATAGGCAATGGTTTTGAGCAGTTCTTCATATTCCAGCCTGATTTTGTCGCGCTCCAGTCCGGTCAGCCTTTGCAGCCGCATTTCCAAAATGGCTTTGGCCTGTGCTTCAGAAAGGTTGAAGGTGGAAACCAGTCCGTCTTTAGCTTCGTCGGGGTTTTTGGAAGCCCTGATCAGTTTGATCACGGCATCCAGGTTATCCAAAGCAATCAGCAAACCCTCAAGGATGTGCGCTTTCTTCTCCGATTCATCCAGATCGTATTTGGTTCTGCGAATCACCACATCATGGCGGTGCTCTACAAAGTAACGGATGCTGTTATGCAGGTTCAGCAGCTTGGGCCTGCCGTGAACAAGGGCTATGTTGTTCACATTGAAAGCGGTCTGCATCTGAGTATGCTTGTACAGGTTATTCAGTACAATACTGGCCTGTGCTTCCTTCTTACAGATGATTACCACCCGGATCCCATTTCTGTCAGATTCATCATTAATATAGGAGATGCCCTCGAGCTTCTTGTCGTTGATCAGCTCGGCAATTTTACGGATCATTTCGGCCTTGTTCACCTGGTAAGGCACTTCTTTAATAACAATTACCTCACGTCCGCTTGATGTTATTTCAATTTCGGTGCTGGCCCGCATAACAATACGTCCCCTGCCGGTTTCAAAAGCCTCTTTGATTCCCTGTAACCCATAAATAATACCGCCGGTAGGGAAATCAGGACCTTTAACATAGGTCATCAATTCCTCAATGGTGATCTCATGGTTGTCGATATAGGCGATGATTGCCCTGCAAACCTCCTTCAGGTTGTGGGGAGCCATGTTGGTAGCCATACCCACTGCGATACCGGAAGCACCGTTAACAAGCAGTTGGGGAATTCTTGATGGCAAAACGGTGGGCTCCTGCAATGTGTCGTCAAAGTTCAGCTGGAAATCAACCGTATTTTTATCGATATCGGCAAGCATTTCCTCAGCTACTTTTCTGAGCCTGGCTTCGGTATATCTCATGGCGGCAGGACTGTCGCCATCCATGGAACCAAAGTTACCCTGCCCTTCCACCAGCGGGTAGCGGAGCGACCAATCCTGGGCCATTCTTACCATGGCGTCATACACCGATGAATCACCGTGAGGATGGTATTTACCTAATACTTCCCCGACAATACGGGCCGATTTCTTATAGGAACGATTGGAGAATACGCCTAAATCCTGCATTCCAAAAAGCACCCTGCGGTGTACAGGTTTCAGCCCGTCTCTCACATCGGGCAAAGCACGTGAAACAATAACCGACATCGAATAATCGATGTAGGCCGACTTCATCTCCTCCTCAATATTTATCGGTATAATCTTTTCTCCTTCAGCCATTTTAAGTGTAATGTTTTAGCAATATTAACAACGGTGAAAACGCTTCCTCAAATCAAGCAGCTAATGTAGGATTTTATTGCCTTTTAACCGTTTTTTTTTGAATGTTTATATTAACAATTGCTGTTAAAAAACGTTAGTAATAAATTAGTATATTTGCTTTGTAAAACACAATCTGCAAAAGAAAACGAATAGATATTTTATGGATGCGAAGTTCTCACAAAGAATTAAAGATGTACTTTCTTTTAGTAAAGAAGAGGCCATAAGGCTGGGAAACAACGAAATAGCCCCGGAACACATGTTGCTGGGCATTTTGCGTGAAGGCGAAGGTGTGGCTATTGATATTCTCGTTTCATTGGGCGCAAATCTTTATCAGCTTAAAAAGGATATTGAAGGCATCATTTCTCCTGCCGGCCCGATAAAGGTAACTGACACAGATAATGTGCCGCTGTTAAAAACATCAGAACGCATACTGAAGCTGGTTTATCTGGAAGCCAAATCACTGAAAAAAAGCACCATCGATACAGGGCACCTGTTGCTGGCCATTATTAAGGATGAAAGTGCCCCAGTTTCCAGGATCATGCTGGAACACAATATTAACTATGAAAAGGTAAGAAAGGAATTGCTCAACGAGCATATGGCCGAGAATGAAGACCATGAGCCCCGTGCCGATTACCCGCACGAAGAAGATGAATCCATGGGATCATTCGGTCCTCAGGGAGGTAAAGGATCCAACCCGGAACCAGGTCCCAAATCAAATTCTGAAACCCCGGTACTCGATAATTTCGGTGTTGATCTTACCAAAGCCGCAGAGGAAGACCGGCTCGACCCCATTGTGGGCCGTGAGAAGGAAATCGAAAGGCTGGCGCAAATCCTCAGCAGGCGTAAGAAAAACAATCCCATTCTCATTGGAGAACCCGGCGTGGGAAAATCTGCCATTGTGGAAGGTCTTGCATTAAGGATCATTCAGAAAAAGGTTTCCCGTGTACTTTTCGGTAAGCGCGTTGTAACGCTTGACCTGGCGGCTATTGTTGCCGGAACCAAATACCGCGGTCAGTTTGAGGAACGCATGAAGGCCATCCTGAATGAACTTTCGAAAACATCAAATGTTGTGCTGTTCATCGATGAAATTCATACCATTGTTGGTGCCGGAGGGGCCACAGGTTCACTTGATGCCGCCAACATGCTGAAGCCTGCCCTTGCCCGGGGTGATATCCAGTGTATCGGAGCCACAACCCTTGACGAGTACAGACAACAAATAGAAAAAGATGGCGCCCTGGAGCGCAGGTTCCAGAAAGTTATGGTGGAACCCACCTCGCCCGAGGAAACGGTGGAAATTCTGAATAATATTAAGGAACGTTATGAAGACCACCACAACGTGATTTACACGCCCGAAGCCATTGACGCATGTGTTAAGCTAACCAACCGGTATATTTCCGACAGGCACCTGCCTGATAAGGCCATTGACGCGTTGGATGAATCAGGTTCCCGGGTACACATTTCCAACATTCATGTGCCCGAGATGATTATTGAACTCGAGAAAAAAATTGAGGAAACCAAGAAAGAAAAGATCAAAGCCGTTAAAAACCAGAACTTTGAAAAAGCAGCCAGTTTCAGGGACAAGGAAAAGGAGCTCCTGGAAGAACTGGAAGATGAAAAGCTGAAATGGGAAAAGGAACTAACGCGAAACCGCCAGGTTGTTGATGCCGAGAAAGTGGCCGAAGTGGTGGCCATGATGACCGGTGTTCCTGTGCAGCGCATCGCCCTGGAAGAAGGACAGCGTCTGCTGAAAATGGGCGATGAACTGAAGGGAAGCGTAATCGGACAGGACGAGGCCATTGAAAAGGTTGTGAAATCAATTCAGCGCAACAGGGCCGGTTTGAAAGACCCGAACAAACCCATTGGTACCTTTATTTTTTTAGGACCCACAGGGGTTGGAAAAACCCAGCTCGCCAAGGTGCTGGCGCAATACCTTTTTGACTCGTTCAACAACCTGATCCGCATCGACATGAGCGAATACATGGAGAAATTCTCTGTATCGCGACTGGTTGGAGCGCCTCCGGGTTATATTGGTTACGAAGAAGGCGGACAACTTACTGAAAAAGTACGCAGGCGTCCCTACAGTGTTGTATTGCTCGATGAAATTGAAAAAGCACATCCGGATGTATATAATATTCTACTGCAGGTACTCGATGAAGGCCAGCTGACCGACAGCCTGGGGCGCCGGGTCGACTTCCGGAATACCATAGTGATCATGACCTCCAACATAGGAACCCGTCAACTCAAGGATTTCGGACAGGGTGTAGGTTTTACCACCAAAACAAAACAGGAAACCACCAATGAATATGCCAAAAGCGTGATTCAGAATGCACTAAAAAAGGCGTTTTCTCCTGAATTCCTCAACCGTATTGACGACGTGGTTATTTTCAACACGCTTACACAGCAGGATATTCACAAGATCATCGATATTGAGCTTAAAGGCCTGTATGCAAGAATCATTGCCATGGGTTACCAGTTGAAGATGTCGGACACTGCCAAGGATTACATTGCCGAAAAGGGCTATGATGTTCAGTTTGGAGCCAGGCCCCTGAAGCGTGCCATTCAGAAATACCTGGAAGATCCTATGGCTGAGGTAATTATCAAATCGAACATGAAGGAGGGTGATACCATAGTCATTGGGTTCAGTAAAAAGAAGGAAGAAGTCACCATGAAGGTGCTTCACGCGGAGGAAGCTACTGATGCTGCGCTGAGTGAGGCAGATGAAGCTTAACTTCCCCCATCAGGTCAAAGGCTTCGGCCCCTGTGATGCGTACCTGGTAGAAATTTCCGCTAACGAGGTTCTTATTCCCGGCATGAATGAGGACCTCGTTATCTATTTCAGGTGAATCCGATTCTGTTCTTCCGGTGTAGTACTCCCCTTCCCTACCATCAACCAACACTTTAAATAAACCACCTATTTTATTGTTATTTAATTCAGTGGAAATTTTCTGCTGCAATCCCATGAGTTCTCCGGTACGGGCCTTTTTTGTTTTCTCCGGAATGCTGTCGGCATATTTTCTGGCTGCCCAGGTGCCTTCTTCTTCTGAATAAGTGAAAACGCCTAACCGGTCGAATCTTGCAGTTTCTATAAATAGCTTCAGTTCCTTATAGGCTCGCACTGTTTCTCCCGGATGGCCTGTTATAAAGGTAGTACGGAGGGTAATCTCCGGTATTTCGTTTCGGATAAAATCTATAAGCTCAAGGTCTTTATTGTGGGTATGTCCCCTGCGCATCAGCTTCAGCACCTCGTCACTGGCATGCTGGAAGGGAATATCCAGGTATTTGCAAATGTTGTCTCTTTCTTTCATAACCCGGATTACCTCGCGCGGAAAGTTGGCCGGGTAGGCGTAATGCAGCCTGATCCATTGAATACCTTTGATATCCGAGAGTTTGCGGAGCAGTTCAGGTAAAGCCTGCTTCCTGTAAATGTCTTTTCCGTAAAACGAAAGATCCTGTGCAATCAGGATCAGTTCTTTTACCCCCTTTTGGGCAAGCAGTCGGGCTTCCTGCAACAACAACTCCATGGGGCGCGAAACATGCTTACCGCGAATCAACGGAATGGCACAAAAAGCACATTTCCGGTTGCATCCCTCGGAGATTTTCAAATACGCATAATGGCCGGGGGTGGTCAGTAAGCGCTCACCCAAGAGATCGCGCCTGTAGTTTAAACCAATATGTTCAATAATAACCTCTAAGTCATTTACTCCGAAATATTTATCGACATCAGGTATTTCTTGTTCCAGCTCCTTTTTGTATCTTTCGGAAAGGCATCCCATCACGTAAACCTGGTGAATCAGTCCTTCCTCCTTGGCCCTGATATACCTGAGAATGGTGTCGATAGATTCCTGCTTGGCGTCTTGGATGAAGCCGCAGGTGTTGATGATCACGGTTTTTGCATCATAACCTTCAGCATTATGAAACACCTTTACCCTGTTTGATTCGATTTGCCTGAGCAGGAATTCCGAATCAACCACATTTTTCGAGCACCCCAGGGTAATTACGTTTACTGCCGTTTTCATGCAACTAATGGATAAATCCTGAATGTATCGCTTACCTGGCCAGTTTACTCCTTTTCCGGCTGTACAGGAAATAAATCAGCAAGCCGGCAGCCATCCAGATCAGTAACCGCTCCCAGGTTTCCCAGGGAAGACTGAACATCTGCAACAGGCATATAGCTGCTCCTGCAAGCGGAATCCAGGGAACCCAGGGCGTTTTGAACGGCCTTTCCACGTCGGGTTTTTTCTTTCGCAGAATGATGACACTGATGCAGACAATGGTGAAAGCCAGCAAAGTGCCAATTGAAACCAATTCGCTCAGGATATGGATGGGCAGTAAACCCGCAATAAAACAGGCCACAATGCCGGTAACAACGGTGGTAACATAGGGTGTTCTGAAGCGGGGATGTACTTTGGAAAAGCTTTTAGGCAGCAACCCGTCATTGGCCATGGTAAAGAAAATGCGAGGCTGACCCATGAGCATTACCAGGATTACCGAACTCAGTCCGGCTATTGCACCCAGTTTAATCAATGGTCGCAGCCATTTCAGGGCCTCCCCGGTTTTGTCTATTGCCAGTGCCAGCGGGGCCGGTACGTTCAGGTTGGAGTAATGTTCAATCCCTGTTAACACTGCGGAAACCAAAACATACAATAAGGTGCATATCAGTAGCGATCCCAGAATGCCAATGGGCATATCGCGCTGCGGATTTTTGGCTTCCTGTGCGGCAGTAGACACAGCATCAAATCCGATATAGGCAAAGAAAATGACGGCCGCACCCCGAAGTACGCCCGTGATGCCAAAATTCCCAAATTCACCTGTGGTATTTGGCGGAATAAAAGGTGTCCAGTTGGATGTGTCGATATAAGACAGTCCGAATCCGATGAAAAGCAGGATTACAATCACTTTAATTACCACGATGACGTTATTGAAACCGGCTGATTCTTTGATACCAATTACCAGCAATGTGGAAAGCAGTGCAATGATAAACACGGCAGGAAAGTTGATGATGCTTCCGGTTAATATCCAGCCCTCTCCCTTGATGTGATCAATGGGAGCGTTGCACAATGCGGCCGGAATATGAATACCATAATCGGTCAGGAAGCTGACCATGTAACCCGACCATCCCACGGCAACTGTGGAAGAGGCAAACAGGTACTCCAGGATCAGGTCCCAACCAATAATCCAGGCAACAAACTCACCCAGTGTGGCATAGGAATAGGTATAGGCACTCCCCGATATGGGTATCATGGAAGCGAACTCGGCGTAACAAAGGCCGGCAAAAACACAACCCACGGCAGAAATGAGGAATGAAAGCACAAGTGCAGGGCCGGCATAATTGGCAGCCACCGTTCCGGTAAGCACAAATATTCCTGTGCCGATGATGGCGCCAATGCCCAGTAGAACCAGGCTGGTACCACCCAGTGCTTTCTTCAAGCCATGTTCCTTGTCACCGGCTTCAGCCAACAATTGGCTGATGGGTTTTGTCCTGAATAAATCCATACTTTTTGCGTTAGGGTTACTTTGTCCGCATCAAATATATTCTTTCTTGAAATTTATAAAGACAGGATCAGTAAAAAAAAATGAAATTAACGCAGGTTGCCGGGGGTTGCCTGCTATTGTTTTGAGTTGCGGATCAGGTCAGTTTTCAGTTCCCGAAAACAAGGCCTCAACAAAAGCACTTTTATCGAACAGATGCAGGTCTTCCATTTTTTCACCAATACCGATGTACCTGACCGGAATTTTGAACTGGTCGGATATGCCGATGACCACTCCGCCTTTGGCAGTACCATCGAGCTTGGTAATTGCCAGGGCGTTCACCTGGGTTGCTTCTGTAAATTGTTTTGCCTGTTCAAAGGCATTTTGCCCGGTTGATCCGTCGAGTACCAGGAGTACTTCATGAGGTGCATCGGGGATGACCTTTTGGACCACCCTTCTGATCTTGGTAAGCTCGTTCATCAGGTTGACTTTATTGTGCAACCTGCCGGCTGTATCAATAATTACTACATCAGTATCATTTGTTATGGCTGAACTCACCGTATCGTATGCTACAGAAGCAGGATCGCTGCCCATTTGCTGTTTCACAATGGGAACACCCACGCGTTCGGCCCATATGGAAAGCTGATCAACCGCCGCTGCCCTGAAGGTGTCTGCTGCACCAAGCAGAACTTTCTTTCCGGCTTTCTTATACTGCCAGGCAAGCTTGCCGATGGTGGTGGTTTTACCCACCCCGTTCACACCAACCACCATAACAACATAGGGTTTTTGTTCGATGGCGGCGGAAAAGTCAGCAGCCTGTCCGGCCTTATTTTCTTCAAGAAGTGCACAGATCTCTTCCCTGAGGATCAGGTTGAGCTCGCCTGTGTTCATAAACCTTTCGCGGTTCACCCGTTTCTGGATGCGATCGATAATTCGCAGCGTAGTATTGACGCCCACATCAGACGAAATCAATGCCTCCTCCAGGTTATCGAGTACCTCATCATCCACAGTAGATTTACCCAGTACAGCCCGCGAAAGCCTTTTGAGTACACTTTCCTTGGTCTTTTCGAGACCCTGGTTCAGGTCGTCTTTGTCTGCCTTGTTGAATATGCCAAAAAATGCCATGGGGATCGGTTACTTTGAGTTATGCCTAAAAAAAAAGGCTTTCTTATGCAAAGAAAGCCAATTTATCCATAAATCCAGATATCTTATTTTTGAACAAAATAGTCCTTGATGTGGTCTACGTGCACCATTTCTTCCTTGAACTGGTACGAACCGGTTTTAGGTGATTTCACCATTTTTATGCATTTGGTAAAAGTTTTACCTGCTCCGGTCTTTAATGTTGCGATTACTTTTTTTGCCATGACTTACTACTTGATTTCTTTGTGAACAGTTACTTTTTTGAGTGTCGGATTGTACTTCTTCAGCTCAATCCGGTCAGGAGTATTCTTCCTGTTCTTGGTGGTAATGTACCTCGACATGCCCGGCACACCACTATTCTTGTGTTCGGTGCACTCAAGAATCACCTGTATTCTGTTACCTTTCTTTGCCATATCCTGATGTGCTTAGTGTTATTTACTTTTAATAAAACCTTTGGCTCTGGCCTCTTCCAGTGCCTTTTTCAAGCCAACCTTGTTGATGAATCTGATGCCTGCGGCCGAAACTCTTAAATTGACCCAGCGGTTCTCTTCCTGAAGGAAAAGTTTCTTGTCAAACAGGTTGACATCAAAGGTTCTTTTGGTTCTGCGTTTGGAATGTGAAACATTATTGCCCACCATCGCAGTTTTTCCCGTAATCTGACAAATTCTTGACATTTCTATAATCAGTTTATACGCTTTCTAAAAACAGGCTGCAAAGAACGTTAAATTTTTTTAAATATTCAAGTATCCAATTAAAAATATTTATAAACAATTCATTATCTCCTTTCGCAGCATGAAAAGTGCCGAAATGGCTGCTTTTTGCATATTCCGGCCACGATCTTCACCCAAGTTATGAAGATGCGAAACAATTCTTTTCTTTGAAGCCACAGCAATCCAAGTGGTGCCCACCGGTTTTTCTTCTGTAGCTCCGGCCGGACCGGCAATACCGCTTACGGCAACCGCAAAATCGGTGTTGAATTTATTCCGGGCCCCGTCTGCCATTTGTTCCACAACGGGCTGGCTGACAGCACCGTTCATAATCAATGAATACGGGCTCACATTCAGCTGACTTGTTTTCACATCATTCGAATAGGCCACCACACTGCCCTGGTAATAAGCTGAGGAACCGGGTATGGAAGTGATCAGAAAACTGATGAGACCCCCCGTGCAGCTTTCAGCAGTTGACAAGGATAAATTATTATTCTTTAATAAATTACCTACAATCACTTCAAGCTTATCCTCATCATATCCGAAAACATGTTCACCAATTATTTGTTCCAGTTTGGCTGTTTCATTTTCTATTGTAGTTTTCAGCTCCATCTCATCACCTGTTGTGGTTCCGGTGATTCTCAAACGCAGAATTCCCGGTGAAGGCAAATAGGCCAATTTCAGGTTGGCGGGTAAGGCATTCTCCCAATCGCTGATCATCACGGCCATTTGCGATTCGGGAATACCGCAGGTGAGTATGGTTTTGTGCAAGATGGCAGGAAGTATAAACCATTGTTTCAGCTTCTGCTCCATGGATTCCTTATATACGGCCTTCATTTCATAAGGCACACCGGGTAGCGAAATGAATTCTTTCTGATTCTTACTGAACCACATTCCCGGGGCTGTTCCGGCACTGTTGTGAAGCACCTGGCAATTGTCGGGCAAGTCGGCCTGGCTGATGTTGCGGTTGTTTATGGCAACACCTCTTGTTTTAAGCAGGGTTTCAATATGCTGCAACACCGGTTGATTTCTGATCAGCTTTGCACCAAAATATTCCGCCAGCGTGTGTTTGGTGATGTCATCATTGGTAGGGCCTAGGCCTCCGGTAATAATAATCAATGCTGCCCATTCCGCAGCATCGTTCAATGCCTTTACAATGCGCTCTTTTTTATCGGGTACCGATGTGATCTGAACAACGTGGAAGCCCAGCTTGTTCAGCTGCGTGGCCAGCCAGGCAGAATTAGTGTCAACAACCTGCCCGATAAGCAATTCATCTCCGATGGTTATAATTTCTGCATTCATATTATTGGTATACAAATGTAGAGACGCATGATTATGCGTCTCTACCAGAGCGGCAAATGGGTCTCGAACCCACGACCTTGAGCTTGGGACCCCGCCACCGGCGGGGCTACCAACTGAGCGGCAAATGGGTCTCGAACCCACGACCTTGAGCTTGGGAAGCTCACGCTCTACCAACTGAGCTACTGCCGCAATATTCAATTTGAGCCTCTCAGGGGATTTGAACCCCCGACCTGCGGTTTACGAAACCGCTGCTCTACCGCTGAGCTAAAGAGGCCTGAAATGATTTTCGGGGGTGACAAAAATATAAATAATTAAGCACGAAGCAAAGAAATGATCACAAAAAGATACCGGTTGATGCCTCCTGCAGTTGGCAGGTGCTTATTTCATCAGAGCCCTGATTCGCTGCAACAAGGTGGGATGTGAATAATGAAAGAAAACATAAACCGGATGCGGCGTAAGATTGCTCAGGTTGTTGGCCGACAGCTTTTTCAACGCACTGACCAGTGCAGCGGGATTGCTATTCTCCTTTACAAAACGGTCAGCGGCATATTCATTCCGACGTGAGACCTGGTTCATCAGCAAACCGGTAAGCAGGGAAACCGGACTGTATAAAATGCCAAATGCGATGAGTCCCAGGTGAAAGCTCGGACCGCTGCCACCCAATGCTACCGACAATGCCGGGTTACTGATCAGCAATGAAAGTATGAAAAGTGTGATCCCGGTTTGCACAATACCTGCTGCCAGGCCATAGAGCATGTGCTTTTTTTTGTAATGCCCAATTTCATGAGCCAGAACAGCTACAATCTCATCGGTAGAGAGATCGTTAATAAGCGTGTCATAAAGTACCACGCGCTTTTTCGGACCAAGTCCGGTAAAATACGCATTGGCTTTGGCCGATCGCTTGGAGCCGTCGATTACAAAAATGTTCACAAGCTTAAATCCTACCCTGTCGCTGAAGGCCTTGATGGCATCACGAAGTTCACCTTCGGCCAAAGGGGTTTGTTTGTTGAAGAGGGGTACAATGATTGAGGAATAGAACATGGACATGATCACAGTAAAAAATACCGCAAGCGCCCAGGCATAAAGCCAGAACAGGGAACCTGTTTTCTGGTAAAACCACACAACCAGGGCCAGCAGCCCTCCCCCGATAACGGCACCCAGCAACAAACCTTTGATTTTATCGATAATAAAGGTACGCGGTGTGGTGCGGTTGAATCCAAATTTCTCTTCAATAACAAAGGTGTCATATACCGAAAAGGGCGTGCCAATGAGGTCCATTGCTAAGGCCAGAATTCCGAAAAACACGAGCACCAGCAACACAGGATGTGCGGTGATGTCCCTTGCCCACACGTCAACCAGTGCAAATCCGCCCAAGGAAAGCATGAGCAGGATAACAACAAAATTAAAAGTACTGGTAATGGATGAAAAACGGTCATTCACCCGCTTGTATTCCTGTTGTTTGCGATACTGATCCGCATCAAATACATCTTTCAGTTCATCCGGCAGCTCCGGGTTCAGACTTTTCCGGTTCAAAAAATCAAGATACCGTTCCAGTGCAAAATCAACTGTTATGATGGCAATAATGATATAAAATACCGTATTCATTGCAGCCTGTTCCTTTTATTTTTCAGTTCCGTTCATTTGCTCTTTGAGCCTGTCTCTTATGTTCATACGGATCATCAGCAGCTTTCTGTATATATCCATATTGTTATCATTTGCCAGGCTGTCGGCATAAGCTGCCCAAAGTGTGGCCTGGTCAAGCATGTCGTCACGCTCATAAGCCAATGCAATGTTGAAAGATGCCCTGCCGGCAATTGTTTTGTTATCTCCCTCGGAAAGACTGTTCCAAATAGAGGCCGCCTCTCCCCATTGGTCTTTCATAACCAGCCTGGCGGCTTTCCTCATGCCGCTTCCCGGACCCGGGTAAAAGTAACGCTGCACATCTTTCCAATATGGACTTAGTTTTCGTGCCGAACTTTGTCCGCTCATATAACAGGCGTCATAAAGCACGCTTTCCAAATTAGACGGACCAAAAAAACCTTCCACTTTCAACGTGTCAGAAAATTCATAGACACCAACAACTGATTCCCGTTTGGGCATATAAAGTACCCATTTGGAATTAGTTAATATCTTGTACTGGCTGTGTGAATATGATTCATTATTGTCGAAGAAATAATATTTATTTATAGCATCATAAGATACTGCCTTGCTCAAAATGAGTAAGGCATCAGTTGTATCATGCCGGCAAATTTCATCCACATCCTCCCACATCAACCGGTTTTTATAATAGGAAGTATCTGCAAAAACAACTTTATCAAACCGGGGTGACTGAGATATGATGTCATACATGCCGTGCAGGTATCCCATTTTGATTTCTTTTATATCCGTTTTGGGATCCAGGATTACATGTGAGAGGCTGTCGAAAACGCCCGGCCTTGAAAAATAACCCGGAACAGGCAAAATTGAAATGCGCTGCACGGCCTGAGGCAGGGTATGCTGTGCCGGTTCCAGCACACTTATTGTTGCGCTGTATGGCAAACACGACCACATCAGCGCAACAAGAAAAAACAATATCAGGGGTAAGGCCGGAAAACGAAACATGGCTTTAAGTTCTCATACCACCACAAACCCCAATAACCTGGCCATTTACATAGGATGAAAGATCAGATGCCAGGAACAGGGCCACCTTGGCTACTTCTTCGGGAGTACCACCGCGTTTAAGCGGGATTTTTTCCTCCCACTTTTTTCTGACATCTTCAGATAGTTTATGCGTCATCTCGGTGATGATGAATCCGGGGGCAATGGCATTGCAACGAACGTTGCGTGAACCTAGTTCCTGGGCAATGGATTTGGTGAAACCAATCATGCCTGCTTTTGACGCAGAATAATTGGTTTGACCGGCGTTTCCGCCAACACCTACAACTGAGCTCATATTGACGATTGATCCGCTTTGCTTTTTGATCATGATCATCTGAACTGCTTTGGTAAAGTTGAAAACCGATTTCAGGTTCACATTAATAACGGTATCCCATTGCTGTTCATTCATTCTCATCAGCAACGCATCCATGGTTATACCTGCATTGTTTACAAGAATATCCACCGTACCGAAATCGTTTACGATATTTTTCACCACATTATCGGTATCAGCAAAATTGCTGGCATCTGATGCATAAACTTTGCATTTAACGCCCAGGGCATTAACTTCCTTTTCCGTGGCAATTGCATTGTCATCAATCCGCAAGTCGGTGATGGCCACATTGGCACCTTCTTTAGCAAAGGCAATGGCAATTGCTTTTCCTATACCCCTGGCAGCACCAGTAACAATAGCAGTTTTTCCTTCGAGTAATTTCATGATAATTATTGGTTAATGAATAATGAAATTTAGGCAAAAATAGTAAGTTTTTCTTACTGAACTATTCCTTCTACCCTGCTTACCTTGAAAACGCCTTTGATGGAGGCCAGTCTTCCCATGAGCGATTCCAGATGGGCAGTATCCCGTATGGTTATCTTCAGCCGGCCCCTGAAGATGCCTGATTCCGTATCGAAACTCATTGACCTCAGGCTGATTTTCAAGTCTTTGGTGAGCACATTGGAAATGTTGTTGAGAATGTTCGGGTCGTTTTCTCCCTGAATGTTAACCTCAACTGTAAATAAGGCTTCCTTTCCTCCTGATTTCCAACGCGCTTTAACCACTCTGTAACCGTATTTGGAAATCAGTTGGGCGGCATTCGGACAATTCAGCCGGTGCACCTTAATTCCTTCACCCACAGTAACAAATCCAAAAATATCATCACCAAAAATGGGATTGCAGCATTTGGCCAGTTTGAAATCAACGTTGGCCAGTTTGTCGTCGATGATCAGGAAGTCTTCTGATTTGATAAGCGAAACAGCTTGTTGCTGAACAGGCGCTTCTGTTTCAACAAGGTGCTTTTCGGTTTCAACCGGTTCCTGAAGTATTTCCTTGATGTGCGCCAGATCGATCTCCTCGCTGGCAATCTGACAATAGAGGTCCTGGGCTGTCTTAAATTTGTATGCTTTAAGGAGCTTGCGTACGGTTTCATCGGAAAAGGGTATTTTCCAGTTCTTCAGCCGCCTGATCAGAATTTCGCGACCGTTTTCGGCTTGTTTTACCCGGGCTTCATTGAGTTTGAAACGGATTTTGGTTTTGGCCTTGGAGGTGATTACGAAATTAAGCCAGTCCATCTTGGGTGTCTGGTTCTTGGAGGTCAGCACTTCCACCCGGTCGCCGTTTTGCATCACATGCCTGATGGGCACAACCTTGGCATTTACTTTGGCACCGGTGCACATGGAACCCACTTCGGAATGGATATCATACGCAAAATCAAGTACCGTGGCTCCGGCAGGAAATTTTTTCAAATCGCCTTTGGGTGTGAACACAAATATCTCCTTGGAATACAGGCTCAGCTTGAAATCATCCAGAAACTCACCGGCATCGGGTTCCGGTGTTTCCAGCACTTCCCTGATCCGTTTCAACCATTCATCCAGGCCCTGCTCGCCTTCGAGTCCTTTATATTTCCAATGTGCTGCGAACCCCTTTTCGGCAATTTCGTTCATTCTTTCAGTTCTGATCTGAACTTCAACCCAGCGTCCGTCGGAGCCTACCACGGTGGTGTGAAGCGACTCATACCCGTTGGTTTTGGGAACCGAAATCCAGTCGCGCAGACGTTTTGGGTTGGGCTGGTACAAATCAGTAACCGTGCTGTATACCTGCCAGCAATCGGCCTTTTCGTTTTTCAGTTCGCTGTTCAGTATGATCCGGATGGCAAACAAATCGTAAATATCCTCAAAAGCAACCCCCTTATTGATCATTTTATTCCAGATGGAATGAATGGATTTGGGTCTCCCTTTGATTTCAAAGGTAAATCCCTGGCTTTTCAGGGCTTCATCAATGGGTTTGATGAATTCCCCGATGAACTGTTTGCGATCGCGCATGGTTTGGGCCAGCTTACGTGCGATGGAATCGTAGGTTTTACGGTCGGAGACCTTGAGTGCCAGGTCTTCCATTTCCGATTTGATTATGTAAAATCCCAGGCGGTGAGCAAGCGGTGCATACAGGTATGAAGCTTCTGAAGCAATGCGGATCTGCTCTTCCTGCGGCAGGTTATTCATGGAGCGCATCTCGTAAAGATGCCCGGCAATTTTTATAAGGATCACCCGCACATCGCCCGCCAGGTTCAGCAGCAGGTTGCGAAAATTTTCAGCCTGCGGTGCCAACGCATTACTCCCGAATGTGCGTATGGAATTCAGTCCGCCAGTGATGATGGCCACCGGTTTGCCATAAGCTTTCTCAATTTCGGCCAGGTTGGTTTTCTGTTTTTTTAGTACCCGCAACAGAAAGATGCTGAGCACAGAAGTCATTCCCAAGCCTATTTCGCTCACGGCAATTTCGGAAATATCAAGGGCCGCAATCACCTGCCGCTGACCCTCAGCATCATCCAAACCATCAATGCAATTCACCATGGCATTATAGGCTTCCCTGATTTTTGAGTAGTCTTTGATTTCCTTGCTTTTTCGAATCAGGCGGATGAGCTTCTCAAACTTGTTTCTTGTTTTCTGAATATGTTCGGGGTGTTTTGCAGGCATGAAAGTCACTCTTGATAGATGGTTGGTGCAAAGTTAGTTTTTTTGTGTATTTTTATAAGCCTTGTTTGCAATTATAATTTATGGCAAAAAATAAACCGGCGGAGCAGATTTCGCTGCAAAAAGTAAAAGAACACCTGGGCGATTCAAGTAAAAACCTGGCTGAGTTAACTGTCAATATGGTAATCGAAAAACCGGAATTAATTGAACCTTTACTCGAAATTTCATGCTCCGGCAACGAACCCTGGTCGCAACGTGCATCCCGGGTTGTATCCATCTGCTGCTGCAGGTTTCCTGAAATGCTGAAACCCCATGTCTCCAGAATCATTAATCACTTAGGCAAACTGGAATCAGATGGACCACTTCGCAATTTTCTTAAGATCTTTTCGGAAGTACCGTTGAACCTGAGCAACAGAAATAAGTCGATTCTCCTGAACCTGTGTTTTGATTACCTGGCCGGTAACTATTCAATTGCTGTCAAAGCCTATAGCATGGATGTCCTTTACCATTTGAGCACTGAAATACCGGAAATCAAAAATGAACTTGGCGTTTTAATTGAAACGCAGATGCCTGAATTTTCAGTTGGATTAAAAAGCCGTGGAAAGAAAATATTGAAGAAGCTTGCCTGAAATATGGCAGAATCCGGAAATTAATTCAATTCCAGCAGCAATGGGTACAAATCACTTACCCGTGAAGCAATATAATCGGGATTGCAAGCGGCAATTTCTGCTTCAGTTGTGAACCCGTATGTCACTCCAATCGAATCGATTTCAAGTTCCGCTGCAGCCTCAATATCATAACGGGTATCGCCAACCACAACCACGGAATCCGGATCGTGAATGCCATTTCTTCTGAGAATACCGGCCACGATATCAATTTTAGCTGCATGGTTTCCCTGGTAATCGGCTCCACTTATTTCCTGAAAATACCTGCTGATCCCGAAATGGTCAAGTACCTGGTTGGCAAAGACCTGGTATTTGGCCGTGGCAACATACAGCAAAACGCCTTCACGTGTGAGCTGTTCCAGCAACTCAGTGATGCCATCATATAATGCATTCTCAAACAAGCCTTTAGTTGAGTAGTACTCGCGAAATACTTTAACAGCATGCTCAATTTCTGCACCCTGCAGGTTGAACAAATCCGCAAACCCTTTTTGAAGGGGCGGACCGATGAGTGTTTTCAATGGCTCATCACCAGGATCTGACAAACCAAGTTTTTCAAATGTATAGTAATACGCGTTGTAAATACCTTTTCGGGAATCAGACAAAGTACCGTCGAGGTCAAAAATTACATGTTTGTATTTGTACATTGTTGTAAATATGCTATTTTTATGGATTCAGAATTGTCCAAACGGTCGTAAATCGACCGGCAAAGATAGGAGGATTAATTAATTCCTGCTGATACGAACAACCATAATTAAATACTTAAAACTAATAAAATGGGAAAAGGAGATAAAAAAACCAAGAAAGGGAAGTTATTCCAGGGTTCATTCGGTGTTAGAAGGCCAAAAAAGTCGGCAAAAGCTAAGAAGCCCGTAGTGCCTGTTGCCGACAAGAAAAAGGAGGTGAAGGAAGTTAAGGCTCCGAAAGAAGTAAAAACTCCGAAAGAAGTAATAGAACCTGTTGAAATTGTTGAGGTTAATGAAACTCCTAAGGAAGTAAAAGAAACCAAAAAAGCAGAAAAGGTGGTTAAAGAACCTAAGGCGGTCAAAGAAACTGCAAAACCTGCCAAAGCTGCTGTATCAGCCAAGAAAGAAGTCAAACCCAAGAAGAAGGAAACCAAGTAATAATGAGGAAGGATCAGGTAAGAAAGGAAACGCTTGCGGTCAGGATTCAGGCACAACGGTCGAAATACAAGGAGCATAGTGTGCCTGTTTATGAAACTTCAAGCTTTGTTTTCGACAGTGCAGAGGAAGCCCGTGGTGTTTTTATCGACGAAAGCCTGGGTTATATGTATTCCCGGTATGCAAATCCCAACACCGATGAACTCATCACCAAGCTATGTGCTTTGGAAGGAGCCGAAGATGGTGTTGCAACAGCATCCGGGATGGCCGCAGTGTATCTGAGCCTGGCATCGTTACTTCGACCCGGTGATCATGTGCTTGCTTGCCGCCAGGTTTTTGGCGCCACCCATACCCTGCTCACCCAGATTCTTTCGCGATGGGGTATTTCACATACCTATGCCGACATCAACAACAAGCAGGAGTGGGAAAACGCTATCCTTCCTAATACCCGACTGCTTTACGCCGAAACTCCTTCAAATCCGGGTATGGATATCATCGATCTGAAATGGCTTGGCCGGATCGCTGAAAAGAATAATTTATACCTGGTTGTTGACAACAGCTTTGCCTCTCCGCTTATCCAGAACCCAATCCGTTTTGGTGCTGACCTGGTGGTTCATTCAACCACCAAATTCATCGACGGGCAGGGCCGTACCATGGGTGGTGCTGTATTGGGAAATAAGGACACCATGGCTGACGTACGGCTGCTGGCTAAGGTAACCGGGCCGGTTATGTCGCCTCATATAGCCTGGATTCTTTCAAAAAGCCTTGAAACGCTTTCAGCACGAATGGAAAAGCACTGCAGCAATGCACTTAAGCTGGCTTCTTTTCTGGAAAAGAAACCGGGGGTAGCCCGGGTTAAATATCCTTTTCTCCCTTCTCATCCGCAATATGCTGTGGCGATAAAGCAGATGAGCCTGGGGGGAGGACTTTTATCTGTTGAAATCAGGGGTGGCGCCAAAAATGCCCTGAATTTTTTAAATCACCTGAAGCTGGTTTCCATTTCTTCTAACCTGGGTGATACCAGAACTACCGTTACGCACCCAGCAACCACGACACACTCGAAATTGTCGCCCGAAGAAAGAAAGCAGTCAGGTATTACCGACGGACTGATCAGGGTTTCAGTAGGGCTTGAGCATATTGACGACCTGGTGTCTGATTTTGACCAGGCTTTGAAAAGTATGAGAAGCAATACAAAAACAAAAAACCCGACGCGTCGTAAGTGACTGTCAGGTTTGTTTGTCGGTCCGGAGGGGCTCGAACCCTCGACCCCATGATTAAGAGTCACGTGCTCTACCAGCTGAGCTACGGACCGAAAGCGGGTGCAAATTTAGTAATATTTCGAAAAAAGCAAGTTTTATTTTAAGATTGTTTTGGAAGGGCTTGGTAATTGCTTGTTGTGTCCGAGAAACTGCGGGGTAAACCGCATTGCCGGTGAAACTGGTTACTGCGGATGTGATGCCGGCTTCCACGTTGCCTCTGTATGCATACACCAGGGCGAAGAACCCCCGATAGGCGGATCAAAAGGTATTTGTAATGTTTTTTTTACAGGTTGCAACCTACAGTGCCTGTATTGTCAGAATTACCAGATCAGTTGCCGGAAAAACCGGAAACCAGACCAGGAATATACACTTGAAGAAATCACCCGGCAGATCATTGCCATCCTCGATCAGGGCATTGAAGCCGTGGGGTTTGTATCGCCTACCCATTTCACGCCTCATGTCAGGGCCATCATCCATGAACTGCACAAATCGGGGTATGCTCCCATCACCGTTTACAATTCAAACGGCTACGATAAAGTGGAGATCCTGAAGAGTTTAGAGGGATTAATTGATGTATATCTTCCTGATTTCAAATACCTCGATCCCATAGCAGCCAGGAAGTATTCCGGTGCGAAAGATTATCCCGGACACGCCCGGGAAGCGCTCAGGGAAATGTTCAGGCAAAAGGGAAGTACAGTGGTGTTAAACGATAACGGGCAAGCAGTAACAGGTTTGATTATCAGGCACCTGGTACTACCCGGACAGGCAAGCGATTCAATTGGTATTTTGAAATGGATTGCGAAAGAATTGTCACCGGAGGTAAGCATTTCCCTGATGTCGCAATACTATCCCACTGCCCGAGTGGCCCGGCATTCGCAGTTGGACAGAAAGATCAGCGCACAGGAATATCAGGAGGTGTTGGATGCGATGGAAGCACTTGGTTTTCACAAAGGATGGATACAGGATTTTGAAAGCTCAGGCAATTACCGGCCGGATTTTGAAAAAGAAAATCCGTTTGAGAAATAGTGGCTTTGTAGAAGTCAAAAAAAGCGGAGTCAGGAGACTCCGCTAATTTTCTGGCTTTTTTCACAATCTCATGCCCTACTCTTTCATTTTTTCCAGGTTTTCTATTCCCTCAATGTTCATGCTTTTGGCCAGTTTCGAGATGTTCTTCATATCGATATCACCCTGAATACTGATCAGCACATTCTCATCTTTACCACCGATGACCATCAGCAATTCGGCAATTTTCCGGTTCTTATCTTCCCTGACGTAGAATTTGATATCCTGATCCTTCTCTTTAACCACCATGATTTCTTTATATGGCGATGAAGGGATGACTTTCATGATCTCCTGGTACAGGTTTACCGGAGCCAGTGTGGCCGGGTCGTCATCGGTAACCAGAATCTTTATGCAATCGAGCTTACTGATTACCTCGTTCATGTCGTCATCAGATTTCACAGTGGCATCATTGCTGCGGAACATATCAAACATGTACTTGGAAATGTACACCGATGTATATCCTTCAGTACCGGAGTACTTGTCAAAAAGCTTATCCATGATGCTCTGGGCCTGCAAACCGGCAGTAAGTACCAGGGTACAGGTGATTAATAGGATTGTTTTCATGTCTGTATTATTTTTTCATATTTGACGATTGGTTGATTATGGAAACCAGGTTCAGCATGCCCAGGCTTTCATCCATTTTACCGATATTACGAAGTTGGTCGGCTCCGGTATTTATTTTAGATACGTTGTTTAAAGGTTCAAGACCATGATTCATTTTCTGCGAAATGTAAAGCAAGGTTTTCTGTGTTTCCTGGTAAGCCAGATGCGGATCCGCATAAGTATCCTTTGATTCACCGTTATGGAAACGGTTAAGAAGCAGTGCCGAAAGGCCAATTGCAGCCGCAATTGAAGCAGCCATGAGCATACGCCTGAGTGGCATTTTCCTGATTTTAACTACTCCGTCGGCCTCCATGCTCAATATCCGGCTCATGATTTTTGCCTCCAGGGCATCACTTTCATCCGGAGGTAACGAGGCCTTATTGAGCAGGGTGAATTGTGACCTGTAGGGGATCAGGTCGTCTTCAATCTGCTGATCACCTGTAAAATAATCTCTGAGTATGCGCTCCTCATCCAGCGTGGTAGCGCCCTCAAAGTAGCTTTCCAACAGTTGTCGGATTCGATTTATATCCATCTGATTCATACTTTTGCATTACTTCTTTAATCCGGTTACGTGCCCTCGAAAGGTTAACCCTAACGGCATTAACCTGCATATCCATTACTTCGCTTATTTCTTCAAATTCAAGTCCATCCAGCTCTCTCAATTGAACAATGTGCCGTTGCTGTTCAGGAAGCTGATCCAGTATCCGGTGCAGCAGACCGAGTTTATCGGTGTTTTCCAATATCCGGTGTGGATCATCATCTTCGGTTCGTTTGTCATACCATTTCTGGTAGCTTTCAATATATACCGGTTTTCTTGCTTTAATCCGGTCGAGACACCAGTTTTTTGTCATTTTCATTGCAAAAGCTTCAATGCTTTTCAACGATTCCAGCGAATCCCTGATCTTCCAAAGCTTCAAATAAACTTCCTGGATGGCATCTTCAGCTTCGTTTTTATCCCTAAGCAGCAGGCAGGCAAAGCGGTAAAGTTTACCGCTCAATGGTAGCATGTTCTTTTCAAAATCATTTGCATCCATGTAGCCTGCCTTTTAAACCAAAGCCTGAACAAAGATAATTACTTTTCCAGCTTTTTCAGGTGTTCAAATCCCTGCATCTGGTACTTGCCTGCCATGTCGGCCATTTCGCTCATTAACATATCGCCCTTTACCTGGATGAGTGCATTTTCGCCATCACCTCCGGCCAGTATCAGGATTTCTGCAATACGACCCTTGTTTTCCTTCATCATGATGACCACATCTTCACCTTCTTTCTTCACACTCACCATTTCCTTGTAAACTGACTTGTCGAGTTTGTCGTACAATTCCGACCGCAGATTGATACCGGCAGGCTTGTCGCAACCTTTTTCGATAGCCAGAATTCTGATTTCCGATAAGGTGGAGGCAAAGGTGGTATCCCTGCGCTGAGCTTCGGCCTGCGAAATTAGTTTCAGCATGTCTCCGGTTACATTCACTGTGGTAAAGCCGGCAACACCGTTGTATTTTTCAAACAAGGCACTTACCGGGTCTTTCTGTGCAGAGGCAACCCCTGCAAAACAAAGGATAATTAATCCAAGCATTATTTTTTTCATATAGGATGGTTTTTAATGTTTGTGTAACAAAATCTGTTTGTATGTATAAGACGACATGCCCGGGAAAATATTACAGATAATTTCAGCAGTGTTTTATTTTTTGCAAATAATTGACATAATTCATGCAATCATTCCGCGAAGTATTATTTTTGTCATCTATTCATTCAATTCAAAACTAACAACCATGAAAAAACTATTCACAGTTCTCTTATTCTCTATGATGATGACCTTTGCCTGGTCGCAAACCGTTGATGAAATTATTGGCAAGTATTTCGAAAATGCTGGCGGAATGCAGAAAATGAAAGACATGAAAACCCTGAAAATGAAAGGTACATTTCCTACACCGCAGGGCGATTTTGATTTTGAAATGTGTCAGAAAGCCCCCGATAAAATGATTATGACACTGGATATTATGGGACAAAAAATGATACCTCAGGCATATGACGGGCAAACCGCATGGATGCTGAATCCTTTTACCGGTGATTCCAAACCGCAGAAAATGCCTGCCGAGCAAGCTGGTTCAATAGTGGAAGAGGCTGAGTTTGAAGATCCTTTTATTGATTATGCAAAAAAAGGCTATGAAGTAACTTATGAAGGAACCGGTGATGTAGACGGGGTGAAATGTTATATTCTGAAGCTTACCAAGAATAAAGGACAAAGCGATGCCGAGAGCGTGTCGAGCTATTACCTGGACAGTGACACCTATTTACCCCTATTGATAAAACAGAAGGCAAATGCCGGCGCCATGGGCATGGTAGATGTGGATGCCATACTGAGCGATTACCGTGATGCCGGAGACGGCATTATGATGCCTTTCAGCATTGAGCAGAAGATGGGAGGACAAACAGGGATGACCATCAAATTCAATACGATTGAAATCAACCAGGAGATTGCAGATGATATTTTCACTTATAAAGGTGAATAATTCAACCCACCATATTAAAAAAGCCCCGGAACATACGGGGCTTTTTTTATTTGAAATACTTTCTTACTTTTTCAAGGAAAAATTCAGGTGCGCGTTTGGGCCGGCGGGTTTTGGCATCCACAAAAGCCAGAACGGTATTACCCGTGCAAACCAGCTGGTTTTGCTCGTTATAAATTTCATAATCTATATCCAGCTTGATTTCCGGAAACTTATTTAAAATGGATTTCACCACCAGCAGTTCATCATAGCGGGCCGGATTCTTGTAATCTATATGCAGGCTTCTTACGGGCATGATGATGCCCATATCTTCAATATCCCTGTAGCTCAGTCCCAGAGATCGGATCATGTCAGTTCGTGACACTTCGAAATACTCGGGGTAATGCCCGTAGTACATATATCCCATCCGGTCTGTTTCTCCGTATCGAACACGGATTTTAGTCTCACTGCTATACATCTAATATCTATAATTATTATATTGGCTCTTGGCTCTTGGCTCTTGGTTCTATTTCCTACTTCAACGGGCTTTCCGGTTCATTGGCCATTTTCACATAAGCGGCGTATTCCAAAAACCGCGGGGCAATGCGCTTAACCAGTGCGGTCATTTTGCCCTCAAGCGTGAGAATCACGTAATTTCTCCTGCGACGCAATGCCTTGATAATGGAACGTGCCACATCTTCAGGGAGCATCATTTTTTCTTCTTCACGGGGAGTAAATCCCTGGGGTGAGCCGTTTGCGGTAAGCGCTTTTTTCCGGATGTCGGATTTGGTAAAACCGGCACATAGAATCAGCACATGCAGTCCGTTTTTCAGGTTCTCGATCCGCAGTGTTTCCAGGAAACCGTGCAGCGCATATTTCGAAGCTGAATAGCCGGTTCTGCCCGGCAAACCAACAAAACCGGCAACTGAAGAAACGCCCACCACCGATCCCTTGCTGCTGATCAAATGGGGCAAAGCATACTTGGTGCAGTTCACTGCCCCCCAAAAGTTAACATCAAACAATTGCCTGAGCACCTTGAGGTCCACATCCTTAAAAAGAGCACGCATGGACAGGCCCGCGTTGTTGATCAGGATATCAATCTTTTCGTATTTTTCAATGGTTTTGTCGATCAGGTTCCTGCAAGCCTCTTCACTGGTAACATCAGTGGTTACTGCCAACACATCATACCCCAACGACCGGAGATTTTCTTCAATTTTCATTAACTCATTGTTCCTGCGGGCTGCAAGCACAACTTTGGCTCCTGCTTTTGCAAAGGCCTCGGCCGTAGCCAGCCCGATACCCGAAGAGGCTCCGGTGACAATGACGACTTTATCTTTCATTTGGGATTCGCTTATTTGGCCATAAAAATAGTAATAAACAGCAACAGTGTTCATGTTAACATTTGAATTTTCTCGTCAATTAGAAAACTTAATGGTAATTTTACCCTTGAAAATTCACAATATGATCGGTACCAATCAACCGCTTGCAGACCGCATGCGACCTAAAGACCTGGATGACTATGTAGGGCAGGAACACCTGGTTGGGGAAGGCTCCATTTTGAGAACCAGCATAGCAAGTGGCAACATACCATCATTCATTCTTTGGGGGCCTCCCGGGGTTGGAAAAACCACACTGGCGCGAATTATTGCCAACCAGCTGAACCGGCCATTCTTTCAGCTCAGTGCCGTGCATGCCGGGGTGAAAGATGTTCGGGAGACCATTGAGAAAGCCAAACAGCAACAGTTTTTCAACAAGCCCTCGGCCATACTGTTCATCGATGAAATTCACCGCTTCAATAAATCGCAACAGGATTCATTGCTGGGTTCAGTGGAACAGGGCATTGTTACGCTCATCGGGGCAACCACTGAAAACCCTTCATTTGAAGTCATCTCTCCCCTGCTCTCGCGTTGCCAGGTATATGTGCTGAAATCATTGGGCAAGGAGGAACTGACCCGGATACTTAACCGGGCGATTTCAACAGACAGCTACCTCAAAGAGCTGAAAATTCAGGTTGATGAATCCAATGCGCTGTTCAAGCTTTCAGGTGGTGATGCCCGCAAGCTCATGAACATGCTTGAACTGATTGTAAGCACGCTTGCCGCCGGAAATTCCAAAGAAATCATGATCAACGACAAATCAGTTATGGAAATCATTCAGGAGAAGATTGCCATTTATGATAAAAGCGGTGAGCAGCATTTCGACATTATTTCAGCATTTATTAAATCATTAAGGGGCAGTGATCCCAACGCTGCTGTATACTGGCTGGCACGTATGGTTGAAGGTGGCGAAGATCCCAAGTTCATTGCACGCCGTATGGTGATCCTGGCTGCAGAAGACATCGGACTGGCCAATCCGAATGCGCTGCTGCTTGCCACTTCGTGTTTTGAGGCGATTAACCTGATCGGCTGGCCGGAATCGCGAATTATCCTGTCGGAAACCGCCCTTTACCTGGCTACTTCACCCAAAAGTAATTCAGCCTACCAGGCCATTAGTGAAGCCCAGAACATGATAAGGGAAACCGGAGACCTGCCGGTACCTTTAAATATAAGGAATGCCCCCACCTCGCTGATGAAAGATCTGGGCTATGGCGATGGCTATAAATATGCCCACAACTACACCGGGAACTTCACCCGCGAAGAATTCCTGCCGGAGGAAATCAGGAACAAGGTGTTTTATGAACCCCAGGAAAATACCCGGGAAGCTGAAATCAGAAACAGGATGGCTGCATTCTGGAAAGGAAAATATAAGTATTAATGTACCCTTTGCATCCTATGGAAACAATCAAAACAATACCCCAGATCAGGCATACCGCTTCGGGCAATTTTTTTCTCATTGCCGGACCCTGCGTGATTGAAAGTCGCGACTTGTGTTTCGAAATCGCGGAAAAAATAATTAAGATGACCGACCGGCTCGAGATTCCGTTTATTTTCAAAAGTTCTTACAAGAAAGCCAACCGCTCTCGATCGGATTCGTTCACCGGAATTGGCGACAAAGCCGGATTGGAAATTCTCAAAGACCTGAGGCGGGAATTGAAAGTACCTGTGCTTACCGATATACATTCTACGGAAGAAGCGTATTTTGCTTCGCAATATACCGATGTGCTTCAGATACCGGCTTTTTTATGCAGGCAAACCGACATCCTGGTGGCGGCTGCCAAAACCGGTAAGGTGGTTAATATAAAAAAAGGACAGTTCCTTTCACCTGAATCCATGAAATTTGCAGCCGATAAAGTGATTCAGGCCGGCAACAACCAGGTGATGCTTACCGACCGGGGGGTTATGTATGGTTATCATGATTTGATTGTTGATTTCAGGGGTATTCCCGAAATGAAAAAGATGGGATACCCGGTAATACTTGACATTACACATTCGCTGCAGCAACCCAATCAAAACACAGGCTTAACGGGTGGCAAGCCGGAACTGATTGAGACCATGGCCAGGGCTGCCATAGCAGTGGGAGTTGATGGTTTGTTTTTGGAAACCCATCCCGAACCCATGCTGGCAAAGAGTGACGGAGCCAATATGCTGAGGCTGGATTTGCTTGAGAATTTGCTTGACAAGCTGGTGAAAATCAGAAAAACCGTGAATGGATTTGAATGATTGAAAGTGAATATACATAGAAGGTGTCCTATTTGAATTTCCGTAGGTTACCACCCACGGATCATTTGTTTTTCATAATAGCAGTTTCTTTGATTACTTCACTTTGTTACAATGACGATATGCGTCCGAAGAAATTCCGGCGTTCAATTCTTTTTAACAGTTTAATTTACAGAATATCAATTTTATAGCTTGCATAAAAAGATTTTATCAACAAAATCTTGCACAGGTGTTGCATATATTAACATTTTTTATACTTTTACTACGCATTAACCCTAACGATTAGATCTATAACAACCAAAAGAGGGTGCTTCATCACTGAAGCACCCTCTTTAATATTTATGCAAACCGTTTTATATGAATTAGTTTGGTGTTGAAGCAGGATTCTTCGGAACGGCAAAATAGAAGACCGATCCGCCTTCTTTTTTGCCTTCGAACCACAACCTGCCTCCCATCATCTCAGCAATTTTGCGGGCATAATAGAGGCCAAGTCCGGTTCCTCCGAATCTTCTCTTGGCCGACTCGTCAATCTGGCGGAACTTCTCAAAAACAACCTCTTTCAGATCATCGGGAATGCCAATACCGGTATCCTCCACGTAAAAAACCATGAAGTCATGATTTTCCCGGCAGCCATAATGAATAGAGCCCGCCTGGGTGAACTTCACGGCATTGTCGAGCATATGCCACATCACCTGTTGCATCCGCACCGGATCGGCCGTTACTGTTTCCTGGCTGATTTCGGGCTGATCAATAATCACGTCTATAAATGGCTTGTTCTTGCGTGCCATGTTTTCAATTATGGGTTCATTAAGCTGGTTGAGAAATTGCCATATATTCATACGTGAAGGATGCAGCACCAGGGTGCCTGATTCAATTTTGGAGGTATCAATCAGATCCTCTATCATGTTAATCAGTACCCGGTTGTTCTTTACAACGTGCTCGTTGTATTCCTTTCGTTTCTCAGGTGTAATGTCATCACGCAGCAACAGTCCCGAAAATCCGGTAATGGCATTCAGCGGTGTTCTGATTTCATGACTCATGTTGGCTATGAACGCCGATTTCAGTCGATCGGACTCCTCTGCTCTCAGCTTGGCTTTCTCCAGCTCACGGGTTCTTTCAGCAACCCGTTCTTCCAGGTTCTCCTTAATACTGATCAGTTCCTGTTCCGCTTTAACCCTTTCATCAACTTCGCCGGTGAGGCGATCATTTGCTTTTTTCAGAATTCTGCTGTAATAAACGCTTATGCCAATAACAATCAGGGTAAGTATCACAATGGATGCCAGTGCGATGGTCCGCCGGATCATGTCTCTCACAGCTTCCTGCCTTTCTTCCATGAGGTTGCTGATTTCCCGGTCTTTCATTTCGGTTTTAACCCGCATTTCCACATCGGCAACGCTTTCCTGAACGCGTTTGCTGTACATCGAATCATACAGGACCTGATAATCCCTCAGCTCTTCAAAAGCGCTTTTGTAATCACCCAGGGAAAAATAAACATCAGAAAGCTCCCGGTGGCAATCAGCTTCGTTCTCAACCAGAGAGATCATTCGCGAGTATTGAAGGCTTTTCTGAATATGCTCCAGCGCTTTTTCATAGGATCCGGTTTTCCGGAACACCGAACCCAGGCTTATATGACTGTATGCGATTCCATATTTGTGGTTCTCCTTTACTGATATGTCCAGTGCCTTTTTATAATAGGTGAGGCTTCTGCGGAAATCGGACTGTTCTTCGTATGAACTCCCCAGATTGAGATACATCATGGCCATTGAAAGGCTGTCTTTCATCCCTTCGTATACTTTTAGCGCTGAAAGGTAATACCCCAGCGCTTCGCGGTATTTCTTATCATCACTTAAAATGATACCAATGTTCTGCATTATGGAAGCTTCGCCCACCCTGTTCCTATCAACCCGGTATAAATCAAGTGCCTTGCGGTAATAATCCATGGCTTCCGAAGGCCGGTTCATTTCAGCATAAAACACGCCGATATTCTGAAAACAAAGGGCCTTTAGCGCGTTGTCCGGAATTTCCATAGCAAGTCTCAGAGAAGCATGATACGACCTGATTGCCTCGTCATAAATACCCATATTGAAGGCCGTAAGTCCGTATAAGTTATGTGCATATGCTTTTTTCGAAGAATCTCCTGTCTCCTTGTATATTTCAAGTAAACGCCTGGTGTTTTTCAACGCTTCCGGGTATTGCTCAATATCATATTGGTAATTGGCAATTACTTCAATAGCACCGGCCTCATCATTCAATGAATTGTTGGCTTTCGAGAGAAGCAGCGCTTCACGTGCATATAGCAAACAGCTGTCGCTTTTCACCGAGGCATGATAGGAAGCCCTCTTGATCAGAAGATCCAATTTCCTTTTTTCAGATGCCAGGATATGGCGCTCTCCCGATCCGTCATCAGCAGGCTTACCCCATGCCGGTATAAGGAGCAATGCAGATAGAGCAACTGTCAGTATGGGTTTTTGCAGGTACATAAAGTAGTTAAACTACTAATATTTATCTGAATACGAAAATAAACAACAAGGGTTGTACTTTTCAGATGAATTGTATTGCATCAGAGTCCACAGTTATGCATTCTCTGCCAATATTTCAATAAAAAGCAGCAAACCTGTAAGCCGGATTCTGTTTCCAGGTTCCTTGCAGAACCAGGATCCCCATCATTTGTCTGATCGATCTACCCCCCGGTATCGGGCGAGCAACCCTTAGCACCGGTATACGTGATCTTTCAACCCGCAAGACGGACAGCTTATGATGTCACCATCATAACTGGCAGGCTCTTACCCTGCCTTCTCACCCTTGCTCCGGTTCGGACTGATGCAGATTTTACCAGGTAAAACCCACAGATTCCTTACCGGGGCGGTCATTCTCTTCTCCGTAACTATGCCCTCACGAACATCTTCCATTTCGGAAGTGCGGTGCTCTGTGTTGTCCGGACTTTCCTCCCCATTCCGGAAAACCGGAACGTAGCGATGGAGCGGTTTGCTGCTGTTATTCATGAACCAGATGCACCATGGTAGCTCCAAAACCATACTCCCTGAATGATGCATCCTGATATATATAATTTGGATATTTCTCCTGCAGTTCCTTTCGGATTTGCATTTTCAAAGTTCCCTGGCCGATACCATGGATAACAACCAGCCGTCGCATGTTTTTACCAATGGCCTCTTCAATGGCTCCATGAAACCGGCTCATTTGGAGCGACAAGATCGCTGCCGGGGTTAACTGGGTGCTTTTCATGGTAATTTCGTCCAGGTGCAAATCCACTTCAAGTGTGTCGGGGCTTTCTTCTTTCTTTTTCTGCCTGCCTTCGCGTGTGCTATCAGCCTCATTTTTCAATGCTTTCACCTCGTCGGGAACAACAATCTCGTCTGTTACTTCAGGCAGTTCATCACCGCTTAAATTGAACAATACCGCTTTTTGCTCAAAATAATCGTTTTCTCTGAAATAACTCTCCTTACTGAAATTAACCAGGTTCAGCCGGATCAGTTTATCAACAGGTTCTTTTTTCATGTATCGTCCCCGGCTCAGAAAAAGAGCCTGAACATGCATGTCGCTCATTTTACTAAGCGTGGTATGGTCAAAAGAGGCAACATAACATTTTGTATCAGCCTCAATCATGCCCGATGAAACATAACGCAGCACACCCGATGATTTTTCACCCAGCTGGTAGTACAAGCAGTATGCCGAATCGTTGATCAGATAACATTCCAGATTGCTTGCAAAAACCGGACCGGGGTTTTCCGGTACAATACCCAGCAAAAAATGAACCGGAGTATCGGCAGGCAGGTTGGCAGGCAATTCAACAACCACGGCCTTTTCTTTTTGTTCGGGCTTACGCTGTTCGGGTTTCACAGGCTCAGGCTTAATGGGCCGTGGCTCATCCTGCTCCCTGTTAACTGCAAAACCTCCGGCAAACACAAGTTCTTTTTCACTTACAGGTATTTCAAATCCGTCTTCGGTAAGCACATGCACCTGTCCCTGCTCACCATATCGAATCACACTTCCGCCACCCACATCATTGAGAAAACGAACCCGGTCACCCTTTTTAAACTTCATAGTTGCCTTATAATTTGAAGTGCAAAAATAGTTAATTTTGCGGGCCAAATATGACTCCATTGAAACCATTTGAAGATATCCGACCCGACCAGTATGATTATGACCTCCCTGATGATCGCATTGCTTTGTTTCCGGTGGAAACAAGGGATCACTCAAAATTACTGATAAGAAGCCGCGACGGTGCACTCAGTCACGATGTTTTCAAAAATATCGCTGACTGGTTGCCCGGGGGCACCAATCTGTTCTTCAACAATTCAAAAGTAATACCTGCCCGGCTCATCTTTACCAAAGCAACCGGTTCCAGGGTGGAAATATTCTGCCTGAAACCCGATCATCCTTCGGGCTATGCACAATCACTGTCATCTGCCGGATCATGCTCGTGGGAATGCATTGTCGGTAACCTGAAACGTTTTGGCAATGAGCCGTTAGAGCTGGAAGTTAATACAGGCACAAAGAAGGTCTTACTGAGTGCCCAAAAGGCTTTTCAACAAGGTAATATCGTAAAAGTACTGTTTACCTGGAATGAACCCGGTGTAACTTTTGCTGAAATTATCGATTGCGCGGGAAAGACTCCCCTTCCGCCCTACATTAAAAGAGAGGCAACCGAGCTGGACAGGTTTAGATACCAGACCATCTATTCCAGGTTTGACGGGTCTGTAGCTGCACCAACAGCCGGACTTCATTTTACCGACAGGGTTTTCGACACACTGCAGCAAAAAGAAATCACCTGCCATGAAATCACCTTGCATGTGGGTGCAGGTACCTTTCAGCCCGTTAAAACAGACAGAATTACGGAACACCGGATGCACAGCGAAGACATTGTGGTTCATTCGAAACTGTTGAACGTTCTTTCAAACCTTCCCGGGCGCGTTACCTGTGTTGGAACCACAACAGTGCGTACACTTGAAAGTTTGTACTGGCTGGGAGTAAAAATCATTAAAACAGGCAACCCGGATCCTGCAGACCTGAAGCTTGATCAATGGGAGGCATACCAGCTCGATGGTTCTTATACGCTTAAGGAATCATTTGAAGCATTTGCTGCATGGTTCAACAGGCAGCAAGCTGAGGAATTAATTGTTTCCACAAGTCTGATGATTTTACCCGGATACCGGTTCAGGGTTTCAGATACGCTGATAACCAACTTTCATCAGCCCCGCAGCACGCTCTTGCTGCTTATTGCAGCGTTCATAGGTGAATCATGGAAAGAAACCTATTCCTATGCACTTGAAAACGGGTTCAGGTTTCTGAGCTATGGCGACAGCTCGCTTTTCTTCAACAGTTGAGGATTGCTATTGGTTTAAAAGGTCCTTCAGCAACGATGTGAAATTCTCAATATCTTCTTCGGTAGTATCAAACGAGGTCATCCACCTGACTTCATTCCGGCTTTCATCCCACATATAAAAAAAGTACTGCTCCATCAATGGTTTGATAATTCTTTCGGGGACAATAGCGAATACGGCATTCGACTGTACTTTTTGGGTGACCTGCACACCGGTCAAATCCCTTACGCGCTCGTACAGCAATTGTGCCATATTGTTGGCATGCCGTGCATTCACATACCAGATGTTACTTTCGAGGTAAGCAGTAAACTGCGCTCCAATGTATCGCATTTTTGAAAGAAGCTGGGTGCTTTGCTTGCGGTAGTACCTGAAATCCTTTGCAAGTTCACTGTTGAAAAATACAACTGCCTCACCAAACATCATCCCGTTTTTGGTGCCTCCAAATGACAGCACATCCACGCCGGCCTCAGCGGTGAATTCTTTGAATCCGATGTCCAGGCTTACTGCCGCATTGGCAATTCGGGCCCCGTCGGCATGCAGGTACAGCCCGTATTCCTTTGCCAGGCTCGATAAAGTCTTTATTTCTTCAGGTGTGTAAACCGTACCCATTTCGGTCGACTGGCTGATGGAGATCACACCGGGTTGCGCATGATGTTCAAATCCGAAACCATGCAGGTGTTGTTTCACCGCATCAGGAGTAAGTTTCCCATTGGGTGTTTCAACAGTAAGCAGCTTGCAGTTGCAAAACTTCTCAGGTGCACCACATTCATCCACGTTTATGTGTGAAGTTGATGCACAAATCACCGAATTTATCGATTTGGTAAGCGAAGCCAGGCTTAATACATTGGCTCCCGTACCGGTAAGCACAAAATAAACATCTATACCTTCACCGAAATATTTTCTGAAAGCTTTTTCGGCATTCCGGGTGTAAATGTCATCACCATAGGCTACAACATGCCCTGCATTGGCTTGTTGTATTGCCTCAAGCAAGACAGGATGAATGCCGGCATTGTTGTCGCTTGCAAAACCGCGTGTAATGCTTGAATTCATAGTTCAGCTATTGAACCGGCAATGTAGAAAAAAAATACCAGATGAGAAATATGCCCTACCGGTCTTTTTTTTCATCGGCTACAAATTCAAGAGCAAGTGAATTAATACAATACCTGAGGCCAGAGGGTTTCGGTCCATCATCAAAAACATGCCCCAGGTGCGACCCGCACCGGGCGCAGACTACTTCGGTACGCATCATACCAAGGCTTTTATCAGTTTGCAGCTGGATGTTCTTTTGGCTGTGAGCATCATAAAAACTAGGCCATCCGCTCCCAGAATCATACTTTGTAACCGAATCAAACAAATGGTTTCCACAAGCCACACATTGGTAATGCCCCTTCTGATAAAAATTGTAGTATTTTCCACTGCCCGGCAGCTCCGTAGCTTTTAAGCGGCAGATATTGTACTGTTCAGGAGTCAGTTTTTTTTCCCATTCGGCTTCGCTTTTAATCACTTTGTCCATTTCTTTGTTGTTTGTGGTTTGCTGTCCGTTCACTGTCAATATTTTCATGAGAAGTATCAATAAAAAAACAAGCTGTTTCATAATAATGGTTTTCAATTGTTCTTTTCGGAGCTTTCTATTAATAACAACCAAAGGAGTTAATAGTTGAAAGCATTTGTTATTTTTGCAGGGTAAAATCATTCGGGGTTTTTTCAGAAATTATATTAGAAGTTAACCATTTCATTTTTCACAACATGTTGCGGATCGGATTATTATTCATGGCCTTTGTGCTATTTACGGTTGATCTGGATGCTCAGATTTCCGAAGGCGGTATGCCTCATTCCATATCGCTTTTAAGTTTGAAAAGTACCGCACCGGTTCCCGTGGTCAGTTTAGAAAAACTGGATATTGAGAGACTCCGGAACGAAGCAGTTCAAAATAACCTGCCCTGCCGTTTTGGAATTTACAAGGATACAATAGTTGACCTGAAAGCCGTTGCAAAAGTTGACGTAATCAGCGGAAAAGGCAGGATATGGAGGCTGAAGATCCGCAACGAGAATGCGCTATCACTGCAGGTTACTTTTGACAGGTTTAAAGTGCCTGAAGGAGCTCAATTATTCCTGTACAATGAGGAGATGACGCGTATTGCAGGTGCTTTTACCAGGCGCAACATGCGTGATGATTCCCGGTTTGTGGTTGCCGATTTCAGGGGCAATCACGCAATTCTTGAATATTTTGAACCTGACAACCCGGAATACGAAGGCCAATTGGTTATTGGTTCCCTGGGACAGGGCTATGAAGATCCATTTCAGGCAGAAAGTGCGGCTTCTGAATTCATCAACATCAACTGTGCGGTTGGTAAAGATGCCCAACTGATAAAACACGCGGTATGCCGGATGGTTTTCAGGTCGGATGGTTATCAGTCATACTGCACCGGTGCACTGATCAACAATGTTAAGCAGGATGAAACGCCCTATTTTCTGACTGCCAATCATTGCATCAGTGCCACTGCTGAAGCGGCCAGCCTGGTTACCTATTTCAATTACGAGATAGAAGGCTGCAACGGGGATACCGCCGACTACAAAACACTTACCGGCGGAGCTGCATTGCTCACAACCGGTAAGTCTTCAGATTTTACATTGCTCAAGCTATTGGACAGCCCACCTGTTTCATACCAACCCTATTATGCCGGATGGAATGTTTATGACTCTGCCGACATAAACGTAACCAGTGTTCATGTTCCATACCGGCAAACCAAAAAGATATCAATTGATTACGACAGCATCTTCTCAAACCCTGTTGAAATCACCTGGGATGATAAATCAGCATCTCCCATTGGCAGCCATTGGGTGGTTTCCTTCGATCTGGGAAAATCAGTTGGTGGTTCCTCAGGCGGACCGCTATTTAACAAGCTTAACCAGGTCATCGGACAATTGCACGGTGGTGATGAAGATTTCAAGTTTTTCGGCAAACTGAGTTCTTCCTATAAAGCCAAAAGCATAACCTATCCGTCATTACGCAGTTTCATCGATCCTGACTCAACAGGGTTAATGGAATTGAGCGGCTACAGTCCGGTTAATAATTCTCCGGATGCATTTTTCACTTCGGAAGCGGATCTGGTTTGCATCAATACTCCGGTGCAATTCAAAGACTATTCTGTTTTTGGACCTTACAGCAGAAAATGGAACTTTACTCCGGCCACATTTTCTTTTGTTGAAGGCACTTCAGATACTTCAGCCAACCCGGTTGTTGAATTTCATGACAACACCTATTATACAGCAAACCTGGAACTTTCAGTTGGAGGAATGCTCAAATCAACGGAATCAAAAACAATTAAAGCGGGTAACGAAATTGCTGTAAGCATCAGTTCCAGGGCACCTGAAGAAATGTGCGACTGTGATTTTGACTCGATCATGCTGGTTGGAAACGGCGGGGATGTATACAACTGGGAATTGACATCAGGCGCTGAGGAAATGCTGGATTTGAGCAGTAATTCCGGTGATACAGTATATGTGCACAAAAAAAACGGTTATAAGGCCACTGGCAATTATTATGTTCACGTTACTGCCTCCGGAACAAAAGGCACCTGTACAGGAAATGATCAGTTCCAGATGTTAATCCTGAAACCGGTAAATGATGACATCAGCAATGCAGTTCAACTGTATCTTGGGAGAAGTGATTATTTTACCAACATTTGTGCCACTACTGAAGAGGGAGAGCCTGTTCCTCCATACACCTCCTGCACCTCACAGTTGTCGTGGTGCGATGAATGTATGAACGGAACCGGAATTTTGCAAAACAGCGTGTGGTTTACATTTGTGCCCGAAATTACAGGGAAAATCAGCATTTCATCAACCGGATACGACAATCAAATAGCACTGTATGATGCCGAATCACCTGAAGCATTGTATAACAACGACTATACCCTGATGGCTGCCAACGATGACCGTTCTGATTCTGATTACAGGCCGCTGATTAAATCGCAGCCGGTTACAGCAGGAAAAACATACTGGATCCAGGTTGACGGAAGTTTTTGCGGAGCTACTGATGATTTTAATATTAGTATTATTGACCTTACAACCGGCATCTTGAAATCCGGATCCGAAAACCTGGAGATTTATCCACAACCTGCCAGCGACTATGTAATGATTAAGGGAGAAGAGCTTTCGAATTCTGACGTGGAAATTTCTGTTTACGGCGTCTCCGGTCAGCAGGTATACTCCCGAAGTGTAGCTGTTGTTAACGGAGCAATACACCTCGACGTTTCCTTCCTGGAACCGGGTATGTATCTTGTTAATATAAATACCGGCAGCCGGCTGTTTATTTCGAGAATGGTCAAATACTAACATTTTTAGTGAATGCCCGAAAAAGAGGATTTGATTGGTAGTACCCTTGATGAAATTGTTGCCCTGGTGAGCGCATGTGAATTGCCTGTGTACACGTCAAAACAAATTGCAGAATGGCTTTATGCAAAGAAGATTGCCTCTTTGGATGAAATGACCAATCTATCCAAAGTAGCAAGAGCTAAGCTGAATGAATCTTACACCATCGGCTTGTCAGCTCCTGAAAAAGTACAGGCTTCCTCCGACGGCACCAGGAAGTACCTGTTCAGGGTTAAGGGCGAACGGTTTGTTGAGGCTGTATATATTCCTGAAAACGATCGATCAACGCTTTGCATATCAACCCAGGTGGGCTGTCAAATGGGTTGTGTTTTTTGCATGACCGGTAAGCAGGGGTTTCATGGCAATCTGTCAGCAGGAGAAATTCTGAACCAAATCCTATCACTTCCGGAGAGGGACAGCCTGACCAATTACGTGTTTATGGGCATGGGCGAACCGCTTGCCAATACCGGAAATTTGCTCAAGTGCCTGGAAATCATGACTTCACCCTATGGATTTGGCATCAGCCCATCGCGCATTACAGTTTCCACAATTGGTGTAATACCCGGCTTGGAGCAAATTATCAGTAAAAGCCGTTGTCATATAGCTGTTAGCCTGCATACCCCTTTTGAAGATGAACGGCTGCAATTAATGCCTTCTGAAAAGGTTTTCCCCATCAAACGGGTTGTTGAAGTACTCAGGAAGAGTAGTATTGAAAGACAACGCAGGATTTCCTTTGAATATATAATGTTCAAAGATTTCAATGACACCGCGCGGCATGTAAACGGGCTTACCAGGCTGCTGAACGGACTTCGGTGCAGAATTAACCTGATCCGGTTTCATCCTGTTCCCGGAGTGCCCTATGAAAGTTCTGATGAAGAAACCATTCAGTGGTTCAAACAAAGGCTCAATGAAAAGGGGATACTAACTACCATCAGGGCATCACGCGGACTCGACATTCTTGCTGCATGCGGTATGCTTTCTACCAAACACCGGGAGCAGGAAGAGCATTAACCTGACATGCAACTTATTCCTTTGCTGCTTTTCTTTTTTCTATTAATTCAATGGCATCGCGGGTACTCATCTTCTTACCTTCAGAATAAGCTACTACAAAGGCTTTCTTAATATTGGTTTCAATCAGGGTAGCTTCAGCTTCTTCAAAAGTCTTGTAACGCCCGATTGAGTATTTATACCAGTTTTCTTCGTAAATCATGTCAATGGGAATTTTGTCTTTGTATATCAGGTTCAGGTATTCCTCGCTTAATGGCATGGTATGCGCTGCAATCTGAACCTTGAAGATGACTTCTTTGAACAGGGAGGAATCCACAAGGGTTTCCTTGTCAACCGTGGCAAAAATATCTTTGGGAGGCTCATGAACATTCGGATCCTTCATTATTTTTACCACTTCCTCGAGTGAAAGGTCATCTTCCCATCCGTAATTATATTCTACAGGGTAATCGGTACATATTTGCAGTGACCTTCCCTGATCGCGCACAGCCAGCTTTTCATACCCCAAGGCATCCTTCATAATGGCAAGCGCATAATCAAACCGGTCGGCGTCTTCAGCCTGTTGTCTTCGGATTAGCGAACGGTTGTAGCTTTTCAGTGCTGTTCCCTGGTAGTACCTGGCTTTCTCCATTCCGGCAGCCCGGTGCCTGGTTCGGTTCATCTTGGTCCAAAAACTTTCATTCTTTAATTTGAATACATAAAATACAATGGCGTTGGCTTCCTTGGCGGTTTTGCTGCTTGCCAGCAACAGCTTCATGGCTGCATTATATTCGGATGAAATGCGCTCCTTCTTTTGCAAATCGGTAAGCGCATCATACTGACTGGTAGCGCTCTGAAGCATGGCTTCTGCGTCCGTCAGCATTTTTGCAGCTCTTTCCAGTTTTTTAATTTCCATACCATCAAACTTCACATTCAATTCTGCTGTAAACATCCTAGAAGTGCTTTGTTCCTGCCCGTATCCATTAACAGAACCAAAAATTGCCGTAAAAAAAATAATACTAAAAACCGGTTGCAGAATCTTGTACTTCATGTTTTGGTCGCTCATATTTATTTATAAATATTGGATAATCTGGTGTTTATCTGTGTTTCTCCAGGATTTGATAGTATATACGTCATTTCTCCCGAAAAGTTAAACTACCTATCCTTCCTGGTATCAATATTTGTGCCATTCAAAAATTCAATGGATGAACTTATTGAATGCGTGTGTTTTATAAAAATACTAAAATTGTGGTTTATTGGGGAGCCTTCATTCCTGTTCAAGGAGCCATTTCTCAGCCTCTTCCTTATTGGCAAAAGCCTTGCCCTTGCCTCCCCTGTTATAAACAACCGTTTCGGTAAACCGGTTCATTTCAAGTTGCTGCAACTGATCATCCACAAAAGCTACACAAATATCTTTGGGAGCCATTTCGCATAACTTCTCGCCAAGAATATACATGTCAATAGCAGAAATGTCGTTCCTGAAGTTCTCTGATATCAATACCCGCTTATAATCCCTGGATTCACATTCATCAAAAATTTCTTTCCAGAACATCAACGATACATCCAACGAATCCTTTTCACCAGATACAATTGCGGTAAGATACTGAGTACCGTGGTTAAATTGAAGAGTATAAGGCTTTTCTTCAGGCATGGTTCATGTATTACTGATTAAATTCAAATTTAAGTGATTATCTGACAAATTGCAAGCTATTATTTCAACGATCTTTAGAGGGGCCGGAATAATTTCCAAACTGGTTTCTTTAAAATGCCACCGCTTTTTACCCTGATAAAATTAACTACTTTTGCAGTCATCACTTTCAGGGTGACCTTGATGAAAACAGCTTTAATCATTTCCATAGTATTCCAATTCCTGGCTGCATTCTACGCTTTGAGTCTGACCCGTCAGACCAAGTTCAACATCAGCTGGATTCTCATTTCACTTGCCTTTCTGCTGATTGCCATAAGGAACATCCTGGACCTTGTTCCCATATACTATAAGGAAATGCAATCGGAAATTTTCCTGATCGACAGGCTGCTCAAAATTTTGATTGCTGTTTTGCTTCTTGCCGGTGTAATATTTATAAGGCGGTTGTTCAAATTCCTCAAAAGAATTGACGATTACAGAAAAGAATCGGAAAACAAGGTATTGCACGCCATCATGCGCACCGAGGAAAAGGAAAGAAGACAATTCGCAAAAGACCTGCATGACGGTATCGGCCCGCTTTTATCAAATATCAAAATGTCGGTTTCTGCCATTGACAAAACCCAGATTGCCGGGTTCAACCTCACGGTTATTGAAAACATCAGCAACCTGATCAATGAATCCATCAATTCACTCAAATACACTTCCAACAGCCTGAGTCCGCACATTCTCGAGAGTTTTGGCCTGGCCAGTGCCGTGAATTCCTTTATCGAAAACATCAACCGGCTTGGTAAAATTGAAGTTTCCTTTAGCCATAATATTGAAAACCTGAGATTTGAGAACCAGGTTGAAACCAATCTCTACCGTATTGTTTGTGAACTTTTTCAGAATACGGTTAAACATGCATCAGCCTCCAACATATCGCTGCTGATTCACTTCAATGAAAACAAACTGATTATCCAGTATTTTGACGACGGAATCGGTTTTGACGCGGATGATCCGGGCAATATCGAAGGTATGGGCATATCCAACATGCATTCACGTTTAAAAGCGCTTGATGGAGAAATCAGCCTGAAAAGAATCCTGCCTAAAGGAATGATGACAAGTATTGTGCTGACCACAAAACCTAAAATAGCACCTCATGGGAAAGCTTAATATTCTTATTGTTGATGATCATAAACTCTTCAGGGAAGGGTTGAAATTTCTTCTTTCAAACCTGGAAGAGGTTGGCGAAGTGTGGGAAGCCTCCGATGGTGAGGTTTTTCTTAATATGATCAAAGCATGCAATCCCGACCTGGTGCTGATGGATATTGAAATGCCCAAAGTAAACGGAATAGAAGCAACATCCAGGGCACTGGAGATGAATCCCGACCTGAAGATCATGGCGCTGTCCATGTATGGTGATGAGGAATACTTCCAAAAAATGGTAGATGCAGGAGTATGTGGTTTCCTGTTGAAGAACTCCGAATTTTCCGAAGTTAAAAAAGCCATCCTTACCGTGGCCCAGGGAAATAACTATTTCACCGAAGAAATACTATACAGGCTTGTTGACCGGTTTAAAACCAAAACCGTGCAGGTAGATGCACCGGTAGTGCTTTCTGATCGTGAGCTTGAGGTATTGCAACTGATATGCAAGGGACTATCAAACCAGGAAATAGCCGATAAGCTTTTCATCAGCAAGCGCACGGTTGATCATCACAGGGCAAGCCTGCTCACAAAAACCGACACGAGTAACGCCGCCAGCCTGGTTATTTATGCCATCAAGCACAAAATGATCGAAGTGTGAACTGGTCACTTGTCACTTAACCAGTGCATTATAGAGTATTTCTGCAGGATGCAGGGCAACCACACCGGTACCGTCGAGGATCTGCTGCCGGCAACTGTTGCCTGAAGCACAAATAATGGCACCCGGTTCTGAATCTCTGACAGCCGGGAAAAGAACCAATTCGCCAATTTTCATCGACAATTCATAGTGTTTCTTTTCATAGCCATAAACACCGGCCATGCCGCAACATCCCGATTTGATCTCTTCGACAGTGTAATTTTCAGGTATGGTCAACATGGTTATTATTGAGGCAGTTGATGCAACAGCTTTTTGCTGGCAATGGCCATGCATTTTGATCATTGCTTTTTCACCGGTGAACAGTTTTCTGTCAATCCGGCCAGCCTCATACTCAGCGGAAATGAATTCGTCGATCGTCATGCAATGCTTTGCAATGTGCAAGGCATCCTGTTTCAACTCACTGCTTACCAGTTCCGGGTATTCATCTCTGAATGCCAGTATGGCTGAAGGCTCAATACCCACCAGAACATGCTGTTGGTCGACCAGCCGGCTGAAAAGCTTCACATTATAATTGGCCACTTTTCTGGCTTTGTGCAGCAAACCTTTTGATATGAAGGTTCGGGCACTTTCTTTTGAGGGATTGATCCTTACCTGGTACCCGAGCCTGGTCAGCAACTTCACTGCAGCAATACCAATTTCGGCATCCAGGTAATTGGTGAATTCATCCAGGAACAACTGAACAACTGGCCGATCGGAATTTTCATCGTGAGTGGCTGCAGACATGTAATTATTCCGCATCAGCCATTTTTCAAAGCTGTTGGCTGACAAAAGCGGCAGCGTCCGCTGGCTGGCAAATCCCAACGTGCTTTTTACCACTGAGGCCATCAGCCGGTTTTTCATCAGGGTGTTATAGAGCCAGGGAAAATGTGCGTTTATTTTATGAATTCGTGCAATGTGGGCCACCATCCAGGCAAGCAATGAAACACCCTTCTTGTCGTAATAATGCTGTAAAAACTCAGCTTTAAGTTTGGCCATGTCAACGTTGGACGGACATTCTGATTTGCATCCCTTACAAGCCAGGCAAAGGTCCAGAATATCATATACCGCCTCAATCGACATTGATTTTCCGTTGGATGCATTGAGCATGTATTCGCGCAATGCATTTGCCCGGGCACGCGTGGTCATGTTTTCATCGCGGGTGGCCATGAAGGTAGGACACATGGTTCCGCCCATCAGAACCGATTTGCGACAATCGCCTGAGCCGTTGCATTGTTCAATATGTCTCAGCAAACCCCGGGTGGAGGAATGGTCAAACACGGTATCGAGCGTTCTTTCACCTTCTTTCCATTGCGTACGCAGGAAGGTATCCATTTTGGGAGTATCGGTGATCTTGCCCTTGTTGAAAATTCCCTGCTGATCCCAGGTGTTTTTAACCCGGCGCATCAGTTCATAATTGGTATTGCCTACGATGACGGGTATGAACTCACCTCTTAGACGCCCGTCGCCATGTTCACCGCTTAATGATCCCCTGTATTTCTTAACCAGCTGAGCAACCTCAGAGGCTACCTTCCTGAAAAGTACAACACCTTCGGGATCTTTCAGGTTGATCACCGGCCTCATGTGCAATTCGCCGGTTGCCACGTGGGCATGAAAAACGCAGCTCAATCCGTATTTGGCCAGCAACTCCTTGATGTCACTGATATAGCCCGGAAGCGAGTCGGGCCGCACTGCAGTGTCCTCAACCAGCGATACCGGCTTGGCATCGCCAGGAATGTTGGAAAGAACTCCCAACCCCGATTTGCGTAAAGCCCAAACCTTATTGATGTCGGCACCAGTAACCAGCGGGAAATGATACCCTAAACCGGCATTTCTCAGGTCTTTTTCAAGGTTTTCCTTGATCTCTTTGATCTCATCCAGTGAGGGCCTTGCAAACTCAACAATCAGTATGGCTCCCGGATCGCCCTGAACAAAGAACCTGTTTTTCCGCTGCGAAATATTTGATTTCGTACATTCCAAAATGGTATTGTCCATGAGTTCCACAGCACCCGGATTGTGTTTCAGGCAGATGAGGTTTGCCAGCAGGGCTTCTTCAAGTGTGTTGAAATGAACGCAGATGAGCCCTTTTGCCTTGGGTGGCAAGGGAACCACATTTAGTTTGATTTCGGTAATGAAAGCAAGTGTACCCTCAGAACCCGCAATAAGCTTAGAAAAATTAAACGGTATGCCATTGGGGGTAAACGGACTGCATTGCAAAAGCAAATCCAGCGCGTAACCTGTATTTCTTCGTTTTACCTCGGGATCTGGAAATTCCCTGGTAATCTCTTCCCTATTGGCTTGAGAATTCAGGATATCATGTATGTTCCTGTATATTTTATTTTCCAAACCATCACCCTCAAGCTTGGCTGTAAAACCAGCATCATCCAGTGATTCAAAAACAACCTGCTCACCGTTACTCAGGATAGCTTTAACCGAAAGCAGGTGATCGCGTGTGCTTCCATAAATAAGAGAATGAGCTCCGCAGGCATTGTTACCTACCATTCCGCCAATCATACACCGGTTTGAAGTGGATGTTTCAGGTCCGAAGAACAACCCCTTTTTTGCCAGTTGCAGGTTCAACTCATCCAAAACAACACCCGGCTGCAAACGCACGTAATTCTCCTTTTCATTGATTTCGATGATCCGGGTAAAGTACTTCGATACATCCACAACAATCCCGTTTCCTACTACCTGCCCTGCCAATGATGTACCTGCAGTTCTTGGGATCAATGTGGTGTTGTTTTCCCCGGCATACCTGATGAGTTTCAGAATGTCTTCTTCATCTGCAGGCCTGGCAACAGCCCTGGGAACTTCCCGGTATGCCGAGGCATCGGTAGCATAAAGCATCCGGTTGGTCATATCTGTGAACAAATCACCATGAATTTCCCGCTTCAGGAGTTCCAGCGGTCTGTTATCCTCATTCGTCTTCATAACCATTCAATACTTTTGAAATATTAATCCTGCAAAACTAATGATTATCATGAACAATGTGCACGGTAACAAAAATCTACTTATTGACATTTATCACTGCCTGCTAAAAAAAATTGAGATAATTTGTACCCGTATTCTCTATGATCCCGTAAAATATAGTTCCTTTGCAAAAAGTTTGTTTTTTTTGCTAATTTTAATTATACAAATCACCATTAAATATTTGGTTTACAATGAATCTGATTGAATTAATCAAGGAAAATGCGCGGAAGAGCAAGCAGCGTATCGTGCTGCCCGAAAGTTATGAAGAACGTACATTAAAAGCGGCCGATTATGTTCTTGCTGATGGTACGGCAGACATCATCCTCATCGGGTCAAAGGATGAAATTGGTGCCCATGCAAAAGAGTTTGGGCTCAGGAATATTGACCAGGCAACGATAATTGACCCTGATCATTATGAAAAAACCGAGGTCTATGCCGATATGATGGTTGAGTTGCGGAAATCGAAAGGCCTCACAAAGGATGAAGCATTGAAGCTCCTCAAAAACCCGCTTTATTTTGCCACAGTAATGATCAAATATGGTGATGCAGACGGAGAGGTTGCCGGTGCCGATAATGCCACCGGTGATGTGCTCAGGCCGGCCTTCCAATATGTAAAAACACTTCCTGGTATCAGCGTTGTTTCCGGCGCTTTCCTGATGTTTGTAAAGGACAAACAATATGGCGATAACGGTTTGATTGTTTTTGCCGACTGTGCTGTGCATCCCAATCCCACCGATAAGGAACTGGCCGAAATTGCTGTTGCAACTGCCAAAACTACCCGTGCAATTGCTAAAATTGAACCCCGGATTGCCATGCTGAGCTTTTCAACCAAGGGAAGTGCCTGCCACGAGCTGGTTGATAAAGTAGTCAGTGCTACAAAAATTGCCCGGGAAATGAACCCGTCTCTGAAAATCGACGGTGAGTTGCAGGCTGATGCAGCCATTGTGGAATCAATAGGCTTGAAGAAAGCTCCGGGTAGTCCCATCGCAGGCAAAGCCAACGTACTGATATTTCCCAATCTCGAATGCGGAAACATTGCCTACAAGCTGGTTCAAAGGCTTGGTCATGCTGAAGCAATCGGACCCGTGTTGCAGGGAATGGCAGCTCCCATTAACGACCTTTCAAGAGGTTGTTCGGTTAACGATATTGTTGACCTGATTGCAATTACAGCAAACCAGGCTATTGATACGAAATAATTTATAAACTATAAAGCAAAAAGTTAATTATGGCTGAAGTCATTGTTGAGTCAATTGAGAATTACGGATTAAGTCAGAAATCAGCATCGCGTACGCTGTTCTCGAAAGTGGGACTAGTTGGTTGCGGGTCGGTAGGACAGAATATTGCCCTGCTGATCAGCCAGAAAGAGTTGGAAGTTATTTTTATCGAGCTGTCGGAAGAGCGGGTGCAGGCTGCCTTAACCAATATTGAACAGGAACTGGAAAACATGATCAACCGCTGGGGAATGACGCCCGGTGAGAAAAGGGCCATCCTGGCCCGGATCAACGGTTATGTTGGTTATGATCACCTCCGGAGTTGCGACCTGGTAATTGAAGCCATCCGCTCCAAAAGTCGCGACCAGCGCATCACCTGCCGTAAAGAGGTCTTTAAGAATATCGAAAAATATGTGTCGCGTGAAACCATTATCGCCACTAATTCCACTACCATTACTATAACGGAATTGGCATCCGATCTGGAATACAAGGACAGATGCGTGAGTCTTCACTTCCTTTCCAATGTTCCCGGTGCTAAAATGGTTGAGGTAGTCAGAAGCCTGTATACTTCCGAAGAAACTTTTGACAAGGTATGCAAGTTCATCCACATGATCGGGAAAGTAATGGTGAATGTGCAGGAATCTCCCGGCATGATCAGTATCAGGATGTTTGTTAACCTGGTTAACGAAGCCTGTGAGCTGCTTATGGAAGGCGTTGGCTCCGTAGCCGACATTGATAATACCATGAGAATTGGTCTTGGACTTACACTGGGTCCCTTCGAACTTGCCGATAAAGTTGGCCTTGATAAGGTGGAAAGATGGATGGACAACCTCTATGGAGAATTCGGAGGCATAAAGTATAAAGCTTCACCTGTTTTAAAACGGCATGTAAGGGCACATCAGTATGGTCTTTCCACTGGCGTGGGCTTTTATACATATGATGAAGCAGGAAAAAAATCAAGTTAAGTCCTTGACCTATTAACTATAATTGTAATACAGATAATATTTTATCAACATGAAGATATTGGTTTTAAATTGCGGCAGCTCGTCCATCAAGTTCCAGTTATTCAATATGGAAAAGAAGGAAATTCTGACGAAGGGCATTGCCGAGAAGGTAGGTATGAAGGGTTCGTTCATCAAACTGGAAAAAAGTAACGGTGAAAAAGTTCGTTTTGAAGGCGAAATCCTCGATCATCAGATTGGTATTGAGTACATCCTTGGAATTATTACAAGTAAAAAGCACGGATGCATCATAAATCTTGATGAAATTGATGCGGTTGGTCACCGTGTTGTTAACGGTGGCGAAAAGTTCAACTCAAGCGTTCTGATCACCGATGAAGTTCAGGCTGCTGTGGAGAAATACACTGACCTGGCACCCCTGCACAACCCGGCCAACCTGAAAGGTGTTTATGCTATAAAAATGCTCATGCCGGGCAAGCCCCAGGTAGGTGTTTTTGATACAGCTTTTCATCAAACCCTTCCCTCAAAGGCATTCATGTATGCAATTCCCTACTCTCTTTACAAAAAGTACGGTATACGAAAATACGGGTACCATGGTACCAGTCATTATTATATCAGTAAACGTGCCTGCGAGATTCTGAACGTGGATATCAAAAAACAACGCATCATTACGGTGCATCTGGGAAATGGTGCTTCCATGGCCGCTGTAAAATATGGTAAATCCATCGATACATCCATGGGTTTCACACCGGTTGAAGGTTTGATCATGGGAACGCGTGCCGGTGACCTCGATATAGGGGTACTTACCTACATCATGGACAAAGAAGAAATCGGCATATCGCAGATTGGAACCCTGGTGAATAAGCAAAGCGGGATGCTTGGAATAACGGGCATTTCGTCTGATATGCGTGAAATTGAAGACGCTGCTATGAAAGACAAGAATGAACGGGCAATTTTAGGTTTGGACATGTACCATTACCGTGTGAAAAAATACCTGGGCGCTTATGCAGCTGCCATGGGAGGTGTTGATATTGTGGTATTTGCCGGTGGAATTGGTGAAAACGGCCCTGAATCGAGGGAAGACATCTGTAAGGACATGGAATTTCTTGGAATCGAACTTGATCTGAAGAAAAACAACGGCCTGCGGTCAAAAGAAGCCGTCATCAGCACCGAAAATTCCAGGGTAAAGGTTATGGTTGTACCCACCAATGAAGAACTTGTTATTGCTGAAGATACCGAAAAGATTGTTTCGCAGCTGATAAAATAACCCCTGCTTCATGTCAATTCAATCACTCAACAATATTCTGGATGCTGCCCTGAAAAAGGGCAACCGGAAGCTTGCTGTTGCGGTGGCGCAGGATGAAGATGTTCTTAAAGCGGTATGCGATGCGGCTGACAAGGGGCTGATAACACCCATCCTGATTGGCGACAAAGATGAAATCATTGCTGCCTCAGCTAAGGCAGGAATTGATACATCCGGTTTTGAAGTGGTTCAGGAGCCTGATAAAAGCCTTGCCTGTACAAAGGCTGTTAAGATGGTGAAAGACGGACAGGCTGATATTCTGATGAAGGGAAATGTACCCACGGGCCAGTTGGTAAGAGCCATTTTGGATAAAGAGAACGGCCTGCTTAAGGGTGGTTTGCTGAGTCATCTGGCCTTTTTTGAATCGCCGTATTATCATAAAATACTGTGTATTACTGATGCCGCATTGAACATCAATCCCGACTTCGATGAAAAGGTTGCCATAGTGAGAAATGCAGTGAAGACGCTCCATCGCATTGGTATTGCCAATCCGTTGGTGGCCATTTTGGCACCGCTGGAAACGGTCAACCCAAAAATGGAGGCAACCGTTCACGCTGCCATGCTCACGCAAATGCAAAAACGTGGGCAAATAGAAGGTTGCGAGATTGATGGGCCCCTGGCACTGGATAACGCGGTGTCATCAGAAGCTGCCCGGCACAAAGGATTGGTATCCGCAGTGGCCGGCAATGCAGATGTGCTGGTTGCACCCGATCTCAATACCGGCAATGTGCTCTATAAATCGCTTAATTTCCTGGGCGGTGCCGTTTGTGCCGCCATTGTTGCCGGTGCAGAAGTCCCTGTGGTTCTGACTTCACGGGCAGATCAGGATAAAAGCAAGTTTCTTTCCATAGCTTTAGCCGTTTCTATGACTTAACCATTCCGAAGTACTATGCTAACCTTCAGGTCATGAATCACAAAATACTAGCCATTAACCCGGGATCCACCTCCACAAAAATTGCGGTTTACCACAATGCCAAGCCGGTGTTTCTTAAAAGCATCCTGCATGATCCCCAGGAACTTTCGAATTATGAAAGAATCAGCAACCAGTACGAGTTCCGGAAAGAAATCATCCTCAAGGAATTAAAAGCTTCCCATATCAATATTGAAATAGTTGAGGTTATTGTTGGTCGTGGCGGCCTGGTGCATCCGATTGAATCGGGAGTTTATCACATCAACGACAGGCTGAGGCACGATTTGCTTGAGGGGGTAATGGGCGAACATGCCAGTAATCTGGGCGGGCTCATTGCCTATTCCATTGCCCAGACACTGCCAAACTGCAAGGCATTTATTGCCGATCCGGTTGTTGTAGACGAATTGCAGGATGTGGCACGCATTGCCGGTCATCCGGTGTTCCACAGGTATTCTATTTTTCACGCCCTGAATCAGAAGGCTACTGCCCGTGCTTATGCCCGCCTGATGAACAGAAAATACGAAGATCTGAATCTGGTGATTGCCCACCTGGGTGGTGGTGTTTCGGTGGGCGCACACCGTAAGGGCAAGGTTATTGATGTCAACCAGGCTCTCGATGGCGAAGGACCTTTTTCACCGGAACGCTCCGGAACACTTCCTTCAGGAGCTCTGGCAAAACTTTGTTTCAGCGGAGAATACACCCTCGACGAAATCAAACGCATGATCACCGGTGGCGGAGGCTATGTGGCTTACATGAATACCAACAGCGCCTACGAAGTTGAATTAATGGCCCAGGATGGCGACGACAAAGCCCGATTGATCCAGGATGCCATGTCGTACCAGATTGGCAAGGAAATAGCAGCCATGTGCGCTGTGTTGCAGGGTGAAGTTGATGCCATCATCCTTACCGGGGGCATCTCACATAACCCCATGGTGGTGGAATTCATTAAAAAAATGGTTGCTTTTATGGCTCCTGTGGTCATTTACCCCGGCGAGGATGAAATGCACGCGCTGGCCATGAATGGTTTGATGGTGCTTAAGGGAGAAATCAAGCCGCGGGAATACGACGAAACCTCAATGGTAAATGTGAAACTTCCCTGCTGGAATTGTCGCGATGACGAAAAAGACGAACTGATGAAAAGCTACGAGTAGAAATTTGTTGGTTCTTATGTCTTGGTTCTTGGTTCTTATGTCTTGGCTCTTGGTTCTTGGATCTTAGATCTTAGATCTACTATCAAGGGTTACTCAACGAAACCGGAATAATCTTCCCCCTCATTTGCTTGTGCGCAGTGCGTGCAAAATGGCCTATGAATTCAGCCATTTCCGAAGGTTGTAATGGGGCTTTGTAGCCCGGGAAAGCCTCTTCAAGCATTTCGGTTTGCACCGACCCAAGAGCCAGGCAATTGAAAACCATCTTTGAATCTTTGAACTCTTCGCTTAAACATTCTGTCAGGCAGGCAAGAGCAGCCTTACTGGCACTGTAATAAGCGAGCCCGGGAAATTTCATACTACCCTGAAACCCACCCATGCTGCTGATGTTGACTACATGTGACACTGATTTTCCACCCAAATAAGGCATCAAATGCCTGATCAACAATGCCGGAGCAATGCAATTGGTATAAAATAACTTTTGAATCTCATCCAGGTCGGTTTCCAGAAATGGTTTATTAACCAAAACCCCTGCGTTGTTAATCAGGATGTCAATATGCCCGATTGAGGCCGGCAGCCTTTTTATCAATGAATCGGGTTCCCGTGTAAAAAGGTCCAGATCAAACACCAACGGATGCACCTGGGATGATTTATTCAAGCCGGCACATTCCGAAGCCAGCTGGCCCAGGCCGGCCTGGTTGCGTGAAAGGGCAAATATTTCAGTATTATCAAGCCGTGCAAAGTACCGGGCGGTTTCAAAGCCAATTCCCCTGCTGGCTCCTGTAATCATAACTACCATGTGCAAATAAAAGTTTGAATTCGTATTTTTACGCCGTTTTCAACCTAAAGATAGAAAAGAAGTATGATTCAAAAACAATTCTTATTGATATTTGCTCTGATATTCTGTTTCATAAGCCTCAACGCCCAGGTTGAAGAAAGAATACAGAAACCTTCCCAGGAAAAGGAAAAAGGCAGTTTTGGCCAACGGATCTTTGTAGGGGGTGATATCGGACTGAGTTTCGGAACAATTACCTACATCAAGCTTGCTCCCGAGATCAATTACCGGTTTACCGACAGGTTCTCAGCAGGTCTGGGTCCCATATACATATATGAAAAATACAAGGATTTCAATTTTGAAACTTCAACCTATGGAGGTAAAATTGTGGCCTCATTTACTGTTTTGAAAGGGCCTGAAGAAGGCGGCGCCATCGGACTTGGGGCTGTTATCCTGCATGCCGAAAATGAGGTGGTGAATGTTGAGCGCGTGTATTATGATCCCGGCACAATACCTTATACTTTTTATACCAGGGACAGGATATGGATTGACAACCTGTTGCTGGGTGCAGGTCTGATACAACCCATTGCCGGCAGGTTTAAAGCGGCTATCTATGTTTTATGGGATATTACGCAGAATGATTTTTCACCCTACTCCAACCCAATTTTCAAGTTTGGGTTTTATTATTAACCAGGTATCACAGGAGTAAAAAAATCACCCTTCAAGGGTCTGAGGACCGCTTGAAGGGTGTTTTTTATATACACAACCTTTTCTGTTATTACCTGAACGAAAATCCCAGGCCCGCCGTAAGCACACTGTAATTAGCCCAGCTGTAATCGAAGTGCAGGGTAACAATGGCCATTTTAAACCTGACTCCCAGGTTCAGCCTGGGTTTGGTAAAGCTGCCGTCTTTGTTTTCAATTTCCATGTCAATAGGGTCAGTAATGGTCTTCACCACGGGTTCGTATGCTGTATTCAGCCCGACATAAGGAAAATCGCCTTCCATTTTCAGCGTTGATTTAGACGATACAAAACCGATTCCACCGTAAAAGCTCACCACCTTCAGGTCGGCACCAATTAAAAGATTAGCAGTATGGCTTTTCACCCGAAGTTTCATATACTGGTCCTCCCAGTTGTTATTGGCTTGTTCTTCGGGAAGGCTTCCGGCATTGATATCTTCTGGCGATACATTCAAACCAATAAAAGTATGGAGTTTAGTATAGCCATACATCACAGATACTTTGAGTACCGGCACTTTTTTCAAACCGGGGATCCATTGTTTGATGTCGTGTTTACCACCTATACCCCAAAGGCCCAGTTCGTTCCCTTCGATAGTAATGTTGGGCATAAACCGTACCATCACTTCAGTGCCTTTGATCAATCCTATTCCGGCCTGTATCATGGGCGAAGGTACAAAGCGCATGTTAAGGCCCTGTGGCATTGTGAAAGCATTTTGTGTGTAGATCACATTACCCTCATCATCCTGCACATTATATACCAGTTGCGGGCCGTCGATATTGTCACCCACCACAGTCTGGGTTTCATTCAGCGCAGGATCCTGAAGCTTCAGAAACGAAAGCTCGTCATTGTTGATTACAAAGGTGGAATACTTTTTAGGAGCCATGGCCACGTTGGCGGTGAAGGTTATGTCGAAACCTCCCAGTTTATGAGGTTCAGCAGTATTATACCACCCTCCTGCCTGGGCTGCACCGAACCCGTTAATAGCAGGTGCGATGTATGGCTGAAGCAGCAATTTGGCATCCTGCTCGCCGGCAGCGATCATATTTCCCAATTCCTCAACCTGGGCCAGAATTTTATTTCCTGAAACAAAGGCCAAAGCTACTAGGAGTAAGAATCTGAGATGAGAAATTTTGCTCATATTATCAGGTTTTTCGGTTAAAATATCAACCATTTTACGGAAAAACAGCAGGATTGTTCCATGTTTTACCCAAAATGTTGACTTGCTGGTGATTCAATAAGTTGACAAAAATTTCTATGAATTATTTTCATGGTTAAAAATTAGATACTATATTTGCAACTCTTTAAAAAGAGCCGGTTTTCAGACCGGAAATCAACCAGGAAGGCCTGTAGCAAGGCGTCCGATCCAGTAGCTCAGTAGGTAGAGCACATCCCTTTTAAGGATGGGGTCCTGGGTTCGAATCCCAGCTGGATCACTAAAAAAAAGCAATGCCCCCGAAGGGGCATTTTTTGTTTGATGAACGGAGTAAGCCGTCAGGCTTAAACTCCGGGCAGCAAACAAAAAATGTAAGCGGCTCTGCCGCGGCATTGCTTTTTTTATTGCAGGACCTATAAAAAGGGATCACGAGCGGAGCGAGTAATCCCTCATACAATCTTTATCATATACAGAATCGTCGCACGGGATCACGAGCACAGCGAGTAATCCCCCCCTGTTGTAAGCCACTATGCCGCAGCATGCATCATTGCAACTGTTCAATAAAAACGGATAAAAAATGTCCTTTAGAAGCAGGAACAATGAAAGTAATTACTATTTTTAGGAAAAGAAATCAGCACAACAGTCGTTCTATCTCATTTTTTGAAAGGTAAGTTCTTAATGGGATTGAAGGGCACGAAGTGTGCAATAAGGCGATGGATTCATCTGCATTAATGCGGCTTAGTAAAACCACGCATAATATGGAATTACGGCATATAAACTCTTATCTCAGGATGAATTTCGTATACCCCACCCTTTTCCACTCTATAGACGCATTTTTCAACCTCAAATACCGAATCCGAAAAATGAAAGCTATTTCTGTTAACCACAATTAGGTATTATAAAGAAGAACACAACAATATTCTGGCAAATTCATTAACGCCAATGACTTCTATGCTGATGCCTTGTCTTTTGATGCTTCAATGATGAACTTCATTATGATAGTATGAAAATAGTCTCAAATAGCCATTAATCAAACTCCCCATATAGTTAATTCAGACCAACTTTCCCCCAAAAGTTCGTCTACACTAATGTTGGCTACAATTGTAAGTGCCGCTTACAACAAGATAAATCTGATAAAAATGACAACAAAAAATAAACTTGACAAGATATTTGGTCCGGTAGGAACTTCAGCAGGTATATTTCTATTTGTTGCTGGATTGATTATAACCTTTTTTTCATTAAAAGGATTGGTTTTAGTTCTGATAGGAGCATTCGTCGGATTTACTTCAACAGGCACGTTGATAGATTTTGAAAAAAAGAGACTGAGATTTTCGAATAATATATTCGGTATTTTTCCAATTGGACAGTGGATTTATATTCAATCAGACATGAAAATTGGCATTAAAAAATCAAATAAGGTATGGCGAGCATATAGTCGGAGTAATCGGACTCTTGATATTGCTAATAATGATTATAGGCTGATTCTTTATGATTCAAATGGTAGAGAGATTATATCAATTCAAAAATCTGATAATATTGATTCTGCAAAGTCAAATTTGGCTAAATTAAGTAACCAATTAGGTATTGGAGTAATTTGATTTTTCTAAACTTCATAAACAAGATAATAAAAACAACTGTAGCCAACAACCGGTCATACGCAATTATTCGACTAATCCTCATGAACTTCCTTCGGTCGATTATCTGGGCAGAACTCATGAGCTCCCTCCGGTCGGGTGCCGGGTCGAGGGTTTGCTAATGTAGGTTCAATTGCTTATCTTGTGGGTAACCCGACACGAAAGCGCCCATGAATCGGCAACTGCGCATACCGGTGAACGTTATGGGCATGCTGAGCAGGCATATAAAATTTTAAATAAAAGATAAACGCATGGATAAAATGAAATGAACGCCGATCGTTTTAATATTAAGAAATATGATGAATCCTTGTGTTGATCACTAATTAACCACCAAATAAGTCTCATCCATCAATCTATAAATAAACTGTTTGCATATGAAGAAAAGGCCAATAATCTTAAAAATAATGCTAGTTTTTAGCATCATTATTAAATCAAATTTATCATTCTCAACCGAAAACGACCGAAATCATGATTCTGTTAATCAACAACAATCAGATACAATAGTTGAATTATCCATGCCAGACATAAAGCTACGCATTGCTTTAGGACCAGGTCATTGGGTAAGTGACAGATTTCGTACCACTGCCACTTTTGGAAAAGACTGGGGACTGGGTGTTGGAATTCATCCGGGGCTTGATTATCTCCAAATATTGGCAAGATTCGATTATTCATTCATACGAACAACAGATGGAGAAATTACATACGCTGATTTAAACAATAAATTTATTGGCTTTTCTTCCTTGTCAATTGCTTTGTGTAAAAGTGCCAGGCTCGCAAATTCTAACGAACTATCTGCTAGTTATTTCGTGGGAGTGGTATTGGTTTCCGTTCAGGATTATTTAAATACAGTAGGAATATTGTCAGGTTTTGGGATAGATTATATAATGCGAGATCCCTCCTGGAAAAATTTTGGGATTGGCATTTCAATGAATATGCGTTACCAAACTTATGATTTAAGCGGTAATAATGATTGGCAAAGCTTCATTTCAAATGACAGACGACATTTAGATCTTGACCTCAACTATAACTTGGGGGTTGTGATTGTTTTTTAAACCTGGTATAAACACCAATTTTAACATGATACTTTTTCTACAACAATCGGTGCTCATACGCAATGCGGGGTGCTGTGCCTGTTTTAGTGCAGCTCATTTTAATAAAGCATGCAGTAACACGACCCGCCTCCGCTCAGTTACGGCCGGCAGGCAAGTTAGCGATTTGAATCCGCACTGCGCAGACTGACGTTAGCAGTTATTTAAGAAGCCTGTTTGCAATAAAGTTCAAAACCTAAAAATGATTGACAAAAAGATAAGAACCAATGATTACATGTAAAAAATGCAATTGTGAATTTCAAAGTACTTATTGTCCTGATTGCGGACATCCATCAAAAGTAGAAAGGATTACTGGACGGTATATTGTGACTGAAATTGCAAGTGTATTAAATTTCCAAAAAGGATTTTTCTACACGATAAAAGAATTACTGATAAGACCGGGAGAAAGTATAAGAGTATTTATTTCTGAAGACAGAAATCGCCTGGTAAAACCGATTATGTTTGTTTTAATTAGCTCTTTGATATATACAATAGTAATTAGGATTTTTCATTTCGAAGATGGAATCATAGATGGTGCTAAAGATGCTTTAGACAATACGATTTTTAAATGGGTACAAGATAATTATGGTTACGCAAATATCATTATGGCGCTTTTTATTGGATTATGGTTGAAAATATTTTTCAGAAAATATCCCTTTAATTTTTTCGAAGTTTTAATACTTCTTTGCTTTATAATGGGTATTGGGATGTTAATTTATTCAGCATTTGATATTATTCGTGGCCTGACTCATACTAAATTAGTTGTAGTAGAAGTATTGGTTGGATTTATTTATACTACTTATGCAATTGGACAATTCTTTGACAAAAGAAAAATTGCAAATTATGTAAAAGCTCTTATTTCCTATTTGTTAGGAATGATTACCTTCATTTTTGTTTTGCTAAGTATAGTAATCTTGATTGACTTAATTAAATAAGTCGAGTAGGCAAAGGGGAGTTTCACCCCTTAGCCTCTCACGGAACCGTGCTTGACCGAGGTATTTATGGAGGAATTCATGTTGCCTATGGAGATTACAGCCTTCAATAACAGCAACTGTCCTTGCTCGAAGAGCAGCCATGTTTATGTTAGGTATGTCTGTTTTGATGTTTGCATCGAGAAACCTACACCCTGCGAAAGCGAGACAAATAATTTGTATGGCTGCCGGGATTACACTTTTTGGATTGTCCTTCATGGGAGGTTATGAGTTTATTAAGGAAACGGTAAATTCATCTATTTTTGTAGCTATTTTTGTTGAGACAATACTTTGGATTTCTTTTGGGATTATTATATTAAGATTCAGAAATTCTGAAATAGCTCAGTAATTGAAAATATGTGAAAATGATAAATACCAGCTGCCATCACCCGTTGCCAAACAACATAAGGATATAAATGATTTTAACCAGATTATATAACGAATTCTTCAGAAGCGAAAAAACAGGAGGCCTGATCCTGGTTTTTGTTACCATTGCATCTATTTGGCTGGCAAACTCGCAGTGGCAGACTGAATATATGCGTATCTGGCAGTTTAAACTGGCAGATCACAGCGTAGCTCATTGGATCAACGACGGCCTGATGGCCATTTTCTTTTTGTTGATTGGCCTGGAATTGGAGCGTGAGATTCTCAAAGGAGAGCTTTCAGATATTAAAAATGCCACATTGCCCATTTTCGGGGCAATAGGCGGCATGCTCGTGCCTGCAGGGTTTTACTTGTTGTTTAATTATGGATCACCTATGCTATCAGGTATAGGAATTCCCACCGCCACCGATATTGCTTTTGCTATTGGAATTCTATCGCTGTTGGGCAAACGTGTCCCGGGATCGCTGAAGATATTCCTTACTGCACTGGCTGTTATTGACGACCTGGGTGCAATTCTGATTATTGCAGTTTTTTATACCGGTTCTATTGCTTTTGCAAATTTGCTTATTGCATTGGGAATTTTCGGCTTTCTCATCCTGTTGAACCGGTTAAAAGTATACAATTTAATCCCCTACCTGATTGGGGGTGTTGCCATGTGGTATTTTATGCTTCATTCAGGAGTTCATGCAACAATTACAGGGGTTTTATTAGCCTTTGCAATTCCCTTTAAAAAAGCCGGAGAAAAATCACCTTCTTACCTGCTACAACATTTCTTGCATAAACCTGTTGCATACTTCATTCTCCCCTTGTTTGCCGCGGCAAATACCAGCATCATCATTGGTAATACATGGTTCTCAGGATTGGGAGAACCAGCCAGCCTGGGGATATTAACCGGACTGGTTATCGGCAAGCCGTTAGGCATCTTTGTATTTACCTTTATGGGAGTCGCCTTAGGAATATGCAGATTACCATTGGACCTTCAATGGAAAAACATCATCGGCGCGGGCTTTATAGCCGGAATCGGCTTCACCATGTCAATTTTTATTACCCTGCTTGCATTTGAGGATGAAGCCCTCATCAGTAATTTGAAATTTGCCATTATTGTTGCCTCCACGCTTGCAGGAATCATAGGTTTTAGCGTTTTGAAATTTTCCCTTGGACCACAGGCGGAAGATAATGAGACAAGTTGATTTGACTCCACTGACATCATAGAATTCAGAATTCTTATTATAAGTATTTCCCTTAAGGGAAGTCTGTAATTTGTCATTGAGCCGATACAATCCTGAGAATATTTCATAACTTGGGATAATTTCAATGTAACCGGCAAATCATTTGATCATGAAATATAATAAGGATGGACGATTATTGATACCCCTGACCGAAAGGAAAGCTGCCAATCGCAAGGAGGAGGACAAAGTAAGATACATTATCAATCATGCCTATTGTCCGGATGGTTGCAGCATTATCGATTCCAAAAATAAAATCAATGGTTTTCCTGGCCTCCGTATCGGTTTCAAACGCGAAGGGATGGAAGGAGAATTTGTTATTTCGGCCATTGAAGGTGATTTCGATAAAAAAGTTCTTTCGGGTGAGTTGAAGGAAGGGATAAAGGATGAATTATCTTGCCCGCACTGCGGCACAGCTTTTAAAAAGCTTGTAAACTGCAATTGCAGGGAAGGTGCCGATATGGTGGTAATCGGATTGACACCCGAGCTTGATTTTAACGACGCCATTACATTTTGTAACGTAACCGGCTGTCATAACGGCACTTTCATCAAATCAGGGGATATCATCAGGCATATCCGACTTACGGGTTCGTTGTAAGCAGTTATTGATGTTTAATAAAAGACAGAAATTCGAAAGCATTTTTTTTCAGGGAACTCTCAAAAATACCTGGCAATATATTCAGAGTAGTTTTATGCGCGAGCACTTTAGAATCATTATAAGAACAATAACATTTGTGCTCCTGACCCATGGAGAACACAATCTGACAGCCCAACAAGTGCCCGATAATGATCAGGATTCTGGCAAAGCAATAAAAATTGAAACGGGGCTCATTAACTATGCCTCCATTGATGAATTATATACAAATCAGGTTTATCCGGGTACCGGATTTATAACCACAATAGGATTTGAAAAACGCAAGAGAATTCTTTCATCCACCAGCCTGGGCTTTTCACTTTTCAAAAGATACCCTGATGGAAACAAGGAAAATGAATATCCGTTGGAAACTGATAACCGGCTGCGGGTAATTAAACACCTGCATTTTGAAGCCAGCAGTTTTCATTGTTTTCATCTGATCACCATCAGAAAAAGCTTGCCGATATATGCAGCTTTAAACTGGTTCACCTCGGCCGATTTGGTAACCAATTACGGGATGACACCTGAATTGTTGTTGAGCACGCTGGCTCCGGGTATATACAGCGAATATGTGTGGCGCCGGCACCTGGTTGGTTTTTCATTCACAACATCGTTACTGTCATACACCTGCAGGTCGAACTACTCAAATGTAATTGCTCAGGATTTTGAAAAATATGAAAAATGGGATTTTATCAGATCTAATTCCCGCATACAGGGGATTAGATCATTACAAAGTGTTTTTCTGAATCTGTTATACACCAATCAACTTAGCGACAAATTATGCATAAATGCCAGTTACAATTTCCGGTATATAAACGATGCAATTCCAAGAAATTTAAGATTGGTAAGTGGCATTTACCAGGTAGGGATAACTTACAAATTCCAGCAGCAATGAAATATGCAGTAATCATACTGATGTTTTGCAACATCTTGCTAGCGGGATGCGAGAAATCATTGTTAACCACAGAATTCTCCAATACCCCTTTGGGAAATTTTGAAACACTCTGGCACGAATTTGATATTGGATATGGGGCCATGGCTGCGAAAAGCCTGAACTGGGACTCCTTAAAGCAAGTTTATGGAAGCAGGGTAACCAATTCGTCGTCAGATAACGAGCTATTTGGAGCTATGTGCGGCTTGCTTCACGAAATCAATGATGGTCACACTGACCTGAAAACTTCCGGTGGTTCCTTTTTCCGATCGTGGAACCGGCGTGATAAATCTTTTTATGTTGACAGTTACACACGATCGATGGATGATGTCAGAAAGCATTTTATAACAGTAAGAGCATCTTATCTTAATAACATCTATACATCCGTTGAAGTTGAAGGTTGGATGTTCTTTTATGGCACTGTATATGTGAACCAGAAGAAAATTGGCTACATCAACCTCCCCTCGTTCAGTCTGGATCATTTTCCGGACTCATTTATTCAGTCTGCCGTTGATGATTTTCAGTTGCTTGATGCGGTTATCATTGATTTGAGGTTTAATGGCGGCGGTAATACGGAATCATTCGTAAAAACGCTCAACAGATTTGCCAATGAGCCCCAAGTTTTTTTGAAGTCGAAATACAGGAATGGCCCATCACACAATGATTTCTCAGAAATGTTTGAACATCGGATACGACCCCACGCCGATTGTTTAAAAAATAAACCTATAGCTATCCTGATGAACAGTTACACGGCGAGTTCTTCAGAGCATTTTATTTTGGGAATGAAAAGCCAGAAAGGTGTATTTACTGTTGGCGATACGACCTGCGGTGCTTTTTCGTCGGTAAACGAAAGACTATTACCTAATGGTTGGTGTTTTCGCATAGGCGGCCAGGTTGTTTATACGCCTGAAGGAAGTCTGCTGGTTGATTCAAAAGGAAGGTATCTTGAAGGTATCGGATTGACTCCGGATTTTTATGTACCGGATCATTGGGGACCTTTAGTAATGCACAAAGACCTACCTCTGGATAAAGCAATTGAGAAGCTAACACTTAATTAGTGACAGGATCATTTTTCCGGCCTTGAGCACAATTAACCTGCAAATTCACTTAATTCGAGCCACCGGTCTGTTTTCTGATCAATCAGGGTGATGATTTCTGCAATTCGGCTGGCATGTTTTACCAGCTCGTCAGAACCCAAATTGCCATTGCCAAGCAGCACTTCAAGTGACTTCTTTTCATCTTCAAGTGATTCCAACTCGGCAGTCAACTGTTCAAATTCCCTTTTCTCTTTAAAGGTTGGTTTTTTCTTTGCTGTGTTTGGGTTAACCTGATTACCGGCAGTACTTGTTTTATTTTTTCCGGGCATTTCGCTTTGTTTCAATTCCGCAGCCTGTTTCTTTTGCGATGCGCGATAATCACTGTAATTGCCCGGGAAATCATACACCACACCGCTTCCTTCAAAAATGAATGTGTGATCCACAATCTTGTCCATAAAGAAACGGTCGTGTGATACAATCAATACACAGCCGGCAAAATTGACCAGGTATTCTTCCAACACATGGAGTGTAGCAATATCTAAATCATTGGTAGGTTCATCCAGAATTAAAAAGTTCGGATTCCGCATCAGAACGGTCATGAGGTACAGCCTGCGTCGCTCTCCCCCACTGAGTTTTTCAACCTGAATGTGTTGCATTTCAGGGGTGAATAAAAACTGGTTCAAGAATTGCATCGCCGATAATTGCTGCCCATTTCCAAGATCAATAGATTCAGCAATATCCTGAATCACATCAATAACCCGCTGACCCGGTGAGAATTCCAGTCCCTGTTGCCGGTAATAACCAAAGATCACTGTTTCGCCCTGCTCAATTTCACCCGAATCAGCAGTTAAAACACCTGTGATGATATTCAGCAAAGTCGACTTTCCCGTGCCATTTTGTCCGATGATGCCAATCCTTTCTCCGCGGGCAAAGGAATAGGTAAATCCGTCGAGAATAACCTGCTCCCCAAATTTTTTATACACCTCCCGGAGCAACAGGATTTTTTTACCCAGCCTGGACTCTTTTACCTGGATATTCACCTGCTGGTCGTTTCGCCTGTATTCCGACCGGGTTTTCAGTTCATAAAAAGCATCAATGCGGTATTTCGCTTTGGTTCCTCGGGCCTTAGGCATCCGCCGCATCCATTCAAGTTCTTTGCGAAGCAGGTTTTGGGCCCTTTCTACCTGCATTTCTTTATTTGTGATCCGCTCAGCGCGTTTCTGAATAAATTCGGAATAATTGCCCATATAGGTATAGGCTGCGCCCTGGTCTATTTCAATAATTTCATTACACACCCGGTCCAGAAAGTAGCGATCGTGTGTTACAACAAGCATGCTAATCCGCGATTTCAAGAGGTATTCCTCAAGCCATTCAATCATCTCCAGGTCGAGGTGGTTGGTAGGTTCATCAAGCATAATAAAATCAGGCTCACTGATCAGGGCAACAACAAGAGCAAGACGTTTAAGCTGACCACCCGACAGTGATCCGACAAGCATGGTTTCATCTTCCAGCTTGAAAACACTTAACATCTGCCTGATCTTGTTTTCCAGGTTCCATGCCTGATGAAAATCCATCATGGCAGATGCATCATGCAAGCGCTGCTGATTGTGTTCATGTAAGGCAAGCTCGTAATTACGTACCGTTTCCATCAGCTTTCCCGGTGATCCATAAACAGCATCAAACAGGGTAAGCGTTGAATCGAACCGGGGATTCTGCTCAAGATACCCCACCTTGATGTCTTTATTGAGATAAAGCTCACCCGAATCAAAGCTATCCTTACCGGCAATGATATTCAGCAGTGTAGTTTTGCCGGTTCCGTTGCGTGCCACAATGGCAACCTTGTCACCTTCGTTAATACAGAAACTCAGGTTACTGAACATTTTCACTTCGCCCCAATTCCGGGATGCATTCTCAACCCTAAGATAGGTTATCATATTTTCTCATGTAGCAGATGAACAAAAGTAGTTATTCCTTACCGGCAATTGCTTATGAAAACAGCCGAAGAAACTCCGGGGGTGCAGCAGACTCAAACCTCAATGGTTCGCTGGTTACCGGATGTGTAAAGGCCAGCACCATGGCATGAAGGCTCAAGCGGCCAATAGGACTGGTTTTAGCCCCATATTTCCGGTCGCCTGCAACACTGTGCCCGATATCCTGCATGTGAACGCGGATCTGGTTTTTCCTTCCGGTTTCGAGGTTAACGTGAAGCAGCGAGTACCTGCTGTTGGTTTTCACGGTTTTGTAACGGGTTATGGCATATTTGCCTTTTGAGGGATCCTGACCTGAAATCATAACCAGCGCCTGGTTTTCCAACAGGTATGAACGAACCTGCCCTTCTGCCTTTTTCACCTGTCCCTCCACTATAGCTATGTAGGTTCGTTCGGTGATGTATTTCTTCCAGTCGTTTCTGAAAATATTCTGTACTTCTTCGCTTTTTGCAAACATGAGCAAACCGGAGGTATGCTGATCGAGCCGATGCACCAAATAGATCCTGTTTTGAGGGTCTTCATGTTTTACCCATTCCGATATGATTCCAAAAGCAGTAACATGATCGTGACCATCTGACACGGAGAGCAACCCCGACTTTTTGTCGATTACAATTAAGTGTTCATCTTCATAAATTATTTTCAGTAAATGAGCCGGGGGCAAATCGGTTTTCCGTACCCGCCGTATCTCTACTTCATCACCGGGTAAAAGCGGGTGATTGAACTGTGACACTGCTTTGCCATTAACCCATACCTGTTTGTTGCGCAACAGCGATTTTACATTGTCCCTGCTTCTATCACTGAGGGTTTGCAGCAGGTACTGCATCAGCGGTACGTTGGCCTCAACCCGGTAACTTACATCTTTCTTCTGCATATCCATAGATTTCCGGGACAAAATTGCATAAAAAACTACTTGAATTTTAACGATTATTGAAGTAATTTTAATAATAATTGGATGTTACCTGATGAAACCCGGAACTGCCACATTGTTATTCCTTATGCTGATTTTACCTGGGGCACAATGCAGCACCCGCCACCCGAATTATGTATTGCCCGATGCAAAAACTACAAACATGGAAAGCGACAGCCTGATTAACCGGAAACCTGCCGTAGCCGGAACATTTTATCCGGGTAACCGGGTTGAATTGGAGCAAGAGATAAGCAGGCTTTTTGCGGAGGCCACCCCTGGCAAAAAACTAAATCATGTTGTTGCTGTAATTTCGCCACACGCAGGGTATGTTTACTCGGGAGTAGTTGCTGCCTCGGCCTTTAACCAGCTTTCCGGGGAAACGCAATACGACAATGTTTTTCTTATCGGATCGAGTCACCGTGCCAGTTATGACGGCGCCGCACTATACAGCCAGGGCCATTTCATCATGCCCTCGGGAACGGTGAAAGTAAACGTCCCTTTGTCGCAAAAGCTGATTGCCCTGAATCCGGATGTGTTCCGGCCGATGCCGGAAGCTCATGCACAGGAACACAGCCTGGAAGTGCAACTTCCGTTCCTGCAACACCTTTATGGCGATAACCTGCAGATCGTTCCCATACTCATTGGAACACAAAGGGCGGCCAGCATCAAAAAAATAGCCGAGGCACTGAAACCCTATTTTAACGGGAAGAACCTGTTTGTTATCAGTACCGATTTTTCGCATTACCCGGTATATGATGACGCCTGCCGGGTTGATGAAGCAACAGCCAATGCTATTGTTAAGAATTCATCAGCAGCATTCAGGCACATACTTGAGTTTAACGAATCGAAAGCCATTTCAAACCTGGCCACCAGCATCTGTGGATGGACCAGCACGCTTGCGTTGCTGGAAATAACCGAGAGTATTCCCGGTACACAATACCACAAAATCAGGTACATGAATTCCGGGGATGCCCGGGTGGGTGATAAAGACAGGGTGGTTGGCTATCATGCCATTGTAGTAACTATGGAACCGGTAGCTGAGAAACAAGTTATAACAGACGATTCAGAATACAAGCTGACTGATAACGAAAAAAAGAAGATGCTGCAACTGGCGCGGACAACCATCAGGCAATATCTTGACAACAATGAAATTCCCCCGGTTAAAACAGAAGGCTTTACCCAAAAGATGCTGGCACCCTCAGGGGCTTTTGTGACACTCACCATCGACGGCAGATTGCGGGGCTGCATCGGAAGATTCGACGCTGAGGAGCCGTTATATAAAATTGTTCAGGAAATGGCTGTTTCGGCTGCCACACGTGATTACCGTTTTTCAAAGCTCACTAAAGAAGAACTGGAGCAGGCGCATATTGAAATTTCCGTGCTTACTCCCATGAAAAGGATTGCATCACCCGATGAAATTGTGTTGGGCAGGCACGGGATCTACATCAAGAAAGGAAACCGGGGAGGCACCTTCCTCCCGCAGGTTGCCAGTCAAACAAACTGGACTGTTGAGGAGTTTCTCGGTCATTGTGCCCGTGATAAGGCAGGAATAGGCTGGGACGGATGGAAAAAAGCTGATTTATATACCTACGAAGCGTATGTTTTCGGAGAATAAGCTGTCCCGAAGAATTATTGCCGCACTTTTTATTCTCGGTTTTACGTCCATACTGGTTCAGCTTGTTGTGATCCGCGAAATGCTGAACCTGTTCCAGGGCAATGAACTCATTGTGGGATTTATTTTTTGCCTGTGGATGCTGTTGACAGCAGCCGGGGCAGGATGTGCCCGGCGCATTTCTCTCAATGTCAACAAACATCTGCTGATTTCGTGGCTCTTTGTTCTGGAAGCAATTGTTCCCGTAATTGTGGTGGCGTTGCTCGGTGTGGTTGACAGCCTGTTGTTTCCTCCCGGCACCACGCGCGGGTTAATCATTGCCCTGGTTTATTGCCTGGTATTTCTGCTGCCCGGTTGCTTTGTAACCGGATTGTTGTTTGCAAAGCTGGCTTCATTGCTGTCAGAAAGCAGGAATGCGAATTGCGTATCCCTTGCTTATGGCTGGGAATCTGTTGGCAGTATGCTGGCCGGAATTCTATTCAGTCTGCTGTTTGCCTTTTTATTCAGGACATTTCAGGTGCTTGCCCTGGCCCTGTTTTGCAATTTTGTTGCAGCCTGTTTACTTCATCCGGGAATACAAAACAGAATTAAAAAAACCATTGCCTTTGCAAGCGTCTTAGTTATAGCTGTGCTTCTGTTTTTGCTGCCGGCAGATTTGTGGTTGAAATCGTTGCACTACAAAAATGAGCGAATTCTTTTTATCCGCGACACCCCGTTTCAGCATATCACCGTAACCGAATCAAACGCACAGGTTAATTTTTACGGAAATAACCTGTTGCTTTTTTCATCGAACAACCCATATCATGCCGAAGAAGCTGTTCACTATGCCCTGTTACAACATCAGGCTCCTGAGAAGGTTCTTATCGTTTCGGGCGGAATTGCCGACATATCGGCCCAGGTATTCAAATACAATTCGGTTGAGACACTTCACTACCTGGAGATCGATCCCTGGCTTGTTAAGGCAGAAAAAATGTTCACAAACATACCGGATTTTGAGGGTTTGAAGATATATACCCATGATGCCCGGCGGCGAATCAGTAATTCAACAGAGCTGTATGATGTCATCATTATCAATTCACCTGACCCTTCAAACGCGCAGATGAACCGCTATTTCACGCTTGATTTCTTCAGGCAGGCCAAAAGAGCGCTCACTCCTCACGGCATTTTCTCAATATCGCTGACTTCAACAGCAAACTATATGAGCACGGAAGCCCGTGAGGTAAACCGGGTTGTATTTCAGACACTGCAAAAAGCCTTTGCCTGTGTTGAAATCATTCCCGGTGGACGGAATTTTTTCGTGGCCTCTGATGATTCGTTGGGACTGAATATTGCGGACCGATTGCAGCAAACAACCCTTGAAAACGATTATGTAACCCCCTACTCTATTGATGATGAATTGCTGCTTTACAAAAACCGGCAACTGCTTGCAGAAATTACAGAACCCGTTGCAGCAGTCAATACCGACCTGACCCCGGTTGCTTACCTGCACCAAATCAGGTATTGGCTTTACATGGCAGAGGGCAGCAAGTCGACGACAATTTTATGGGTATCACTGATCATTATTTCCTCACTCGTATTGTTTGCAGCCCGAAAGACAGATCCATATTCTGCAGGCGTGTTTACAACAGGTTTTGCCGGTACATCATCGGAATTCCTTGTACTGATGGTATACCAGTCGCTATTTGGAAACATTTACCAGATGACAGGGCTTATCATTGCTTTATACATGCTTGGGCTTACCTGTGGTGCCATGATTCGCAACAAGCCGGGAAGCAACGCCAAACGCTATTATGCCCTGGTACAAGTGGCAATAATGGTGCTGGTAGCTTTGATCCCGGCCGTTTTTATTATGGCAACCAGTTCTTCCGGAGCGCTTTCATGGGCGGTTCAGGGAGCCCTGTTCATCCTCATTGCAGCTATCGCCTTTATGGCGGGACTGGCCTTTAACAGAGCTACCGTACTTGCCAATAGTTCATTTATCACAACGGCATCAAATCTTTATGCCATTGACCTGGCCGGAGCAGCATTGGGAATTTTATTGACGTCCACGTTGTTTTTGCCCCTGTTGGGGATGTGGGCAACCTGCATGTTGCTTTCCGCAATAGTACTGGGCGGTTTACTGATTATGCTACTATTTGGTAAAAATGCTAACTTTGCTTAGGGCATGTACAATGAATGAAAAAATCAGCAAACGGACCTTTGTAAAAAGTGCCTTTATGACTGCTGCAGGTGCAGCGTGTATGAACAAAATGGAAGGCATGAGCACCATTGTGCCCAGGGTAGATGAGGTTGAACTCGACAGCCTTTGGAAATGGAGCAAGGAGTGCTTTTATTACGAGGTAACACCCCGGGGATTGAAATGCCAGCTATGCCCGAATGAGTGTATATTAAAACCCGGAGATACAAGCTTATGTCGAAACCGGGTCAATTACCGCGATAAGCTCTATTCCATTGCCTATGGCAATCCCTGTGCCATGCATGTAGACCCCATAGAGAAAAAACCTTTTTATCACTTTCTGCCCGGTTCCAGATCCTTTTCCATTGCCACGGCAGGTTGTAATTTTGCGTGTCTGAACTGCCAGAACTGGTCGATTTCACAGGCAAGTCCGAAAGACACCCGGAATTACGACCTGATGCCGCCACGCGTTGTTGAGGAAACTGCAAAGTACAACTGTATTTCCATTGCTTATACTTACTCGGAGCCGGTAACCTTTTACGAATATGTATACGATACATCGGTAATTGCGCGCAGCAAGGGTATCAGAAATGTCCTTGTTTCAAACGGGTATATCAATGAAAAACCGCTACGGAATTTGTGCAAGGTAATTGACGGGGCCACCATCGATTTGAAATCATTTGACAATACAACTTATCTGAAACTCAACGCAGGAGAATTACAGCCGGTGTTGAATTCATTGAAGATATTCAGGGAAGAAGGAGTTTGGCTGGAGATTTCAAACCTGGTAATACCGGGTTGGAGCGATAATTTGGATATGATTAAGAAAATGTGTGACTGGTTGGTTCAGAGCGGACTTCAGGATACGCCACTTCATTTCCTTCGTTTTCAGCCCATGTATAAATTAAGTCAGCTGCCCCCCACCCCGGTTCAGGTGTTGCAGAAAGCAAAATTGATTGCGCAGCAGGCAGGCATCAGATTTGTTTATATTGGCAATATTGGCGGTTCGGAAGAAATAAGCACATATTGCCCGCGATGCAAAAAGCTGATTATTGAAAGAAAAGGCCATACAGTAACTGCCAATCACATGAAAGCCGCGAATTGCGGATTCTGTGGCGAAAAGATTCCCGGCGTCTGGAGTTAGCCTTCCCTTTTTCATCTAAAAATACTATCATTGCATCTGTTAATTGGCATGATAACTGTTATGCCACTATTGTTTTGTGTTTTATTAAGCGATGGGGAAAAAGCTGAAAATAGCATTGATCTTATTTTTTGCATTGCTGCTGAGTCCGGGCGGAATGGCACAGGTATTAAAGGATACGGCTACATTTCATTTGGTACGCAGGGGTGTGGATTATATTTACAATCTTCAGTTTGCAGAAGCCAGAAACGTTTATCAGAAGATCAGTTCAGCTTATCCGTCGCATCCCATGACTTATGTTTACAGGGGTTTGCTTACCTATTGGGAAAACTTTCCGCTGATATCCACATCACCGGCCCGGAAGTCATTTGAGAAAGACCTGAGATATGCCATTGAACTTTGTGAGAAAAAGCACAACCCGGCCGATGACGCAGAGTACCTGGTTTTAAACCTGGGCGCCAGGGGTTTGTTGCTGCTGTTTTATGCCGATAACGAGCTCAGCATGGATGTGATTCAGCTGGCTTCAGGCACATACCAGTATATAAAGCAATCATTCAATTACACCGGGACCTATGCCGATTTTTATTTTTTTACCGGCCTTTACAATTACTACCGTGAGGCTTATCCTGACGCCCACCCCGTTTACAAACCTTTTGCCCTGTTATTTCCAAAGGGAAACCGGGAAAGAGGACTGATAGAGCTTCAAATTGCTTCAAAAAATGCCATTGTGTTAAAAGCTGAGGCTTATACCTTCCTTTCCGGAATATACATCAGTTTCGAAAAGAATTTTCAAAAGGCTTCCCAATTCAGTAAAGCATTGCACCAGCTCTATCCCAATAATTACAATTATATAGCAGTGTACATTAAGAACCTGTTGCTGGCCAAACGTTATGATGAGGCCGAAAGCATGATCAGGTTGCATTACAATAAAAGTAAAAATTCATACTATCAGTCGCAGCTGACCATTTTAAGAGGCATTCTTCAGGAGAAAAAATACAAAAATCACAAGCAGGCCCAGGCATTGTATGCCAAGGGATTAAAAGACATTAAACCTTTTAGTGAATTTGGAGAAGAATACGCGGCATATGCTTATTTCGGGCTCAGCCGCATCAGCGATGCCAATGGAGACAAGCACCACAAAAAAATTTACCGCAAACAGGCGATGGACTTAGCTAGTTTTAAGGATGTCAATTTTGATGAATGATCCTACCCTTTTCCATCGGTCTCTCCTTCCGCTGCATACTAAGCAATACTCATGGCAGCGCCCTGCATGCAGCGGATGATATATGCCCTGATCGAGTTCCACCGGCTAAAGCCGGCGGCTATTGAAAAATACAATTTTCATGCCTTACTTCTTATTCATAGCCTCCTTTACACCACGCATCAATAGCCCCGGCATTCATGCCGGGGTTTTTAATGAGGATTATCTCTTTTTTGGGGTTTTAACCCATAGCCGTCAAGTTAAGAAGGTTTAAATAATTATATAATAATTAGTTATAATATTATTTTGTTTTATTTTTTTGACATCTATTATCTGCCGTGCTCACGTAAACGACAGATATTATAAACACAAAGTACTCAAAGTGAAATCGTCACAAAGAACGCTAAGAGATTGCACACGAAGGAAAGTCCCGCCGATGGCGGGACCTCTTGGTGTTCTTAAACTTTGTGGTCTTAGTGAAGCTTTCTCTTCGTG
>JAWOJJ010000023.1:0-3211 GCA_046481675.1 Bacteroidales bacterium | reverse complement strand
CCGCCCCGCAATGTGTAGTCGTTAAAATCGGGCAGATCCTGAAGCGATTTGTACCAGGTGATACTGGTTTTTCCACCGGGGTTCACATCGCCAAACAATATTTTGGCCATGGCAGTTCCCTGGGCCTGACCGTTGTATCCTGTAAATACAATACCAGGTATGTTTGGGTTGTTTTTGAATGGCTCCACTTCAACCATACCCATACCCTGAATCACAACAATGGTATTGGGATTAACGCTTGCAATGGATTGTATCAGTTCACTCTGGTTGCCGGGTAACGTAATTGTAAACCGGTCTGATTCTTCGCGTCCGGTAGACTGATCAGTACCTACAAACACAAGGGCTACGTCGGCTGAAGCAGCCATATCAAGAGTTTCCTGATCTGTTGCGGGCATTTCACCTTCGCGGTAAACCAGTACAAGGGTTTGAGGACCTGTAATACCTAGTGTATTCAGCTTTGCAGAAACGTTCTGTGGACGTGCAAAAAAACCACCTGCCTGCTGCGGAGCAGCAACAGTTTTAGACGAAAGTATATTGCCGGCAGCCGATCCAACGCGGACCTCGATAATGCCGCCATTTCCTGAAACCGACATGTTAAAACGGATAGAATCCACATCAGTTATGTCAATATTATTATATAAGGTCCAGTCGCCATCCTTAATGCCCCTGACCGAACTCATACCAAATCTTGCCGATGTAATCAGGCCATTGGCTGAGGCATCGAATTTGGTTGCATCGAATTCTTTAACAGCTCCGCTTTTGTCGACGGTTGAGAATTTCACTATATTGAAGAAATCGGTACGTTTGGCAGTATTTCCGCCCGATTTCGATACCACCTCAATGTTCAGCTTATTCTTTTCAATATAGTTTTGGATTCCGGCTATCGGAGACACTTTTAGCCTGGCTTCCACTTCTCCCGAATAATCACCCAATTCAACCTTGTCGGCCTGTGGGCCAAGAATCGCTATTTTCTTAATACTGCCTGCATTCAGAGGAAGTGCTTTTTTTCCGGTTTTAGCCACAACATTGTTTTTCAGAAGCACCGGGGTTTTGGTAGCTACTTCAAGAGCCAGGTCATTATGCGACGGATCATTGATAATGCCCGGCTTTATGCCTGCATAAGGAACCTTGCTCGGAGGGTCGAATTCTCCCAGTCTCATTCGTATTGTAAACATGTTAACCAGTGCCCTGTCCATGTCGGCTTCGTTAATTAATCCCTTTTCCAGGGACGATAGGGCACTGGCCTGGTATACGTTGCCGCAATCGCAATCGACACCTGATTTAAGACCCATTGATGTAGCTTCTTCTGCATTCTTAGCAAAATGATGACCGGTGAACATATCAGATATGGCGCCACAATCGCCTGTTACATAACCATCCATTCCATATGTCTTCCGGATCACAGAGTCGACATAAAATATACTGGCCGACATCGGTATGGCGTTAACCGCATTGTAGGCGGTCATAATCGACGGCAGGTTGTCTTTCTGGATCAATGTCTTATAGGGGAATATATAGAATTCCCGGATGTCACGTTCATCCATGTTGGAGCTGCCGTTATGGCGGTTAAACTCGGTATTGTTTGCGAAGTAATGCTTGCCGCAAGGCACTGCCTTCAGGTAGGCAGGGTCATCGCCCATTAATCCCCGAATGAAGCCACTTCCAATTTGCGATACCAGGAAAGGGTCTTCTCCAAAAGTTTCAGCAGTGCGCCCCCACCTTGGATCCCTTGCAGGTTCAATGACAGGCGACCAATAGGTAAGCGTGAAAATATAATTATGATTAAAGCCCCTGGCTTCATCAGCAATTACGTTGGTTTCGCGTTTGATCAATTCCGGATCCCATGTACAACCAACTGCAACACTGTTTGGGAACGATGTGGCAGTCATCCCGCTGTTGTCGTTTCTTCCCATAACACCATGCAGTGCCTCGCCCCATACATCGTATTTCTTAACACCCAACCGTGGAATCGGAGGCATGGTATTGCCAAGCTGACTTTGCTTTTCTTCAGGTGTCATACGCGAAACCAGGTCGGCCGCACGTTCTTTGAAAGAATAAGATGTATTGAGATAAATGGGTAACTGGGCCTTCACTGTAAAGGGCAGAAAAGCCGCAAATAGAAATCCCAGCATCGCTAACAAAGTAACAAAATGCTTTTGCGTAATTGAAGAACAGGTTTTTTTCATTTTTTATTTTTTTTGAGATATTCAATGGTTCAGCCTTTTCGGAACAAATACTATTTAAATGACACCCAATCGATTTCAACCGGATGGTCACTGGTTGATACAACCACCAGGTTCTGAACTCCGGGTTGAGCCTTCTTCACTTTGGCAGTTATCAAGTTCCATTGGCCGTTTTTGGGAATGACGACTTCTGAAAGTATTGGTCCAGCAGCGTTATTGAGCCTGACCTGGATGCTTCCCCCGGTTTCAGAGCATGCATTAATCTGAATGGTTTTGGCTTTCTTCTTACCGAAATCCACTGCATTGTATTGGATCCAGGCATCTTTTTTATTGAAGATGGTCTTCCAGCCATTGAACCGGTATGACGTATCAATGAATTCAACTGTTGCTCCTTGTTCGCTGATGGAACTATACCTGTCGATCTCTATCTTCCCGGAAGCATGGGTGAGCCCAACTCCGCGGTGCGTGGGTATCACTTTACGGATGGTACCGTCGGTATTAAAGAACAGACTGTCGATGCAGGCCGACCGGTTCTTGTCGAATTTCGGCGAGTAAGCATTCTGGTGATAGAACAAATACCACTGGTTGCCATATTCAATAAATGAATGGTGATTGGTCCAGCAATTCATGGGTGATTCGTCCATGATAACACCGGCAAATTTGAATGGTCCCATAGGATTGTCACCTATGGCATATTCAAGCCGTTCAATGGTATTTTCCACATGCGGATAGGTCATGTAGTAAATCCCGTTGCGCTCAAACAGCCAGGGTCCTTCTTTCAGTCCTTTCTGAGGAAGCTCTTTCACCACCTGCGGCTCCGAATCCAGTTCCAGCATATTTTCCTTAAGTTTCGCCACAAAAATATTGCCCATTGACCAATAAATATAAGCTTGTCCGTCTTTGTCGATAAAGATGTTCGGGTCGATCCCCGGCAGGTTTTTTATTGGCTCGGGTTCTGGCACATAAGGGCCTTCGGGTTTGTCGGCAATGGCCACGCCAATGCCAAACATCCTTCTGCCGTTGACTTC
>JAWOJJ010000102.1:0-110498 GCA_046481675.1 Bacteroidales bacterium | reverse complement strand
CCACTGAAACAGCAGAAGCAATAATTTTTAGCGTAACAGATTTCAGTACTGGAGCATTATAGATTGAGAAAACGGCAAATATTTGAAGTAACGCAATGGATACCCTATGCCCCTTAATCCCATAATCCCCGATCTTCTCAGTTATTATCCCCGGTAAAAATGTCAGGGGTCCATGTTGGTTGAATATCTCTGAATATAGCTTCATGCCCGCCGCCATCATTTTTGCAGCAACAATGGTTTCGGATTCGTCCCCCCACTCTCTATAGCATGGTAGTAACGGTAGAATGTCGATTATCAGTAGGGTTTGAATATTTATAATGCGGAATATTAAATTTATGCGAACTAACTAACTGATTATTAATGAATAAATCTTTTTTCACACATTTTAATATTTTTTATTTTTTTTTTAGTTTTGGTAAAGCTGATCTTAACCATCAGAAGTATTATTAACCTATTATAAACCTAAAATTTAATCTATGAAAAGGATTACCAGTTTGCTTGTATGTTTGCTCCTATTTGGCTTCAGTGCCATGTTCGGGCAGAACATACAGATTAAAGGAACGGTTACCAGCGCGGACGATGGTAGCACGCTTCCTGGGGTATATGTAAAGATTAAAGGTACCAATACGGGTACTGCAACAGATGTGGATGGCAAGTACCAGGTTACAGCAGAGGATGGTGCTACCCTGGTGTTTACTTCAATTGGATTTCAAGAACTTGAAGTATTAGTTGCCGGACAATCAATACTTGATGTTGCTCTGGAACAGGATGTTACCCATATGGATGAAGTAGTTGTTACGGCTCTCGGCATTCAAAGAAGCCAAAAATCCCTAGGTTATTCCGTGTCCAATGTAAGTGCTGACAAGGCCAATGTAAAAGCTGAACCCGATATGCTGAAAGCTTTGCAGGGCAAAGTTCCGGGAGTGAATATCAATGTATCACAGGGAGCTCCGGGTTCTGCAACGCGTATCAACATCCGGGGTAACTCATCTTTTTATGGTGATAACCAAGCCTTGATCATTGTAGACGGCATACCCTACAGTAATGATCAGGTGACTACATCCAACCAGGCTTCCGGAAACGGTGGTGCTTATTCAAACGGATTAAGCACTCTTGACCCGAATAATATTGAATCTGTTAACGTTCTTAAAGGATCTGCAGCTGCTGCTTTGTATGGATCACGGGCCTCAAACGGAGTACTTGTGGTAACCACAAAGTCGGGTTCAGGAGGAAAATCAAGAAAGGGGATGGAAGTTACACTCACCTCATCCTATTCATGGGAAAAAATTGCTAACCTGCCCGAGTACCAGAATACATATGGTGCCGGTTCAGATTTTACCTATTCCAATGCCAACGGTTCCTGGGGTGCTAAATTTGGTACCATAGATTCAGTTCAGGCATGGCCGGCTTACTATAATGTTTTCCCTGAGTTGTTTTCCCCTACAGGTAGGATGGCATATAAAGCGCAACCTGATAATGTTGAGAGCCTATTCAGAACCGGAAGTATCTTTGAGAATTCAGTAAACATTGCCGGTGGTGACGGGATTAACTCATTCAGCGCCACTGCTTCATCAATGATTCAGGACGGATATATTCCCAATTCAAGTTTCGATCGTTACAGCATTAGTGTGGGCGGTAACAGCAAACTTAATAACGGTATCAATGTTGGGGGGAACCTTTCTTACTCCAAAACCGATCAGCTTGGTTCATTCTTTGGTGAAAACCAATTTGACGGAGCAGCTTCTTCATTTGCAAGAGCACTTTTCCTTGCCCGAAACTGGGATATGACGTTACCCTATGAGAATCCGGCAAACGGCCACCCGATTTCATCCAACCCGTCACAGTATGACCACCCGTTATGGTCATTCCAACACAATACAATCTCTACGGTAACTGACAGGATAGTTGCAGGGTTAAACTTGGATTATACTATTGCACCCTGGTTGAATGCAGCTTACAAGATCGGCTATAATAATCTCACCATGAACAGAATGGAAGTAACTGACATCGGTTCAAGAGCCGCTGCCGGAACAGGGGAAATAGTTGAAGATAACTATAATAAGCGTGAAATTGAATCGAACTTCATGCTTACTTTCACCAAAATGATCGGTCAGGATTTTAGTTTGAAGGCCATTCTGGGGCATAATGTAAACGCACGAAAAACCCTTAGACAGGCTTATAATGGCTCCATTATTGTTTCACCTGGAATATATGATATTGACAACACACAAAAAGTTGAAGCTATAGGCGGAGGCCGCTCTGAAAGAAGACTCTGGGCTTTGTTCGGCGATATCACCCTTGGGTATAAATCATGGTTGTTTTTAAATGTGACCGGAAGAAACGATTTTTCCTCCACATTACCTGAAGACAGCAGAAGCTATTTCTATCCGGCATTTAGCGGAGCCTTCATTTTTTCGGACGCATTCGGAATGAACAACAACATCCTGAATTATGGTAAAATACGTGCCGGCTTTGCTCAGGTAGGTAATGATGCAGATCCTTATTCTCTACAAAATGTTTATGTTGTTGGTAGTACTTTCCTTGATAAGCCTACCATGTATACTCCAAACGGGGCAAGAAACCCAAATCTGACACCCGAGATGTCAAAAGAGATTGAGCTGGGTTCGGAATTGCATTTTGTGGATTCAAGAATCACTTTCGACTTTACCTGGTACAACAAGGAGTCCGAAGATATGATCGCAAGTGTTCCAATTCCTGCTGCCAGTGGTTTCACATCTTCAGTTATGAATTTTGGATCAATGCGGAACAGGGGTGTTGAAATCGGTGTCAACTTAATTCCCGTGAAGCTCCAGAACGGATTGCAATGGAGCATATTTACCGCGTTTACCAAAAACAAAAACGAAGTATTGGAACTGACCAGTGGTGTTGAATGGATACCAGTTCAAGACCTTGGTATTGATGTAACACCTACCATTACACCTGGCTACGCTCACGGTGCTTTTAGGGGTTCTTATGCCCTGCGCGATGATGCTGGCCGGCTGATCATCAACCCCATTACAGGTTTTCCTTTCCTGGCACTTGATGAGAAGATCATAGGTGACCCAAATCCCGATTACAACCTTGGCATTACGAACACCATTTCCTTTAAGGGAATTACACTTAGTGCTTTGTGGGATTTGAAAAAGGGCGGTGATGTATACAGCGTTACCCTGAGTTCATTGCTGGGCCGGGGTGTTACCAAAGATACGGAAGACCGTGAGCATTTTGTTATTATACCGGGTGTTTATGGCAATAACGAAGGTTTAGTATACACAGATGCAAGTGGTAATGCGATAACCAACAAAACACATGTGACAACAAACGACCTGTATTTTTATCCGGGGGGCAACGAAACTACCTTTGCCATTAACGGTGCCGCTGAGTATCAGATTTACGACGGAACGGTATACCGACTCAGGGAAGTATCTCTTGGTTATGACCTGCCCAAGAAAATAGTTGAAAAAGTTAAGCTCGGTGGTGTTAACATAAGTTTAGTAGGAAGAAATCTTTGGTATTTTGCACCCAATGTACCTGAGTATTCTAACTTCGATCCCGATATTAATGGCTTTGGATCCACGACCACACAGGGTCTTGATCTTTCCTGTGCACCGACTTCAAGAAGAATCAGTGTTAACCTGATGGTCAAATTCTAATTGCTGTTTCTGTAAAATTTTAAAAATAACCATATGAAAAATATCATCAAAATACTATTAGTGTTCATGATATTGATAACCGGATGTACAAAAGATTATCTGGATATTAATAAGGACCCAAATAATCCGCTTGAGCCTCAGCTTGCTCTACTTCTCACAAACAGTCAGTGGGGATTGGGAGATGCTTTGTCAATTAACGGAGGCTTGTCGAATTTTGCTGCTGTTTATATGCACCAGATTACCATGCGTGAAGATCCTGATCAGTATGGTGTTAATGGGGGCTCTTATTACGCAAATGCAGGTTGGTCGAATTTATATGCTGGTCCACTACAGGATTTAGAGTTGATCATTCGTCAAGGTGAAGAAAACGGAGATCTGCTTTATGCGGGGATTGCCAAAATAATGAAGGCCTATGCTTTCAGCCAGTTGGTTGACGTGTATGCAGATGTTCCATTTACTGAAGCCAATAGGGTTCCCGAAATTCTTTATCCTGTATATGATCAGGGCGCACAGATCTATCCCCAGTTACTGAGTTTGCTGGATGATGCAATAGCTGACCTGAACGATACAGAAGCCAGAAATCTTTTTGTTCCTGCTGATGATGACGTGATCTACGGAGGAGATGTTGACAAATGGATTCGCACAGCCAATACAATTAAACTGAAACTCCTGACTCAGACACGCCTTGTTAATGATGTTGCAACCAGCATTAATGAGCTACTTTCCGGTGATCAGCTGATCACTGAAGATTTCAATTTTGAACTTCCCTATGGAGTATCGAAGACCCCTGATAACAGAAATCCCGGCAGTGGTGAGTATGAAGCCACACAGAGAAGCTATTATATCAGCCCCTGGTTTTACAGGATCATGAAAGGACAGAATCCTAACATTTTCACAGGTATTACCGATCCAAGGATTCCTTATTATTTCTATAATCAGCTTAAAGCTGGCCAGGATAGCAGAGAAGGCAACCCGACTGAATATCGCGATGGAGGTTTTGTAAGTATTTACTTTGGTTCTATCGGAAGAAACCGTGACCATTCTACTGATGGATCCATGACTGTTCTGGGGCTTTTTCCTGTAGGTGGCAGGTATGATGACGGGGGAGCTAAAAAAGTAACAGGAGACTTTTGTACAGGTGCTGCACCTTATCGTTTTATTACTTATGCTGACAGATTGTACATGGAAGCCGAACTGGTAAATACAAATGTGGTGGCAGGTGACGCCAGGGAACTTCTTGAAGATGCTATGAGTGCATCTTTTGCTTTGGTTGATCATGTCGTAGAACTTACTCAACCTGCTAAAGCTGTACAGGCACAGACAAGTGTTCCTTTGTTTTCCACGACCCGGCAAGATACAACCTATATAAAAGCTATTCTTACCAAATACGACGCTGCTGCTGATGATAGCAAGAGACTGGAGATTATTATGACCCAGAAATGGATTGCCAGTTTCGGCAGTAATGTAGATCAATGGTCTGACTATCGCAGAACAGGTTACCCGGTAGTTTTCGATCCCAATAATCCAAGCCAGGCGCCAGATAAGTTAGTTGAATCGCCTGATGGCCCTAATGTAGGCGCAGATCCTGAAATGATTCCTGTGCAGTTGATTAATGCTTATCCGCTGTCGCTCCCATGGGGGCAGGATGATCTGGGTAAAAACCCCAACTCTCCGGCACAAAAAGTTCCTGCGAACTACCCTGTTTTCTGGGATGTTAATTAACATAATTTGAAAACAGGAATAAGTATAGTTTATAACTAAAATTCAATTCGAATGAAAAACAAAATCAAAATATTACTGATTCTGGCAGTTGGGGTAATAACATTACCGATGTGTCAGAAAGATCCTGATTTGAGAATTCCTGATCTCCAGACAGGGGTCGCTCCTTTAATCGAGAAAAACACTGACCTTGATCAGACGATTGACATATTCTACCCGGAGGACTTTGAAGCTGCTGTGAACGTGGATCTTTTTTTTGAAGATATGCCACAAAGTATGGAAATAATGGTTGCTTATAACGATGATGTCACCAATAGAGCTGTATTAAGAGAAAACATAACCTCTTTTCCCACCTCTGTCAATTTTACTATGGAGAACCTGATCGCTTTACTTCCCGAATTTGACAGTGTTGAACAGTTGAATCCCGGCGATTTTTTCAGGGTTTATGCAGTTATCACACTTAAGAATGGTACCGTGATTGATGGACTCGATACGTTGTATAATGCGTATAATCCCAGTATTTCAAATCAGCCCGGAAGTAGTGTTAGTGTAAGATATCCGGTTGTATGTCCTTTTGATCCTGATTTTGCACAGGGAGATTACCATTGTGTTTCTGAAGACTGGAGTGTTGATGGCGATGTTATCATCACGGTTGATCCCGATGACCCCACTACATTCTATATTGCCGGCATGGCTGAACTGGATGGGGCAACCGAAGATTTGGGACCTCTGGTAATGCATATTAATCCGGTAACCTATGCGGTAACCGTTGATAAAACTGCTCTTGCAAGTGACTTTTTTGGCTATACGAATTTCTCGTATGAAGGCACAGGTGTATTTAATTCCTGCGATGGCTCTTATGAGATGTCACTAAAACCAACGGTTGCTGAAGGTGGCTGGGGGACCTTTACCTATACATTCACCAGAAATGATTAAGAGTGCATAATATTTAATTAAAAGCCGCTCTGATAACAGGGCGGTTTTTCTATTTTATAGAACCAAGAACCAAGAATCAAGATTGAGGCAGTAGCAGTAACAACGGTTCCGGACAACAACAATAAACCTACCTGATTATTACAGGTGGATCTGCTGCGGACAAAAAGAAAGGCGCGATCATTCGCGCCTTTCTTTTTTTGGTTACTGTTATCGCAAAATGCTATTCAGACAACAGTTATTTGTTACATAGGGTTTATTCACCTTTTCCACCAAAATAGAAGTTCAGGGAAATTTTGGAATAGGTGGGGCTCATGCTGGCTTTAAGTGTATTTTCGATAGTTACATCTTCGTATGTGCCGGTATCGTAATTGTATTCTTCATCTTCATAAGAATTGGTGTATTTGGCATGAAGGTACCTGAGGCCGAATTCACCGCCGATACTGAAATTGTTGTCGAAGAAATACTCAACACCAAAGCCGAATTCTCCGCCAATGAGCTTAATTTCTTTAACTAAATCGCTCAATTCTTCAAATTCTTCGCCATCTTCTTCGTATTTAGCGCTCAGAAAAGGTTTAGCAACACTTAAATTAAAGTAAGCTTTCAGTTTGTTCTGTTCAACAGCGAATACCTTAACACCTAAATTGGGTACATATAGGTTTCCTTTAATTTTTATGTCATTAGAATAAGGGATGATATCATACTCATCATCATCCCACGCTTCACCAGACTCTTCAAGCTTTATAGCAAGCCCGGCATATTGGAAACCAATGTATGGTACTACCTTACCAGCCTTAAATCCAAAATAGGCTGAATTCGTTGACAAACCCGGCGCAACTCCAAAAGCAAACTGACTGTAGCCTTTCAGACCAAAAAGTAGGCATACTGCAAGCAATAAAACCAGTTTTTTCATAGTGATATAGTTTTAGATATTAACAATAAAAAAAATCAAATATTTAGTACTTAATAATCTGTTTACTGATATGATCTTACGATGAGTAACTGATAAAGGTTATTCCTTTTCCAGGATTGTTTCATTTTTTTGCCGCATGGCGACTGGCAAACCAAGAGTTATCAACCGGTTTGACTTATTCATTGCGCGGGTTGAACAGGATCAAAGATTTGTTGTTTATTGATTGTGAAAGGATTATTTTTATTAATTTGTTGTCGATATAAATAAGAATTCATCCACACTCAGGTACAAAGTACTGTTATTATCCCAAATATGAAGAAATTGCTGCAACATATCCGCAATCATTTCCGCACCATTTTAATCCTGCTGGCATTTGTAAGCACCTCGTTGCTGATCATTTACATGTTGCCCCAAGAGGGAAAATTCATGTATGAGTACCAGAAGGGAGGTTTCTGGAAACATGAGGACCTGACCTCACCTTTTACATTTCCGGTTTACAAATCACAGGCAGAGATTAACCATGAAAGGGACTCAGTGCTTCACGGATTCCGTCCTATTTTCAATTACGATTCACAGATTTCCACGCAGCGTATTGAGGAACTGGAGGAAGACTTCAGTGCCAGGTGGGTGGAATTTTCCATTTCAAAGCTCCGGATACCTTCGCGGGATGTATACCGGAATGACAGAAAATACCTGGTTTATCGGCAGTTGGAACAAGAGTACCGTACTTTTCTGGTTAATATTGTGAGAGACATATATCGCAAAGGAATAGTTGATCTTGCGCCGGTAGAAGTAAACGGAAAGGTGCCCTTTAATGAAGTAACCGTTATCAGGGGAAATGTTGCCGGTAACATGCCGGTTGCTGAGCTTTATACGCCAAAATCGGCATACGAGCATGCCCTGGAGCGGTTGAACAGCAGTATTCCCCAAAAAGGCAATCTGCCGTTACGAAAATACGACCGGTTTTTTGAGAGTTTTGAGTTAAATAACTATTTGTCAATCAATGTTGTTTATGATGATGTGAAATCAGTTAATATCAGGAAGAGCCTGATAAACAGCATTTCACTTACAAGGGGTTTGATACAGGAAGGGCAGGGGATCATCTCAAAGGGTGAATACATCAGCAATGATAAATATATGGTGTTGGAATCGCTCAGGAGCGAATACGAAAGAAACCTGGGCTCTGCAGAACGGCTTGTTGTAATTGTTGGAAAATTCATTCTGGTGCTTTCCTCCATGTTGCTTATTTACATGTTTTTGAAAAGTTTCCGGAAAGAACTACTGGAAAGCAATGTGCGTGTTCTGTTCATCCTGCTCATTGTGATTTTGATGATCCTGGTTGCGAGTACTTCCTTGAAATTCAATTTGGTTAGCGTATACCTGCTGCCTTTTGCCATCCTGCCCATTGTATTAAAGACCTTTTATGATTCCCGTCTCGCTTTGTTTATCCATGTTATCACAGTAATGCTGGTTGGCTTTTTTGTTCCCAATGGGTTTGAGTTTGTTTTTCTGAATGTTGTGGCGGGAATGGTTGCTATAATTAGTCTTACAGATGCATACAGACGTTCAAAGCTTATTGTGACCTCCTTATCGGTTATACTGGCTTATTCTGTAATATATATAGGTATTGGTATGGTTCAGGAAGGAAGTCTTTCACAAATTGATTACAGGTATTTCAGTTGGTTTGGTATTAATGGACTGCTGATACTCATGTCGTATCCGCTTATTTACATGTTTGAAAAGGTATTTGGATTCATTTCCGATGCCACGCTGATGGAACTGTCGGATACCAACCAGCCCTTGTTAAGAAAACTGGCAGAGCTGGCCCCGGGTACTTTCCAGCACTCCCTCCAGGTTGCCAATCTGGCAGAGGATGCCGTTTTTCATGTTGGAGGAAATCCTTTGCTGGTAAGGGCAGGTGCCTTGTATCATGATATCGGCAAAATGGAGGAACCAATGTATTTTATAGAGAATCAGACAAATACAGTTAATCCCCATGACCATCTTGAGTTTGAACAGAGTGCCCGCATCATCATCAACCATGTGGTAAAGGGAATTGAATTGGCGCGCAGGAACAAGCTTCCCGAGGCCATTGTGGATTTCATCCGGACACATCACGGAACCACCATAGTGCAATATTTTTATAAGTCGTTTCTCAGCAAATATCCCGAAGCAGACGTGGATATGAAGAAGTTTTCCTATCCCGGACCCAAGCCCATGTCGAAGGAAACAGCTATTGTGATGATGGCGGATTCAGTTGAAGCAGCTTCCAGAAGCCTGAAAACGATAACCGAAGAAACAATTGACAAACTGGTTGATACCGTAATTACTTTCCAGATGACCGATGAACAATATAATGATGCACAAATTACCTATAAAGATTTAACCACCATTCGTGATGTATTCAAAAAGCGGTTGCAGAATATTTATCACGTGCGCATTTCATACCCATAAAAAAAACACCCTCCAGGTGGTAGTTAAATACCTGAAGGGTGCTTACTTTTCTTTAATTTCTTCCCCTTTGAAATTGGTAATCAGTAGGATTACTCAATAACAGCAGCAGCTGAGTCAACAACAGCAGCAGCTGAGTCAACAACAGGAGCAATAACTTCTTCAACTACAGTTTCTTCAACTACAGGCTCAGTAGTTTTGGATTTGCATGAACTAAGGGCAATAACACCAAAGAAAGCAAAAGCAACAAACAAATAAGCTATTTTTTTCATTTTCTTAATAATTTGATGTAAATGATAAATTGGTTAAACGCCACAAAAATAGTAAATAAATTAATTTTATGATCATATTTTTTCAATATTTTAAGTTGTATGTAATTAAGAACTTGTTGATTGACCTGAACTACCCCAGGGGTCTTTGTTTGGAGGCTTTGTTAAAATACATATAATCAGTAATATGCATGATGATATTTTCTGATTTGGGTGTTTAGGATTTTAATTAAAAAAAACAGTTTTGTTAATAACTTATTTTTTTCATTTGCTTTTATGGTAATTAAAACAGCATCAAAAAAAGTTGGGATTAGTTTCTATTTTTGCCGTCATCAAATTTAATACTCATGAACTACCCTGGGAAACCCGGCCGTACAATTTGCTTTAAGCGATGGAGCAGGAAGAAGTTTTCCCTTTTTGCCAGCCTTTCCAGGGTAGTTAAAATAGGGGTGCTGTGTGTGGCCTATTCCCTGGTTAATAAAGCACCGCTGATGATGGGGCAATCGGATACAGCTGTTTTAAAAATTGACCTTCATGAGATAGAGGAAGTTGAGGTTACCGGCAGGAGAAGTCAGGCCGTTTTTTCAGAAGTATCACGCCTTGTTACCACCATTCAGCGCGAGGAGATTGAGCAATCGGGAATTCAAAGCATTTCGGAGCTTCTTAAATTTGCATCCAATGTCGATATCCGTCAGCGTGGAGCTGCGGGAGTGCAGGCTGACGTGAACATCCGGGGCGGCTCCTATGACCATGCCCTGATACTGATTAACGGAGTCAGTATGAATGATCCGCAAACAGGACATTTTGGAATGGACCTTCCTGTTGATATGGGAACTGTTGAGAAAGTTGAGATTCTTGAGGGTTCAGCGGCCAGGGTGTTGGGTACAGGTGCTTTTACCGGGGCAATTAACATCATTACCCGGCTTGGAAACAGCAAAAGTTTATATGCTTCAAAAAACCTGGGAAGGCATGGCTCTGAACGGCAATATTTACATGCCGGAATTCCGGCAGGACCATGGAATAATTACTTTACAATAAGCAGTTCTGAGTCTGACGGTTATGATTACAATACAGATTACCGGATTAATAATTTTTATTACAGGGGAAGTATTCAGCAAAAATCCAAGTCAGTTGATGTTCAGGGTGGAATGCAGCTGAAATCATTTGGAGCAGGCGGGTTTTATTCTCCCCGGTTTCCGGATCAATTTGAGAAAACCGATATGTATTTCGGTAGTTTGAAATTTTCAACCGGAAATAAGTGGAAGATTACGCCTCAGGTTCACTGGCGCAGAAAGAAGGACCACTTCCTGTTGATCCGCAATAACCCGGCGTTCTATGAGAATTTTCATCTCACGGATGCTTTTGGCGGCCAGTTCATTGTTACCTACAGTCAAAACAAATTTGCGGCATGGACCGGACTTGACATCCGGTATGAACATATTTACAGCAACAATATCGGTAAAGAAATTGCCAGGCCAAAGCAGGTACGGGGAGCCGATAGTGCCTGGTATACCAAACACTATGGGCGAATCAATTACCGGCTTTTCCATGAAGAAGACTTTCAGTATGGTAAATTGGGTATTACCGCCGGTATCATGGTTAACTGGAATTCCGGTTTTGATGATCATCCTGCGATTATTCCGGGCCTGGATATCAGTTACCGCATATCTGAAGAAATGACCTTGTTTTCGGGCATCAACAGGGCGCTTCATATACCAACTTTTACCGACCTGTTTTATATTGACCCGGTTAACCAGGGTAACCTGAATCTGGCTCCCAATAAAATGGTGTCAGTTGAAGGTGGCATGAAGTTCGGTAAGGAAACCATTAAGTTCTCGCTAACAGGTTTTTACACTTCGGGCAGGGGGATCACGGATTGGTTGTGGTCCTACAAGATTAATAAGTTTGGGCCCATCAATCTTACCTGGCATAACACCCGGGGTGTTGCTTCTGATCTTACCGTATATCCGCGTGGTCGGCTTCGAAAAGCAGGAATTGCCATGCTTACTGCTCACTATATGTACCTGGATACCAGGAAATCACTTCCGGATTCGGTTTCGAAATATTACAACCTGAAACACAAATTTTCAATGATAATCAGGCAGAATCTGACAAATGTGCTTTCGCTGTCATGGAACTTCAGTTACCAGGACAGGCAAGGTGAAACAATAGGTTTCCAACCCGACTCAGGATACTTTTCAGTTGTCAACAAACCTTTTTGGCTTGTTGACGGGAAAATAATTTACAATACCCTTAAACTGCAAGTGTTTTGTGGGATATCAAATGTCCTCAATGCCCGGTATACTGATGCCGGATCAGTCATACAACCCGGCCGCTGCTGGGAAGCGGGAATGGTTGTAAGGTTTGAGTAACAATTATGTATTCAGCCTTCCGGTATCCGATTCTGTGCATAATGAGTAATCAGAAGCAGATACCAAAGGCCGGCTTATCAACCCTCCACCTCTTCCTTAACCTTTTTGGTGGAGTGCGCTTTAATAACCCGCAGATTTCTGCCGGCTACATCTTTGCCATCAAGGGCATTAATGGCTTCCATGGCCTCTTTTTTGTCAGGCATTTCAATGAAACAATAGCCCTTTGATTTGCCAGTTCGCTTGTCGCGGACTAGTTTAACCGAATCAACGCTTCCCATAACTTCGAAGATGTTCCTGATTTCATCTTCACCTAAGGTGTAACTGATGTTACCTACATAGATAGTCATAAAATGTTGGAATTTAGGTAAGTCCATACAAGTTACGAAGAAAAAACAGGAAAAGCAATTTTTTAGCGGACAGGTTGTTGCAGCATAATGATTTTCTAAATATCGTTCCAGTTTTCGCCGTGTTTGATACGGCTAATCTGCATTTCAGATACTTTGAAGGTTTTTGCCAGAACGGAGCCGGGAATTCCCATTTTTAACTGGTGCTTGATGATGCGTACATCAGCAACTTTAAGTTTAGTGTAATGCCTGGGATCAGGTGCTTTGTAGCTAGTACCCAGGAAATCCTTCCATCCGTTCCATTCCTTGTAAAAATATTCGGGACGGGAAGGAAGGTTTGGCGGGCGGTCTTTCCAACCGATGTATTCTTTGGAGTTCTTAATTTCTGCTTCACGTGCAACGCGGGAAGCATCTCTGTAATTCAGGTAAAACCGCGATCTTCTGTGTTCGGGGTAACCAAAAAAATCCCTCCAGCCCTTCCAGGAACCTTTCCTGGTGAAGTATTCATCGGGAATCCGGGGGAATTTGCGGGGCAACGGCTTTTTCGCACGTTTATAGGCATCAAATTTTCTGGCAGAGGTCACTCCAACCGGTACCAGATTTTCAATGGCGTATTTGCTTGCAAGGCTGTATGACCATTTCAGCACAGTATCCCAATCTGCTAATTCAAGCTTTTTCATAGCGAGAAATGGTTCTTACTATGCTAAATATACAAAATATTATTCGGAATAGAAATGCCCTTGATCAGTCCTGATCATCTTCATCTTCATCATCATCATTCACAAAGGAAACTTTTACCAATACCTGGTTTCCGGCAGGCGCTCCATGTCCCGATGCTGATTTGTGTTCTTTAAGGATAATTTCCCAAAGCTTAACATCGGGGTAACGAACTGAAAGCAACATGGACATCATGGAAAAAGTTTTCGGGCCCTGGGGAACAATAACCACCTCAGATGCTATTCTCTGATCAAGGCAGTAAGATGTCAGCAGTGAATTGATTTCTTCAGGTGAATCGGCGTTGTAATTGATGATACTGTTGCTGTCGAGGCGTTCCAGTAGTTTTTTATTGGTTTCCATTACCAGGCGGGAATATCCGGGATCATGCGTACAATGGGGAACAAAGGCCAGTATTTTCTGCGGGTTAACAGCATGTATTGCCTTCATCATGGAGGAATTGCTGTTATCGAGCGAAGCAATCAGGGAAACAGGTTTTTTTTCTTTTGGAACATCCCTGTTGATTAAAATTGGACCTAAATAGTCAATATCAGGTTTTCCCTCCTTTCTTTCAAATATTTTTGGGGTATACGAGAAAAAAAGGTTGATTCTTTGAGCTATAAAAGAATGCCTCGTAATGCATTCGATGATCAGGGCATACCATCTTTTGGGCATGCATGAGTAATCAATCAGCAGATTCAGCTGTGTCTTGTTTACCTGGCAAACTTCTTTCAGGATGTTCTCGATTACAAATGGTTCATTATCCTGTGTGGAAAAGTTCCTGAAACCAAAAGAAATGAAGTTTTCGTAGAAAATGCTGTTACACGACTTATTGTCGGTCAGCAGTAGTTTCTTTGAAATAACCGGATGTAGTTTTTCGGCAAGATCATAACACCTGGGTTGGGTTCCACAGGCAGCTATCATACAGTCTATCTTCTCGAACCTGAGTTCGTTGAAGTTTATTTGATTCAGGTGTGAAAGTTCCATTACAGCTATTGTGCCATCTCCTTTGGCAAGTAAAGGGGTTTGTCAGACACTCTGAATACGGTTTATCGCACCTGCCGTTTCATGTTTTTTATAAACAACCTGAATCCGGGTATGAATGACCGGAAATGGAGGATAAAAAGCCTAGAGTTTATTGACCAGGTTAATCATCAGTTCATTGGGAAGAATTCCGAATTTATCAGCAGATAGTTCCGGTTTTATGCGGTTCACGAAGTACATGTCAATTTTTCCCAGGTTTTTGGTTTCAATTTTTCCCCGGTTGTTACATTCAAAAAAGTCTTTTATGTATTCGTAAGTGACACCTGAAACGTTTACCATCCCTACATGACCGCTTTGTTCCATACGGCTGGCAACATTTACCGTATCTCCCCATATATCATAGGCAAAACGTTTTTTTCCAACCACGCCGGCAACAACCGGTCCCGTGTGAATACCGATTCTCAGTTCCCACACCTGTAGATTATTGATGACTTTGGTATCGTTGAGGGTGTTCAGGTAATGCTGAATTTCAAGACCGGCCAAAACAGCATCAATGGGGTTACTTTTGTTGCTCAGGGGCAGTCCTCCGGCGCACATGTAAGCATCGCCAATCGTTTTTATTTTTTCGATATAGTGTTTGCTGGTAATTTCGTCAAAAGTTGCAAAATATGAGTCGAGAATGTTAACCAGGTCCTTGGGATCAAGGGTTTTGCTGATTCTGGAAAATCCTTTGAAATCTGCAAAGAGCACACTGACCAGTTTATAAGATCGGGTTCCGGCGCGTCCTTTCGATTTCAGCTGTTTGGCCACCTCAAAAGGCAGAATATTGAGCAGCAGTGTTTCCGATTTTTCCTGTTCCCGTTCAATGGTAAGTTTTTGTTCATTGATTTCCTGCTTTTGTTCTTCGAGTTGGACATTGGCTTTTTCAAGCACCCGGGCAATTTCCTTTATCTTGACATTTTGAGCATGAAGTTCTTCTTCTTTATTTTTAAAGCTGGTGATGTCGATCTCAACCGCAATCAGCTCTTCAATCTTTCCGTCCTTATCCAGGTGGGGTGTTATGAAAATCTGGAGCCAGTGAAATGCACCTTTCTTTGATTTTACCTTACAGATGCCTTCGCAGGGTTTGCATTCCTTCAGGCATTTATTGAACAGGTTGGATAATTCGCTGGAAGGATCCAGCGAGAAAATGGTATTTCCGTAAATATCCCGGTAATCGCTTAATTTATACCCGTGAATCCGCTCAAAGGTATCGTTAACCCATTCAAGTTCACCTGTGGGTTTAATAACTATAAAAACAAATGGTGTATGGGATGAACTGGTCAGGAGCTTTATCAGAACTTCATGATCTTCCTTTATTTTTCCGATAATCCGTTCAAGTTCTTCAGAAGAATCCAGCATTTCAGATGATTTCTTCAGCCACTCCACCAATTCCGGGATCGGAGTTGTTTCCGAGGCAAAATCGAACATACCGGCATTATCGGAACACCCGGATATTCCTGAGATCAATTCTTTGCTGACCTTTTTATCGTCAAATACAACTACCTTATACGCCATATAAAAGCAACTAAAAGCCTTAAGCACGACTCCTGTCAAACCAGCGCTGATCAGTTCAAATGAGCGGTTAAAAAAACACCTTGCTGGTTATCAGGTTGTATTGTTTAACGATAATTTTTTGAGAAGGTTATAAAAAGAATAGAGGCTGTCTCAAAAGGCTGATGAAGTGGGAACGTCATTGCGAACGCAGTGAAGCCTGCCTGGCTGGCAGGCAGGCAATCTATTGTTAATAAATAGATTGCTTCGGCCGTTCCTCCCTCGCAATGATAAATAGCAAGCCTTTTGAGACAGCCTCTCTTTGCAAAGTGCTAATTAAAACTGTCGAGTGTGTCTTTAATGATATCAACTGCCTCCATAATCTGGTCTTCAGTAATAACCAGGGGTGGGGCAAACCGGATAATGTGGTCGTGTGTGGGTTTTGCCAACAGCCCGTTATTCATTAATGCCACGCATACATCCCATGCAGTTTTGCCGTTCTTTGGCTTGATCACTACCGCATTAAGCAACCCTTTTCCTCTTACCAACTCTACCATATCGTGATCTCTTTCGTAGGTTTTAAGTTCTTCGCGGAAGATGGCACCAAGCTTTTCAGCATTTTCAGCAAGTTTTTCCTCAACAAGAACTTTTAAGGAAGCAATGGCAACTTTGCAGGCCAGCGGATTGCCACCAAAGGTGGAACCATGTTCTCCCGGTTGAATACAAAGCATGATGTCGTTATCAGCAAGTATGGCACTAACCGGCAGCACTCCTCCTGACAAGGCTTTACCCAAAATCAGGATATCGGGCCTGACATCTTCATGGTTGCAGGCCAGCATTTTTCCTGTTCTGGCAAGTCCGGTTTGCACTTCATCCGCTATGAATAGTATGTTCTTCTTCTTGCATAGATCCCATGCATTCTTCAGATAGCCGGCATCGGGAACAAAAACTCCGGCTTCACCCTGTATGGGTTCAACCAGGAAACCGGCAACATTGGGGTCTTCCAGCGCTTTTTTAAGAGCTTCTGCATCATTATAGGGAACTACAATGAATCCGGGTGTGAAAGGTCCGAACCCTTTGAATGAAGAAGGATCAGTTGACATGGAAACAATAGTAATGGTTCTTCCATGGAAATTCCCGTCGCAAACAACTATTTTGGCTTCATTTTCAGGTATGCCTTTCTTTTCGTAAGCCCATCTGCGGCAAAGTTTCAGGGCACTCTCAACACCCTCGGCGCCTGAATTCATGGGCAAAACCTTGTCGTATCCCAACAATTCGGTAATGTATTTTTCATACTTGCCCAGGCAATCGTTATAGAAGGCCCTTGATGTCAAAGTAAGTTTTTTGGCCTGTTTGCGGAGGGCCTTTATTATTTTTGGATGGCAATGCCCTTGGTTAACAGCGGAATAAGCTGAAAGAAAATCATAGTATTTCTTTCCTTCCACGTCCCATACAAAAACTCCCTTTCCTTTTTTGAGCACCACCGGCAGCGGGTGGTAGTTGTGTGCTCCAAATTCATGCTCCAGTTGGATATAATCCTGGCTCGTAAGTGTTGTCATGTCCTGAAATTTTATTTCGTTATCTAATGATGAATTTTATTGCGCAAGATTTGAATTATTATTCACAAATAAAATGATAAAAAGCAGGATTGCGGATACAAAATTACATTATCAATTCTTTACAGGAACAAAAAAAGTTGAATATTTCTTTCATTATTTCTTGAATTTTCAAAATCGCTGGTTATTTTTGAATAATTATTACATAAATATTAACTAACAAATTTTGCAATGGATCAGAATGGAATGCCTGTGGTGAAATTTTTCAGCGGAAAACAAATACCTGTTGAATTGCACAAAGTAAGGATCGTGCAGAAGCTGCACCTGAAAAAAATAGATGAACGATACACGGCTATTAATGAGGCCGGTTACAACACATTTCTGCTGAACACCAAAGATGTGTTCCTGGACATGCTTACCGACTCGGGTACAAATGCCATGAGTGATAATCAGCTTGCTTCCATGATGCAGGCCGACGATGCCTATGCCGGATCGCAGAGTTTCTATAAAATGGAAGAAGCACTGCGTGAGGTTTTTGGAAAACACTATGTATTGCCTGCCCACCAGGGACGTGCAGCTGAAAATATCATATCCCGGTCATTTATTAAAGCAGGTGATGCCATACCCATGAATTATCACTTTACCACCACTAAAGCGCATATGGAACTTAACGGTGGTACCATTTTCGAGATTTACACCGACGAGGCGCTGAAAATCAAAAGCAGTGTTCCGTTCAAGGGAAATATTGACATTGAAAAGTTGAAGAACCTGATTGCGCAATACGGCCCGGATCACATTCCTTTTATCAGGATGGAAGCGTCCACCAACCTGATCGGCGGTCAGCCTTTCTCCATGCAGAATATGCGCGAAGTGAAAGCCGTTGCTGATCAGCATGGCATTATCATAGTGCTCGACGCCAGCCTCATAGGTGAGAATGCTTATTTTATCAAAATGCGTGAACCCGGATTCAGCAACACTCCGGTTAAAGATATCCTGCGGGAGATGTGCGGACTGGCTGATATTGTTTACTTTTCAAGCCGGAAAGTTAGTTCCACCCGTGGAGGGGGAATTTGCACCGATAACAAAGACCTGTACATGAAAATGAGAGACCTGGTTCCCTTATATGAAGGTTTTCTTACTTACGGGGGTATGTCGGTCAGGGAAATAGAAGCAATGGCAGTGGGATTGTATGAAACCACCGATGATACGGTTATCAGTCAGTCTCCTTTATTCATTGCCTATGCTGTTGGAGAACTCGAAAAGCTGGGCATACCTGTTGTTACACCTGCAGGCGCCCTGGGCTGTCATATTGATGCCATGGGCTTTCTGCCTCACGTACCTCAATCGGAATATCCTGCCGGTGCTCTGGCCGCAGCATTGTTTATTGCATCGGGATGTCGTGGCATGGAGCGGGGAACCATATCCAGCGTGAGAGATGAAAACGGCAATGATGTGCTTGCTGATGTGGAATTGCTTCGACTGGCGTTTCCCAGAAGGGTGTTTACACTGTCACAAACCATGTTCCTGATTGACCGGGTTAACTGGCTGTACCAGAATCGCAACCTGATTGGCGGCCTGAGGTTTGTTGAGGAGCCTCCGGTTCTGAGGTTCTTCCTGGGGCGCCTTGAGCCAATTGGTGACTGGACCACAAAGCTGATCAAGAAGTACAAGGAAGATTTCGGCAATTCGTTGTAAGAGCCGTACTTTTTTGCCTTGCCTTTGGACCGGTTTGGTGCTGAAAGAGATGAATGCTGTCTGTTAGTTTTTTTTGCCTGACCTGAAATTGAAAATGCACAGATGTTTCAGGCGTGCAGTGTGTTGTTGACTGCTTCAAGAAAGCATTGCCGCTCCAAAGGCTTGGTATAAATACCCTGAATGCCCAGTTTCTTGGCAAGGGTTAAGTAAAACGGTTTTCCGCCACTAATGGCGATGATTTTTATTCCCGGGAAGCTGCGCTTTGCCTGCATGATCATTTCAATTCCCTCCATACCGGGCATGACAATATCGGTGATGACCAGATCATAAAGCGTATTTCCTATCTTTTCAAGTCCCTCATGGCCATCACAGGCTTCATCAAAAGTAACCTCCTGCTTGTTGAACATATTGATGATGAGCTTTCTCATCATGATGTTATCATCAACTAATAAAATCCGCTTCATAGTGTTCATTATAAGATCTGAGTTTCAGGCAGGTTTTTGATAGGTATGCTGATTAACGTAGTTCCTGTAAGGCATGTTCGCAAATGTTAAGGAATTACACTATTTTGTTGATTAACACATGAAAATGAATGACGAAAAAAAGCCGGCAAATTTGCCGGCTTCATCCATTTTAAAAGTGCATCAGAATCTTATTCCTGATTCAGAATCTCTTCAACCCGGGTAACCAAATATTGAATGTCAATGGGCTTTCTTAAAAAGTCAACGGTTTCCAGGTCATTTATTTTACGGGTGTTTTCGTCATCTGTGGTAATTGCAGAAATAACAATTACAGGGGTCTTTTTAGTTTTTTCATCTTTCCGAAGTTGTTCCAGAAAATCAAAACCACTCACCTTAGGCATCAGCAAATCCAGCAAAATCAGATCGGGAACCTGTTTTTCAATTCTTAAAAATGCTTCTTTAGCGTTAAGCGCAGTCTCTATCGTGTAACCTTTCTCAGCCAGAATTGCTTCAAGCAAAACAATATTGGTGGTGGAATCATCAATCACCAATATCCTTGATTGTTTCATAGCACATCGATCTGTTAAAATTGGAAACTAAGATAGTACATTTATGATAAAGCGCCATATACAACAGCAGGAAAGATTTAAATAATTACAAGGAAGCAGGCTGCTTTTTAGCTTTGAAGAAACACTTCCCACTCGATTGCAGGATAATTTCACAATATCTTTTTTTAAGTAGTAATTATTTGCATTTTTGCAAAAAAATTCATTTAGCTTAAATAATTCCACAGAATGAGAAAATGGCGGATCGAAGACTCAGCTGAACTGTACAACATACAAGGCTGGGGTGTTAATTACTTTTCCATTAACGAAAAAGGCCATGTTGTAGTTTCGCCCAAAAAGGACAGCGTACAGATTGACCTTCGTGAACTGGTTGATGAACTGCTTCTCAGAGATGTTTCAACGCCCATGTTGATCCGGTTCCCCGACATCCTCGATAACCGAATTGAGAAAATGGCGAAATGCTTTGAAGTGGCTGCAAAAGAGTATGAATACAAAGCGCAGAACTTCATCATTTACCCCATTAAAGTCAACCAGATGCGGCCGGTTGTGGAAGAGATCGTGAGTCACGGCAAGAAGTTCAACATCGGTCTTGAAGCTGGTTCCAAGCCTGAACTGCACGCGGTAATAGCCATTAATGCCGACAGTGATTCGCTGATCATTTGCAATGGTTATAAAGATGAGGATTATATTGAACTTGCCCTTTTGGCCCAGAAAATGGGGAAAAGAATATACCTGGTTGTGGAAAAGCTGAATGAACTCAAGCTGATAGCCAATATATCCCGAAGGCTGAAAATCAAACCCAACATTGGAATTCGCATAAAACTTGCCAGCACCGGGAGCGGCAAATGGGAGGACTCGGGTGGCGATGTCAGTAAATTCGGGCTGACTTCAAGCGAGCTGCTTGAAGCCATGGATTTCCTGGAGAGAAATAAGATGAAGGAATGCCTTCGCCTGGTTCATTTTCACATCGGCAGCCAGGTTACCAAAATCCGCCGGATCAAAATCGCGTTGCGCGAAGCTTCGGAATTTTATGTACAACTTCATAAAAATGGGTATCATGTTGATTTTGTTGATATAGGTGGAGGACTGGGAGTTGATTATGATGGTACACGGTCGCCAAACAGTGAAAGCAGTGTAAACTATAGTTTGCAGGAATATGTAAATGACTCCATTGCCACCCTGGTAGATGCCAGCGATCGGAACAACATACCGCACCCTAACATAATCACGGAATCCGGCCGTTCACTAACTGCGCATCATTCGGTACTCATTTTTGAAGTTCTGGAAACCACAACGCTTCCTGAATGGCACGAGGAGGATGAACTTAACGAGAATGACCACGAACTGGTTCATGAATTGTATTCCCTCTGGGAAAGGTTGAACCAGCCCGGTATGCTTGAAACCTGGCACGATGCACAGCAGATCAGGGAAGAGGCACTTGACAGGTTCAGCCTGGGATTGCTCGATCTTAAAACGAGGGCCCAGATTGAAAGGCTCTTTTGGTCGATAGCCCGCGAGTTGTACCAGATGACCAACGAGACCAAACACACTCCTGAAGATTTGCGCCATCTTCCCAAAATACTATCGGATAAATATTTCTGCAATTTCTCCCTGTTTCAGTCCATGCCTGATTCCTGGGCTATCGATCAGATATTCCCCATAGTACCGCTTCAAAGGCTCGATGAAAAACCGGTAAGGGCAGCTACCCTGCAGGATATAACCTGTGACTCCGACGGCAAAATTGACAATTTTATTTCTACCCGGAATTTTTCGTATTACCTGCCCGTGCATCCCATTAAGCCCAAAGAATCATATTACATAGGTGTTTTTCTTGTGGGCGCTTACCAGGAAATTCTGGGAGATCTCCACAACCTGTTTGGTGATACCAACGCGGTTCACGTTTCGGTAAATGATGACGGCTATAAGATTGATCAGGTAATCGACGGGGAAACAGTTGCGGAAGTGCTGGAATATGTACAGTACAATCCGAAAAAACTGGTGCGCACCGTGGAAACATGGGTTACATCTGCTGTAAAAGGCGGTATTATAACAGCTGAAGAAGGAAAGGAATTTCTTTCCACCTACCGGTCGGGGTTGTATGGGTATACTTATTTGGAATAGCCGTTAGCCGTTGGCCGTTTGCTGTTAGCTGTTGGCCTTTAGCTATTAGCTGTTAGCCATTAGCCGTTAGCCATTAGCCAAGAGCCAAAGGCCAATAGCCAACAGCTACTCTCCAATTATCTTCACCAGCACCCTTTTGTTTCTTTTGCCGTCGAATTCGCCATAGAAAATCTGCTCCCAGGGGCCAAAATCCATTTTTCCCCCGGTAATGGCAACAACTACTTCACGGCCCATGATGGTTCGTTTCAAATGTGCATCGGCATTGTCTTCAAACGAATTGTGCCGGTATTGATCATAAGGCTTCTCAGGTGCAAGCTTTTCAAGCCATACTTCAAAATCGTGATGCAAACCCGATTCATCATCATTGATGAAAACACTGCTTGAAATATGCATGGAGTTGCAAAGGAGAAGTCCTTCCCTGATACCGCTTTCATTGATGCATTGCTGAACCTGGGGTGTGATATTCACCAGTTTTCTCCTGGTGTCGATTTGGAACCACAACTCTTTCCGGTATGATTTCATGTCAGTTGATCTTTAGTTCTTTGATGATGTCATCAATTTTCTTGTCCGCAGCGTCATTCACCTTTTGGTAATCTCCGGGATGATTCATCTGGCCCTTCACCCCAAAGTAAAACTTGATTTTGGGTTCGGTGCCGGAAGGCCTTATTGAAATCTTGGTGCCGTCAGCTGTAAAGAATTGTAATACGTCTGATTTGGGTATCTTGATCCCTCCGTTCTTTTGGGTTGCTTTCTCCAGGCATTGCGGATCGAGATAGTCCATAACTTCAGTTATGGGCGACCCATTAATTGATGCCGGAGGATGCTGTCTGAATTTTTTCATCATTTCCTGTATTTCCTCGGCACCCGATTTGCCTTTCTTGGTAACAGAAATCAGCTTCTCTTTGTAGAAACCAAATTCCCTGTATATTTCCAGCAATTGTTCGAGCATGGTCATGCCCTGGTCTTTTGCATAGGCGGCAGCTTCTGAGAGCAGTGCGCACGCCATGATGGCATCTTTGTCGCGCACAAAATCGCCAGCCAGGTAACCATAACTCTCTTCACCTCCGCCGATGAAGGTGCCCTTTCCTTCAAATTGCTTAATTACATCAGCAATGTATTTGAAGCCGGTTAACACATCATAGCAGGCTACTTTGTATTTCTTTGCCATGTCAGCCAGAAGCTCGGTAGTTACTATTGTTTTAACAATATATTCCCGCCCCTTTATCTTTCCATTGGCGGCCCATTGGGTAAGCAGATAGTTGATCAGCAGGGTAGCCGACTGGTTCCCGTTAAGTATGACAAACCGGCCGTCTTTGTTTTTAACAACAACGCCAACGCGGTCGGCATCGGGGTCGGTTGCCAAAACAAGTTCGGCATCTGTTTCCTCTGCTTTTTTTATGGCCATTTCAAGGGCACTGCTTTCTTCGGGGTTGGGTGAATGCACAGTAGGAAAATTGCCATCGGGAATGTCCTGCTGATCTACGTGAATTACATTGGTGAAACCAAACTTCCGGAGTACCATCGGAACCAGTTTTACTCCCGATCCGTGCAGCGGCGTGTAAACGATTTTCATGTTGCTTTGCCTCCTGATCACCTCAGGCGATAACGTAAGTTCGGCAATCCGGTTGATGTAAATATCATCAACCGCTTCCCCTACAATTTCAATATGCTCAGGTTTTGCTTTGAAATTTACCTTATCAATCGATTGAATCGACTGAACTTCCTGAATAATCAGCTTGTCATGGGGTGCAATGATCTGCCCGCCATCATCCCAATATGCCTTATACCCATTATACTCCTTCGGATTGTGAGAAGCAGTAATAACCACCCCGCTCTGGCAATTGAAATGCCTGATGGCAAATGACAGCTCAGGAGTAGGCCGGAGATCTTCGAAAAGATAAACCTTGAATCCGTTAGCCGAAAATATATTGGCAGTGGTTTCGGCAAAGAGCCTGCTGTTGTTCCTGGAATCATGCGCAATGGCCACCTTGATTTGGGGAATATCCCTGAATTCCTTCAACAGGTAATTGCTTAAGCCCTGGGTTGCCATAGCTACCGTATAAATATTCATGCGGTTTGTGCCTACACCCATGATACCCCGCAATCCGCCGGTTCCGAATTCCAAATCCCGGTAAAAGCATTCAATCAGCTCATTTTCATTATGTTCCAGTAAATCTTTTACCGCTTTACGGGTTTCTTCATCATATTTGTCGCTCAGCCACATGCCGGCACGCGTTCTGACCTGCTCGATCAATGCTTTGTTATCCATATTCCTGAATATTTAAGTACAATCCAAAATTACTTACTCAATGCAATTTCCTGCATGGCCTTTTGCATGCTGTTTCTCCAATAGGGTATTGTAAGTCCGAAAACAGTTTTAATTTTCTTCTTATCCAATACGCTGTATTCCGGACGGTAAGCCGGCAGGGGATATTCCGCCGTTCTGATGGGGCTTACCCGGCAATTGCTTCCTGTATGTTGCATAATCTCTACGGCAAAGTCATACCAGCTGCAAACGCCCTCATTGGAATAATTATAAATACCCGGAATGAACCCGCTTTTTTCAGAAAAGTCAATGATTTTTAAAACAGCATCTGCCAGGTCAGCAGCATAAGTTGGTGTTCCGGTTTGATCTGTAACTACGCCTATTTCCTTCTTTTCGTGGGAAAGCCGGAGCATGGTTCGCAGGAAGTTATTGCCGGTTTTGTAATAAAGCCATGAAGTTCTTATGATCAACGCCAAAGGGTTGTTCTTTAAAGCCGTTTCTCCTCCCGCTTTGCTTTTTGCATAAACAGATACCGGTGCCAGGGGCTCATCCTCGGCATGGGGAGTCCATTGCTTTCCATTGTACACATAATCAGTTGAAATATGAACGAGCCGGGTATCGTTTTCACTGCATATTTTACCCAGTAATTGCGGAATTCCGGAATTCACCTCATGGGCCTTGTCGGGTTGGCTTTCAGCCAGATCAACCGCGGTGTAGGCAGCGCAATTGATTATGTATGAGAAAGCATGTTGTTGCAGGTACTGCCTGACATGGGTTTCATTGGTTAGGTCAAGTTCGTGAATGTCAATTCCCGTGAAACTGAAGTGCGGATAATCAGCAGCCAGATCACGGATTGCAGAGCCAAGCTGGCCATTTGAACCGGTTATCAGAATCTTTATCATGCCTTTAAAGAATAAAGTTGGTTTCAGCTTCCTTGAACAGGGGTAAAATTCGGTCCTTTTCCGAAACGATTATCCCGGCCGGGTCCAGCTTCCAATCTATTTTCAGCACAGGATCATCGAAGCGGATACCTCTTTCTGCTTCTTTCTTGTAAAAATCATCGGTTTTGTAAAGAACAACCGCTGTTTCCGATAAAACAGAGAAACCATGGGCAAATCCCTGTGGTACGAACAACTGTAAACTGTTCTCCGAGGATAATTCGATGCCGTACCATTTGCCGTACGTTTCGGCCCCGGTTCTCAAATCTACTGCTACATCGAAAATGGCTCCGTTTAAAACACGTATTAGTTTAGACTGGGCAAATGGCATCAACTGGTAATGCAACCCGCGTATAACTCCCCTGGTTGAAGATGACTGGTTATCCTGCACAAAATTACAATTGATACCTGCTTTTTTAAAAGCCGACTTGTTGTAACTTTCATAAAAATATCCCCGGCTGTCTTCGAAAACAGTTGGTTTAAGTAATATCAAATCCTGAAATCCCGTATTGATCAGTTCCATTCGTTGTCTTCAATTTCAAAGTTATAGGTTTTCTCTGATGCTATTTTAAGAAGGTATTTTCCATACTGATTTTTGCTAAGTGGCGATGCCAGGGCCAACAGTTGATCAGAATTGATGTATCCTTTTTTAAATGCAATTTCTTCGATACATGAAACCTTCAGCCCTTGTCTTTCTTCTATTGTCTGGATGTATACCGAAGCCTGCAGCAGTGTTTCATGTGTGCCTGTATCCAGCCATGCAATGCCCCGGCCCAGGATCTTAACTTTAAGTTTGTTTTCGTTCAGGTAAAGCCTGTTCAGATCTGTAATTTCCAGCTCACCGCGGGCAGAGGGTTTTAACTTTTTGGCTTTTTCCACCACATCATTTCCGTAAAAGTACAGGCCGGTAATTGCATAATTAGATTTCGGATGTGGGGGCTTTTCTTCAATGCTGATCACCCTGCCATTTTCGTCAAATTCCACCACGCCATATCTGTCGGGGTCGTTAACATAATAGCCAAAAACCACGGCACCGTCTTGTAGCATGGAGGTTTTGGCCAGTGTGCTTCCGAATCCGTGCCCGTAAAAGATGTTGTCGCCCAATACCATGCATACAGGCTCATTCCCGATAAATTGCTCACCAATCAGAAAAGCCTGGGCGAGTCCGTCGGGCGAAGGTTGAATGGCGTATGAAAGTGAAAGGCCCAGTTGTTTACCGTTGCCAAGCAAATCTTCATAAAGATGGATGTCCTTGGGCGTTGAAATGATCAGGATCTCCCTGATCCCGGCCAGCATCAGAACCGATAACGGGTAATAAATCATCGGCTTATCGTAAATGGGGATGATTTGTTTTGAAATGCTCTTGGTAATTGGATATAGCCGGGTACCGGAGCCACCGGCAAGAATAATTCCTTTCATAATTTGAGGTTATGGTAAACGGCAAAGTTACAATTTAAGCAGATTTTTATAATAGGTAATTGTCATGTTTAAACCCTCATCCAAAGTAACCCCGGGATACCAGTTGCCGAGAGATTTCATTGCCAGCGCTATATCCGGCCTTCTTTGCATGGGATCATCATCTTTTCCCGGCTGGTGGTCAAATTTTGATTTCGACTGTGTCAGGAAAATAATCTTTTCAGCCAGACTGTTGATCGAAATTTCTTCGGGATTACCGATATTAACCGGACCTGTAAATTCATCGGCGGTTCCCATGAGTCGGATCAAACCTTCAACCAGGTCGTCAACATACTGGAAACTTCTGGATTGATTCCCGTTTCCATAAATTACCAGGTCATTGTTTGCCAGCGCACTGGTAATGAAGCTTGACATGACCCTTCCGTCGTGCTGACTCATCCTGGGGCCGTAGGTGTTAAAAATCCTGGCAATTTTAACCCGTACTTTATTCTGAAAGTGATAATCCATACAGAGGGTTTCGGCACATCGCTTTCCCTCGTCGTAATTGGAGCGACGCCCAACGGGGTTTACATTTCCCCAGTAGCTTTCAGGTTGCGGGTGCACCATTGGGTCGCCATACACTTCACTTGTAGATGCCTGTAATATTTTGGCCTTTACTCTTTTTGCCAGTCCGAGCATGTTAATGGCTCCCATTACAGAAGTCTTAATGGTTTTGATGGGATTGTACTGGTAATGAATAGGTGATGCCGGACACGCCAGGTTATAGATCTCATCTACCTCGCAGAAATAGGGCATGATCACATCATGGCGTACCAGTTCAAAGTACGGATGATTCAGCAAATGCACAATATTGCTTTTATACCCCGTAAAATAGTTATCCAGGCATATCACTTCATTCCCTTCATTAAGAAGTCGTTCACAAAGATGTGAGCCAATGAAGCCGGCCCCTCCGGTAATTAAAATCCTTTTCACGTATTCCTGTTGTGTGTCCTGCCAATGCCGTAATAGGTAAATCCATTCTCTTCAAGGTCTACCGGATCATAAATATTGCGTCCGTCGAAGATGATTTTGTTTTTCATGATCCTTGTCAACACTTTGAAATTAGGCACACGGAACTCAGACCATTCTGTGGCCAGTATCAATCCGTTTGCGTCAATGAGCACGTCATACATGTCATTGCCATACGTAATTTTGTCACCTAAAATTTTCCGTGCCTCCTTTACGGCTACCGGATCATAGGCTCTGACTTTTGCTCCGGCATGAATTAATTGTTCAATAAGAATAAGAGCAGGTGATTCGCGCATATCATCCGTATTGGGTTTGAATGTAAGTCCCCACACTCCGAAAACTTTATCCTTAATATCATTTCTGAAGTGGTTCAAAATTTTGCTGAACAAAACTGTCTTCTGCCGGGTGTTCACATTTTCAACTGCCTTAATCAGTTCCAGGGAATAACCATTATCATCAGCAGTTTTAATAAGGGCTTTCACATCCTTGGGAAAGCAGGAGCCTCCATACCCGATGCCGGCATAGATAAATTTGTTGCCAATTCTGGGATCGCTTCCGATACCTTTTCTGACCATGCTGATGTCGGCGCCTACCAGATCGCAAAGGTTGGCAAGATCGTTCATGAAGCTGATTTTTGTAGCAAGCATGCAGTTTGCTGCATATTTTGTCATTTCGGCCGAAGGAATATCCATGTAAATCACCGGGTGTCCGTTGAGCAGGAAAGGATGATACAGCCTGTTCAGAATTTTCTTTGCAGTTTCAGATTCCACCCCGAGAATGATCCTGTCGGGTTTTAAAAAGTCATCAACAGCAGCTCCTTCTTTGAGGAATTCAGGGTTGGAAGCTACATCAAAGCTGATCTTAACGCCACGGGCATCCAGTTCTTCCTGAACTGCCTCCTTAACCATTCTGGATGTCCCAATAGGAACAGTGCTTTTGGTTACAATAACCAGGGAAGAATCCATGTGCCTGCCAATTTCCCTGGCAGCACTGATTACATGGCTCAGGTCGGCACTGCCATCTTCACCGGGGGGCGTTCCCACGGCAATGAACACCGCCTCTATTTCTTTCAGATTATCCTTAATGCTTGTTGAAAAGTTCAGCCGGTTCTTTTCGAAATTTCTTTTGACAATCAGATCAAGGCCGGGCTCAAAAATGGGAATGATGCCCTGTTTGAGATTTTCTATTTTTTCTGCGTTGATGTCCACGCATACCACATCTACTCCGGTCTCGGCAAAACATGCTCCGGTAACCAGCCCAACATAACCTGTTCCGATAATCAGGGTTTTCATAGGTGTCTTTTTTAAGTTTAAGCCACTAAAATAATGTTTTCTGCGATGACCTCAGCTAAATTCATGGTTATTTAAAAGAATAACCCCTTTCTAACCGACAATTTCAAGAGCAATCCCCGTTAAAACAGTTGTGGTTCAATAACAAATTTGGGTGGCACTTTCTTATTTTTTTTTGTATCTTTAGTTTTTTACGGGGGAAAATTATACTTTTGCTGCTCGATTTTAACAACATAATGTCTAATTTACTAATTTATAATTTATTAATTAATGGTTGATCATTTGGAAAACAATCTTGAACAGCCTGTTGAAAAGGCTGAAGAGCAGGTTAAAGATGCAGTGAATTCAGTTTTAATTGAATCGGACCCGCAGTTTGACTGGGAAAAGTATGAAGAAGGCGATTACCAGTCGGAAATACAAAAAACAGATCTGGAAAAAATGTACAATGACACCCTCAGTGCCGTCAAGGTTAATGAGGTGGTTGACGGTACCGTTATTTCCATGAACAAGCGTGAAGTAGTAGTGAACATCGGATATAAATCCGAAGGCGTTGTAAGTCTTAATGAATTCAGATATGATCCCGATCTGAAAATTGGCGATAAGGTAGAGGTTTACATTGAGAGCCAGGAAGACAAAAAAGGACAGCTGGTTCTGTCGCATAAGAAGGCAAGAGCCCTCAAATCATGGGACAGAGTCAATGAGTCTTTGGAAAAAGACGAAATCATCAAGGGTTATATCAAGTGCCGTACCAAGGGAGGTATGATTGTGGATGTATTTGGCATAGAAGCCTTCCTTCCCGGTTCGCAAATTGATGTTAAACCGATCAGGGATTACGATATTTATGTAGGTAAAACAATGGAATTCAAGGTTGTAAAAATAAACCATGAATTCAAAAACGTTGTTGTATCGCATAAGGCACTTATTGAAGCTGAACTCGAACAGCAGAAAAAGGAAATCATTGCCAAACTTGAGAAAGGCCAGATCCTTGAAGGAACTGTAAAGAACATCACATCTTACGGTGTATTTATTGACCTGGGTGGTGTTGACGGATTGATTCACATCACCGACCTTTCATGGGGAAGAATCAACCATCCCGAAGAAATTGTTCAGCTCGACCAGAAGCTTCAGGTGGTTATTCTTGATTTTGATGATGAGAAAAAGCGCATCGCATTGGGCCTTAAACAACTTACACCCCATCCCTGGGATTCACTCGACGCCAATCTGAAGGTGGGAGACCAGGTTAAAGGTAAAGTGGTTGTTATGGCTGACTACGGCGCCTTTATTGAAATTGCAACCGGCGTAGAAGGATTGATCCATGTTTCCGAAATGTCATGGTCGCAGCACCTTCGCAGCGCACAGGAATTCCTGAAAGTGGGCGATGAAGTTGAAGCTGTTATTCTCACACTCGACCGCGATGAGCGGAAGATGTCGCTGGGTATGAAGCAACTTAAGACTGATCCATGGGAAAATATTGAAGAAAAGTATCCTCTGGGCAGCCGACATACCTCAAAAGTTCGTAACTTTACAAACTTCGGTGTTTTTGTTGAAATCGAAGAAGGCGTGGATGGGTTGATCCATATTTCTGACCTTTCATGGACCAGAAAAATCAAGCATCCTGCTGAATTCACAAGCATTGGAGAGAATATCGAAGTAGTAGTCCTTGAAATAGATAAAGAAAACAGAAGGCTCAGCTTAGGTCATAAGCAACTTGAAGAAAATCCATGGGATGTATTTGAAACCCTGTTTACTGTGGATTCGGTTCATGAAGGAACCATTGTTGAAATGACGGATAAAGGAGCAGTTGTTGCATTGCCATATGGCGTTGAGGGTTTTGTTACCCCGAAGCACCTGATTAAGGAAGATGGCGCAGCAGCTAAAATGGAAGAGAAGCTTCCTTTTAAGGTGATTGAGTTTTCCAAGGGGTCGAAGAAAATTATTGTTTCACACAGCAGAATTCATGAGGATGCCAAGAGAGCATCATCTGATGCTGAACACAAATCGACTTCTGAATCTGTTCATAAAGCAACCAAGAAACTGAAAACCAGCATGGAAAAAACCACGCTTGGCGACATCACCGATCTGGCTGCCATAAAAACAGAAATGGAAAAGAAAGAATCACGTAAAAAGAAAACGGAAAAGAAGGCTGTTGAGAAGGATGAAAACCAGGCTGAAAACGACTAAACGAAAAATAATTTAATATTTTCATCATGGAATTCAAAATCGAAAAGCTCCAGAATTATACATTAATTCAGGTATTAGAGGAGAAACTTGATACCCACATTGCACCGACCCTGAAATCGGAACTTGTGCTGGTGTCAGGTAACGGTGAAAAAAACATTGTCCTTGACTTGAGTAAGTGCCGGTATTGTGATTCTTCGGGGCTTAGTGCGATTTTGGTAGCCAACAGGTTATGCAAAAACGCCAATGGCACTTTTGTGCTTACCGGATTAAACGACGCTGTTGAAAGGTTAATCACTATTTCGCAGCTCGATACTGTACTGAATATTGCTGATTCTCTTGAGGAAGCAACCAAGATTTTTGCCGAATCAGCTAATTAGTATGATATTACCGGATGGCTTTTGAGTTAACCGTGCTGGGGAGCAGTTCTGCAATCCCTACAACTTCAAGATTTCCTACCGCTCAGGTACTTAATGTACGTGAGCGGTTTTTTTTGCTGGACTGTGGTGAGGGAACTCAAATCCAACTCAGAAGGTTCTCAATCAACATGTCAAGAATCAGCCATATTTTCATCAGCCACCTCCATGGTGACCATGTTTTCGGATTGTTCGGACTGTTGTCATCGTACAACCTGATGGGCAGAAAGGCAGATATGCATATTTATGCACATCGCGATTTTGAGACAACCCTGGAACATTTCAGGAAACATTTTGCCATGGAACTGTCGTTTGATATCGTGTTCCATCCTTTCACTGCCGTGAAGCAAATGGAAATTTATAGCGACAGGCACCTGACAGTTGAGATTATACCTTTAAGACACAGTGTGCCGGTGGTTGGCTTTCTTTTCAGGGAAAAGAAGATGATGCTTAACATCCGTAAGGAAGCTATTGAGAAATATGCGCTGGGTATTAAGGAAATCAGGAACATCAAATCCGGGATGGATCATTTAACAGCTGATGGCCGGGTTGTACCAAACGCAGAACTTACCTTGCCACCCTTTAAGACGCGTTCTTATGCCTTTTGCACGGATACGTTGTGTTTTTCAAAGTTGAAAGCGGTTTTGCAGGATGTTGACCTTTTGTATTTTGAGGCAACATTTTCAGCAAAAGACAAAAAGCTGGCGAAACTCACCGGACACTCCACTTCTGAACAGGCAGCCCTGTTGGCCAAACAGTCGAACGTTGGTAAATTGCTGATAGGCCATTTTTCAACCCGGTATAAAAGCATTGCTCCGCTTCTGAAAGAGGCAAGAGCTGTATTCCCCAATACCGAAGCTGTATCAGATGGTGACAAATTTTCAATAGATCCTGTACGTGTTGAATCAGGATCGTAAAAAGCATATATTTGATATTTAATTCAAACAACAACATGCCAGTTTCAGTAGAAAAAGTGATCATATTGGATTTCGGTTCCCAGTATACCCAGTTAATAGCACGCCGTGTTAGGGAACTCAACGTATATTGTGAAATTCAACCTTATAACATGCCCATTGCCATGACTCCCGGTTTGAAAGGAGTTATTTTGTCGGGCAGCCCTTCATCTGTGCGCGATGAAAAAGCTCCCGTTCCTGATATCAGCGGGGTGAAAGGCAAATTCCCGGTTCTTGGCATCTGTTATGGAGCACAATACCTGGCGCATTTTTTTGGCGGAGAGGTTGCGCCTTCCAACAGCCGCGAGTACGGGCGTGCTGCTCTTGAAGTTTCCGGAACAAAAAGCCGGTTATTTACCGGGGTCAAAAATGGTTCTCAGGTTTGGATGTCACACGGAGATACCATTGCCAGGCTCCCGGCGGGGTATTTTGTTACCGGAAATACAAAGGATGTTGCAATCGGCGCCTTTGAAGTTGAGGGCGAAGATACTTTTGGTATCCAGTTTCATCCTGAAGTATACCATTCAACAGAAGGCCTGAAGATTTTGCGGAATTTTCTGGTCGACATTTGCGGGTGCACTCAGAACTGGACGCCCGAATCATTTATCAATGAAACAATCAGCAATCTGAAGAATACATTGGGGAACGACAGGGTTGTGCTGGGCCTTTCCGGAGGAGTTGATTCCTCGGTAGCTGCAGTACTGCTCCACCGTGCTATTGGTAGTAACCTGACCTGCATCTTTGTAGACAATGGATTACTCCGGAAGGATGAGTACCGGAAGGTTCTTGCTTCATATCAGCATATGGGTCTTAATGTTCACGGGGTTGATGCTGCGTCAATGTTCCTGGGTGACCTCAGGAACCTCACCGATCCGGAAGCCAAAAGAAAAAGTATCGGCCGTAATTTCATCCAGGTTTTCGAGACCGAAGCACTTCAGGTAAAAGACGTGAAATGGCTGGCACAGGGAACCATTTATCCCGATGTCATTGAATCGGTATCAGTTAATGGACCTTCAGCCACAATCAAATCGCATCACAATGTGGGCGGACTTCCCGAAAAAATGCATCTTAAGGTTGTGGAGCCGCTCAAACTCCTTTTTAAGGATGAAGTCAGGCGGGTGGGCAAGGCCCTCAACATTGACCCGATTATTCTGAACCGGCACCCGTTTCCCGGACCCGGACTTGCCATTAGGATACTGGGAGATGTTACCGCTGAAAAAGTAAAATTGCTGCAGGAAGTAGATGATATTTTTATCCAGGGATTAAAGGACCATAATCTTTACGACTCTGTATGGCAGGCTGCCGCCATACTGTTGCCCATTCAGTCAGTAGGTGTAATGGGAGATGAGCGGACTTATGAAAATGTGGTTGCACTGCGTGCTGTTACGTCTACCGATGGGATGACTGCCGACTGGTCGCACCTCCCTTATGATTTTCTGGGATATATTTCAAACCGGATCATCAATAAGGTTAAAGGGGTAAACAGGGTAGTCTATGATATTAGTTCAAAACCACCCGCAACAATTGAATGGGAATAATCGTATGATTACTGATGAAAAATTGTATGAATTAACGGGATGGATATGAGAAGCTTTTTTAGATTTTTATTTTTATTTGCTTTCCTTGCACTCATGGCAACGGGTGCCCGATCACAAACCTTATATGAACAAGCGTTTAAGTTCGGAAAGGTACTCGAATGGATTGATAAATACTACGTAGATTCAGTTAACGAGGAATTGCTGGTTGAACATGCTATTGCGGAGTTGCTGAAAGAACTGGATCCCCATTCATCTTATCTGACGAAGGACGAAGTTGCCAAACTGAACGAACCGCTTCAGGGTAACTTTGAGGGTATCGGGGTATCATTCAACCTGTTAAATGACACAGTTTATGTGATATCACCCGTTGAAGGAGGTCCCTCCGACAAAGCAGGAGTCAAACGGGGTGACAGGATTGTGAAGGTTAACGGCACAAATATAGCCGGCGTTGGAATTAATTCTGACAAGGTTTACGGCATGCTCAGGGGCAAAAAAGGTTCAAAGGTAACTGTTTCAGTGCTCCGTCGTGATATTCCGGAATTGATTGATTTTGAAATAATCAGGGATAAAATACCGATTAAAAGCATTGAGGCCAGTTATTTGGTAACCGATGAAATCGGTTATTTGAAAATCAACCGTTTTTCCATGACCACCCTCGATGAATTTAAGGAAATTATTTCAGGGTTTAAAAAAGATCGTGTTAAAGACCTGATTGTTGATCTTACCGGAAACGGTGGCGGATACCTGGAAGTTGCCATTAAGCTGGCTGATGAATTTCTTGACAACAACAAGCTGATCCTTTATACACAAGGTACAAACAGTCCCAAAAAAGAATACTATGCCACCCGGAACGGAGACTTTGAAAAAGGACATGTTGTATTCCTGATTGATGAAGGTTCTGCTTCAGCCAGTGAAATACTTGCAGGGGCCATTCAGGACTGGGATCGCGGCATCATTGTAGGTCGCCGTTCCTATGGCAAGGGTCTTGTTCAGAAGCCTTTGTTGTTGCCCGACCAGTCGATGATCCGACTTACCATTGCAAAATATTATACACCTACCGGGCGGCTCATTCAGAAACCTTATGATATGAGCAGGGACGATTATGACAAGGAATTATTGAACAGGTATAGCAATGGAGAGCTTTCAAACAAAGACAGCATTCATTTTCCCGATTCACTGAAGTATTACACGCTCAAAAATACCAGGCTTGTATTCGGAGGCGGCGGCATCATGCCGGATTACTTTGTTTCCATTGATACCAGTTATTATTCCAACTATTACCGTAGACTCATCAGTCGCAGGGTTCTGGATCAGTTTGTCCTGGAATTTGTGGATAAAAACCGCAATGCACTGATAAGTCAGTATGGAAACGTCAGAAACTTCAGGGACAACTTCATGATTGATCAGGAGTTCATGCGCAGATTATTGGAATATGCCGATAAAAAAGGCGTGCCGGTGGTTGAAAAGGATTTCTCAACTTCCAAAGAACAGATAGAGACCATTCTGAAAGCATATATCGCCCGCGATTTGTGGTCGAGCAGTGAATTTTACTATATCAGCAACGAAAAAGATCCCAAATTTGAAACTGCAATGACCATTCTGAAGAACTGGGATAAGTATGAGGCGATGCTGCTTAATACCAAATAAGCTTCATGTCGGGTTTGTTTAATGCATTATCCTGGTTACAGCAGAACTACATCGAAACCCTGGCTGTGGCGGCAGGGTTACTATATGTTTTCTTCACCATTAAGGAGAAGATTCTGCTTTGGCTTTTTGGAATCATTTCTTCAGGTTTGTATGTTTTTGTTTTTTTCAAGTCAGGTATATATGCCTACTCGGCTCTTTATGTATATTATGTGGTGATTGGTTTTTACGGTTGGTATAACTGGGCACGCAAGCCTGAAGAGGCGATGAAAAAGGAATCATTGTTAAAAATTCATTACGCATCTGCAGGACTGTTATGGATTTGTGTGTCTGTTACAGTGGTTTTATCAATCCCTGTGTATTTTGCATTAAAGTATTTTGCCGGTTCCGATATGGCGCTTGCCGATGCGCTGATGACTTCAGGTGGTATGATTGCCACCTGGATGCTGACGCAGAAAATAATTGAGCAATGGTTATTCTGGATTGTCATAGATTTGTTGTCCATGTCGGTAATGATTTATAAAGATCTTTATCCCAGTGCCGGATTGTTCTTAATTTATACTGTGCTTGCTGTAATTGGGTATATAAAATGGAAAAACGAACTGCAGAAGGTAGCGCTTCGCTGATCCGTGTGGTGATAACCGGACCCGAATGCACCGGGAAAACAACACTTACAAATCAACTTTCCGGATATTATCATACCAAAGGCATACCTGAATATGCAAGAGATTATATTACCGGGCTCAACAGGCACTACACCTATCAGGATGTTGAACATATTGCCCGGGTTCAGTGCGACCAGGCGAGTGATGTTGCCAACCCGGGAGTCAGATTGCTTTTTATAGACACCTACCTGGTTGTCACCAAAATATGGTTTGAGGTTGTTTATCATCAGTTTCCACAATGGATTGAGGAAGAACTGCAACAGAAACAGGTGAACCTCTTCCTGCTTTGCAGTGCAGATATCCCATGGACGCCGGATCCGGTAAGGGAAAACGGAGGTGCAATGCGTGAGGTGCTTTTTTCAATGTACCGAAACGAACTGGAAAGACTGGGGTCACGCTATGTTGTGATCAGCGGCAGTGAAGAACAACGCTTGAATAATGCCGTAAAGGCCATCAATGCTTTTTTGAAAGAAATGGGACACCAAGAATTAATAAAATAGGAAATTATGCCTGAGTATATTGCCAAAACGCTATTCGGACTTGAACAGGTGCTGGCTGATGAGTTACGTGAACTGGGTGCCGACGGAATCCGGACATTGAATCGTGCTGTCGGCTTTTCAGGTGATAAGAAACTTCTGTACAAAGCGAATTTCAACCTGAGAACAGCCTTGAAGATTCTCGTCCCCATTAAAGAGGGTGAAATAAACAACGAACAGGAGCTCTATGAATTCGTCAGAACCATCAACTGGTCAAGATATCTGGGAGCAGAAGACACACTTGCCGTAGAAGTGTCATTAAGTACCAGCCTGTTCAGTCATACCCAATATATTGCCCAGAAAATCAAGGACGCGGTTGTTGATCAGTTTCGCGAAAGGTTTGGCAGTCGTCCCTCTGTGAACCTGGATAATCCAACACTGCGGATTAACGCGTTTGTCAGTAATAAAACAGTCACCTTATCACGCGACAGCAGTGGTGAGTCGCTTCACAGAAGAGGATACAGGGTGAAACAAGGCCCGGCTCCAATTAATGAGGTTCTGGCCGCCGGTCTCATCAAGCTTTCCGGATGGGATTATAACATGCCCCTGGTAGATTTTATGTGCGGATCGGGAACCATTGCTATTGAAGCTGCCCTGATGTCGTTACGCATTCCGCCGGGCGATCTCAGAATGGAATATGGCTTTCAGCGCTGGAGGGATTATGATCCCGTGCTGTTTAATGAAGTGGTGAAAGAAAGAAAACCTGCGGAAGACGAAAAAATAAACATTCACGCGTCTGATTTGAGCCCGGATGCAGTTCGACTGGCGCAAAGGCATGCACAAAATGCCGGCGTACTGAAGAGAATCAGATTTTCTACCTGTCATTTCAACGATCTGGTACCGCCACCTCCACCAGGCCTGGTAATCATCAACCCGCCTTACGGGGAAAGAATTGAACAGCTCAATTTAAATGAACTCTATCAACAAATAGGAGACAGGCTGAAAAAGAATTATCCCGGTTACAATGCCTGGATTATCAGCTCAAATGCAGAAGCCGTAAAACATATCGGGTTGAAACCCACACCGCGTATTATTGTTTATAACGGTCAGCTCGAATGCCGTTTTAACAGGTATTCCTTATATGAAGGGTCTAAAAAAGCAAGCAAAAACTGATTGTTAATAACCTGTTTTCATGGTTCCGTCAAAGATTGCCTTGACATTATGCAATTCGGGAGGGGTTTCTGTAACTTAGGTCAATAAAAATTCGTTCTTTAATTGTGTTAATAATTTAAAAATAGCTATATTTCAAAAGGCTTAACCCAGAATTAAAGGGGTTGAACATGCCATAAATATTTGCTGTCTCTTTTTACAAGTGTTTTTTTTTATATATTTGTTGATTGATCAATATACGGTTTATAAGCAACCCAGCCTTTTATGAGTTTTAATTTAAAGGAATACTACTCAAATCTAAGCAAGGGAGATGTTATTCTGGCTTACAAGGGCAGCATAACTTCAGAACTCATCAATGACATATTGGAGGGTGTTGAAAAAAAACTCGAAGAGGCAGATGCAGACAGTAAACTAAGGAAAAAAATTTACAATGTTCTTGTTGAAAGCCTTCAGAATCTTTTTCATCATATCGAAATGGCCCATGAGGGCATCCAGGAGGAGTTGGATCCCAAATTCGGAATCCTGGTTATTGTTAAAGATGGAGAATTCTATAAGGTAACAACTGGTAATTTTGTTAACTCCAAAAGGATCAAATTTCTTAAGGAAAAAATAGATAAAATCAACACCCTTACCAAAGACGAATTAAAGGATATGTACAAGTTTATCCTGAATCACCAGAAGCTTTCAGCTAAGGGTGGCGGAGGTCTTGGATTGGTTGACATTGCCCGGAAATCCGGTAACAGACTGGAATACGACTTTTATCAGTATAACGACGATTATTATTTTTTCAATTTAACGATTAGTGTATAAAACGGTTTTTCGAAATCAACATTCATATGGAACCAATTAACATTGAAAGCACCCCGAAAACTCCCTCGATTAAATTCATACAGGAGGAAAGCGTAATTGAAATTAAGGGAAGATCCATTCCTGAAAACTCAATTGAATTCTATAAGCCTCTGGTAGACTGGCTCGAGGATTATGCCAAGAATCCGTTGAAAAAAACTGTCGTCAACATGCAACTGGAATACTTCAACACGAGTTCTTCCAAGTGTATTCTTGATGTCTTCAAGAAGCTTGAAGCCATTCATAAATCAAAACATGATGTTTCAATCAATTGGTATTATGAAGAAGACGACGAAGATATGCTTGAAGCCGGAGAAGACTATGAATCCATTATCCGGATCCCGTTCAAAATGATAGAAATTGTAGACTGATACTTTTTTATAGTGCATTCCTAAGAAACAAAAAAAGTCGCCTTTGCAGGCGACTTTTTTTATGTCTGTTTGTTTCGTGAAATCAGTTGTTCCAGGAAATCGAGAAAACGTTTCAGAACCCTGAAGTACAGCATTACATAAAGCAGGAATGAATAGGCCCATATAACCAATATATTGACCCAGAAGGTATTGTAATAGTGGCCAAAAAGCATCTTTCTCGGGGCATAAAAATGGGCTTTGATAAATGGATGCACCGGATCGAGGTATATGGGATCTGATTTCTGAATCAGCCTTCCTTTGTATTCAATGATTCTGATTAATTCTGTGTTGTTTTCAACAAATTCGGCCAGTTTCTCATTGTAATATCTTCTTTTCAGTTCGAGAAATTTGAATTTTTCCGCCGGAGTCTTTTCCTGATCCCGGATCAGGTCATCCTTGGCGTCATTGGCGTTGTTATAAATCCGGATATAGATTTTGTTGATGGTTTTCAGAAACTTCCGGGTTGAATCAATCACCTGCTGGTTTACCTGATCAGGTGTCAGCTTTTCAACATAAGGAAAATCTATATGTCTTACATTTTGAATGGGAATTTTCCTGATATTGGGCAACTCGTTTGAAAGTTCATTTTGGAGAAGTTTTAGATAAGCGGTGGTTTTATCGTGTTCTCCCTGACTCCTGATGTCACGTTCCACATAGTCTATCTTGTTCTCCAGGTTTTTTACCCAGTAATTCTTCTTATACTCGGCAATGCTCATTGCCTTGTTGATGGCATAAAACGGCTCATTGTATTTGTTATTCATGAATTGCTCAACCGCCAGTGCCTCATATCCCCAGCGTGCCGTCATTATCTCTCCGTATAAAGGTATTTTGCTGGGTGAGCTGATTTTTGGGTTGAGCTTTTCGTATTTTACAATTACCCCGCTGAGCACTATCTGAGGAATTACCAGAAACGGGATCAGGATGTAAATGGTAACAACCGTTTTGAAGCTGTCGGAAATCAGCAATCCCATTATATTCGACGCGGTCCATGCGCTGAACAAAACAATCCAGTAAGTCAGGAACATACCTTTGATTTCAAGAATACTGTTTCCGATCAATACGAATGTCAGCGCCTGAATTGCAGATATTGCCATCATTACGGCAAGTTTTGAAAGTAAATAACCCGACCAGCTCAGGTTCAGGAAGGCCTCACGCTTCAATATCTTTCTGTCTTTTATTATTTCCTCGGCACTTACTGTAAGGCCCATGAACGTGGCAATAATAACCGACATGAACAGGTATACCGGGAGGTTGCTGTTTTCCATCAGGGTATAACCGCTTTCATTGGTTTCGCTGACGTTGAAATATTTGATGATGAAGGCCAGAATGAACGCAAGAACCGGGGCCTCCAGCAATGTTATGATCAGATACTGGGTGTTTACGATCTTTGATATCAGGTCGCGCGTTATGAAAACACCCAATTGCTTGAAAATATTGGGCACTTTAAATGCCACTACCGGCAGCGGGTTGTCAATTTCAGGTTTCTTTTTAACCGGCATCCCGGAACTCTTGTACACATTGTACCATTCGTGAGGCGATATTTTCCGTGTCCGGGTTTCCTTGCCGTACTCATCAATAACCAATGACTCCACAATATTGAAGATCTGTTCGGGATTCACATTGCCGCAAATATGGCATTCGCTGTCAGCCCAGTTGGCCTGATGAACCTTTGATTTGAAATACATGATGGAATCAACCGGGTTGCCACTATATATAAGGTATCCTCCGGTATCCAGTATCAGCAGGTTGTCGAACATTTTGAAAATGTCCGATGAAGGTTGGTGAATTACAACAAACACAAGTTTTCCTTTCAGCGTCAGATCTTTCAAAAGATCCATGATGTTTTCGGAGTCTTTTGATGAGAGGCCCGACGTGGGCTCATCCAGGAACAGAATGGCAGGTTCCCGGATCAGCTCAAGTGCAATGTTCAACCGCTTTCTTTGTCCGCCGCTGATTTTCTTGTTCAGCGGTGATCCAACCTGGATGTCCTTAATGTCAAATAATCCAAGATTCTGCAGCATGCAGTTAACCGACTGAGCGATCTGGTCCTCATTGTAATGATCAAAGCACAACTTGGTATTGTAATACAGGTTCTGGTAAACGGTTAGTTCTTCAATCAGCAGGTCATCCTGCGAAACATGCCCGATCAGCCCGTTTGCCTTTACTTTGTCTTTATAAATGTCAATGCCGTTTATCAGTACACGGCCTTCCATGGGTTCCATTGAACCATTCAGTATGTTCAGCAGGGTTGATTTACCGGCACCGCTTGATCCCATTATCCCTACCAGTCGGCCCGAATCTTCGCAGAAGTTGATGTCGTGCACTCCTGCATTCCCGCCTGTAAAGCGGTAACTAACCCCCTCTGCTTCAAAAACAATGCGCTGCAGCTCCAGGTCTTCCTTAAAAACGCTCACAACATCACTGAAATAGAGGGGCTTCACATGGTGATTCCGGATGGATGTTCCGGTGTTCAGAACAAATACCTTGTCCTGTTGAATGATCTGGCCATTGAGGTACAATTCATTAACACCTATGTACCTCAAAAAGTACATGCCGGCAGACGGGATGTTGATGATCCAGATTTGCCCGGTAAGGTATTCCGAGCACAGGTGCTTGTATTTGCCGGAATCACTGTCCTTTTTATTATTTACCACCAGGAGATTCCTGTCCTGTGGAATTTTGTCAAATGAATTGAGCGTGAATTCCATAATCAGTTTATATTCCTCGTTCGGAATATAAAATGAATCGGCAACTGCCCGGATAAATGCGAGTTCCTGTTCACTGATCCCGCCATCGTTTGATTTGACAAATTCAAACAACTGAACCAGTACAATAACCTTTTGCTTTTGGGCCAGTTCTTTATTGATCTCATGGCAGATTCTCAATACCTTCACGGAATCAGCACCAATACGCTTGTTTCCTCTTTCAACGTTGAGCGCCTGATGGTTCTCATAATAGGCATCGAATATCCGGATGTAATCTTTAACCAGTTCCTGGTTGAGCTGACGGCTGAGAAAGGAAAGCACAACAGACCGCCTGTCCATATCGTTACCTTCGGGACTGGCGATAATAGCAAATAACTCCATCAAGGCTTTGAGAATCTTTTCGCTCATTGCTTATAGTCGGTTTTGCATATCCTTGGTTAGCAGCATAATTTTTTTACGTAAATCATTCCTATTGGTTTCAGCCAATGAATTCTATATTTTTTCACTACCAGGTTGAGTCGTTGATGCAGTCAATATGTCGCCTATGTTGTTGATTAGGTGACAATATGGCATGATGTGGGCCTGCAAATAGGTTGGTGTAAAAATTGCAGTGAAACAGCAAAACCATTGTGAGCTATGACTTTTGATAACTTTACCATAAAATCCCAGGAAGCCATTGAAAAGGCGTTCCTGCTGGCCCGTGATTCGCGCAACCAGGCCGTGGAAACCGGGCATTTGCTTAAAGCGTTGCTTGGGGAAAACGACAGTGTAGTAAGGCACCTGCTGGCCAAATCCGGTATTGCTGTTAACGATATGGAACGGGTGCTTGACCGCATCATTGAATCTTATGCTAAAGTAACCGGTGGTGAGCAATACCTTTCTTCCGATGCCTCAAGGGTATTGCAATCCGCGCTTGATCTGGCCAAAAAAATGCAGGACCAGTTTGTTTCTGTTGAACACATACTGCTTACTATGGTTGGTCAAAAAGATTCAGTTGCAAATATGCTGAAGGATTTTGGCGTTAATTCAAAGGATCTGACCGCCGCTGTGCAGTCGGTGAGAAAGGGATCTGTCGTAAACAGCCAGACAGCAGAAGATACTTACGACGCGCTCAGCAAATACGCCATTAACCTGAACGAGCAGGCCCGAAATGGCAAGTCGGACCCGGTAATAGGCCGCGAAGACGAGATCAGAAGGGTGTTGCAGATATTGTCGCGACGTACCAAGAACAATCCTATATTAATCGGGGAACCCGGTGTTGGTAAAACAGCCATAGCCGAGGGCATTGCCCACCGGATCATTTCAGGGGATGTGCCGGACAACCTGAAGACCCGGCAGATCTTTTCGTTGGATATGGGCGCCCTGATAGCAGGTGCAAAATACAAGGGCGAATTTGAGGAACGGTTGAAAGCCGTTGTAAAGGAAGTGATTGCTGCGGAAGGGGAGATCATCCTTTTTATTGACGAGATTCATACACTTGTGGGCGCCGGTAAAGGGGAAGGTGCCATGGATGCCGCCAATATCCTGAAGCCGGCTCTTGCAAAAGGCGAATTGAGAGCCGTTGGAGCCACTACCCTGGATGAATACCAAAGGTTTTTCGAGAAAGATAAAGCGCTGCAACGCAGGTTTCAGGTAGTTACTGTAAGTGAACCCGATGTTCCCAGCACCGTTTCCATACTTCGGGGATTGCGCGAACGATACGAAAACCACCATAGAGTAAGAATTAAAGATGAGGCAATCCTTGCTGCAGTTGAGCTGTCACACCGTTATATCACGGAAAGATTTCTGCCGGATAAGGCCATCGACCTTATTGATGAAGCTGCATCCAAATTAAGACTCGAAATGAATTCCGTGCCGCAGGAAATTGACAGCCTGGAGCGTCGAATCAAACAGCTTGAAATAGAAAGAGAGGCGTTGAAGCGCGAAAATGACACGGCAAAGGTAAACGACCTGAGCCGGGTGATCAGTGAACTTGATGATGAGCGGGTTAAGTTCAGGGCAAAATGGCAGGCTGAAAAAAAGATTATCGATGACATTCAGATGAATAAACAACTGATTGAAAATCTTAAGTTTGAGGCAGATCAGGCTGAGCGCCAGGGCGATTATGGCAAGGTGGCGGAAATCAGGTATGGAAAAATCAAAGAAGCTGAAAAAAACATTCAGGATTTAAATGATAAGCTGACTGATCAGCAAGGTAGTTCCGCCATGATCAACGAGGAAGTTGGTGCTGAAGAAATCGCTGAAGTGGTGTCGAGCTGGACGGGTATTCCGGTAACCCGGATGCTCCAGGGTGAGCGTGAAAAACTCCTGAACCTGGAAAGTGAGCTTCATAAGCGGGTTGTAGGGCAGGATGAGGCCATCAGCGCTGTTTCGGATGCAGTGAGAAGGAGCAGGGCAGGCCTGCAGGACCCCAAGCGGCCTATCGGGTCATTCCTGTTCCTGGGTACCACTGGCGTGGGAAAAACTGAACTTGCAAAGGCCCTTGCGGAATTTCTCTTTAATGATGAAAACCTGATGACCCGCATTGACATGTCGGAATACCAGGAAAGACATACCGTTTCACGGCTGGTTGGCGCACCTCCGGGCTATATTGGCTATGATGAGGGAGGGCAACTTACCGAGGCGGTCCGCCGAAAACCTTATTCCGTATTACTCCTGGATGAGATTGAAAAGGCGCACCCTGATGTTTTCAATGTGCTGCTTCAGGTTTTGGATGACGGACGCCTGACTGATAATAAAGGCCGTGTGGTTAACTTTAAAAATACCCTGATCGTCATGACCTCCAATATCGGGTCGCACATCATACAGCAAAACCTGGAACACCTCAGCGATGAAAACAGATTGGGCATACTGGAAAGAACAAAAGACGAAGTATTTGAGCTTTTAAAGAAGACCATAAGGCCTGAATTCCTGAACAGGGTTGACGAGTTGATCATGTTTGCTCCCTTGACAAAAAAGGAGATACATGATATTGTCAGGTTGCAGTTCAACCAAATCATTAATAAGCTTGCAGATCAGGACATCCGGATTGAAATCACCGATCAGGCATTGGAATATATAGCTGACCAGGGATTTGATCCGCAATATGGGGCAAGACCGGTTAAGAGGATCATTCAGAAGGGAATTCTGAATGAATTATCCAGAAAAATATTGGAAGGCTCTGTTAAAAGGGATCAGACTGTCGTCATTGACAGGAACACCCAGGGTATTTTGTTCAGAAATAAATAGAAACCTTTTCAAGCGGGTGGGTGGCTAGAAACTTTCCAGACACTCGTCAAGCGTTGCATAAAGGGTAAAAATGTTGTGCAGCTGCAGCAGCTTGAACAGTTCGATTACTTCCGGACTGAAACAGCACATTTTAAAAGTGCCCTTGTTGTTGGTAGATGCCTTAAGAATGGATAGAAAAACACCAAAACCTGAACTGTCAATATACTTGATCCCTTCAAGATTGAGAATTAACCTTGTTCCGGGGGTGTTGAAAAAACTTTTCAGGTCTTCCTTAACAGGTTCCGAGATCAGTGCATTTAACCTGTCAATGTTATCAAAACGTACGACAGTTATATTGTTAATTTTCTCAACCTTGAGCATATGCTGTTTTTTTAAAAGTAAAGTTCAATGTTCTCATGAATCAAATCCAGCTCTTTTACAGCTTCCTGAGTTTCCTGTTTGAAAAGTTCTATGATTTCTTTATATGAAGCAACATTTTTTCCGGCACAGGCGGAGGTTTCAAGTTCCTTTAACCGGGTGGCAAGTTCGTTGAGGCCCATAATAGATACAGAAGATTTGGCCTTGTGCGCAAGTTTGCCAAGCAGATCATACTTTTTTTCCGCCAGAAGATGATCCATATCACCTCCGAATTCATCAACCTGGGTTTTAAAAATAGAAATCATTTCAAGCACCAGATCTTTATTTCCTCCGGACATTTCCCTAAGGTATGACAGATCAACTTTCATAAAACGATATTTTCAAATAAGAGTTGAAAATTAAGAATTATTTTCTAAAGATAATTCATTTTTTATTTCATCCATACAGCTTTCTCTGCACAGTGGTAAAAGTCATGGAAATTTCAAGGGTTTTTGTATTACTTTTGAGAAACAAGCTACCTGAAATATGAATAAAACCGTTTTTAATGCCCGGCATTTGCAACTCGGAGCCCGCATGGTTGAATTTGCAGGTTATGAAATGCCGCTGGAATACGCTGGTATTAACGCAGAGCATCTGTCAGTAAGAGAATCAGCCGGACTCTTCGATGTCTCCCACATGGGCGAAATATGGGTAAAGGGACCCAATGCCCGTAAGTTGCTTGACCATGTATGTTCCAACGATCCGGGTATGCTTACTACAGGGAAAGCTCAGTATACCTGTTTTCCTAACGGAAAGGGCGGAATTGTCGACGACCTGATCGTTCATCAATTCGATGAAGAAAAATACATGCTCGTGGTGAATGCTTCTAACATACAGAAAGACTGGAACTGGCTTAATTCACAGAACCAGTTTGGCGCTGTACTTGAAAACGCGTCACCACGCATATCGCAATTGGCTTTGCAAGGGCCAAATGCCCTTAATATTCTCAAAAAACTAACCGGTATCAACTTGGATGTGATGAAATATTTCACTTTTGTTACCGGAGAAGTAGCCGGAATCAGAAACGTGATTATTGCTGCCACAGGTTATACCGGTTCCGGCGGATTCGAGCTTTACCTTGACGATCCTGAGCCATTGCGGCTTTGGGATGGCATGATGGAAGCAGGCAGGGATTATGATCTGAAACCTGTTGGTTTGGCTGCCCGCGATACACTCCGGCTTGAGATGGGTTACTGCTTATATGGCAACGACATCAATGATGAAACTTCTCCCATTGAGGCCGGATTGGGATGGATTACCAAATTTATTCCCGATCGGAATTTTATTGACCGTGATTTGCTTTTCGAACAAAAAAATAAGGGAACAACCAGAAAACTGGTTGGTTTTGAAATGACCGAAAGGGGAATTCCCAGGCAGCATTACAAGCTGTTTAATAATGAAGGTGGCGAAATAGGCGAGGTTACATCAGGTACCATGTCGCCTTCGCTGAAAACCGGCATCGGGATGGCCTATGTTCAAAGTTCTTATACCGCTCCGGGAACTGAAATCAAGGTGGCGATCAGGGATAAAATGATTGCTGCAAAAGTAGTGAAAATGCCTTTCTATAAAGCTGGCCTATAATTGATCGTAAGGAAAACAAATTATCCTTCGACAATCAGGTTTTCATTTACCACATCCGATTCAACCTGCCCGTCGAGAAGCCTGATGATTCTGTGGGCATGCCTGGCAATGCTTTCTTCATGGGTTACCAGAATTATGGTGTTTCCCTTGCTGTGAATATCTCTGAAAAGAGCCATAATATCCACGGAGGTTTTCGAATCAAGATTTCCGGTTGGTTCATCAGCCAGTATAATGGCCGGATTATTTACCATGGCCCTTGCAACGGCCACGCGCTGCCGTTGCCCGCCTGAAAGCTCATTGGGCTTGTGCTCAACCCGGTCGCCCAGTCCAACACTTACCAATGCAGATTTTGCTCTTTCCACTCGTTCATTTTTTGGAATTCCTGCATATACCAAGGGTAACATTACATTTTCAAGCGATGAATAGCGCGGAAGCAGGTTGAAGGTTTGAAAAACAAAACCGATTTCCTTGTTCCTGATCTCAGCCAGTTGGTTGTCGCCCATTATGCTGGCATCTTTGCCGTTAAGAACATAGGTTCCTGAAGTGGGCGTATCCAGGCAACCGATGATGTTCATCAGTGTTGACTTTCCGGATCCCGAAGGCCCCATGATTGCCACATACTCATTCTTTCGAATGTCAAGAGATACCGATCTTAATGCCTGAACTACCTCAGAACCAAGGTAATAATTTTTAACTATTGACTCGAAGTGAATAACGTTGGCCATATTATTTAATTCATGAGATAAAAATAGTAATTATTACGGGTTGCCAATAATTATTTGATGATTAACAATAATAATCAGTACCTCACCTTATATTCCTTTTTCTCCACCCCGTTTCCATAAAAAACAATTCCCATATGAAACAGGTCGATGATCACACCCTGGCTGAGGTTTTTCCGGATGTGATCCCAGGCATCCATCATACCTGCTGACCAATTGATGTCGTCAAAAATCAGAATAAGATCAGTGCTTTTATTTGCAGTGAATGCCTGGTAATAACTCAGCGTGGCTTCACAAGTGTGGTTCCCGTCGATGTACACAAGTGTGCCTGTGCCTGCTTCGGCAGCCAGCTGATCAATCACTTCTTCAAATGACTTGTTCAACAGGTGAATTCTGTCCGACCCGTAATTTTTGAAGTTTTCCATGGCCAGTGAGGCCAGTTGCGGATTTCCTTCAACAGTTGTAATATCTGCTTCCGGATTACCAGCTGCTAAATACAGCGCGCTGATTCCCATGGCAGTCCCCATCTCAATTATTTTGCGCGGCTTGTAATGCTGTGCCATACGGAAGAGCAGTGCTCCGTGATGCGCCGATATGGAAACGGTTCCGGCCATCTCACCAACCGTTTGATTTTTTCTTTTCATCCTGGAGCCTGCTCCAATATGGTTTGCAATAATAAGGTTTTTGTTGTTGTATAAGTTGGCCCGTGCTTCTTCAATTGAGCCGGGAGGCGTGGTGTCAATTTTTAATACCTGGTTGTAAAAACCGGAATAAAAGTTGTCATCTTCAGGTTTTGCTGTGCCTGAAAACTTATGCACAAGGCATTTTACAAGGTATCTGAAAGGAAACATAGGCCTGAAAGATCGGAACATTTCAACCGGTGTGCAAATTTTTTTGCCAATATGATCAAACTTTTCCGATATTTACGAAACTCTCGTTAATCATGACGCGGCTTGCTGACCAGGAAATAAAGTATCTGAAAGGTGTTGGGCCTAAAAAAGCCGAATTGCTCGAAAAGGAGCTGAGCATCCGGACGTGCAACGATCTGTTGTATTTTTTTCCTTATAAATACATCGACCGTTCCAGGATTTACCTGATCAGGGAAATTGACACCACACAGACTTTTATTCAAATCAAGGGGCGAATTACCACCTTCAGGGTCGAAGGCCAGCGTCACAAGCAACGGCTGGTTGCATCGTTCACAGATGGTACCGGAACAATTGAGCTTGTCTGGTTTCAGGGCGCTCAATGGGTGACCCGGAATTACCAGGTAAATACTGAATATGTGGTATTTGGCCGACCGGCCGTATACAATCACAAATTATCCATTGCCCATCCCGAAATAGAAATTCCGGGTAAGGAGGAAACTCCATTGTATACCCCGCTTCAGCCGCAATACAGCACTACAGAAAAGTTGAAAAACACCTTTCTTGCGTCAAAGGCCATTCACCGGATGATCGGGCAGATTCTTACCCAGATTGACCATTTGGAAGAAACACTTCCGGCCGGCCTGGTGGAAAGGCTGAAGCTGATTGACCTTGACGGAGCCATACGCAACATGCATTACCCTGAAAACAGTGAGAAGCTTAAAAAATCGATATACCGTTTGAAGTTTGAGGAACTTTTCTACATCCAGCTGAACATCCTCATGCAAAAGTTCAAACAGCAGACTATTAACAGGGGCCTTGTTTTTTCAAAGGTGGGCGACTATCTGAATACCTTTTACAGGGATAACCTCAGATTTGAGCTTACAGAAGCCCAGAAGCGTGTAATTAGGGAGATCAGAAAGGATCTGGGATCGGGCAAACAAATGAACAGGCTGTTGCAGGGTGATGTAGGTAGCGGGAAAACCCTGGTTGCCTTGATGGCCATGCTGATTGCCCTTGATAACGGATACCAGGCCTGTTTGATGGCTCCCACGGAAATATTGGCTAACCAGCATTTCACTACGATTACCAGGTTTCTGGAGAATATGAACGTGGGTGTTCTTTTATTGACCGGCTCCACCAAAAAAAGCGAAAGGGGGTTGTTGCATGAGCAGCTCCGTTCGGGCGAATTGCACATTCTTGTGGGAACTCATGCCTTGCTTGAGGATACCGTGCAGTTTAACAACCTGGGCCTTGTTATCATAGATGAACAACATCGTTTTGGTGTTGCCCAACGCGCCCAGTTGTGGAAAAAAACCGACAGGTATCCGCACGTGCTGGTAATGACAGCCACCCCAATACCCCGTACACTTGCCATGACACTTTACGGAGACCTTGACGTATCTGTTATTGATGAACTTCCCCCGGGTCGCAAACCTGTTCAAACAATTCACTACTATGAATCAAAGCGCCTGGTGCTGTTTGGGTTTATGCGCAAGCAAATTGAAATGGGGCGGCAGATTTATATTGTATATCCTCTGATCAGGGAATCGGAAAAGCTGGATTATGTGGCGTTGGAGGAAGGTTATGAAGCCGTTGTGAGGGCTTTCCCGCCCCCGCAATACGCCGTAGTTTGTGTGCATGGCCAGATGAAACCCGAGGATAAGGAGCAGGGAATGCAGCTTTTTATTCGGGGTAAGGCCCAGATTATGGTGGCAACCACAGTTATTGAAGTGGGTGTTGATGTTCCAAATGCCAGCGTGATGGTTGTTGAAAATGCCGAGCGCTTTGGCCTTTCGCAGCTGCACCAGCTGCGGGGGCGTGTAGGGCGTGGTGCCGACCAAAGTTATTGCATTCTTATGAGTTCTTATAAACTGAGCCGGGAAGGCCGCAAGCGTCTTGAAACCATGGTTCAAACCAATGATGGATTTGAGATTGCCGAAACAGATTTGAAGTTACGCGGACCCGGAGACATAGAAGGAACACAGCAAAGCGGCATACCTTTCGATCTCAAAATTGCCAACCTGGGTCAGGACGGGCAGCTTTTGCAATATGCCCGTGATGTGGCAGGCGAATTGCTGGAAGAGGATATGAACCTGGAGAAACCCGAAAACCAGGTTTTGCGAAAGCAACTGGCCAGGTTAACCAAGTCGCAGGTCGACTGGAGCTCAATCAGCTAGTTTGAGAAGATTCTGAATTTGAACAAACCGGTTTTCTGGAGCATGTAGGAGATGGATACGCTCAGTACACCCAGCCCGTATTTAATACTTCGCCTGATGTTAATGGAAGAGGCATCATCAAAGTAACGGGTGGGGCAGGTAATCTCGGCAACCTCATACCCGGCATAAAAAATTTGTGCCAGCATCTGGTTATCAAACACGAAATCATCCGAGTTGACACGATAATTCACATGCCGGAGCACTTTGGCCGAAAATGCCCTGTACCCGGTGTGGTATTCCGATAATTTCTGATTCATCAGCACGTTCTGCGTAAAAGTGAGAAACCGGTTGGCTACATATTTATATAACGGCATTCCACCCTTTAGCGCACCTTTGCCAAGAATTCTTGACCCCAGCACTACTTCATAAACGCCATTGGCAATCACGTAACACATGGAGTGAATCAGAAGGGGGGAATACTGATAATCGGGATGCAACATCACCACGATATCCGAATTCAGTTCGAGCGATTTGTCATAGCAGGTTTTCTGGTTCCCTCCATATCCCTTGTTTTCCTCATGCAGGATGACGTGCTTTATTCCCAGCTCTTTGGCAAGTTGCACCGTGTTGTCGCGACTCCGGTCATCAACCAGAATCACGTGGTCCACAATGTCAAAAGGGATCTCTTTATAGGTTTGTTCCAGCGTTTTCTCTGCATTGTATGCCGGCAGTACTACAGTTATTGTTTTGTTGTTAATCATAGAAAGAGAATAATCATTTTTTCACTTGCCTTTAAAAATTGGCTTTTTTCACAGGTTCCCGCTTGAAGAAAACAAATCCGTTCTTCTCATACATGTATTCAATGTGGGGATATTCCTGTATGAATTTTTCCTTACGGGTAATTTTTATTGAGAAATAGGCTCGTTTGTCGGTATCTCCGGTTAACAGCCATTGCTCGTTGCGGGCATTTTCATGGGCATGGTTTCTGATGTCGCCATAGAAAAGGTGCGCATAGCTTTTATAGCCCACAGTTTCAAAGTACGCGTCTTCACGGCTCACTGATTTAAAGAATTCAATGGCCGCTCTTTGTGAATATGCTTCAATACGAGGCACAATCAGCATCATGGATAGAAACAGAAACAAGGGCACCGTAGCGGTCAGGATCATCAGGGCCTGCTCCTGCCTGTTGCGCCTCCACTGCTTGAAAAACGCCATCAGGCCGGCAAGAAGAATCAGGCCGGCAACAAATTCATAACCTTTCCAACCTGCATGGGCATCCAGGCATGCAACGGCAAAAGGATCACCGATCCACCCAAGGCTGATGATCCGGTCTTTAAAATGATCGATAGCGGTTAATCCCATGAAAACAAGAGCCAGCAGGGTGCCAATAAACATAATCAGAACCAGCATGGCCTTTTTCCATCGCCCGGAGATTTCTGTATTGCAGAATGCCCAGGCTGCCACAAAGGTAAGTGGAAAATAACAGAGCGAGGAGTAGTGGACGATTTTGGTTCGGACGATGGTGAACAAAATGAGTACAACCCAGAACAGGATCAACATCCAAATAAGGAAACCAGCATTTTTCCCATCACCTTTGGGAATTTTGAATAGAGCGGGCAGGGCAAATACAGAGGCAGGGAAAACGCCAAAGAAAAGTACTACGAAATGATACAGGAGGAATCCGCCATGCCCTGCATCCTGTGTTTTAAAGAGCCTGATCTGGTATACAATAAAGTCGGCAATTATGCTGAAATTTCCGTTCAGGATCTGAAGGATGAACCAAAAACCGCCGGTGAACGCCATGGCAACAGCAAAAGCAAGCACATCGGTTATTCTTACACGAACTCTGAACTTTTTAATTAGCAGGTAAATAAGGGTAGTTATGGCCACAACCAACAGGGCAACGGGACCCTTAGTCAGAATAGCCAGTCCTATTAACAACCCGGAAAAAACAGCATGCCGCAACCTCGAATGATCCTGGTTGAAGTACAGGAAGAGCTGGTATACTCCCAGAAAAATAAACAGGTTGAACCATGGATCAATGATCCCCGATTTGAAATAGAAAAAGGGCAGCATGGAACCGGCATAAAGCAGTGTCCATATCAGTCCGAACCGCAGGTTGAACATCTTGCTGCCCATGGTGAACAAAACAACCAGTGTAACAACACCACAGATGGCGTTAGGGAAACGTGCTGCAAATTCGTTAATGCCAAAGACCTTCATGGACAGTACCTGCATCCAGATAAACAGCGGCGGTTTTTCCCAGAAGGGAACGAAATTGACTCTGACTGTTAGATAATCGCCACTTTTGATCATTTCACGTGCCGATTCGGCAAAGTTGATCTCATCCCAGTCGAACAGGTGAACACCGCCCAGGAATGGTACGAAGAATAAGGCTGCCAGGATGGCGATCACTGCCTGGTAGGTCCGGATTTTTCCTTCATGCACTGTATTCATCTTTCCTGATTTTGGTTAAATTCCAGGCATGCCATTTTCTTTCGCGTGAATAGAACAGGTAATAAAAGCCAATTGCAGACAGGGTGCCAATGATCGACCCGGCATATATGTCCATGATGAAATGCTGCGAAAGATAAACCCGTGAAAAGGCAGTAAGACAGGCCAATACAAAGCAGGTGATTTTTAATGTTTTGTTTTTCGAAATCAGGGCAAGGCACAGAAACAGCGCGAATGCACTGGTAGAATGACCTGAAGGAAAACTTCTGCCGCCGAGCAGGTCAACACCATCAACCAGGTGCAGTTGGGCTCCGGCCAAAAACCTTCCGGGTCTGGCCATATCTTCAAAGAAAACTCTTTTCAGGATTTGGGTAATCAACCCGCTTCCCAGGTAGGCACAGGCCAGGAAAACAAAGTGCCGGAGCGAGAAAAATAAGAGTATGATCGCGGGAACAATAACAAAGAGACCGTCTCCCATGAAAGTAACATGCCTGAAGAACCAATCGAAAGAAGCCGAGTGGTACTGGTTAACATGAAGGTGCATTTCACCTTTGGTGTATATAAAAAAGAATGGGATCAGCAAAAGCAGTATGATGAAATAGGGAAGAAGAAACAAGCGGTTATCTTTCAGAATTTTATACAGCATGACCTTATTTTAGGTGCCAAAAATAAGGGAAATTCGGTCAATATCAAAACAGGAACAACGGCCAGCCGGTTGCTACTTAACAATCCCTGCAAATCCCATGAAAGCCAAAGAAAGCAAACCTGCTGTTATGAGTGAAAGCGGAAAACCTTTCATTCCTTTGGGTGTTTCAGCAAGAGACAGTTGCTCACGGATACCGGCCATAAGTACTAGTGCCAGGGTAAAACCAATAGCAATGCTGGCGGCGTAAACTACGCTCATAACCAGGTTCAGGTCTTTTTGAATGGCCAGGATGGCAGTTCCCAGCACAGCACAATTGGTTGTTATTAACGGGAGGTATATCCCAAGTGCCTGGTACAAGGATGGGGCAGTTTTCTTGAGTATGATTTCCACCACCTGAACCAGAAAGGCAATAACAAAAATGAAAGTAATGGTTTGCATGAACTCGATATGCAAGGGAGTGAGCACAAATGCCTGTATCAGGTAAGTTACCAGGTTGGCCAGGGACATCACAAAAACTACAGCAGCGCCCATGCCCAGTGAAGTATCAATTTTTCCGGAAACGCCAAGAAAGGGACATATCCCTAAAAACTGCACCAGGACTACATTATTAACAAGTACTGCTGATATGATGATCAGAATATATTCCATAGGTTATTCATTACGGGTTAAACTTGGTTTTTATCTTGTTCATAGTGGCGATAAGCAGCCCATAGGTTATAAAAGCTCCCGGAGGCAGAACAAAAAGCAGTATGGTGGAGGCACTCTCGCTCAGCAACCTGATGTTAAAAATAGATCCGTTTCCAAGAATTTCACGAATAGATCCCATAATGGTAAGTGCCAGCGTAAATCCCAGTCCCATGCCCAGTCCGTCCAATAATGCCGGCCAAACGCTGTTCTTTTGCGCAAAGGCTTCGGCTCGTCCCAAAATAATGCAGTTTACAACGATCAACGGGATAAAAATACCCAGTGCTTTGTATAAATCGGGGGTATAGGCTTTCATAACCAGGTCTACAATGGTTACAAACGTTGCAATTACAACAATAAATGCAGCAATGCGCACCTTATCAGGGATCAGGTTCTTGAGCAGTGAAATGATCGTGTTTGAACTGAGAAGCACAAATGTGGTTGCTGCACCCATTCCCAGACCATTGATACCTGAGGTAGTAACAGCAAGGGCAGGGCATGCGCCTAAAGCAAGCACAAATGCTGGATTCTCCCTAATCAATCCGTTGGTTAAAAATTTCAAATTACCCATTGGTTTTCATTTCATTTGATAGTCTATTTTCCGGCAATAGAATCGTTAAGTTGTTTCAACGTATCGTAGGCCCGTTGCAGCGCATCACAATAAGCCCTGGAGCTGATTGTGGCCGCGGTGATGGCATCTACCTGTCCGCCGTCTTTTTTTACTTTCAACATGAAATCAGCCGGATTCTTACCCGGAAACTGATCGCTGAACTTCGACTCCATCATTTTTGTGCCAAGACCTGGTGTTTCTTTGTGCTGAAGCACGGCAACCCTGTAAATGGCACCGTCAGGCAAAAAACCGGCCATGATTTCAATATGACCTGAAAAACCTTTTTCTGTGGATGATTTAACGGCATAACCCACGGGTTGATCCTGCCTGTATAAGTTGTAAATAATCAGGCCGTCTTTTTCAATTTTTCCCGATACAGGGTCACTGTCAAATTCAGGTAAAACCTGTTTGATGGCTTCGGCTTCCTTTTGTCTGGCAGCATTTTCAATGGGGCCTTTGGTCTGCAGATAAACAAAAGCTAGGGCAGCCGACATGAACATGGAAATCACCACAAGCGACAGGATCATGTTGGGCAAGGTTGACTCGATCCTCTTAGCCATGTTTCACCTCCTTCCCAAAGCGTTTTGGCTTGACATACCTGTTAATTAAAGGTACAAAGGCATTCATGATGAGTATGGCAAATGAAACACCTTCGGGGTACGAGCCGAAAACCCGGATCACTACGGTGATAATTCCGATACCTGCCGCATAAATCACCATGCCGGTTTTGGTCATGGGTGAAGTAACCAGGTCGGTGGCCATGTAAATGGCACCCAGCAAAACGCCCCCGGTAAGAATATGAAAAAGCGGGGTAGCGTTCTTTGAAGGATCGATCAGGCAAAGCAAACCGGTGAAAATATACACGGTCCCAACCACAACCACAGGTATGTGCCAGGTGATGATCTTCTTGTAAAGCATCCATAAGAAACCAATGATCAGGGCAAGGGCAGATATTTCACCGAGCGATCCGCCCATCTGACCCATGAACAACTGCATGTGATCGGGAAGATTGCCCATCACATCGGATACTGTTTCTCCGTTTCTGACAGCTTCCTTGAAATACCCAAGCGGAGTGGCGCCGGTTGCAGCGTCAATATAATGCATTCTGGATGCTATGGGTAAGGGCCAGCTGGTCATTTGCACCGGGAAGGAGATCAACAGAAATACACGGCCGGCAAGTGCGGGATTGAACGGGTTATTTCCCAGTCCTCCATAGGTCATTTTGCCAATACCTATGGCAAAAACAGATCCGAGTACAATCATCCACCAGGGCAGGTTGGAAGGAAGGTTAAAGGCAAGCAGCAGGCCGGTGACAATGGCAGAACCGTCACGAATTCTGATTTCAGTTTGAAGCAGGTACTTCTGTATGATCATCTCGGTGAGCATACAGGTTACAATTGAAATTGTTGTGATGATCAGTGCTCCTATGCCAAAAAAATAAAGCGATGCCAGGAAAGTGGGCACCAGTGAAATCACCACCCCATACATCAGCTTTTCCACTGACTGGGTGCTGCTTATATGTGGTGATGGTGATACTGTTAATAGCTTACTCATTATTTTTTTCTTGATCTGATTATTTTTCCAACACTTGATTTTCCCTGCCTGATATAGTCGAGCAACGGACGACTTGCCGGACAAATGTAGCTGCATGATCCGCATTCGATGCAATCCATCACATGCGCTGCTTCCAATGTGTCGAACTTGTTTTGCTGCGCCAGCGGCATTAACAGGTAGGGCTCCAGACTCATGGGGCAAACTGAAACACATTTTGCACAACGGATGCATGGCTGAATGAGTGATCGCGAAGATTCCCTGTCGGCAAGAATCAGGATTCCCGATGTACCTTTCACTACCGGTACCTCTGAATTACCTAAAGCCTTGCCCATCATAGGCCCACCCATAATTATTTTACCCGTATTTTCAGGCAGGCCACCGGCAGCTTCAATAAGTGCAGATATGGGCGTTCCTATTCTCACCCTGAAATTGGAAGGTTGTTTGATGTCTTTACCGGTAATGGTGACAATGCGTTCAATCAGTGGTTTGTTTTTTTGCACGGCTTCATAAACTGCATAAACTGTGCCTATGTTGAATACAACCACGCCTACATCAACCGGCAGCCCTCCCGAAGGAACTTCACGGCCTGTAATGGCCCGGATCAATTGTTTTTCACCTCCCTGAGGGTACTTCACTTTGAGTGCGTGTACCTGAATGCCCTCATGCTTTGCGGAAAGCTCTTTTAAATGCCTGATGGCATCGGGCTTGTTGTTTTCAATGCCAATATGTGCCACTTTCACGTTGAGCGCTTTTTTGAGCAACTGAACGCCAACCATGATTTCCTCACCCTTTTCAAGCATCAGCGCATGGTCCGAAGTGAGATAAGGTTCACATTCTACCCCGTTAACTACAAGAAACTCTGCTTTCTTCCCCCGGGGAACATTTAACTTTACGTGAGACGGGAATGTAGCACCTCCCAAACCAACAATTCCTGCTTCTGTTATTCGTTTAATTATTTCCTGCCCGTCAAGATCAGAATCTTGCTCAAGGGTATCATCATTTTTTATGCCTTCAAACCATTCATCACCTGCTGTTTCAATAAAAACAGCCTGCCGCTTGTAACCACTGGCATCCTGAACTTCATCAATCCGGGTCACTTTCCCCGATACCGAAGCATGCACATTACCCGAGAGAAATCCTTCGCCCCTGGCAATCAGCTGGCCCGTTCTGACATTGTCTCCCTTTTCAACAATTGCTTTGGCAGGTGCACCCATGTGCTGCGACAAAAGTATGGTCACGCCAGCCGGCAAGGGAATCTGCCTGATGGGAAGGTGAGCCGAGAGCTTGTTTTCAGGAGGATGTACACCCCCTTTAGGAAATGTTTTTAACACGTTATGCTACTTTTTATGCAATTCAGTTACTAACAGAAGCTGCTTCATCAGCCGATTTTTCTTTTTTTGGCGGAAAGCCGATTTCTATGATGGAACCGGTAGGACATTCTGCAACACATTTGCGACAGAGCTTGCATTTGTCGGAATCAATGAAAGCCAGGTTATTCTTCATAACAATTGCTTCATACGGGCATATCTTAAAACACTTGCCGCAGCCAATACAGGCAACCGTACAGTTTTTTCGGGCAACCCCGCCTTTATCTTCATTGCTGCAGGCAACATATATCTTTTTGTTCCCTTTCCAGCGCTTTCTCAATTCAAAAAGATTCCTCGGACAGGCTTTTACGCAGGCCCCGCAAGCTGTGCATTTCTCATCGTCCACCACAGGCAGCCCGGTTTTTTCGTCCATATGCAGGGCATCGAAAGCGCATACAGCCACACAATCCCCGAAACCGTGACATCCGAATGTACATCCTGTTTCTCCGCTGTAAAGAGCAGATGCAATGGCACATGATTTGGTCCCATCGTATACGTTGGTTCGTGGCCGAAACTCACAGGTGCCATTACAGAGCAGAACAGCCACCCGGGCTTCTTTGGCAACGGCTTCACGACCAAGTACCGCAGCAATCCGGGCCATGGTTTCATTACCGCCAACCGGACAATACAAACCATCAAATGAAGTTGATTTAACCAAAACTTCTGCAAAATTGCGGCAACCTGCATAGCCGCATCCACCACAATTGGCTGCCGGCAATTCAGCTTCCACAAGATCGATCCGCGGATCCTCAAATACTTTGAAGCGCTGTGCAACCTGGTACAACACCAATGCGGCCACTGCCCCCAGCAGGCTGAGTGTTAAAACCGTATATAAGATGGTCATGCTCATTGTAATTCTTTTTTTCGGACAGTAAAGTGAAAAGAATTCTTTAGTCTGTCACGTAATAAGTATATAAGCAGGTAGTATGGTATAAGAATGAATATGGAAACCAAACCTGACAAAAGCTCATTAAACCCAAGCGAATTCAGGGTGATCAGCACAGAAAGCAACAGAATAAAAGGAACGAGATAACCCAGGAAAACAGCTTTATTCCCCATGTTGCGGGTTATAGCCACACCAACAACATCTCCTGTTTTCAGGTTTAAGGTGTTGTCTCTACTTTCAATGATCCGCTCCGAAATATCCGATAAATCACACAGAGCATGGGCACTACATTGCCCACAAGCCGAATCACGGCGAAGTTTCACCCTGATTCTGTGGTTTGCAATTTCTTCCACAATGCCTTCCTGCTCAATGCATACGGATGCTTCCATGAACAAGGTCCCTTATAAAGAGGTAAAAATAACAAGGTTCGTTTTACATTGCACCCGATAAAAATCATTTTAGGCTAATTTAGGATGATTATAAATAAGGTGAATGGGCTTGACAGCTCAAAACAATTAACTATTGTGAATAACATTTTGTTTCTCGCGTCAGTTTATACTATCTACTTCCTTACTTTAGTACCAATTTGCATGAATTCCAACAATGGCTAAAAAGAATAATTCCGAAACGGGCAAAAACGGCAGAACAAAGTCAACTTCCTTCTTTACCGACGAAAGACTGAAGGTAACACTGGGTGTTGTTGTTTCAAGTTTTGCCGTATTGCTGTTTATTTCCTTTGTATCCTACCTGTTCACCTGGAAAACCGATCAGAGCTTTGCCTGGTCAAGGGTATTCTCAGAACCTGAATACCGGGTTGATAACTGGTCGGGAAAGGTTGGGGCGTATTTTTCAAACCTGTTTATTAACAGATGGTTTGGAGTGGCATCTTTTGCAGTTCCCTTCATTCTGCTGTTGTTTGGCTTTACACTGATGAAAATGAAGGTGAGAAGGCTTTGGTTTATTTTCAGGGTGGTTACTGTTGGTGTCATCTTGCTTTCCATCTGGTTGGGTTTTGTTATGGGAGGTTTTCACGGAATCCTGGGAAGCGGATTGGGTGGAAAACACGGCTTGTATCTCAGCCAGTGGCTCAAATCATTTGCCGGTGCCTTTGGGGCTGCGCTGATTCTGGTTGCAGCCACACTGATCTGGCTGGTATTTTCACACCCCAATACGCTTGATTGGCTCCGTAAGCTGCTCAATATGTCGGTAAGCCTGCCCTCTCGGTTTTCCGCAAAAACCACTTCGGTTACCGCAATGCCAGCCGAAACCCGGGAAGAAGTATCCGTTCCTGATGACAGCGACCTGGTATTTGAAACAGAATTCAACCGCCATGAGCGTGAAGTTATTACAAAACCTGCGTTTGTGCCTCCTGTTGCTGAAACCGATATTGAGCTTGAACTGGAAACTGAAGTACCGGCTGATGTGCCCGATGCTCCCCAGGATAAGTATGAATTGCTGGAAGATTATGATCCCACACTCGACCTTTCACATTATCAAATGCCATCGGTTGAACTTCTTGAGAAGCATGACGCGGTAAACTCTACGGTGACCAATGAGGAACTGATCAGCAACAAGAACAAGATTGTTGAAACGCTTTCAAATTATAAAATACAGATTGACAAGATTAAAGCCACTATCGGGCCTACTGTTACACTGTACGAGATTGTTCCTGCCCCGGGTGTCCGGATTTCCAAAATCAAGAGTCTGGAAGATGATATTGCCCTGAGCCTTGCTGCTCTTGGAATACGTATTATTGCACCCATGCCGGGAAAGGGAACCATTGGTATTGAAGTGCCCAACCAGAATCCGGAGATTGTTTCCATGCGCTCGGTGCTGAATTCAAGGAAATTCCAGGAAAGCACTTTTGAGCTGCCCATTGCCATGGGCAAAACCATTTCCAATGAGACCTATGTATTCGACCTGGCAAAAATGCCGCATCTTTTACTGGCAGGTGCAACAGGTCAGGGGAAATCGGTAGGACTGAACTGCATCATCACTTCTCTGCTTTATAAAAAGCATCCTTCACAACTCAAGTTCGTGCTGATCGACCCCAAGCGTGTTGAACTCACTGCCTATACCAACCTGGAAAAGCATTACCTGGCCAAGATTCCGGATGCCGAAGAAGTGATCATAACCGACACCAAAAAAGTTATCTATACACTGAATTCATTGACCATTGAAATGGATCAGCGTTATCAGCTGCTTGAAAAGGCCGGGGTAAGAAATATCAAGGAATACAATCACAAATTCATCAAGCGCAAGCTGAATCCTGAGAAGGGACACCGTTACCTTCCCTATATTGTGGTAATTGTGGATGAGTTTGCCGACCTGATCATGACTGCCGGCAAGGAGGTGGAAACGCCTCTGGCACGACTGGCTCAGCTGGCACGTGCCATCGGAATACACCTGGTTATTGCCACGCAGCGTCCGACCACCAATATCATCACCGGGGTGATTAAGGCCAATTTTCCGGCCCGAATTGCATTCAGAGTTTCTTCCATGATAGACTCGCGTACAATCCTTGATTCTCCCGGTGCCAACCAATTAGTGGGCAGGGGAGATATGCTGTTTGCCCCGGGAAGTGACATGATCAGAATCCAGTGCGCCTTTATTGATGTGCCAGAAACAGATAGTATTACCAAATTTATTTCGGGACAACGGGGATTCCCGACTGCCTTGTACCTGCCTGAATATGTAGATGAAAATACCAACGCTGAAATAGGGGAAATTGACTTGTCAAAACGCGATGGCTTGTTTAACGACGCAGCCAGGCTGGTGGTAATCCATCAGCAGGGATCTACCTCTCTGGTGCAGCGCAAATTCTCCATAGGGTACAATCGTGCAGGCCGAATTATGGATCAGCTGGAGGCAGCCGGCATTGTTGGTCCGCCCGACGGCAGTAAGCCCCGCCAGGTTCTTTATCCTGATGAATACAGTTTGGAACAGTTTTTGAATAAGATGGATAAGTAACTGCAGAAAGTTATTCTGCCTAATTATTTTTACCAATGAAATACCTGCCTGTTTTCATACTTGCTGTTTTCATACCACAAATCTCCTGGTCGCAATATGACCAGGTTATACAGGACCCGGCAGCCGGCCAGGTTCTTGAACGTGTTGCACAGAAGTTCAGTTCCATGAAATCAATGCAAAGCGATTTCGAACTTGTAATCACCGACCGGAAGGAAAACACCCGAAATACCTCGGCAGGCAATCTTGTGATGAAACAGAAGATGTATAGGTTAACCAGCGAAGGCAATACCGTGTATTTTAACGGAATTACCATGTGGACATACAATACCGCCGGAAATGAAGTGACCATTACTGAGCCTGTGATTCAACCCGGCGACTTCATGGGGAATCCCACCTCTTTCTTTACTTCATACAAGAACGATTTCAAATACCGGTATCTTCGTGAGGCGGTTAAAACCGGACAAACATGTCACGAAATTGATTTGTTTCCCAAGAATCTGAATCAGCCCTATTCCAGAATCAAAGTATTCGTGAACAAACAAACCAACCTGCCTGTGGTGATCAGTTCCATTGGCAAAGACGGGGTAGATTACACGGTTACGCTCAATAACCTCACGCTCGACAAGGAAATTGCCGATACGGAATTTACCTTCGATCCTGCAAAACACAGGAAAGTTGAGGTAGTGGATATGCGCGGTTTGGAGTAAGAATCACGGGTATGAAACCCCAAAGCAAGCTTTGGAAACTAATTCCGCAGCAGAGCTGCGGGGTATTATACCCTCCGACTTCGTCGGGATTGTTCGACTTACAAATTTCAGTTCGCTCACTCCTGAAATTTGAGTCTCACGAATAAACCCTACTTTACCGGGATATTTTTCAGGGTTTCAACCAGGAAATCCCAGAATTTCTGAACACTGGCAATATGAACCTTTTCATCGGGAGAATGCGGATGTTTGATGGTTGGACCAAATGAAACCATATCCAGGTTTGGATAAACGCCACCGATAATGCCACATTCCAGTCCGGCATGAACCGCCTTGATCTCCATCTTTTTACCATATTTCTTCTGATATAAAGCATCCATGGTTTTCATAATGGCTGAGTTCATATTGGGTTTCCAGCCAGGGTATGAACCGCTGAATGTTGCACGTCCGCCAGCCAGTTCAAATAATGCCTTCATCATCTCCGAAAGATTTTTCTTGGCACTGTCTACCGAGCTTCTCAACAAACAGCTGATATTGATTGTGTTGGTATTTGTCTTAATGATTGACAGGTTGGTTGATGTTTCAACAAGGCCCTCAATACCATCGGTCATGCGGATTACACCATTCGGACAGGTGAATATGGAGGCAAGCACCCTTTTCTGCAACCCAGGTTCCATTACCCTGGCCGGTTTGCCTGTTGCAGTGACTTCAACGACGAGATCAGGCTCAGTAGCTTCCAGCTCCTTACTGATTATTTTGCTGTAACCTTCAACCCAGGTGGTAAATTCCTTTTTACCGGATTCAGGTATGAGTATGGTGGCATGCGCTTCACGCGGTATTGCATTGCGCATATTGCCTCCTTCAAATTCGCACAGCCGCAATCCGGTTTTTTCTTCTGCTTTTCTGAGCAGCCTGACCAGCACCAGGTTTGAGTTTCCCCTGCCCATGTGAATGTCCAAACCGGAGTGACCACCTTTCAGTCCCGATACCCTGATCATAAAAGGTGCATATCCGTCAGGCACATTATCTGCCACGTAGTCAAACTCAATATTCCCGTCCATGCCGCCGGCACATCCGATAAACAGTTCGCCCTCATGTTCCGAATCGAGGTTCATGAGGATGTCGCCTTTCAGCATGCCCGGTTTGAGTGCAAATGCCCCGGTCATACCGGTTTCTTCATCAATGGTGAACAAACATTCAACAGGACCATGCTGCAAATCCTTCGATTCCAGAACTGCCATCATGGCTGCCACACCAATCCCGTTATCGGCGCCCAATGTAGTGCCGTTAGCCTTTACCCATTCATCATCAATATAAGCTTCAATGGGATCTTTCTCAAAATCATGCTTTTTATCGCTGTTCTTTTGGGGAACCATGTCAACATGCGATTGAAAGATTACACCTTTCCGGTTTTCCATACCGGAAGTTGCCGGTTTGCGAATGACAATATTACCCACAGAATCCACAACAGTTTCAATACCCAGCTTTTCACCAAACGATTTGATAAATTCAACAACACGACTTTCTTTTTTTGACGGCCGAGGTATTTGGGTGAGGCTTTTGAAGTTATTCCAGATTCCGGCAGGTGCAAGTGTTTCAAGCTTTGTGTTCATATTTTTAGTTTTATGTTTTCCCAAAAATTTAAAATTAACCCTATTCTGCCATTTCTGCCAAGATTTTTATCATGTATTTGGGTAATTGACCCGAATTGCGGGTGAGAAGTCTCTCATAGACGTCAAGCTAATAATAATAAAGTATAGATATTCAATGGTTAATATGATCCTTACCATACTCTGCCTGCGCTGCGCTTGGCAGTTTTTTTTAACACAGCTTGTCCCGCCTTAGCGGGAAAGTACACGAAGAGAAAGCTTCACTAAGACCACAAAGTTTAAGAACACCAAGAGGTCCCGCCATCGGCGGGACTTTCCTTCGTGTGCAATCTCTTAGCGTTCTTTGTGACGATTTCACTTTGAGTACTTTGTGTTTATAATATCTGTCGTTTACGTGAGCACGGCAGATAATAGATGTCAAAAAATAAAACAAAATAATATTATAACTAATTATTATATAATTATTTAAACCTTCTTAACTTGACGGCTATGGGCACAGCCTGAGCCGAACCATTGGGTTCATTTACAAACTCCGTATTTTGATATTTCTGAACCAGGTTTTCCGGCCGTGATCCTGCAAGCCAATATGTCCTTTTCGGGCAGTGCCGTATAGCGGGTAATCTTTCCATTTCCGTACTGACTTCAGACTGTCCCATTCAGCAGTCCACATCTGGTATTCAGCAACTTTGTCACCATTCAGCCAGTGTTCCACATGGCCTTTATTAACAAGTATTTTGGAAACATTGTACTGTCCCAGGGGCATCAGCTTTTTGGCTGTGGCGGCATAATACATGTCGTAGCATCCTGCTGCTTTCTGCCCTTCGGTGAGTGAATCGCCATCCCAGGTTACTTCATCGATGATCTGGTATTCCGGTGCTATTTCATAAATTGCCTGAATTGCAGTATCTTCAACTGCATTAAAAAAAATGCCGCTGTTGCCGCCGGTTGAGGTTTTCCATTCGAGCGACAGTTCAAAGTTTTCAAATTCGCGGGTGGTGATGATGTCATTGGCATGATCGCCGCCCTGACCAAGAGCCAGCAGGTTGCCGCTGTCAATTACCCAACCTACCAGTGTGTCACTGTTGAAGTTACGCCAGCCATTAAAACTGTTTCCGTCAAATAACAATTCCCATCCCGCACTGATTTCTTCATCAGAAAGCCGGTTGGCTTCAGGCACTGTATTCTCTTTTGGTTTGCATTGCAGGCAGGTAACAGCAATAAGTAAGAGTGACAAGAAATACATTACTGTTTTCATAGAGACTCATATTTTAAATTACAATTTGAAAATAATGACTTAAACCATGAATAATTGAACCAGTTTATTTGCCATTCATGGGGAGCAGACGAAGCGTCCATTTATAGGTAACTGAGCCCAAATTTGGAACCGGCACGGAAGCGCCAATTTGTGAGCCGTTGGTGCCGATAACAGCATCGTCAATGCTGAAATTCATGGGACTTTCAACAGGATCTTCAACAGAAAAGGGAACATTGCCGGATAATATCCAGCCCATATCTTCATCCCAGCCCCAGGTAATCTGCGAACCATCAATCAACGTGTTTGCATTCACTGAAAGGAATTCCTCACCTTCGAATACTTCATAAGATCCGCTTAATGATGTAATGGTAATCGTGCCTGCTTCCTGTTGTTTGATCTGACCGGTACCTACAGTAATAATGTCTTCGCCGCTGTCATAGGTTAGCTGGTCAGGTTGGGAAATGAATACATTCCCCGATTTGTCGAGTGTCACAGTCATGATAATTGCTTCCGAGAACCCGGGGAAAGTCCTGGAATATTCAAGCTCCAGCGTACCAATGTAATTGTGGCCGGGTGCGGGATCTTTGTCTTCGTTGTCCTTGCAGCTTGTCAGGATTGTCAATGACAACAGCAACATCATAAAATGCTGGGTTTTCATGGGTTGTAATTTCATTTATACAATTTGAGTTTTGGGAATCATGAATATTATTATTGTCAAACAGTAAATATAACAAGTGGTACTTCGATGTGCTGCTAATGACAGACATATTATTATTACCTACTTCATGTCACTTTTCCCTACAGCTGGAAAAGTAACCAAAAGAGCCGCCGCTGCTGATAAAAGGCTAAAAATCAATTCATGCGCTACACAAGAAAATAAACTCGGCCGTAGGCACCGGCCTCAAACATATTTTCTTATCATCATTTGTTAAGCAGGCCTGCCTGCAATGAATTGATTTTCTATACGCCTTTTCTCAGAGGCGGATCGCCCTACTTCAAGGGCGTTGTTGCTACTATCAAACTCAACAAAAGACAATATCGAATTTCCTTGTTGCACAACCTAAAACCCTAAACAAAGAACAGCGTTAATTAAGAAAGCACTGCTAACCAATAAGCACCGTGCAGGGGCCCGACAAAACGCAGAGGGCATGCCGGGACTAGTTGGGGGTTCGTTTTGTCTTGACTTTTCTTGTTTCGTTCTTTGCGTCAAGGCAAAGAATGAAATGGGGTTCGGGGCGAAGCTCCCGGACGAATGCTGGTAAAAGAATTGATTCCATAATATTATTTTAAATAAGAACAATAGAAATAAATTGGTTAATAATACTGTGCTTTGTGTCACTTTATTATAAAATTGTAATTTATTACAATCGAAGTCTCAGTATGACACTCTGGTCATCCTGAGCCTGCCTGACCGGCAGGCAGACTTTTCGAAGGGGGACATCCCACAGAACATTAATGAACCAGTCAAGCAAAACAATTGCTGTATTCAAAATTATGAATATTTACTGATAGCTGATACGCTAATATTGTTAAAGACTGGAATCAATATCCGGTCCATTTACTGAAATCGTAGCTTTTAAAGGCATCGCATTTTGAACAAAGGTGGATCTTGTTGCGTTCGCCCCGGTTAAGCATTTCGCGGTATTGCTGATTCGGATTTCCAAGCCATATTTCCTCAACGGTTTGTTTTTTAACATCGCCAACGATACCCCGGGCAAATGCATCCCAGCAGCAAAGCACAGCCTGTCCGTCACTCATGAAAAACATTTCCTGTTTTATTTTAGGGCAAGGGGCGTTAAAACAGGTAGTCTGGCCGCTCCAGGGCCAGTTGTACAATTGGGTAATGGTTGCTTCATTGGCATGCTGTCTCCAGAAGTTGACAAAGTCGGTTTGCTCGTTTTTGGTGAAGTCAAGGTCGATCATTCTTACTTCTATATGGCATTTGCTACCCTGGCGGTTACGCTCTTCGATGAAGTGCATTACATTTTTTACGATGGTATCGAAATTTCCGCCACGTCCGCTTTTTTTGAAAGTTTCTTCGGTAAATCCGTCGATACTGAAACGCATCCAGTCGATCCCTGCTTCGAGGGCAGCTGCCACATCAAATTTCGGATGAAAATTACCGTTTGAGTTGAATTCTACTTTAGCTGTTTCGTCCTGTTTGATATAGCGGATGATTTCGGGGATCCGGAGGTCCACAAAGGGCTCATTGATCATAAAAGGCCGGTAAATCACTCCCTTTCCCCGGGATTCATCGATTATTTTTTTCCATACCCATTCTTCCATGTAGTTGGGGCTGCGTTTCATTTCGTCATGCGGACAAAATACGCAGTGGCTGTTACAAACCAGTGAAGTCTCAATCTGAATGTATTTAGGAAATAATACCATAATGTTTTTTTAGTGTGTTAATAATGATGTCTGTTGCGCCTATATTATCGTATATAAGATTCTTTGCCTTTTCGCCCATGGTTTTGCGCAGCACATGGTCGTTGATGAGCAGGTTCATTTTGTCATAAACCTCCTGTTGATTATTAACCCTGAATGCTGCACCAGTCTTTAGCAATTCACCGGCTTCATAGGAGTTAACATGGTTGGGCCCGAACAACACAGGCTGACCAAACATGGCAGGTTCCATGACATTGTGGATGCCTTTTCCGAAACTGCCACCAATGTAAGCGATATCTGTTTGCTTATACAAACGGGCAAGCAAACCAATTGCATTTAAAATAACAACTCTTTCCGGTGTGCTGCCCGACCCGGAAAAGGCGGTAAAACGGACCGTTTTGATGCCATAACTTTCAAATACTGTTTCAATATCGCGCAGGTGGCTTTCATGCAATTCATGAGGAACCACGATCACATGTAAATCAGGATGATCGCTGCAAAGCATGGCCAACGCCGGCAACACATGTTTTTCATCAGCCGGCCATGTGCTTCCGGCAATAATTGTGAGTTCTTTTTTCTCATCGAAAACCGGCACATCTCCGGCGTCACTGGCCATGATGCCCCGGTTGTAAACATGGTCGTACCGTGTATCGCCGGCAATGGTATATTTGGATTCATCGGGAACCATGGCTTTGAACCGCATCTTGTCTTCTTCAGATATCGGGAACAGGTGGGCAATTTTGTTGTATACGAGCCTGTTGAATCCTTTGGAGATTCCCTTGTCTCTTCCGGAATCGGCCGACAAGGTGGCTGAAGTGATTACCATAGGGATGTTGAGGGCTGAAGCTGCCATAACATGGTTTGGCCAGATATCAAATTTCGAAATAATCCACAGGTCCGGTTTGAGCATCCTGAACAAGCGGTATGCCGCAATTCTTGAATCGAGCGGCAGGTAAAACTTCAGGTCCACAGTGGCAGGATTCTTTGCAAATTTATATCCGGAGGGAGAAAAAAAGGATACCATGATAAAAAGACCGGGATTCACCGATTTCAGTTTCTCAATGATGGGCAATGCCTGAAGCCATTCACCGGCTGAAGTGCAATGGAACAGGATGCGTTTTCGGCCATCGGCTTTAACGATTTCGGAACCAAGCCATGCACACTGGTTTTTCCGGGCTTTCAGCCCCTCCCTTATTTTGCTGTTGAACAGTGATCCGATGTAAAACCCTGAAAATATTACAGGAACTACCAGAAGATTATATAAGAACATCCATATCAGCGACATATTCAAGTTGTTTAAGGTAAATACAACAAAGCTGCCTGAATGACCATTTCAGAAGAAATATCATTCATGCACCTGAAATGTTTTTTAGGACACGATTCCAGCCCGTTGTGTGTGCAAGGGCGACAACTGACAGAAGTTTCAATCACAGTGCTTTCCTTTTCAATCGGAAAGTAACCGAGTTCACGAGTTGTTGGGCCGTAAATGCCAATTACCGGCCTTTTCTGCGATTGAGCCATGTGCAGCAGCCCGGTATCATTTGCGATAACAAGTGTGCTGAATTGGAGCAATGATGCAGATTCAGACAGGCTTAAGCTGCCTGCTAAACTGCATGCCTGGTGCCCAATAGAATTGGAAATTTCAGCACACAATTTCCTGTCTCCGGCTCCGCCATGAACAACTATAAAAGCCGACTTTTCACGAACCAGGTACTGCGCAGTTTCAACAAAGCCGGATGGTTTCCAGCGCTTGTTATAATGATTGGCGCTGGGGCAAATAACAACCAGGGGTTTGACAAAATCATAGCCCTTACCGGCAAGTATTTCCCTGACTTTCTTCGAAGCGCCATCACCAACATGAATTTCAGTGCCCTGTCCGTCATAATTCAGTCCCAGGTCCCTCACAGAATCGAAATATCTTTCATAAACCGGCTTCACTTTTCCGTACAGATTGATTTTAAACCAGATCAGCAGGGTTCTTTTAAAGATGAGCTTTTGGTACGACCGGATGCTTTTGGCATGAAGGCCAAGCCGCAGGTACCGTGAGCGCCAGTTCTTATGAATGTCCAGGAAGAGGTCGAAATGTTGATTGCCCAGGTAGGTTTTTAATTTGTTCAGCCCGCCAAAACCTTCCTTTTTGTCAAAAGTAACCAGCTCGTCAATATAGGGACAGGAAACCAGTAGTTCTTCAAATTGTTTCTTAATAACAAAGGTAATCCGGGCAGCAGGAAAGGCAGTTTTCAATGATCTTAACAGCGGGGTGGTCAATATGATATCGCCAATAGAACTAAGCCTTACAACAAGTATTTTACCGGGAGTTGTCAACTGTGTATTTATCTCAGGAAAGGGCAAAAGTAAAAATTTTACAGCGATTGTCAAATGACTTGTACAAATACTACTCACGGATGACTTTTACCTCTCCGTTAACGCCCAGTTTAATGATCCCCGAAGGTTTTCCCTTCAAAAGGTCATCCTGCCGCCACCTGACAACGTAATCCACACCTCTGACCAGGTTTTCGTTTATTTTTTTGAATGTATCGGGCCACAACGTGCCACTGATATTTGCCGAGGTGGAAACAATGGGTTTGCCGAACAGGTGAATCAGCCTGCTGCAGAACTCATCCTGCACAATGCGTATTCCCACGGATCCGTCGGGTGCAAGTAAGCTTTCTGCAAGGTTTCTTGCTCCGGGATAAATGACAGTAAGTGGTTTGTCGGTAACTTCCAATATGTCCCATGCTATTTCGGGGACTTCAGTTACATACCTGGAAAGTTTTCCGGCTTCATCAAGCAATACAAGCATGGGCTGGTTATCCGGGCGGTTTTTTAACTGATAGATTTTGTTTACGGCATCATCCCTTGTGGCGTCACAGCCAAGTCCCCATATAGTATCGGTGGGGTACAGGATGATTCCGCCCTTGCGGAGTGTTTCTACAGCTGCTTTGATGTCGTCATTCATTTTCAAGCACTTTTTGATAAACCTGCATCATGTTAGTGGCTACCTTTTCGGAGTCGAAATTCCTGGCATATCGGTATCCTTCTGCAATCATCTGCTCCTGGAGGTCGCGATTGTAAAGCACTTTTTTTATGGCCGCAGCCATTTCCTCCACATTGTTCGGGTCGATGTAAAGGGTGTGATCGCCACCTACCTCGGTCATGGAACTGGACCTTGAGGTAATTACGGGCACTCTTGAGTACAAAGCTTCCAGTATGGGAATGCCGAAGCCTTCGAAGATGGAGGGATATACAAAAAGGTCTGCAAGTTGGTACAATCCGGGCAGATCCTGATTCTGAACGATGTCGCAGAAAATAATATTAATCAGGCTGTGTCGCTCAATAAATTCAATTATTTTATTGAGGTAGGGTGTGGGTTTGCCAATTACAACCAGGGGAATATCTATTTTGCCATAATGCATGGCTTTAATCAGGGTCAGCAGATTCTTTCTTTCTTCAATGGTTCCCACGTAAAGAATAAATGTTTTGGGAAGCATGTACTTCATGCGCAGAATTTCTTTTTCAATCAACGGTACTTCGGTGTTGAACATCGGATTGCAGCCCTGGTAAACCACATCAATTTTATCCGGAGATATGTTGAAAAATTCCACTATATCGTCAGCAGTTTGCCTGCTGACGGCCACAACCCGGTCTGCTGTTTCGCATGAATACCGGAATCTTTTTTCATAGATATACCTGTCGATCAAACGGTACATGTGCGGAAGCCTGAGAAAGATCAGATCGTGGATGGTTACCACCGACCTGATTTGTTTTTTGGGAAACTGATAGGGCAACTCGTGGGTCAGGCCATGGAAAATTTCAATTCCATCTTTTAACAATTGCTGTGAAAGCGACACGGTTCTCCAGTATGATTTGAAAATCCTGTGCATAAAATTTTCCGGGCCCTTAACCTGAATGCAGTCGGCAGCAGGTTCAAACAATTCAGAATTCATGCTGGTGGTATACAACATGTAATTGTTTTCGGGAAATTTTTCTGAAAGGCCCTGGATCAGGTTCCGGCTATAGCTGCCCAGGCCGCTTTTGTTAAAAAAGGCCAGCTTGGCGTCATATCCGATGTTCATAGCAGGATGTGATTAAAAAATGATACATGATCAGTTTTCAATTTTTATATCTTTGATATTGAGCTGTATGGAGGATGTTCCCCTGAAGTTGTTTTCGAAAAGCGTATAGGCTATATCGAACGAGGCTCCTTTTTTGATCCGGTTCAGGTGTGACGCCTGGTTAAAAGCAATGGCCCTGAAAACATGGAAAGGTTGTTCTTCCTGTATAAGGCCCAGCTGGATGTGATCCTCGCCTGTTCCTACCAGACGGGCATATCCGTTGTCTGACACATTTTCTGCGAAAAAGACCGGATTGGTATTCTCCGGTCCGAATGGTTCAAATTGCTTAAGCACCCTGAAGAATTTTGGAGTGATATCTTTGAAATTCAGTTCGGCATCAATTTCAACCTGAGGTATGAGCAATTCCGGTAATATGGTATTCCGGACCGCTTCCTCAAAGCGATCGCGGAACCGTTGCACGTTTTCTGTTTTCAGTGTAATTCCCGCCGCATACATGTGTCCGCCATAACTTTCCAGCAGGTCGGAACATTCCGTAATGGCTTTATACAGGTCGAAGCCCGGTATGGAACGTGCCGAGCCGGTTGCGTGTCCGTTTGATTCGGTAAGAATAACCGTTGGCCGGTAGTAATTTTCGATCACCCTGGAAGCTACTATGCCCACGACGCCCTTGTGCCAGCCAGGGTTATAAAGTACTGTGGAATACTTGTACTTGTCAGCACCGGCAATCTCACGGAGTGCCTCTTCCGTGATGATCTTATCAATATTTCTTCTGGTTTGGTTGTGTGAATTGATTTTTTCACATAACAGTGCAGCTTCCGGATGTTTTTTGGAAATAAGCAGTTCCACAGCCTGGTTACCTGATTCGATCCGGCCGGCAGCATTAATCCTGGGGCCAATTTTAAACACAATATCGTCAATGGTAATCTCTTTGCCTTCGAGCCCTGCAACGGTAATAATAGCTTTTAATCCCACTGAAGGATTGCTGTTGAGTTTCTTCAACCCATAATGGGCCAGGATTCTGTTTTCGTCAACCAGCGGCACAATATCAGAAGCGATGCTTACCGCAACCAGGTCAATAAACTCAAGTACTTTTTCAAAGGCGATGTCATTCCTCTGTGCAAATGCCTGAATGAGTTTGAAGCCAACGCCGCAGCCTGAGAGGTCTTTAAAGGGGTATTCAGAATCGTGCCTTTCCGGATTCAGAATAGCCAGGGCGGCAGGAAGCTGATCACCGGGAGTATGGTGGTCACAAATGATCAAATCAACCCGATGTTCGTTGGCATAATCCACTTTATCGTTGGCTTTAATTCCGCAATCAAGGGCTATAATCAGGGTGATCTCATTTTCAATTGCATAATCAATGCCTTTGAAAGAGATGCCATATCCTTCGCTATACCGGTCGGGGATATAGTAATCCACCTTTTGATGAAAGCTGCTGATAAAGGAATACATCATAGAAACCGAAGTGGTGCCATCCACATCATAATCGCCGTATACCAATATTTTTTCGCCTCCCCGAATGGCTGTTTGAAGTCGCTCAACAGCCTTTTCCATGTCATTCATCAGGAAGGGATCATAGAGCATGGATAATTCCGGCCGGAAGAAAGCTTTGGCCTGTTCAAAGGTGGTTATATCACGTTGCACAAGCAACGTGGCGATTACCGGGTTGACGCCCAGTTCCTCTGCCAATTTCCGGATGTCCTCAGATTGTCCGTTTTCCTTAATTTTCCAAGCCCGGGTCGTCATATGTTATTTATGTATGAGAGCAAAAACTGAAATATTAACATATCCATCTGACCAGGTCTGTATCTTGCTTGTGCGGCAGATTCTCGTTTTTTGGAAATATTCTGATTCCGTAACTGAATGTGCCCGGCTGGGGAATCTTCACTTTTACCGAGTACTGCGCTTTATCAACCTTGGCATTGTCAAGTTTGAACTCATGAGTGGAAATAATTCTTTCTCCGTTTTCAGTAATTACCAGTTCCACTCCCACATCTGATGCCGACAATTCATTCAGGTCAAGTACGATGTTTCCTTCATAGGCATGATCCATTTCAAAGGACTCGCTTTCGTTTTCGAACATATTCAGTTCCAGCACGCTGATATTGTTCCATGCGCGTTTCATCCGCTTTTTCCATGAGGCCAGCCGTTTCACCCTTGCAAAATCATCCTTTGCCATAAGCTGTGTTCTTTCGAACAGCTTGCTGTAAAACCGATCATGGTAATCCCTGAGCATACGTGTGGTTACAAAATGAGGAGCAATTGAAGCAATGGAGTTTTTCATCATCCGCACCCAGTTTTCAGGGATTCCTGCTTTGTTGCGCTCATAAAAGGCAGGAAGTACCTCCTGTTCCAGAAGCGAGTAAATGATTTCAGCATCAAGGTCATCCTGGAGTCCCGGATCGTCATAAGTGGTTTCATTGGTCAGCGCCCAGCCGGCTTCGGGCTGGTATCCTTCAACCCACCAGCCGTCGAGAACGCTGAAATGCAGCGTACCGTTGAGTATGGCTTTCTCACCACTTGTTCCCGATGCTTCAAGCGGGCGGGTAGGGGTGTTCAGCCAAATGTCAGCACCCTGAACCAGTATTTTGGCCAGTGTGATGTCGTAATTCTGAAGGAAGATAATTTTTCCAAGGAATTCAGGCCGTTTGGATATGTCAATGATCATCTTGATCAGGTCCTGTCCGGCTTTGTCATGCGGATGAGCTTTCCCGGCAAAAATAATCTGAACCGGCTGATCGGGAATATTCATCAGCTGTGCCAGTCGTTCGGGATTCCGGAAAAGCAGGTGGGCCCGTTTATAGGTTGCAAACCGGCGGGCGAAGCATATGGTAAGTGCCTTTTCCGAAAGTTGCCTGTTGATGGCCACAATTCGCCTGGGGTCTTCATGGCGTTTAACCCAGCTTTCCTTATACCTGTCTTTGATGGTATTGACAAGCCTTGCCCTGAGTTTTTGCTTGGTTTCCCAAACACTGGCGTCTGGAACATCATGAATTTTTTGCCAGTAGTCTGTGTCGGCCAGGTTGTTTTCAAATCCTTCCCCGAATGATTCCCGGTACAGTTTTTTCCAGCTTTTGGCAGCCCATGTCGGGTAATGAACCCCATTGGTAACATAGCTTATATGCAGTTCTTCAGGAAGGTATCCAGGCCAGAGTCTGGAAAACATCTGTTGCGTAACCGATCCGTGCAACAGGCTCACTCCGTTCACTTCCTGCGATAAATGGGCTGCCAGGAAGCTCATGTTGAATTTTTCGTGGATGGCATTGCTTTCGCTCCTGCCCATGGCCATCAGCTTTGTCCAGCTGATTTTGAGCCGGTCGGGGTAATGCCCGATATATTTCCGGAGCAGGTCTTCGTCAAATTCGTCATGGCCTGCCGGCACAGGAGTATGCGTGGTAAACAGGGTTGAACTTCTCACAATTTCTCTTGCTTCGGAATACGAAAGGTTCATCAGCTGGATGTATTTCCGCATCCTTTCGAGCCCGATGAAGGCGCTATGCCCTTCATTGCTGTGAAAGAGGTCGAACTTAAGTCCCATCAGATCAAGCGCGCGGATGCCTCCGATGCCCAGCAACAATTCCTGCTTCAGCCGGTTTTCATTGTTTCCGCCATACAGGTTATGCGTAATGCTCCGGTCTTCCTCAATATTGTCATTAAGATCCGTATCAAGCAGGTAAACCTTGACTCTTCCCACATTCAATTCCCATATCCGGGCATGCAGGTGTCTTCCGGGCAATATGATTGATATGGTCTGAAAATTGCCTTTGTCATCCTTCACTGGTTTGACAGGCAGTTTTGAAAAATGTTGGAAATCATAAATTGACTGCTGCTCTCCACGGGTGGTGATCATCTGGCTGAAATAGCCGTATCGATAGAGCAATCCCACGCCTGTGATGTTTGTTTTCTGATCGCTTGCCTCCTTCAGGTAGTCACCTGCAAGAATACCAAGGCCTCCCGAATAGATCTTCAATGAAGTATGAAAGCCGTATTCCATGCTGAAATAGGCAATTTTTGCTTCGTTGTTGTCGGGTTTTTCCGCCATGTAATTCCGGAAGCGTTCATAAACCCGGTTGAGTTTATCGGTGTATTTTTTGTCGCGGCTCAATTCAATCAGCTGGTTATAATTCACCTGTTCAAAAAGAATGGCCGGATTCTGATCACATTTCTGCCAGATTTCAGGGTCAATCACCTCAAATAATTCGTGAGCTTCATCATCCCAGGTCCACCAAAGATTCCCGGAAAGCAATCCCAATTGCTGCAAGGTTTCCGGAAGTTTTGATTTGACTATAATTTTTTTCCAGACCGGCTTAACTTCAGCCATGGGTAAATACTCCTGAACCGCTTCGCTGGGTCTTTCTTCAATCTTTACAAATTTGTCGATCCGTTTGGCAACCTGTTGCAGGGCAATGTCATAGGTTTGTCTGTAGTATTCGATGAGGCTGCTCCAGAGTACCTGCCTTGATACGTTAAATGCATTTTCACGTACCGCCTGCATTTCCGGCACCGACAGGTTGCATTTTTCCTCTACTGAGGCTACAATGCTGTTCACCACGTCCTTGTCGTTGTCATCTGTGCGTTCAATCACATCAACACAGCCCGCGGCATCAGGGCATTTGGTGTTAATCCACAAACCAAAACCAGCCAGTGTGGTGGTAACCGTGGGAACCGAGAAGGCAATGCTTTCGAGCGGAGTATAACCCCAGGGCTCATAATAGGATGCAAAAACGGTAAGGTCAAGTCCAATGAGCAGGTTATAATAAGGCGTATCAAAAATGCCATCATTCCCGTTCAGGTACGAGGGAACGAACAGTACCTTAACTTTATCTGAGGGATTGTTATTCAGTCCTGCAGTTTTGATCCGGTTCAGAATAGGGTCCCACTCTGCATCATGCAGGTTATGGGTGAGATATTTGGAACCGAAAGCCATGTCATTGGCAGATTGATCTGATTTCAGGTCTTTCCGCGGGCCGTAATGGTTGGCCGGGATCAGCAGGTAAGCAATAGTGGGCCTCTTGATTTTATCCGAGCGGTTAAGCTCTCCCAGGGAATCGATAAAAAGATCGATGCCCTTGTTCCGGAACTCATACCGGCCGCTGGTAGCAACCAGGAAAACATCATCACCGAATTGCTGGTTAAACATGGATTCGGCCACATCGAGAAGTTTTTTCCGCCCGCTTTTTCTCATATCGTCAAACTGGGAACCGCTGGGCACGAATGTATCTTCGAAACCATTGGGGGTAACCCGGGTAACATCTTTTTGCAAAAACTGGCTGCATTCTTTGGCAGTAATTTCGCTGACTGTTGTAAAGGCATCAGCCTGCTGGGCAGCCAGTTTTTCTGCTGACTGCTTGGACAAAATGTTGAACTCCCTGGCTACTTCTTCACCATTATATGAGGTCAGATTCTTGTACAACGGCCGGTTATTTCCTGCAAGCGACCTGCCCACCGCTGTGGCATGTGTGGTGAAAACCGTTCCTACCTGCGGTAGCCGGTCCTTCAAATAGAGAATGCCGGTTCCTGTCATCCATTCATGAAAATGTGCAATGATGCGATCGTAGGTATTCAGGTTAAATTTGATGAAACTTTCTATAACCCTTCCGGCGGCATATCCAAACAAGGCCGGTTCCACATAATCCCATTGTCCGTTCAGCGAATCAAGCCTGTACTTGTCCCAGAGTTCGAAAAATATCTTATCTTTTTCCTGAAAATAGCTGGAAAAGTTGATTGTAATGGCCAGGGGAAATCCGTTAATATTCCAACGGCCTATTCTGATCTTCAGGCCTTCGGATTCAGCCTGTTTTTTCCAGGCACTGAAAAGATGGGGGTCCTCGAGAAATTCAGGATTATCATCAGCTTCATCTTTAATCAGATCGGGACCGATCAGGATGAGGTTGTTCTGAAGTTCGTTCACCATGGTGTGTGATTTGGTGGCAATCACCGTGTGAATACCTCCAACCTTATTGCATATTTCCCAGCTTACTTCAAAGAGATAATCCGGAGTCAGTCTGTTTTCATTCATAAGTAATTCATTAATATAACAATCAGATCATTTCTGCTCCGTTATCAGGGAGCGCTAAACTACAAAAACCATTTACTTTTTTACTGATTTTGATGCCCGGGTTTTTGAATTAACTTTTGAGGCAGCTGTCTTTCCTGTTTTTTGTTTGGCAGAGGCAGGCTTTGATTTTGCTGCAACTGTCTTTGGTTTAGTTGGAACTGCCTTAGGTCTGACTGACGTGCTTTTTTTAACAGGTTCAGCTTTGGCCTTTTTGGGTTTAGGGCTCTTTTGTAGCTTTTTAGCCGGAGCTTTAACTGTCTTTTTAGTTGCCGAAGCTTTTTCCCCGGCAATGGTAACAATTTTCGATTTTGACGATTTGAGCCTTTTCAGTTCAACTTCATACTTACGGAGAAGTTCATCTTTTTCAGCAATTACCTGGGCCAAACCGACAGCTTCCTGCTGGTTAATGATTTCCGGTACCATGGTGTTAACTCTTATGGAGAAATCACTCAGCACATTCATGTAATTGATATAGGCATCATAGGGCGTTTCGTAAGGATTGAAGTATGCCTGCGTGGCGCCGGCTGTGAAAAACTTGGTCGACATAAAGTAAAAGTGGTCGCTGGCCTGCAGGTATTTCCAGTCCTTCTGTATCTTTTCATCATTGCACCGGCGCACTTTATCAGTAAGTGAGTACAAACGGTTAAAAGCATCCACCTGCAGTTCGTTGCCCAGCCAGGCGGTTAAATCCCGTTCCTCATCTGCCCATGAAATGGGATAAGGTACGCTGATGGTTGAAATAGGCAGCAGTTTTTCGGCAATTTCAAGAGGCGTGCCGAAAGAGAAGTTGGTGTTTTTGTAAACAATACCCGGCAATGCTTTCAGGAATTCAAAAATGCCCGATTCCAACCATTGATGTTCTCCAAAAGTTTCGTAATCAATAAACAGGTTGACGGTTTCCTCTTTTTTATCGAGTTTCTTGAGCCATCCGGTAAATTTCTCTGCAGTCAGCGGAAACTCAGACCATCCCTTATTGGAAAACCTGAATGAAATGTCATCGCTGATCCGGAAATTGCGCAGCAAAACTTTCAGGCGGGGATTAACGGAGTTGCAATACATGTAATTCGGGCTTTTCCAGCCGAGAACATGTTTCGGACCTTCCGAAAGCATGGCGGAAAATCCCATTTCTGCCACATCAGCTCCAATCCTGTCGGAATAGATCAATTCGGTATTCCTGAAAACCTTCGGATCCTGATTGAACAACTTTTTGATTTTCTGCCTGTGCTCTTCCACCTGCCTGGCGAATTCATCCTTGTTTTTAAGGGAGGCCAGGGAATGTGAATAGGTCTCCGCCAGAAATTCAACGGAACCTGTTTTTGCAAGTTTCTGAAAGCTTTCAATAACTTCGGGTGTATAGAGCTCCATCTGGTCCAGAGCAATTCCGGAAATGGAAAAAGCGACTTTGAATTGTGTTCCAAATTCCTTGATTATTTGTCCGATAACCTTATTGGCCTGCAGGTAGCTTCTTTCAGCAACCCGGGAAATAATAGATTCATTCAGGTAATCATCATAGTAGTAATGATCATTGCCAATATTGAAAAACCGGTAACGTTTCAGCCTGAAAGGCTGGTGAATTTGGAAATACAGGCAAATCGTTCTCATGCTCGTTTAAGATAAAGGTTACATTGTTAGTTTAACAGGGATTGGTAAATTTCTTTTACTTTTTCTGCAGCGTGTTCCCATTTGAGGTTGTCAACCTCAATCCGGGCATGCTTTTTGAACATGGTGGGCAGGCCGTCATATTTCAGAATTCCATATATGGCATCGGCCATGGCATGGGTATCCCAGAAATCAACCTTGATGGCATGCTGGAGAATTTCAGACACCCCTGACTGCCGGGAAATAATAACCGGAACATTCGATTGCATGGCTTCCAGGGGAGAAATGCCAAATGGTTCGGATATGGAAGGCATCACATACACATCGCTGAGCGAAAACATGTTGTGCACATCATCTCCCTTGAGAAAGCCTGTGAAATGAAACCGGTCGCCGATTTTCAGCGCTGCAACGCGCCAGATCATTCTGTGCAGCATGTCACCGCTGCCGGCCATGACGAACCTTACGTTTTTCATTTTCTGCAATACCAGGTTGGCTGCTTCTATGAAATATTCAGGACCCTTTTGCAGGGTTACGCGTCCGAGGAAGGTCACTATTTTGTCGTCGATGCTGCGTTCCATTTTCTGAAGTTCCCCGGTAGCCAATGGTTCAACGGCGTTATGAACCGTTACCACCTTGCCGGGATTGATTCCGTATTTTTCAATGATGATATTCCGGGTCAGATTGCTCACTGCAATTACTCTATCAGCGGCTTCCATGCCTGCCTTTTCAATATCATACACACCCGGGTTGACATTTCCTCCGCTGCGGTCAAAATCAGTGGCATGTACATGAACCACCAGGGGCTTGCCCGAAACCAGCTTGGCTGCTATACCTGCAGGGTATGCCAGCCAGTCATGCGCATGAATCACATCGAACCGGTTTTTGTAGGCTATTATTGAAGCTATTACCGCGTAATTGGCAATTTCCTGGAAAAGATCCTGCCCGTAACCTCCGGAGAATTTAAGCTTTCCTGAGAAGGTCGACTGGATCAGGTATTTTGATTTTCCCAGGATTTCTTCCGATATCTTTGTGTACTCTTCGGGTGTTGAATAGGGCCTTAATGCGGAACCCACTTCAATGAATTTCATTTTCTGAAAGAATGAGGAGTAGTCGATTATTTTATCACTCACCACTATTTCTCCGGCATCAATAATATTCACGTTGCTTGTATCTTCATCGCCGTAAGCCTTGGGAACTACAAACAGAATATCATGAACGCCCACACTGTGTAAGCCCTTGGTTAAACCGTAACAGGCCGTACCAAGTCCACCCGATATATGAGGCGGGAATTCCCATCCAAACATCAATACGCGCATATTTTCAAATGAGGGTTAAGGTTTAGATCAGATTATTTATCGTTTTGAGTCATCAATTCATACCGTTGTATCATTCTCAACAGGGCAGCCACGCTCCAGGCCTGGGAAATGGCCCCGCGTGCCCTGTGTGGAGGATCACCATCAAAAATCTCGGGGATTGTGCCAATGCCCAGCTCAGTCATAACCGGTTCGAATCCGTTGATCAGCCGTTCCAGAAAGCCCAGTCCGCTTTCCTTGTGAAGGTTCATGTAACCTTCGCAGAAATGTTCCAGAAGCCAGGGCCAAACTGTACCCTGGTGATAGGCGAGGTCGCGTTGTTCCTGTGTTCCCTTGTATATCCCTTTATAGTTTTCATTGGTAGGGGAAAGTGTTCTTAGTCCCCTGGGAGTAAGCAGATCTCTTTCAATAACCGAAAGAACAGCTTTCTTCATTTCAGCGGTGAGCATGGAGTATTCCATGGAAACAGCAATCACCTGGTTGGGCCGGATTGACCAGTCGACGGACTTTAAATCAACCACATCAGCCAGGTACCCTTTTTTGCTATCCCAGAATAATGCCAGGAACGATTCGTGTATTTTTGGCGGAAGATGTTCCCATTCAGCCAGGAATGTCTCATCTTTTGCCCTTTTGGCCAAATCGAGACTGAACATGATCGAGTTGTACCAGAGGGCATTGATCTCAACAGGGAATCCGATCCGCGGAGTCACGGGTTTGCCATGAACCACTGCATCCATCCAGGTAAGCGCTTTCCCCGGTTCTCCTGCATAAATCAGCCCGTTTTCCTTCATTTTGATGCTGAAGGAAGTTCCGTCGCGATAGGCTTCGAGAATGGATCTGATGGCTTTTCCATAAGTCCGCCAGATTGCCGTATACGATTTAACCTCCCGGGTATATTGTTGCAATGCCCAGAAAAACCAAAGCGGAGCATCCACCGAGTTGAATGCCGGATTATCTTCATTTCCCATGTTGGGGAACAGACCGTTTTTTAATTTTGCCACCTGGGTGTCCAATACATCTTTGCAGGTTGCCGTATCTCCAACGGCCAGAGTAAGACCGGGCAAAGCGATAAAAGTATCCCTGCCCCAGCAGCCAAACCAGGGGAAACCAGCTATGATCTCAGTTTTTCCGCCACGCTTGATGAAAAACTGCTGAGCCGAATTGATCAGGCAGTTTTTAAAGCTGTCGCGAGGCGTTCTTTTGGCCATTTCTGTTGTATATTTTCTTTTCAGCTGGTCGGGGTTTGCTTTGGCTGTACTTGCCGAAACTACAATGACATCGCCTTTTTTTGCCCCCAGTTCAAAATAACCCGGAACCAGCAGGTCTTCCTTATAATCATAACCCCGGCGCAATTCCTTGTTGTATTCAATGTCGTAATACCAGTCGGGGGCAGGCACATATTCAGCTTCCCTGGAGAATTGTATGTGAAGATAGGGATACCCGTCGTATAACCTGAATTTGGCACCATTGGGTATGGTTATGCCCCGTGTATGGGCATACAGGTTTGCTTTGCTGAGTTGGTGCATGTTTCTGAAAGCAAGGAAGGGCCTGAACCGGAGTTTTACCGGCACATCAGACTCCATGATGGTATACCTGATCAGGATTTGTTCTTCCTTTTCAACCAGCAACATTTCTTTAAGCATAACCACTCCACCCACACGGTATACAATGGCAGGCGTGGGTTCCATGGTAAAGTCACGCACGTATTTGTGACCGCGCGGACTGTAAATATCACCCTGGTATTTATGAATTCCCAGGTTAAACTCATTCTCCCTTTCAACAATGGTTTCATCAAAGGATGAAAGCAGAACATGCCTGTCACCATCAAGGTTCTCAACCGGAGCAACCAGCAAACCGTGGTATTTCCTGGTATTGCAATATATCAGCGTTGTAGAGCTATAGGAACCTGCCCGGTTACTTCTGATAAACTCCTTGGTTAAAGAGTACTCGAGGTTAATAAGTTGTGTCTTGTCAAATTTAAGGTAGGCCATTCCTTTAAGGATTTTAAGTATACAAGTTATCAAAAATAAACAATATTTCACTGAATTCAGTGAAGATTTTTCCTTTACCTTATCCAACAAACAAACCGCCTAAATTGTTGATGGAATTTGCAATATTCCGGGGGAATAGTATAAATTTGAGCTTCCATATTCATGATTATGCGAACGTCCATTTTTCTTGCACTGATTGTTGTAATTGCATGTGCCTGTTCAGGCCGGAAAACCAACTTTGATGTTGAAGTACGTGTAAGCAATTCTCAGGGCAGCCAGATTCACCTGGCCAGACGAACACTTTCGGGTACGGTAATGATTGACTCCGCCATGCCCGACAAATCAGGAACTTATAAGCTGAAAGGGTTTACTTCGCAGCCCGATTTTTATATTCTTTACACGCACCCGAACCGTTATATTAACCTGATTATTCGCCCCGGCGACAATTTCAGGGTACTTACCAGCCAGGAGTCTTTTGATGTGAATTATCTTGTTGAGGGATCAAAGGATTCCAGACTGATTCAGAAAATGGTGACCCGGCAAACCAGAACACTCGAGAAAATCACTGAAATAAGTACCCTCTATGAGAATAGTCTGGGGAAAAAAGATTTCGAAAAAATCAGGGCCGGAATCGACAGCACCTACGATCGGGTTTTTGAAGAACACAGGCAGTTTTCCATTGAACTGATACGGGAAAACCCGGGTTCATTGGCAAGCCTTATGGCACTTTATCAGCAACTGGGCAGAAATGCTCCGGTATTTGACTACAAAAAGGATTTCGCGTATTATGAATTGGTTGATTCCGGGTTGAGTGAGGTTTATCCGAATTCGGAAGCTGTGATTGACCTGAACCGCAAGGTGGAGGAACTCAGAAACAGACTTAAACTGGAAATTGGTGCAGTGGCTCCGGATATGGCTTTGCCTGATTCTACCGGAAAAACTGTGGCATTATCCTCTTTAAGGAACAAAAAGGTACTGATCATTTTCTGGGCCACCTGGTCAAGCCAGAGTATGGCAGAACTGGAAAGATTTGCATCTTTTTATCCGCAAGCTGATAAGAAAAATATGGAGTATTACATGGTATCTCTCGACAGAACCCGCGAATCCTGGCTGAAAGGAATTGAAGGTGAAAATTTCAAAGGAATCCATGTGTCGGATCTCAAATACTGGGATTCGCCGGTTGTAGCCCGGTATAAAATTGAACAACTCCCGGTTGTATTCCTGCTGAACGAAGAAGGGGTGATCATTCACAGAAATTTCACCGCCGGGGATCTTTCCGGTATTCTTCAAACCTTCGGAAATTAGAATAGATAGAATCGTGGAAATTTCCGACAAATCAAATAACAATTGAATTTATTAAGCAGCTGCTAACTTTTTCTGAATATGAGAAATACATTATTGTTCTTCGTTTTGCTGGTTTTGGCCGCATGTGGAAAAGACCAGGTAAAAATTTCCGGCCACATTCTCAATGCCGATACAACCAGGCTCTATCTGGATGAAGTAAATGTATACGACATCATCCCCGTGGATTCCATAACGCTCAGGAAGAAGGGGGATTTTTCCTTTGCTTTCAGGACCAAAGAACCGGGTTTTTACCAATTGCGACTTAGTCCCAATAAGGTAATCCTGTTATTTCCAAAACCCGGACAGCACATTAAAATTACTGCAGATGCCAATAACCTCTTACCTTCACTTACTATTGAGGGTTCACATGATACCGAGCAGCTGACCAAAATGATCTTCATGCTCAACGATACCAGGGCACAACTCGATTCGTTAAACAAGTTGGCACAGGGAGTCACTCAGGACAGCGTGCTGGACCGGCTGAACAAGGAGTACAACAACATTCTCGAAATGCACAGGAAAGCCTCCATGGCTTACATCCTTACTCACCCCAGTTCTTTATCAAGTCTTTATGTGCTTTATCAGCAATACCAGCCTGATGCCTATGTATTCTATAAAACAACCGATATCCAGTTTTTTAAGATCGTTAGTGATTCTCTTTCAAAATACCACCCGGGCTCGAAGCATGTTGATGCACTGAAGGCCTACACAAAGAACCTGATTGACAAATACAATACCAATGTAATTATTCAGAAGGGGCTTCTGAAAGGAGCGGCCCTTCCCCGGGTTGCTTTGCCTGATGTTACCGGAGATACAGTTACCCTGCAGTCGCTCAGGGGGAAAGTTGTATTGCTCAGCTTCTGGGTTTCGGAGCATAAAGCAAGCGTTAGTCAGAATCTTGAACTGAAAAAGATTTACGAAAAATACAAATCACGTGGCTTTGAAATTATGCAGGTTTCATTTGACCGTTCCGAGGCCAACTGGATAAAAGCTGTTCGTTTTGATGAACTTCCCTGGATCAGCGTGATTGACAAAACTTTTCCCAATTCATCGGTGGCCGGAAATTTTAACGTTACGGCCGTACCCGCCAGCTATTTAATTGACAGGGACAATGTGACCATACTGGCAAAAAACCTGACACCATCACAACTGCAGCAAAGACTCGGAGAGATATTCAAATAACAACCGGAATTTTGGCTTCTAAAGATAAAATATACTTTATTTCCGATGTTCACCTGGGCTTGTACCCCCTGGAGAAAAGTGCCGAAAGGGAGCGGCTGTTGGTGAACTGGCTCAGCAGCATCAAACAGGATGCCGCAGAACTCTATCTTTTGGGAGATATATTCGACTTCTGGCATGAGTATAAACACGTGGTACCCCGCGGATTTACAAGGTTCCTTGGAAAGCTTGCGGAGCTTTCGGACAGTGGAACCAGGTTGCATTTTTTTACCGGCAATCACGACATCTGGGTTTATGACTACCTGCCCGCGGAAATTGGACTTACCGTGTACAGAAGCCCTGTAACCCTCGAAATTAGCGGGAAGCGATTTTTTATTGGGCATGGTGACGGTGTAGGTCCCGGAGATGAAGCCTACAAGCTGATGAAGTGGGGATTTACCAACAAGGTGCTTCAGTGGCTGTTTGCGCGCATTCACCCGAATGCCTCCATGGCTTTCGGCAAAAGGTGGTCAAAGAGCAGCCGCTATGCCAAGGGTATTGTGGCCGAGCCTTATCGCGGTGATGAGAAGGAACTTCAGGTGGTTTTTGCAAAGGCTACGGAAAGCAGGGAACATTTTGATTATTATATTTTTGGTCACCGGCACGTCCCTTTTGTGGTTCAGGTTGGTGCAAACAGCAGGGTTGTGAATCTGGGCGACTGGATCAACAACTTCACCTTTGCCGTGTGGGATGGTACGAAACTGGAACTGCGCTCGTTGTTTCCGGAAAAAGAAAAGGGGATTTACAGGGGGTAGGAATGTCTTCTAGGTCTTGTTGTCTTTTGGTCACACTGAGCCTGCCTGTCCGGCAGGCTGTAGAAATAAAAAACCCGGCTGCGATTGCGGCCGGGTTTTATTTTTATTATAAACTGGTTTTAGATCAGTGAAGTGGCTATTGTTACTCCCACCACAACAATTGAAACCATACTCATCAGCTTGATCAAAATATTGAGTGAAGGACCGGAGGTGTCTTTGAACGGATCACCAACAGTGTCACCTACAACGGCAGCTTTGTGACAATCACTTCCCTTGCCGCCCAAATTACCTTCTTCAATGAATTTCTTGGCATTGTCCCAGGCACCGCCTGAGTTGGCCATGAAAATAGCCAGGATGAATCCGGTGGAAACAGCTCCTACCAGCAATCCCATAACACCTGCTACGCCAAACAGAATACCCACTGCAATTGGTATGGCAATGGCAAGTAACGATGGCAGCATCATTTCACGCTGTGCACCCTTGGTAGAAATTGCTACGCAGCTTGCATAGTCGGGTTCAGCTTTGCCTTCGAGAATACCTTTGATTTCGCGGAACTGACGGCGAACTTCATCCACCATCGACTGGGCAGCGCGACCAACAGCATTCATAGTAAGACCGCAGAACAGGAAGGCTGCCATGGAACCAATGAAAGCACCAACAAGCACCCTGGGATTCATCAGGTCAACCTGGAAATAGTTCATAATATCCTGAATACCTGCGTTATGAATATCTATGCCAATAGCATCCTTAAAAGCAGCAGCTTTTTCGGGCAGTCTTGCCATAGCTACTTTAACTTCTTCAACATAGGAGGCGAGCAGTGCCAGGGCGGTTAATGCGGCGGAACCAATGGCAAAACCCTTACCGGTTGCTGCAGTTGTATTACCAAGAGAATCCAGTGCGTCGGTACGTTTGCGTACTTCGGGACCCAGGTGGCTCATTTCGGCGTTTCCACCGGCATTGTCGGCAATCGGGCCGTAAGCGTCGGTTGCCAGGGTAATACCCAGTGTTGAAAGCATACCTACAGCAGCAATACCAATACCGTAAAGGCCCATGCTGATGTTGGCAAAGTTGAAATTGGCCGCGCTCAGGAATGCAAGTATAATGGAGGTGCAAACAATAAGAACCGGAAAGGTAACCGAAATCATACCGGTTCCGATACCATTGATGATCACGGTGGCAGGTCCTGTTTTTGATGCACCTGCAATAGACTGGGTGGGTTTATAACCGGAAGAAGTGTAATACTCGGTAGTTTTTCCGATGCCGATACCAGCAACCAGACCTGCAATCATGGAACCCCAGATGCCAACATGGTTGGGTATTTCAAGGAGCCAAAGGATGGCGAATGCAAAAACAGCAATGAGAACAGAACTGACATTAACACCACGGTTCAGCGAGGCCATCAGTTCTTTCTGGGAAGCACCTTCTTTTGTGCGAACCATAAAGATGCCCAGGATGGACAGTACAATACCCACGGCAGCAATAAGCATGGGGGCAATAACTGCATTAAACTGGGTTTTCAGGGGGTCAAAGTCACCAAATCCGGCAGCTGCAAGTCCTACTGCTGTAAAACCGGTAGCACCCAGAGCAGCGGTTGAAAGGATGGAGCCGCAATAAGATTCATACAGGTCGGCACCCATACCGGCTACGTCACCTACATTGTCACCTACGTTGTCGGCAATGGTGGCAGGGTTGCGGGGGTCGTCCTCGGGAATGCCGGCTTCAACTTTACCAACCAGGTCAGCTCCCACATCGGCAGCTTTTGTGTAAATTCCACCGCCAACACGGGCAAACAAGGCCTGTGTGGATGCACCCATACCGAAAGTAAGGGTGGTGGTGGTGATGATGATCAGCTTCATGGCAGGATCAGATGTAATCAGCTGATTGGTAGTATTGTCTAATGCGCCAACAATGAAGTTCAGTGCATAGAACCAGATGGAAATGTCGAGAAGACCCAGGCCAACCACAACAAGGCCCATAACAGCTCCCGAACGGAAGGCAACCCGGAGTCCGTGATTCAGTGACTTCTGAGCGGCATTGGCAGCACGTGCCGAAGCATACGTGGCTGTCTTCATTCCAATAAAACCTGCCAGTCCGCTAAAGAAACCTCCTGTGAGGAAGGCAAAGGGCACCCAGGGATTCTGGATTTTAAAGACATAGGCAAGAATTGCGAAAACGGCAGTTAACACTACGAATACAATAGTGACAATTCTGTACTGTTGCTTCAGATAAGCCATTGCCCCCTCACGTACATACTGGGCAATCTTTTTCATCATGTCGGTACCTTCCGACTCCTTCATCATCTGCTTAAAGAAATAATAAGCAAATCCAAGAGCCAGCAAAGATCCGAGCGGAACTAACCAGAATAAATTATTCAACATAGTTTATAAAACTTTATGGTTAATAAATGGATAATTGTTTATAGATGCATGTATTACAGATAAATACAAGAAATATTTATAAAAATACGGTCGTAAAGATAACAATTTTACAAGATGTAAATCCCGCAGCAATCAAAATTATTCAATCAATGCGGGCATTTGTGTTATTTCGATAACAGAATTTTGGTGATAAATATCACCTGGGGTATTGATATGAATAACTGCAAGCAGTTTGCTCAACCTGTAATCCAGTTATTTTTTCCGATAAACCCCGAAGGGGTTCAATATCAATACTTGTATATTATTGCTGACTTTCAACTATGAATTTACATATGATGTAATTACCGATGATTTTAACACATCAGCACTAGAATAGATTGATTATTCAGACAAAAACGGATGCACTTTTTGCTATTCTAACTTTATGTTTATTTTTGCGGCTCATGTGTCAACTTTCTTGACGGGACCAATTAATTTTCAACTTAAGGTGATTACACAAATTTTACTTCTTGCGCTGGGTTTTGTCGTCTTAATTAAGGGCGCTGACTGGCTGGTAAATGGTGGCTCCGCATTGGCCAGAAAGTATAATATTTCAGAACTGGCTATAGGGTTAACCATTGTGGCATTTGGTACCTCCATGCCTGAGTTGGTTGTGAATACATTTGCTGCTTACCAGTCGCATTCCGAGATTGTTTTTGGAAATGTCATCGGAAGTAACCTGTTTAACCTGTTGGCCATTCTTGGCCTGGCAGGCTTGATTTCTCCTGTGTTGGTACAGTCAAGTACTGTGTGGAAAGAAATACCCTTGTCGCTTTTTGCGGCAGTACTTCTTTTACTTCTGGCCAACAGTTTTTTTTCTGATACAGCAGTTCTTTCCAGAATCGACGGGCTGATCCTGCTGACTTTCTTTGGCTTGTTTCTCTATTACGTATACAAACAACTGAGCAGCGAGAACGTACCTCAGGAAGTAAAACACAAGGATTTCTCAAACCTGAAAATAGGGATGTTTATTTTTTTCGGGCTTGCTTTGCTGGTTGCCGGTGGCCGGCTGGTTGTTGTTAATGCAGTAAGACTGGCGGAATATTTGGGTATCAGCCAGACAGTGATTGGTTTAACCATTGTAGCCGCAGGAACCTCGCTGCCGGAACTTGCCACCTCAGTTGTGGCTGCTGTTAAGAAGAATAACGACATTGCCGTGGGCAATATAATAGGTTCCAATATCTTCAATATTTTCTTAATTCTGGGTGTCAGTTCCTTGATCAAGCCGGTTGCGTATAATGTAAAATTCAACCAGGACTTGTTCCTGCTGATTGCTGCAACCGTATTGTTGTTTATTGCCATGTTTTCCGGCAGGAAACAAAAACTCGACAGGTGGGAGGCCGCCATTTTGCTTTTCATCTACATAGGATACACAGTGTATCTTGTACAAAAAGCCGTATAGGTATCAATTGCAGCCAGCCGGCCGGCCATTAGCCGGCTTTCTCTTACAGGGTCAAATTGGTTCGGATGTCAGGTCGCCAGTAATTTCTTTACATTTTCAGCAATCATTTTGCCATCGGCTTTGCCGGCAAGCTCTTTGGAAGCAGCGCCCATAACTTTTCCCATGTCTTTTGCCGATGTGGCACCGGTTTTTTCAATAATTGCCTTCAAAACCGGGATCAGTTCGGCTTCCGACATTTGTTTGGGCAGGTATTCTTCAATAATGGAGGCTTCTTTGATTTCGTTTTCGCAAAGTTCGGTCCGGTTCTGCGTTTTAAATATTTCGGCCGACTCACGACGCTGCTTTACCATCTTTTGCAGGATCCTGATCTCCTGGTCGGATGTGATCTCGTGTGATCCGGACTCGGTTTTTGCCAGCAGCAATGCTGTTTTGATGGCGCGAAGCGATTCCAGCCGGTCTTTTTGCCTGGCCAGCATCGCAACCTTCAGATCATCAGATATTTTATCAAATAAGCTCATTTTTTATTCAATTAGCAGTTTAGGAATTTAGCAGTTTAGCAATTTAGGTGTTTAGGAATTCAGAAAATCTTCAAATCAACAGATCAACAAATCAACAAATTAATCAACTGCCCCATAAAGAAACGGATTTTCCTTACTGAGCTTCACCTGTGCATTCTCGTCATCCGAGAGTGAGTATTGGGACACTTTGGTTTCCGAGGAATGCTTATTCTGGGGGTCGATCTGGATTTGCTTGCGTTTGAAAGCCGGTATGTTTTCCATTTCATCAATCTCTTTATCACTCTGTCGGTTACCGTGCTTTAATTCCTTCAGTTCTTCCTGGGCGCGCTTGATGGTGTTTACCCTGTTGGTGGCCCTGCGTGTGTCCACAGGTTTCCTGACCCTGCTGATATCCCTGAAGAGATCGTCATCCACTGTTTTTACATCGAATTCAATTGTTCTTTGCATGGGGGAGTCTTTCCTATCGGAGGCATCCCTGATTACAAATATGGAATCTTCTTCTTTATCTGATGTATGCAGGTCTTCCAGTTGAACTGGTTCAAATTTGGGCCTGCGGATGTACAACTCGGGAATATTTGCAGCATTGAAACCCGTAGCGATAACGGTTACACTAATTTTGTTTCCCAGGGTCGAATCAGTTCCGTTACCCCATATCAGATCGGTATGAATACCTGAGCAATCCTTTACGAAATCAATGATCTGTCCTATTTCGTCCATGGTTACCTCATCATCTCCCGACAACACATTGAGCAGGATATTCCTGGCTCCCTTGATGTCTGTGTCGTTCAGCAGGGGAGAGTTCAGGGCTTCTTTGATGGCTTCAATTGCCCGGCCTTCTCCCTCGGCGGTTCCTGTACCCATAATGGCTACCCCGCTGTTGGTCATCACAGTCTGTACATCTGCAAAATCCACGTTGATGAAGCCATGGACGGTGATGATCTCAGCAATTCCCTTGGCGGCAACGGCAAGCACATCGTCAGCCCTGGCAAAGGCATCCGAAAGGCGCAGGTCTCCATAAATCTGCCGGATTTTTTCATTGTTAATGACCAGGAGCGAATCAACATGTTTTTCCAGTTCGGCAATTCCCTCAAGAGCCTGGTTGACCCTTCGCGGACCTTCATTTTTAAACGGGATGGTCACTATGGCAACGGTGAGCATACCCAGCTCCTTGGCTGCTTTTGCTATTACCGGTGCTGCACCGGTACCTGTGCCACCTCCCATTCCTGCCGTAACGAAAACCATTTTGGTGTTCAGCGTAAGGATTTCCGACAGGTTGTCGAGGCTTTCAATGGCAGCCTCCCTGCCAATCTCGGGTTTGTTGCCAGCCCCGCGCCCCTCGGTAAGAGAGGCTCCAAGCTGAATTTTCAACGGAACAGGACTGTTGGCAAGTGCCTGCGCATCGGAATTACACACGATGAAATCCACGTCCCTGATGCCCTGCTTGAACATGTGATTTACCGCGTTGCTGCCGCCTCCGCCAACACCAAGCACCTTGATGATTGAGGACCTTTTATGCGGCATCTCAAAATTCATTAATTCATCCATAGTTTAAGGATTTTGCTTTTCAAAAGTTTTATCGGAGTCGTCATCAAAGATTTTTCCAACCTTGTCTAATATGTTGTTGAGCAAGGACCCCCTTTTTTTACCGGTTTCGCCATCCACATCCTTTTCTTCCTCAAATTCCACCCATGCCGGTTCGGGTTCTTTTTCGGATACTTTGGTCACGGTGTCTTCTGCAACAGGCTTTTCGAAGCCTTTGTAGAGCAAACCAACACTTGTGGAGTACATGGGGTGGTTCACTTCTTTCAGTGCCTCCCGGCTTACCAGGACTTCGGGTTTTCCTATTCTTACATCAAAGCCGGTATGGAATTTAAAAAGCTGCGGCAGGTGACGCAACTGTGATCCTCCGCCGGTGATTACGATGCCGGCTGTAAGTTTCTCCATACAATCCGATCCTTCGAGTTGGTAAACAATGGCGTCGATGATCTCTTCCATCCTCGACTGTATAATGTAAGCCAGGCTTCTTAATGATACTTCCTTGGGTTCGCGACCGCTGATTCCGGGAACGGCCACTACCTTACCTTCCTCGGCCAGGTCACCAAGTGCCGACCCGTACTGAATTTTCAGCAGTTCGGCATGCTTGTTCAGAATGGAACAGCCTTCCATAATGTCTTTGGTAATTACATTTCCACCAAAAGGAATCACTGCCGTATGCTTGATGATGTCGTCATCGTAAACGGCAATATCGGTTGTGCCGCCACCGATATCAACCAGGGCTACACCAGCCTCAATTTCATCTTCGGTAAGTACCGCAGCAGCTGAAGCAAGAGGCTCCAGGATCATTTGTTTCACCTTGATGCCGCAACGGTTTACACAACGCTCAATGGTACGGGCCGATGAAGTTTGCCCGATCACAATATGGTAATTGCCTTCGAGGCGTTTGCCAAACATGCCAATCGGGTTTTTTACCCCGGTTTCGTTGTCCACTACATAACTCTGGGGAATCACATGAATGATCTCTTCCCCGGGCTGGATGGAAATTTTAAACATTTCGGCCAGCAGCTTTTCAGTGTCTTCCCGGGTGATTTCTTCTTCATAGGAATCACGCAGTATGTACCCGCGATTCTGCAGGCTCGAAATATGCTGTCCGGCGATGCCCACATAAGCTTCCCTGATCTGGAAGCCTATTTGCTTTTGCACTTCTTCAACAGTATACCTGATGGCACTTACAGCTTCTTCGATATTGAGCACCACGCCCCTTTTAACTCCTTTCGATGGTGTTTTGCTCATTCCGATTATTTCGAGTTTTCCTGCCTCGTTCATTCGGCCGGCAATGGTGACGATCTTGGTGGTGCCGATATCAATTGCTGCTAAAATGTTGTTTCTTTGGCTCATGTTATTGGATTTTAGTACAAACTACCTGGTTTTTATATTTTAAACTTATCTTTCCGTATTGATTCCATCCCAGTTTACTGAAACCTTCAGTATACAGTAGCTTCAGGTTGCCAAACTTCTCATCGAGGTGCTCCACCCTCCCCAGTTCAATGATGTGCGAACCTACCCTGGGTATCAGTTCGAAATCGTAGTTGCTGTTTACATAAATCTGCTCAATCTGGGAATTCCAGAATTTGTCGGCTGTGATGAATGATGCCAGTTTGTAAACATCGTAAATGGTGTGCAAAGAACGGGGCAATGAATCGTGTTTGGCATCGTTTATATTCAGCGTTTTACCAACGGTGAAGGGCTCGGCAATGAACCCGTTGGCAACAATTACAAACGGGCTGAAACTCTGCGATAGCGGTATGATGTTCCCTTCCTGATCAAGATAATAGCCCTGTCCATACCTGTTAAAAACCCTTACAAAGGGCTTTTTCTGGCTGATCTCTAAATGCAGCACCCCGGGTTCGGTAATGAATGCCTGGGCGTCTTTGATGATCTGGCGCGATCTCAGCGAATGTTCTATTCCTTCCAGGTCAATTTGGCTGCTTTCGTTGCCGAAAATATTGTACTTCTTATGTTCCAGAATACTTCTGATGGAGGCCGATTGGATAAACTGGTTCTCGGTGCTGTCGACAACCTCAATCCGCAGTGCGCTTATTTTCTGCAAGCGCTCCTTACCGCCAATGAAGCCGGAAACCAGTATCATATATACAATCAGCAAAGCCAGGAATAATATGTTTCTGTATTTCTTCATCCGATTCTTTTTTGCAAAAGCTGTGTAATGGGTTCCGTGTATTTGTCAATATCGCCGGCTCCCAGGGTAATCAGCACTTCTATATCCCTTTTCTGAAGTACTTCCAGGAGCTCTTCTTTGCTGCACATGATCTTGTCTGCTGTTTGCACATCCCTGAACACCAATTCCGAGGTAACTCCTTCAATAGGCAATTCCCTTGCCGGATAAATATCGAGCAGGATGAGGCTGTCGAGCAGTCCCAGGCTATTCGCAAAACCCTTTGCCAGGTCTTTTGTCCGGGAGTACAAATGGGGCTGAAATATACCGGTGATTTTTTTCCCGGGGTAGAGCTCACGCACCGATCGGAGTGTGGCCTCAATTTCCATGGGATGATGGGCATAATCATCGATATAGACAATTTTGCCTGTTTTGATATGATAATCGAACCTGCGCTGAATTCCCGAGAAGGTATCAATTGATTGCCGGATCTGCTGGTAATCGGTTTTAAGCAATGCGGCCATAGCTGTGGCGGCCACAGCATTTTCAACATTCACAAGGCCGGGGTGCTCCAGTGATAGGTTTTTGATCCGGATGCCGCGACCGGTCAGGTCGAAGTAATACCTTCTTTGGTCCAGCCTGATGTTGTCGGCTCGAAAATCGGTATTGCCGTTCAGCGAATAGGTATAGGTTTGTGAAGGCAAAATTGCCGGGTCAACCGGCAGGCCTCCCTTTAAGAGCAGGAATCCTTCCCGGTCAATCTGCCCGATGAATTGATTGAAGGCCTGTTGCATGTTTTCTGCATTCCCGTATATATCCAGGTGGTCGGGGTCCATGGCGGTAACCACGGCTGCATAAGGATGTAATTGCAGAAATGACCTGTCGAATTCATCTGCCTCGGTTACCATCCAATCGCTTTGCGGGTTCAATATCAGGTTGCTGTCGTAATTCTTGGAGATGCCTCCCAGGAACGCGTTGCATCCTGTTTTCCCGTGTGCCAGAATATGGGCAATCATGGTGGAAACTGTTGTTTTGCCATGGGTTCCGGCAACGGCAACTGTTTTATAGCCTTTCGAAAGCAAGCCCAGGATTTCCGATCTCTTGAATATTTTGTACCGGTTCTTTCTGAACCAGGCCAGTTCGGCATGATCTGGCGGTATGGCGGGAGTCAGGATGACCCAGGTGTCATCGGGAGACTGGAATTCCCCGGTAATCAACCCGGGATCGTCTTCGTAGTGGATGGTAATTCCTTCATGGGAAAGCTGACGGGTCAGCTGAGTCGGTGTGCGGTCGTATCCTGCCACGGTTTTCCCGGTGATCCTGAAATACCTAGCCAGGGCACTCATGCCAATACCTCCGATTCCCAGGAAGTAAATATGCCGTATGTTTTGCAATGCACTCAATTCTGATCCGTAATTTTAATTATTTCATCCACAATTTTATGAGCCGCACCGGGCAAGCCCATGCTTTTACTGTTTTGGGCCAGCTCATTGCACAGTACTTTGTTGCGTACCAATTCCAGTGCCTTCTGCACGAGCTTTTCCGAAGCTTCTTTGTCGGGGACCATTAAAGCGGCATGGTTCTGAACAAGCGCCATGGCATTTTTGGTCTGATGATCTTCAGCTACATTAGGAGACGGAACCAGGATCACCGGCTTGCCCAACAGGCATAGTTCCGATATGGTGGCGGCACCTGCCCGTGATATGATCACATCGGCAACTCCAAAGGCCATATCCATCCGGTTGATGAAGTCGTAATACCTGATATTCCGAAGTTCCTGAATTTCCAGTTCTTTTCTGATCAGATCAATATAAAGTTTCCCGGTTTGCCATACCAGTTGAACATCTTCTTTCTCAAACAGGAGGATTTGCCCGAGTATGCTGTTGTTGATGGTGCGGGCACCCAGGCTGCCCCCCAGCACCACAATCACCGGTTTGGCGGGATCCAGGTCGAAGAACCTGCAGGCATCAGCTTTGTTGGTTTGCTGAGTCAATTCTTCCCTTACCGGATTGCCTGTCAGAACAATTTTGCCGGCAGGGAAGTACCTTTCCATTCCCGGATAGGCTACGCATATTTTGGCTGCTTTGCGGGCCAATAGCTTGTTGGTGACACCCGCATAGGAATTCTGTTCCTGAATCAGGGTAGGTATGCCTTTCAGAGCAGCCATTCTGAGCAGGGGTCCGCTGGCATAGCCACCCACACCAACAACCACATCGGGCCTGAATGTTTTTATGATGCCGGCAGCTTTAAACAGGCTGACAACCAATTTGTAAAGCACAACGATATTTCTGAAGCCGAATTTTCGCCGGAGACCTTCCACCGGCAGTCCAATTATCGGAAAACCGGCGGCTGGAACTTTTTCCATTTCCATCCTGCCCAGGGCGCCCACAAACAGAATGGCAGCTTCAGGATCTCTTTTTTTGATCTCCCGGGCAATGGACAGGGCTGGGAATATGTGCCCGCCTGTGCCTCCTCCGCTAATTATGAATTTCCTGTTCATCGTTGTGTGCAATTTGTTCGGGGGCCATTTTTTCAGCCATTTCCTGTTGATTTTTGATACCCCTGCTTACGCTTTGAATAATGCCAAGTGCCACGCAGGTAAACAGCAATGACGATCCGCCCATGCTGATCATGGGCAGGGGCTGGCCGGTAACCGGTATCAGGTTCACTGCAACCGCCATGTTGATCATGGCCTGGAATGTGATCATCACAGCCAGGCCTATTGCCAGGAAGGCCGGAAAGGTTCTTGAACTTTTCCGCACCATCACGGCAGCCCTGAACAGCAGGTAAAGGTATAGTATGAGCACCAGGGCTCCTCCGGCCAGTCCATATTCCTCAATAATGATCGCGTATATAAAATCGGAGTAGGGATGCGGTATAAAGTTACGCTGCATGCTTTTACCCGGCCTCAGGTTAACCAATCCCCCTCTTACAATGGCAATTTTGGCCTGGTCAACCTGGTAGTTGTCTCCATTGCTCTTATCGCTGTCAATAAAACTTTGAATTCTGTTTTCCCATGTATCAAAACGACCTTCCCATTTGTTTGATAGCGCTATGCCAATAACAATGCCCAATGCAACGGCTATGATGCCTATCAGTCCCATAAGATAACCCAGGTGAACACGACCTATGAACATCAGGATGAAAGCTGTGGCAAAAATAAGTGCTGCCGTTGAAAAGTTTGCCGGGAATATCAGGGCGCAAACCAGCAGCAGGGGTACAATAATAGGTCTGAAGGCATCTTTGAAATCCTTGATATTGTCCTGTTTCTTTGCAAGGATGCGGGCCGTGTACATGATAATAGCCAGTTTGGCTATGTCTGAAGTCTGAAAGGTCAGGCTCAACCCCGGCAGAGTAAGCCACCTTGATGCATCGTTCATGTTTACCCCGTAAACAAGGGTTACAAGCAGTAAGGGTATGGCAATGTAGAGCAAAAGCTGTGAAATCCGTGAAAAGTATTTATAGGGTATGAGGTGCGTAACATAAGTGATCACCAATCCCATAAACAGGATGGTAGCGTGTTTAAGTATATAGTAACTGGTGTTCCCGCCCTGGTACCTGTAAGCCAGCGATCCGGTGGAGCTGTAAACTGCCAGCAGCGAAAATATCGACAGCAGCAGGATCACCATCCAAATGACCGGGTCACCTTTGAAGTATTTCTTTAAACTTACAAGCATACTTATTTGTTGATCTGTTGATTTGTTGATTTGTTGATTTGTTGATTTGTTGATGTGTAAATGTGCTAATGTGCTAATGTGCTAATGTTTTCATTGTTCATGGATAATTGTTTCAAAGTTCTCTCACGTATTTCTTAAATTGCCTTCCGCGGTCTTCGTAATTCTCGAACAGGTCGAAACTGGCGCAGCAGGGTGACAGAAGCACTACATCACCGGTTTTTCCAAGCTTGTATGCAGCCTGAACGGCGTCTTTCATGGAATCGGTATCTACAATTTCAGGGATGATTCCATCGAATGCCTTGTGCAATTTGGAATTGTCCACTCCCAGGCAAACCAATGCTTTTACCTTTTGTTTCACCAGTTCGGTCAGCTCCGCATAGTCGTTGCCCTTGTCGGTTCCGCCGGCAATCCATACAACAGGCGTGGTCATGCTTTCCAGGGCATACCAGGTGGAATTGACATTGGTGGCTTTTGAATCGTTGATGAATTCAATGCCATGCACTTTAATAAAGCGTTCAAGCCGGTGTTCCACTCCCGCAAAATCCATGAGGCTTTCGCGGATGATCGGTTTTCTTATTTTAAGCACGCTACCGGCAATACCGGCTGCCATTGAATTGTATGTATTGTGTTTCCCCTTGAGTGCAAGTTCGGCCAGCGACATTTCAAATACGTCATCATCCACTTCAATTTTCATGGAATCTCCTTCAATGTAAGCTCCCTGTTGTTTGTTTTCCTTGATGGTAAATCCCAGTTGCTTGGCTTTGGTTACAATCCGTTCCAGTTCCCTGATGGTAATTTCGTCATCGGAACAATAAACAAAGAAATCGTCTTCAGACAGGTTGCGGCTGATCCTGAATTTGGAATCGATGTAGTTTTGCAGGTTATAGTCGTACCGGTCGAGGTGATCCGATGTGATGTTCAGCAATATTGCTATGTCGGCCTTGAATTCATACATGCCGTCGAGCTGAAAACTACTCAGCTCGATCACGTAGTATTCATAATTTTCGGTGGCCACCTGCATGGCAAAACTCTTGCCCACGTTTCCTGCCAAACCGGCGTTCAATCCGGCTTTACGCAGCATGTGATGAATCAGTGTTGTTGTGGTGGTTTTACCATTGCTGCCTGTGATGCATATTTTTTTGGCCTGGGTATAACGTCCGGCGAATTCAATTTCCGATATAACACGAATTCCCTTTTTCCTTACGGCTAACACGATATCGGATTTTTCAGATATTCCCGGGCTTTTGATCACCTCCTTGGCGTTCAGGATATGTCTTTCCGTATGTTTGCCTTCTTCCCATTCAATTTCGTAATTGTACAGGATTTCCTTGTATACATCCTTGATTTTTCCGGAATCGGAAACAAAGACATCAAAGCCCTGTTTTTTAGCCAAAACAGCTGCTCCTGTTCCACTTTCTCCGGCACCAAGCACTACAATTCTTTGATCCATGTTTATCGGATTTTAAGGGTTACAATGGTAATAATGGCAAGTAGTATTCCTATGATCCAGAACCGGGTAACGATCTTTGGTTCAGGGTAATTCAGTTTCTGAAAATGATGATGAAGTGGTGCCATACGAAGAATTCTGTGTCCTTCTCCGAACCGCAGCCGTGTATATTTAAACCAGCTAACCTGTAGAACCACCGAAATACTTTCTGCCACAAACACACCGCACAGAATGGGTATCAGCAATTCTTTACGTATCAGTATGGCGAAAACGGCAATGATACCCCCGATAGCCAGGCTTCCGGTATCGCCCATGAACACCTGTGCAGGGTAAGAGTTGTACCACAAAAAACCCACCAGGGCACCTATAAATGCAGCTATATATACAACCAGCTCACCTGTACTCGGAAGGTACATGATGTTGAGGTAATCGGCCATTATGGCATTACCCGATACATAAGCCAGCAGCCCCAGGGTGCCTCCGATGATTGCGGAACTTCCGGCCGCAAGCCCGTCGAGCCCGTCTGTAAGGTTGGCCCCGTTGGAAACGAAGGTAATGATGAAAATAACCGCAAGGATGACGACCACCCAGGCCCATTGCTGTGCTTTGTCGCCCAAAAACCAAACCAGCTTGGCGTAGTCGAATTCATTGTTCTTGAAGAACGGCATGTTCACTTTAGTGGATTTCACTTCACGCGTGACGTAGGCAATGACTGATTTTTCACCTGCAACACCTTTCTCAATCCGTGTAATTGGGTTGCCTGCTTCATCCAGTACTCTTTCACGGGCTACAATATCATCGTTGAAATGGAGTGTGAGTCCCACTACAATTCCGGCAATAATCTGAGCAAATACCTTGAATTTTCCCCGCAGTCCTTCCTTATTTTTCCTGAATACCTTGATGTAATCATCTACAAATCCCACAAAACCCAGCCAAATGGTTATGAACAGCATGAGCAGGATGTATATGTTGCCCAGGTTGGCAAACAACAGAACCGGGATAATTATGGAAATCAGGATGATCAAACCGCCCATGGTAGGTGTGCCTTTCTTCTGCATTTGTCCTTCGAGGCCCAGGTCGCGTATGCTTTCCCCGATTTGTGCCTGCTGCAGCTTGCGGATTATTTTCTTGCCGTAAATGGTGGAAATGATCAGCGAGGTAATGATGGCCATGGCCGACCGGAATGAAATGAAGTTGAACAAACCGGCACCTGGTATGTCAAGACTCTCCAAATATTTAAACAGGTAGTACAGCATAGCTTGGTTAGGATTTTTCGTTACTTAATCCGAATAGCGTTCTCACTTCTTCCATGTCGCTGAAATGATGCCTGACACCTTTTATTTCCTGGTAGGTTTCATGTCCTTTACCTGCAATGAGAATGATATCGCCCTTGCCGGCCATCAGGCAGGCAGTTTTTATAGCTTCACGGCGGTCGGGCTGTATCATGGTTTTTTCAAGCAGTTTCTTGTCAAGTCCGGCTTTCATATCGTTCAGTATATCCAGGGGGTCTTCATTGCGCGGATTGTCGGCTGTAAGGATCACACGGTCGCTCATTTCGGCAGCCACCTGAGCCATTACCGGCCGCTTTGTTTTATCACGGTTTCCTCCGGCTCCAACTACAGTAATCACCTGCTCATTGCCTTTGCGGATCTGCATAATTGTTTTCAATACATTCACAATGGCATCGGGCGTGTGTGCGTAATCTACTACGGCTGTAACGCCCTGTGCCGACTGCACATACTGAAAACGCCCTTCTACCGTGTCTGTCAGGCTGAGCAGCCGCAGCACCTCAGTCTTGTCCTGGCCAAGCAAACGTGCACAGGAATACACGGCCAGCAGGTTGTAAGCATTGAATTCACCGATAAACCGGGTCCATATTTCTGAATTGTCTATGTTGAGCAGCATCCCGTTCAAATGGCTTTCAATTATTTTTGCTTTAAAATCAGCCATCGACCGGATTCCGTAATAGCTTACGGCCGACCGGGTGTTTTGTACCATGATCCTGCCATTTCGGTCGTCGGCGTTGATCAGCGAAAAACTGTCCCCGGGCATGTTGTCGAAAAACAGTTTTTTGGCCCTGATATATTCTTCAAAGGTTTTGTGATAGTCGAGGTGGTCGTGGGTGATGTTCGAAAAAATACCACCTGCAAAAGACAGGCCTGCAACCCGGTTTTGAACCAGCGCATGCGAGCTTACCTCCATAAAGGCATATTCGCAACCTGCCTCAACCATGTCATTCATGATCCGGTTGAGTTGCACCGGGTCGGGTGTGGTGTGTGTGGCTTCAACAACCAGGTCTCCTATGTAATTGCGGATGGTGGTGAAACAGCCTGCTTTATAGCCAAGTGAACTGAACAGCCTGTAAAGCAGCGTCACTGTGGTTGTTTTTCCGTTCGTACCGGTTATGCCTACCAGCTTGAGTTTTCGCGAGGGATGACCGTAGAAGGCAGAGGTCAGGATGGCCAGTGAAAAAGCAGCATCTTTTACCACGATATAAGTAACTCCGGGTGTAACTGCAATGGGCATCTGCTCGCATACGATTGCCGGTGCCCCTGAAACTATGGCAGATTCAATGAATTCATGGCCGTCTGATTGTGTCCCTTTCACAGCAATAAAAAGGGTTCCTGCAACAACCTTCCGGGAATCAAAATGAATGCCTGAAAGCTGGATGTCAGCAGATCCATGGATCTGCAACACTTCGACGTCCTTAATTATGTCTGACAGGTTAACTTGCATAGCGTTAAATTCTTGTCATTTCAAGCGTAATCTGGTCTCCTTTTCGCACCCTGCTTCCCGGGGCAATGGATTGACGGCGTACACTGCCTCTTCCCAGAAGTCTTACCCGGAGACCTGCGTTTTCAAGCAGGTAAATGGCATCTTTGGCACCCATAGAAACCACGTTGGGAACAAGGCCTTCATTCACAGTCCTGTTGCTGAAGGCAATGTTTTCGGTTTTCTTTTCGGTTGACACCCAGTCAGCACGAATGTGGCTGTTTTCAACCGGTACATCGAGTTCTTTCAGAACAAACCGCAGCTGTTCGCGGTTGCCGGTTTTGGTGTAGGGCAGGTCGGGTTGTATATCGTTGTCTTTGTCTTTTGCCATTACAGGATGCATGTCGATTGAGGTGGCGTATACCTTCCGTGCAATTTCAAGGAAAACAGGGCCTGCTACCATGTTACCGTAATACACGTTTTTTGAGGGGGAATTCACCACCACAATACAGGAATACATGGGCTTTTCAGCAGGGAAGTATCCGGCAAACGATGCCTGGTAGCTCACCTCTGAAGATGTTTTATAGCCGTACTTTTTGTTGTATATCTGGTTGGTGCCTGTTTTTCCGGCAATCTTAATCTGTGGATTCTGCAGGTTTTTTGCCGTGCCTGATTCCACCACGCCTTCAAGCATTCTTTTAACTTTGTGCAGGGTAGATCGGGAACAAACCAACGACTGCAGCACTTCCGTATCAAACTTGCGGATCAGCTTTCCGTGATAGCGGATTTCTCTAACAAACTGAGGCTTTACCATCTTACCGTTGTTGGCAATGGCATTATAAAAAGTAAGTGTCTGCAGGGGTGTGATTCTGATCTCATATCCATGGGCGATCATGGCCAGCGATATCCCCGACCAGTATTTGTCGCCCGGATAACGGATGAGCGGGTTGCCTTCACCCTTGATTTCAATTCCCAGCTTTTCATTCAGCCTCATGGCATAGAGCCTGTCGATAAACTCATCGGGGTCTTTCTTGTAGGCACTGGTAATGATCTTTGCCATTCCTACATTGGAAGATTTCTCAAACACTTCTTCAACAGTTATTTTCCCATAGCCGCCGTGTTCGTGATAGTCATCGCGGATGGTTTTGTCGTAATATTTAAAGGTGCCGTCACCGGTGTCAATCGTATCTCCAAGGTCAACCACGCCATCCTCAAGTGCGGCAATCAGCACAGGGAGCTTAAAGGTGGACCCCGGTTCGGTGGATTCGCCTATGGCGTAGTTCTGGATCTCATGATAAAAGCCCTGTTCATCACGGCCCAGGTTAACCATAGCTTTCACATTGCCGGTTTTAACTTCCATCAGAATGGCGGTGCCATATTGAGCTCCCTGGGTGATGAGTTGGTGAAGTAAGGCCTTGTGTGCCACGTCCTGCAGGTTGACATCAAGGGTGGTGATCAGGTCATGGCCGTCTTTGGGTTCTATTTCATTCCACTCGTTCATGGGCATCCAGACATCACCTGAAAGGCGCTGCATCAGGCGGACTCCCTGAACGCCCCCAAGCTGATCGTTATAGGCTCCTTCAATTCCTACCACGTTACCGTTTACATCTTTGGATGTGTATCCAATCAGGCGTCCGGCCAGTCCCTGATGCGGCCTGACCCGCCGGCTCTCCTGCATGTATACCAGTCCGCCCTTATATCTGCCCAGGCGGAATATCGGAAAGGTTTTCAGTTTTTTAAGCTGGATATAGTTCACCCCGCTTTTCACCAGGTGGTATCTTTTGCCCTGTCTGCGGGCATCAATCAGGCTGCGTTTGTAGGCTTCTTTTGACTTGTCTCCGAAAAGTCTCGAGAGGCCAAGAGCCAGGGAGTCAACACCCCGGTAAAATGTGCGGTCGGAAAGGTTTTCACATTTGGCGTCAAAGCGCACTTCGTAATAAGGAACCGAGCTTGCAAGCATTCTTCCGTCGGCAGCATAAATGCTTCCGCGGTCAGCGGGAATGTTCATTGTTTTCAATACGAAGTCGCCTGCCTTCGACATCCATTTTTCCTTTTCAAAAACCTGCAGATAGATGATCCGTCCGGTAATGAGCAGGCCAATCAGTAAAAATGCCATGTAAACCACTGCCACCCTCCACAATATGTCTCTTTTAACCGACATGCTCATTTATCTTTTGATTTTTTTTGGCGGATCCATTGATTCTTTGAGCCCGAGGCCTTTTGATTCTACCAGGGCTGCAACTTCCGACGGCCGGCTGATGTTCATCAGCTCGGATGTAATGGTGATTTGTTCTGAACGCAGGTTGCCCACCTCAATTTTCAGATCGCTGATTTGCCTGACCATGCGTTCGGCATGAAAGCGGTTGCCAATATAAATGACACCCAGGAATGTCAGAAAAAGGAGATATGGCAATTGTTTGAGCACGTTTTCCCTAACCAGGAAGGTGCCATCGATGAGTTCTTTTATGCGGACTTTATTGCCGCTTTTTGAAGGTTCAGCAGCGGCCTTCTTGCTTTTGCCCGGTTCCTGTTTCGCAGTTTTCGGCCCCGGGGTTTCCATTTCGCGATCTGTAACGCCGGATCTGCCCGAAAGGTTCCCGGTATCTTTCCCCATCTCTTCAAAGTCAATATGTCGGTTTTCCTGGTACATCTTATCTTTTCTCTGCAATTCGTAACCGGGCACTGCGTGCCCTGGGATTATTCCTGATCTCTTCTTCCCCTGCTGAAATGGGTTTGCGCGTGATGATGCGGAAAGGCTCAAAGCTGTTTCCGTAAAGGTCTTTTGCCGGTTGCTCCCGTGTATTTCCCCATCTCATGTAATTCTTCACCAACCGGTCTTCAAGTGAATGGTAACTGATGATTACCATCCTGCCCCCCTTTTTCAGCATTCCGGAGGCCGATTTCAGCAGCTCTTCCAGGCTTTCAAGTTCCTGGTTTACTTCTATGCGGATGGCCTGGAAAACCTTTGACAGGTACTGGTTTTCAGTTTGCCTGGGTATCTGCGACTCAATGCACGAGATCAACTGTGCGGTTGTGGTGATTTTCTGTTTCCGGCGTTCCTGGATGATTGCCGATGTCAGTCGATGCGCATGCTGCAGTTCTCCATAGTCGCGGAACATTCCGGTGAGTTTATCGGAATCATATTCATTGATGACGGTTTCAGCCGTCAAACCTGATTTTCTGTTCATTCTCATGTCCAGTGCCGCATTGGTCCGGTAGGTAAATCCCCTTTCGGGTGTATCGAAGTGGTGTGATGAAACCCCCAGGTCGGCCAGTAGACCGTCAATGGCATCGATTCCGTAAAAACTCAGGTAATTTTTCAGATATCTGAAATTACCCTGTATGAAAAAGAACCTGTTGTCATCGGGCAGGTTGGCCATAGCGGCCTCGTCCTGATCAAAGGCATAGAGTTTACCCGGCCCCATTTTATTAAGAATTTCAACGGAATGTCCTCCGCCTCCGAAGGTTGCGTCTACGTATATCCCTCCGGCGTTTATGCTGAGCCCTTCAACACTCTCCCTCAGGAGAACCGGTATGTGGTAGGTACTCATTCACCACTGGTATTTTTTGGAGCACTACCATTATTATTCAATTTCCCCATGATCTTCTCCGCGAGGAATGCAATATTTTCACCGCCGCCTTCAATATTGTCATATTCGGCCTTGGTCCATATTTCAATAACTCCCAGATTGCCCGCCAAAACAATTTCCTTTTCTGCTCCTATTTCATCAAGCAATCTTTTGGGCAACAACAGCCGGTTGTTTGCATCAAGCACTACCTCGGCAGTGCCTTTAAAAAAACCTCTGAGGAATTGCTTGTGTTCCCTGCTATATGAACTGGTATTCTGTCTGAGTAATTCGTTTTGCTGTTCCCATTCCACCATGGGGTATAAAACCAGGCAAGGATCAAAAATGTCCTTTTTCAGCACAAATTTCTCCTGCATGCACAGGGCCATCTGCTTGATAAAAGCAGCCGGCAAAAGCACCCGGCCCTTGTCGTCCAGCTTGCAGGTGAAATCACCCGTGAATGTTATCTGAACTGGTTTTTCCATTTGGAAGGTAAAAATAATACTTTTATTCCCACTTTGTTCCACAATTACCCATTTTTTCCCACTTTGTTAATAACTTTTTCTGCCAGAGGTTTATTGCATGCCAAAACGCATTATTTTCAAGGCAATTGCCAGGTGGGATCGGATCGCAACGAATAAAGGAATATTTGCCAGTTATGATTAATTTTACAGCCTGCTTTGATTTTTTACCTGAACACTATTTTTTGTATTATGGAGGATCATGACAAACTTATTAAACCCACGCTGGTAAACGTAAGACAGGTGTTTCACGATAAAAGTCCCCGGCTTGCTTCATTATTGCCGGGTTTTGTTTACAAATACCTGGAACGTGTGTTGCATCAGAACGATCTTAATGACATTCTGACCCGTCATGGTGGCAAGTACGGGATTGAATTTGCCCGTGCCACAGTTGATGATTTCAAAGTTACGGTTACCGTTCATGGCGCAGAGCACATGGTTCCCGGCCAACGTTATATTTTTGCCTCAAACCATCCGCTGGGCGGACTAGAGGGCTTTGTACTCATAGATGTGATCGGCAGGTATTACAGCAATCTGAAGGTGCTGGCCAACGACATCCTCATGAACATTGTTAACCTGGCACCTGTGTTCCTGCCCGTTAACAAACACGGCAAACAGGCAGCGGAATTGGCTAAAAACCTGCACGAGGCATATTTGTCGGATATGCAGATACTTACTTTCCCGGCCGGGCTGGTTTCAAGGTACATCAACAAACAGGTTATGGACCTGGAATGGAAGAAAAACTTCATCACCAAGGCCATCACCTACCAGCGTGATGTGGTTCCGGTTCATTTCAGCGGCAGAAATTCTACATTTTTCTACCGGTTCTACCAGTTGCGGAAATTACTGGGCATCAAAGCCAATATCGAAATGTTTTACCTGGTGGATGAGACTTTCCGACACCGGGGCGAACGTATTACTGTAATTTTTGGACCTCCAATACCGTATACAACTTTTGACAATTCCAAAACCCCTGCTCAGTGGGCAAAATGGGTTAAAGAAAAATCCTACTCACTCGCTGGAGTTACTCAGGTGCCCTTGTAGACTGTTTTCCTGTGGTGTAATAATTGCCAGGTATAATTCTAATTTATATTTCATAACTTTAGTAATTATATTCAACTAACCTAAATCAATAATCATGAGAAAGAGAAATGTTTTATTTGCAATTGTGGTAATTGCTTCAATACTGATGGCAGGCTGCGCATCCATGACTAAAACGCAAAAAGGTGCCGCAGTTGGCACTGCCACCGGAGCAGCTGCAGGTGCCGTAGTTGGCAGGGCTGCCGGTAATACGGCTCTTGGTGCCATAATTGGTGCAACTGTTGGGGGCGTAACTGGCGCAGTGATTGGTAAACAAATGGACAAACAGGCCGAAGAACTCAAGAACGAAGTGCCTGATGCTAACGTGGAACGCGTAGGCGAAGGAATTATCGTTGAACTCAGCGATAAGGTTTTGTTTGAATTCGGCAAATCCGATCTTACTGCTGCTTCAAAACAGAGTCTCGACAAAATCATCGTGGTATTCAACAAATACCCCGATACCAATGTGGAAATCCAGGGACATACCGACAGCAAAGGCAGCAATGATTTCAACATGACGCTTTCGGTAAAACGGGCCACCACGGTGGTCGATTACCTCAAATCAAAGGGTATTACTTCGGAAAGGCTAACCGTAAAAGGTTTTGGGGAGGAAGTGCCCAAGTACGACAATGGAACCGAAGAAGGCCGCGCCCAGAACCGCCGCGTGGAATTCCTGATCACAGCCAACGAGAAAATGAAAGCCGAAGCTGAAAAACAAGCCGGCAATTAATTTGTTATCTGTTTAATAACCATAAAATCGTATGACTATGAAAAAAAGATTTTTTTTATTGTTTGCTGCAGTATTGATGAGTGCTGCTGCTTTTTCACAGGGTTTTGGCCTGAGGGCCGGTGTTAACCTACAAACTATCAACGGTAAGGATGATGCAGGTGACAAACTCGAGAATGACATGACCATTGGGTTGAATATTGGGGTAAATTATGAAATCAGTATTGCTGAAGGCTTTTACCTGCAACCCGGTTTGAGTTTTGCTCTAAAAGGGGCAAAGGACTCCGAGGAATATTTGGGCGTGAATGTCGACAATACCATTAGCATTTCCTATATCGAATTACCCATTCATTTGGTTTATAAACCAGAGCTGGGAAGCGGAAAAATTATTGTAGGTTTTGGCCCCTATGTTGGCTATGGCATTGGAGGCAAATGGAAAATGGAAGCCTTAGGTGAATCCGAAGAAACGGATATCAAGTTCAAAAATAAAGTTACCGAAGAGGATTGGGAAGAAGATGCCATTTTTGTAAGACCTCTGGATGCCGGAGCAGATGTGTTCTTCGGTTATGAATTCCCGTTCAAATTGTCGGTTCAGTTCAACGCCCAGTTGGGTTTGTTGAATCTCTGGCCCGAGTATGAGGGTGAGGATGATGACGAATCAGTATTCAAACACACCGGTTTTGGTGTTTCTCTGGGATTTAGATTTTAATCGCAGTTCTCAAATTGAGAATAAACATAAAAAAACCCCGCCACCGGCGGGGTTTTTTTATTAAGTGCGCTTGTGGTTTATTTAAACGACAACAGGTGGATGTCAAAAATCATCACGCTGTTGGGCTCAACGCTGGCCGGACTGTTCTCACCGTATGCCAGACTGGCAGGGATATACACCATGTAGTTGGCACCGGCATTCATCAGTTTCAGTGCTTCTGTCCATCCCGGAATCACATCACCTACTCCAAATTCGGCAGGCTCTCCGCGTTCAACAGAACTGTCGAAAACCTTTCCGTCAATGAAAGTGCCTGTGTAATGAACGGTAACCATACTGGTGTCAACCGGCGAAGGGCCTTCACCTGCTTTAATAACTTTATACTGCAGCCCGCTGGGCATGGTAATTACACCTTCTTTTTTCGCATTTTCTGCCAGAAATTGCTGTCCCTTTATTAGGTTGTCCGAAGCCTTTTTGGCCACCAGCTTCATCAGGTAGGTGTTCATGATTGTATTGGCCTGGTCGGGTGAAATGATCTGGGGAGTTCCGTAAACCATATCTTTAATCCCCTGCAGGAAAACCTGGTCGTTGATTTCCGTGATTCCGGCTTTTTGAATGCTCGTGCCCATCAACAGCCCCATGCTGTATGATACGGAGTCCTGCTCATTTTTAAGTGAACCGGTTTGGCTGAATGCAGGCATACACACAACGCCTATAAGAAAAATACCGAGTAGTTGTTTCATTTTTTGCTATTTAAGTACTGAATATGACCGTTTTTTTACAAAACCAGGCCAAAAGTACTATTTATTAGCGGAATATACCAACCCGAAAATGTTATTTGATTTTTCTGGTAACCAAAGTATTCAATGATACTTATATCAAGCATGTTGTTTTTGTTATTCAACATTAGCATGCGTCCGGGGCTTTGCCCCATATCCCTTTTTGTTACTTTTCCCTACAGCTGGAAAAGTATACTCTAACGAAAACAACTTTCATCAGGCATGCTGTATTAGCCGTACATCGTCGGCACTCAACCGGGGCGTTGCCCCGAATCCCCATTTCATTCTTTGGCTTGATCCAAAGAACGAAACAAGAAAGATCAAGACAAAACGAACCCCCGGCTAGTCCCGGTACGCCCTCTGCGTTTTGTCTGGCCACCGCACGGTGCTTATGTGTAAGCAGTGCTACCTAATGAAAACTGTTCATTGTTCCATGTTTTCTGTTTAGAAATATCACTTACATGGTTGTCTATCGTTGAGATTGAGCAATGTTGCAACGCCCCTGAAGTAGCGCAACCCGCCTCTGAGAAAAGGCGTTAAAAAAATCAATTTACTGCAGGCCTGCCTGCTTATCAAATGCTGATAAGAAAATATGTTTGATCCCGGTTTAGAATCTGTAGAATTTCAGGCACTGAAATTCACA